>SFIM01000018.1 GCA_004556155.1 Clostridiales bacterium
CTGCTCTCATTATAGCAAAGGAGGCGCTTCCTGTATCTTAAGCTTTTCCCTCTCACCAGCTCCGCTGGTGGTTTTCTTCTTCGCTGAAGCGACAACAAAAACAGGGAGATGAACAAGCATCTCCCTGTAAGAAATTAGAAAATCAGTTGCCCATATCCTCAACGTACAGCTCGCGCACAGCATTGGGATCAGCCTCGGCAGCCTTTTCAGCGCGCTTGGCAAAGAAGGCGGAGGCAACCTGCGGGAACAGCGCGTAGCTGAGCACATCCTCTTCGCAGGTGGCAACGCCCTTGGTTTCCTCACGGTACTTGGGCATTTCGGGCTTGATCAGATCGGCAGGACGGCAGGTAATCACCGTGTCGCTGCCAATCGCCTTGCGGCGCACTTCCTCGTTGACCTGGCCGGGCAGGCGGCCGTATTCGCCGCGCAGCAGGGCCTTGGACTCCTTGGAGACCATCTTATACCGCTCGCCGGACAGGACGTTGAGCACGGCCTGGGAGCCGACGATCTGGCTGGTGGGCGTAACGAGGGGCGGATAGCCAAAGTCCTTGCGGACGCGCGGCACCTCGGCCAGCACGTCGTAGTACTTATCCTCGGCGTTCGCCTGCTTGAGCTGGCTGATCAGGTTGCTCAGCATGCCGCCGGGCACCTGGTACACCAGGGTCTTCACGTCGGTATTGAGCACCTTGGGATCAAGCGAGCCCTCGGCCTTGAGGCGGTCAGCCACCTTGCGGAAATGAGTAGCGCCCTGCAGCAGCTTGTCCATATCCAGTCCGGTATCAAACTCCGTGCCCTTGAAGGTAGCCACCATGGACTCGGTAGCGGGCTGAGAGGTGCCGTTGGCCATGGGCGAGAGCGCGGTGTCGATGATATCCACGCCCGCCTGAGCGGCCATCAGGTACACCATATCGCCGGTGCCGGTGGTGTTGTGGGTATGCAGGTGGATGGGTACCTTGACGCTCTGCTTGAGCTTCTTGACCAGGTTATAGGCGTCGAAGGGCAGCAGCAGGTTCGCCATGTCCTTGATGCAGATGCTGTCCGCGCCCATCTGCTCCATTTCCTTGGCCAGCTTGACAAAGTACTCCTCGTTATGCACGGGGCTGACAGTGTAGCTGATGGCAGGCTCGCACCAGCCGCCGTACTTTTTAACCGCCTTGACCGCGCACTCGATGTTGCGGGTATCGTTCAGCGCGTCGAACACGCGGACTACGTCGATGCCGTTTTCGATGGACTTGGCGCAGAAGGCCTCCACCACGTCGTCGGCATAGTGCTTATAGCCCAGCAGGTTCTGGCCGCGCAGCAGCATCTGCAGCTTGGTATTGGGCATATGCTTGCGCAGCTGGCGCAGACGCTCCCACGGATCCTCGTTGAGGAAGCGCATGCAGGCGTCAAACGTCGCGCCGCCCCAGCATTCCAGCGACCAGTAGCCAATGCTGTCCAGCAGCTCGCAGGCGGGCAGCATATCGCTCAGGCGCATGCGCGTGGCGGCCTGAGACTGATGCGCGTCACGCAGAATGGTATCGGTAATATAGATCTTAGCCATTTGCTAAATCCTCCATCAATGCGCGCCGAACAGCGCCAGCAGCACGCCCGCGGCAATGGCAGAGCCGATTACGCCGGCCACATTGGGGCCCATAGCGTGCATCAGCAGGAAGTTGCCGGGGTTGGCCTTCTGGCCTTCCTTCTGGGATACGCGCGCGGCCATCGGCACGGCGGATACGCCGGCAGAGCCGATGAGCGGATTGATCTTTTCCTTGAGGAACAGGTTCATGAACTTGGCCAGCAGTACACCGCCGGCGGTGCCGCAGCCAAAGGCAAAGATGCCCATCGCCATAATCAGAAGCGTATCCTTGGTAAGGAAGGTGTTAGCCGTCGCCGTCGCACCGACGGATACGCCCAGGAAGATGGTGACAACGTTCATCAGGCCATTCTGCACAGTCTGATCCAGACGATCCACCACGCCGGTTTCATGCATCAGGTTACCCAGCATCAGGCAGCCGACCAGAGGCGCAGCCGAGGGAACCAGCAGCGCCACGAAGATCGTTACTACGAAGGGGAACATGATCTTTTCGGTCTTGCTTACCTTGCGCAGGGGCTTCATCACGATTTCACGCTCCTGCTGCGTGGTCAGCGCGCGCATGATGGGCGGCTGAATCACGGGCACCAGCGCCATGTAGGAATACGCTGCTACCGCGATGGGAGCCAGCAGATGGGGGGCCAGACGGATGGTGGTGTAGATGGCCGTGGGACCGTCCGCGCCACCAATGATGCCGATGGAACCTGCTTCGGCCGGGGTGTAGTTAACCAAGCGAGCCAGAATAAATACGATGAAGATGCCCAGCTGCGCGGCAGCGCCCAGCAGCAGGGTCTTGGGATTGGCAAGCAGGGGCTCAAAGTCCGTGCCCGCACCCACGCCCATGAAGATCAGGCAGGGGTAAATGCCCAGCTTGACGCCCAGGTACAGGTAGTCAATCAGGCCTGCGGAGATCGTGGTGGCCACGCCATCGATTTCAACGGTCTTGCCCGCCAGCAGATCCCAGTTGACATGGCCGCCGGCAAAGAGCTGCTCATGGAACATCTCCGCGCCGGGCAGGTTGGTCAGCAGCATGCCGAAGGAGATGGGCAGCAGCAGCAACGGCTCAAACTTTTTGACGATCGCCAGGTACGCCAGAACCAGGGAAATGGCGATCATGACCAGCATCTTCCAGTTTTCCGGAATCATCGAAAAACCGGTCTGCTGGAGGAAGTTCATAATGGTTTCCATGCTTCTCCCTCCGTCTTAGGCAAGGGTCAGCAGGGTAGCGCCGCTCTGCACGCTCTGGCCCTTGGCAACGTTCACCGTGCCGACGGTGCCGTCGTTGGGCGCCATGATTTCGTTTTCCATCTTCATCGCTTCCAGCACTACCAGCACGTCGCCGCGCTTAACGGCCTGGCCGGGCTTTACATTGACCGCCAGGATGGTGCCGGGCATGGGGGCGTTGATGGCCTGCGCGCCGGCGGGAGCCTTGGCGGCGGGGGCGGCAGGAGCAGCGGCGGGAGCGGCCTTGGGGGCGGCGGCAGCGGCTTCGCCTTCCAGCACCTCCAGGGTAATATCATACTGAGTGCCGTTTACGTTTACACGATACTTTTTCATGGAGGATTGCTTCCTTTCGTTCTTTATACCCTTTTGATGCTGTGAATACGGATCGCCTTGACATCCTTGCCCAGCTCTTCGGCCAGGGCGACGGAGATCGCCGCCACCAGCTCGCCGCGGTTGGGAATATCCGCTTCCGCAGGGACGGCCGCCGGAGCGGCCGCCTCTGCGGCGGTTTCATGTTTCGCATTCACTTTTTTCATAATCGCGCCCATGAAGGAAATCAGGGCGATCAGGCAGATCAGGCCGATGAATACGATCACCATGCCCAGCACTACCACAAACCAGGTGGGAATATCCGCGCCCGGCACAGCCGCCTGCACGACGGGAGCCGCCGTGGCCAGCGTGTTAGTCAATGCTTCTTCCATGATTTACCTCACTGTATGTTACGCCTTGGGGCCAGCTTCAACAACTTCCTGAGACATATGGGTGTACTTCTTGAAGTTTTCAACGAAGCTGGCGGCCAGCTTCTTGCAGCTCGCCTGATAGGCTTCCTTGTCTTCCCAGGTGTTTTCGGGGATCAGCAGCTCGCTGGGCACGCCCGCGATTTCGGTGGGCACTTCCACACCGAAGGTGGGATCCTTGACGAACTGGCTCTTTTCGATTTCGCCGGTCAGGGCGGCAGTTACCATGGCGCGGGTGTAGGCCAGCTTCATGCGCTTGCCGGTACCGTTCCAGCCGGTGTTAATCAGGTATACCTTCGCGCCGGACTTTTCAACCTTGTCGGCCAGCATCTGGGCGTACACAGAGGGATCCAGGGGCAGGAAGGGCTCGCCAAAGCAGGTGGAGAAGGTGGGCACGGGCTCCTTGATGCCGATTTCGGTGCCGGCAACCTTGGAGGTGAAGCCGGATACGAAGTAGTACATAGCCTGGTTGCGGTCCAGCTTGCTGATGGGAGGCAGCACGCCGTAGGCGTCGGCGGTCAGGAAGATAACGGTCTTGGGAACGCTGGGGCTCATGCCGCTCAGCTCGGCGTTGGGGATGTATTCCACAGGATAGCCCACGCGGGAGTTGATGGCCAGGGAGTCGTCATCAAAGTCGAACTCGCGGGTTTCGGGATCCATGACCACGTTTTCAACCAGCGCGCCGAACTTGATGGCGTTGTAGATTTCGGGCTCGCCTTCGGGGCTGAGGTTGATGCACTTGGCGTAGCAGCCGCCCTCGAAGTTGAACACGGAGTCGTCCGCCCAGCCGTGCTCGTCGTCGCCGATCAGCTTGCGGTTGGGGTCGGCGGACAGGGTGGTCTTGCCGGTGCCGGACAGGCCGAAGAACACGGCGCTGTCGCCGTTGTGGCCGATGTTGGCGGAGCAGTGCATCGGGAACACGCCTTCCTTGGGCAGGACATAATTCATCACGGAGAAGACGCTCTTCTTGATTTCTCCGGCGTACTGGGTGCCGCAGATGACGACCAGCTTATCCTCATAGTTGACCAGGATGGCAGCCTCGGAGCGGGTGTGATCCATCTCAGGGATGCACTTGAAGCCGGGGGCAGCGATGATGGTGTAATCTTCCTTGAAGCTTTCCAGCTGCTCGGCAGAAGGACGGCGCAGCAGCTGATGGATGAACAGGTTCTGGCTGGCCAGCTCGTTGATGATGCGGAAGGACTTGGTGTACTTGGGATCCGCGCCGGCGAAGCCATCAAAGATAAATACTTCTTTATTCTGCAGGTAGGCGACCACCTTATCGTAGATGGCGTAGAAGTTTTCCTTGCTGATCGGACGGTTTACCTTGCCCCAGGCGATATCGTCATGCACGGCAGGGGTATCCACGATGAACTTGTCGTTGGCGCTGCGGCCGGTATACTTGCCGGTCTTTACCACCAACGCGCCGGTGTTGCTCAGCGTGCCCTCCTCACGGCGCAGCGCAGCCTCTACAAGCTGGGCGGGGGTCAGATTGCGATAGACCGCCTTGGAATTGATGATGCCATACTTTTCGATGCCGTAGGTATTCATAGGGTTGCCTCCTTCATAGATATGCCTGGCATACTCTCCCCCGCTCAATCCCCGGAATAAGGCCGCGTTTCCGCTTGCCTGCCGCATCCCTGCGGATGAATTTCGCCATGCATTGTAATGATATGATCGGTGGTTCAGCTTTCGTAAAAAACCAACTCCCACCAAATACATCTTATTACTACAGTTTCAAATTGTAAAATTCCATATGGGCATGGATGCATATATTTTTCTATATATATTTCAATTATAATACATATTGTTAAAATAGTAATACAGTTTCATCTAAGCAGCTTGACAGCATCCCGCCCCATTGCGTATTATTAAAGATGTGCTACTGCTTCGCCGCCCAGCGGCTGAAAGGAATTTCGGATGAAAATTCTGATAATCGACGGCCAGAGCGGCCGTCTTGGCGCGCAGTTGATCGAAGCTCTCGCTGCCCGGCTGCCCATGGATCAGCATCAGCTGATCGCCATCGGCGCCAACTCCCTGGCCACCAGCGCCATGCTCAAGGCAGGCGCGCAGCAGGGAGCGACGGGCGAAAACCCCGTGCTGGTTGCCTGCCGCGATGCGGATATTATCGCCGGCCCCATCGGCATTGTCATAGCCGACGCGCTGCTGGGAGAGATCACCCCCAGCATGGCGGCGGCCGTCGGGCAAAGCGCGGCAATCCGCGTGCTGCTGCCTGTAAACCGCTGTGCCACCCAGGTAGCGGGCGTGCCTGTGCTAACCCGGGTGCAGTTGATTGAGGCCGCCGTGGACAAGATCGAATCGCTCTGCCGAGGCGAAACGCCCTAAACGCTTCTCGTACCAAGCATCAATGCGCCGCGACGGCGCGTCTCCCGTTCAAGACGGAATCCAATTTTGAAAGGGAGAAAATTCTATGTCGCTCAAACGCAATTCTCTGATGCAGCTGATTATCAGCGCCGTCTGCCTGGCTCTGTGCATGGTGCTGCCCTTTCTGACAGGGCAGATTCCGCAGATCGGCAGCGCCCTGTCCCCCATGCACCTGCCGGTGCTGCTGTGCGGCTTTCTGTGCGGGCCGGTATACGCCCTGGCTGTGGGCGCGGTCGCGCCGCCGCTGCGCTTTGCGCTGTTCGGCATGCCGCCCATTTTTCCCACTGGCGTGGCCATGTGCTTTGAGCTGGCCGCCTACGGGGTTATCAGCAGCCTGATGTACCGCCGCCTGCCGCGCAAAAAGCTGTCCATCTATGCCGCGCTGCTCATCGCTATGGTGGGCGGGCGCATCGTATGGGGTCTGATGCGCTGGCTGATCGCCGGGCTGGCTGGCAGCAGCTTCACTTTCGCCATGTTCCTCAGCGGCGCGCTGCTCAAGGCAGTGCCGGGTATCATCGTGCAGATTGTGCTGATCCCGCTGCTGGTAATGGCCATTGAGCGCGCGTTTCCCAAGCTGACGCAGCGTTAAAACATCAAAAGCCTCCGGCCTTGTCACAGCGACATGGTCGGAGGCTTTTGTTCGGATATATGCTTTTACTTTTCTTCCGGCTCGGCGGGTTGCAATTGCAGATACCGCGCCATGCAGCGTTCAAAGCTCTCCTTGGCAGTGGCCAGCACCTCTTTCTCCATCTGCTGATAGCAGTGCAGCAGATCCGCTCCCTCAGCTGTCAGCTGTGAACCGCCGCCAGCGGAGCCGCCCACCACGCGGGCAAGCAGCGGAAAGCCCAGAGCAGCCTCCATGCGGCGCACCAGCTTCCACCCCTTTGAATAGGAAATATGCACGGCATGGCAGGCCATTTGCAGTGAGCCGGTCATGCGCACCATTTCAAGCAGCTGGGCAAAGAAAGGATCAAACACCGAATCCAGCGCGCACAGATGCAATTGCAGATCCAGCCGCAGCGATTCCTGCCCGCCGCCTATGCGCAGATTGTGCAGCAGCAGCCGGTTATATTCCTCGGGCGTATCAGCGTCCAACACCACGCCTTCATCGTTAACCGGCACATCCTGCCGCGACAGACCCAGTTCACGCAGTGCGCCGCGCAGGCCATCCTCACCACGATAATCGCTGATTTTCTCCAGCGCGTCATGTCGCAGCACAATGGGATGCCCTGATTTTTTGCCATATACCGGCCGCACGACCTGCGAGTCGTATTCCAGCAGACGGCGCACGGTGTCAATCTGCACCGTGGGCACATCGCCCGGTGAAAACAGCAGCCGCTCACAGCGCGGCAGCAGGTATTCCAGACCGATCTTAAACGAATCGAACATCTGGGTGAAGGCATAATGCTCGTTATTGAGGAACACCAGGCCCATCCCGTCCAGATGCTGGCGCAGCACATCGCTCTTATAGCCCGTCACCACCACGATAGGGTCGGCTCCGGCCTGCTGCATCATGCGCACCGTGCGGCGGATCATGGTATCCTCGCCCACGGGCAGCATGGGCTTGAAGCGCTCCATGCGCGAGGATACGCCGGCAGCCAGGATCAGGGCGGCAAGCGGACGGCGGACAGTTGCTTCCATGGCTGATTCTCTCCTTGCGCGCGCAGGCATCACGCCGCGCGCGTTTTCACATACTATAAGCCATAAGGGGGGATTTTCAATGGATATGGGCATTGAGCTGTCGCCACTCTGCGGAATGGTGATCTGTATCATCATAGCGGCGTTCTTTGCGCTTTGGGGCGCAGGGCTGCTGATTGTACGGCTGCGTCAGCGGCGGAAGCGCTCGCCGTAATCGGCCAGCGCGCGCTTGAGGGCGATTTCCGCCATCATGGCGCAGTGAATATGGCCGATGTCTGGCTCGCCGTCTTCCGTTAAGGCACAGCCGATTTTTTTGTGATCCATCGTCAGCGCAGCAAGCGCGGGCCTGCCCTGGCACTGGGCGCAGGCATAGACCGCGCATGCCCACATCGGCGGGCAGGCGGATTCGGTCAGCGAAAAGCCAGCGGACTCGATAACGCCGAATGCATTCACGCGCAGACGGATTTCCAGCCGGTCCTCGCAGTTCGGCTCATTGGCAACGCCCGCGCCATTATACGCCTCGGGCAGCGGATATTCCCCGGACTTCGCCGCCCAGGACAGGGTGAGCTGTTGATTTGTCATATCGCCAATCCTTAAGAGCGGACGCACTCCCGCGCGGGAATGCGTCCGTTCATTTTCATGTGTGATTATTCGCCCAGCAGCGTTCTGCGGATCAGCGTGCGGGTCACGTCGATCTTATAGGCGTTGCAGGACAGGGGCAGCGCATCCTCCAGGCAGATTTCCGCAGCCGCAGCAGCGGTTTCCGCATTCAGCGGCTTGCCGATCAGATAGTGCTCGGCCTTCTCGCGCTTGAGCGCGACGGGAGCCACCGCGCCCAGCACCAGGCTGGCGTCGGTGACGATGTTATTTTCATCCGTGTTCACCACGCTGGCGACAGCCACAACGGCAAAGTCGATGGCGTCGCGCACGCGGAATTTGCTGTACACGGCCTTTGCGCCAGTCTTGGGAGCGGGCACCACGATCTCCTGAACCACCTCGCCGGGGCGCAGCACGGTCTGGATCTTGGCATGCGTGCCGAAAAACTCCTTAGCCGTGGCGGTGCGCAGATTGGTAACCACCTTGGCATTATAGGCGTAGAGCATGTTGGCCATGTCGCTGGGATTGACCGCCAGGCAGCCGCAGTTCATGCAGCGGCCGGCTTCGCAGCGGGCAAGGCCGGGCGCGTAACTCTTTTCATCCTCATTGGTCAGGCTGCGCTCAGGAATGGGCAGCTCCTCCAGCTTGTTGCCCACGCGGTTATGCACTTCCTCGCTCTCGCTGCGCAGGAAGCCCTTTTCAGCGGGCACGGCAGGCATGGGGAAGCCCATATAGGCGCTCATGGCGCGGGCAGCATGCATACCGGAGCTGATCGCGCGGATGGCGATATCAGGGCCGGTAGCCGCGTCGCCGCCAGCGAATACGCCGGGACGGCGGGTAGCGTTATCCTCGTTTACATCCAGCAGGCCGCGCAGGCTCTTGATCTGCGCCTTGAGCTCCTCGCCCAGGAAGTCGATATCTACGCGCTGACCGGTGGCCAGGATGATGCAGTCAGATTCGATAACCTGCACATCGTCGTTATCATACTGGGGATTGAAGTGGCCCTCTGCGTCGCGCACGGACAGGCACCTGTTGGTCTTCATGCCGCGCACATTGCCGTTTTCATCGCGGATCACCTCAAGCAGGCCGCGGCCGTTGATAAACTCAACGCCCTCCTCCAGTACACGGGCGATTTCCTCGGGGCTGGCGGGCATTTCCTCGCGCTTTTCCAGGCACACCAGGCGAACCTTTTCAACGCCCAGACGCTTGGAGACCAGCGCTACGTCCATGGCGACGTTGCCGCCGCCGCAGACCAGCACCTCCTTGCCCACGCGCCCCTTGAGGTACTTGTTGACCTCTACCAGGAAGTTCAGACCGAACTGCGTCATATCCTCGCCGCTGAGACCCAGCAGGGGCTGCTTCCACGCGCCGGTGGCAATGTAGACGGAATCGCTGGCCTTTTCGATATCGGCCACGGTGATATCCTTGCCCACATCCACGCCCAGCTTGAAGACGACGCCCATCTTTTCCAGCGCCTGCTGCACGGTTTCGATGTACTTCTTGGGCAGGCGGTAAGCGGGGATGCCATACATCAGCACGCCGCCGGCCTTTTCCATTTTATCATAAACCGTTACCTGATGACCAGCCCTGCGCAAATTATAAGCAGCAGCCAGGCCGGAGGGGCCAGCGCCGATCACGGCGGCGGACTTGCCGGTTTTCTTTTCGGGCGCGCGGTAGAATTCATCCATGTGCTCCAGAATGTAATCGCCCACCGTGCGCTCCACGCAGTGGATGCCCACGCTGTCGCCGTATACATGCTGGTTGCATTCCTTCTGGCAGGGATGCGGGCACACGCGGGAGGTCAGCATCGGCAACGGGTTGGCGCGCATGAGGATTTCAGCCGCAGCGTGCATATCCCCCTCGCGGATTTTTTCCATATAGGCGGGGATGTCGGTATTGGCCGGACAGCCGTGAGAGCACGGTGTCTGGCACACCTTCATCGCGCCGAAGATGGAATGATACCGGTTTTCGCCCATCATGGCATAGCACAGATGGCCGTCCTTGCGGGCGCAGTTGACGCGGCCGCCAATGGAATCTGGATAGCGGTAATACCAGCAGCGCACATCCTGGCAGATGTTTCCGCCCACGGTGGCGGTGTTGCGCAGGTTGGGGGTAGCCACGGAATACGCCGCGTCCGCAAGCGCGGGCCACTTGCTGCGCACCACGCCGCTGGATGCGATATCGGCCAGAGTGGCCATCGCGCCCAGATGCAGGCCGTCGGCTTCCTCGGCGATGCGGTTCATGCCGGGGATTTCCTTCAGGCTTACAACCGTCCTGGGATAATTCGGCAGCAGCTTTTCCTTGAGCACGCCGGTCAGATCGGTGCCGCCGGCGCTGAGAACGGCGTCGCCCTTTCGCAGAAGCTCGGAGGCCTGCTCCACGCTTTGTGCCGATTCGTAAGCAAAATGCTTCATAGCTTATTTCTCCTCCTTCGCTTTGAGCGCAGCCAGCACGCGGGCGGGCGTGAAGGGGAACTCGTTGATCCATACGCCGCAGGCATTGTACACGGCCATGCGGATCGCCGGGCCGCCGGGAGCCAGCAGCGGCTCGCCCACGCCGTTCGCGCCGAAGGGATAACGGGTATCCTTGCCCTTGTTGGTTTCCAGCACAATGTGATCGTGCTGCGTCACTTCATTGAAGGTACGGGTCTTATAATCCAGATTGGAGGGGTTGAGCACGCGGTAATCGTTCTGATCCCACACCGTCTCCTCCATCAGCGCCAGGTCGGTGCCGGCATAGAAGGACTGCACCTGATTGCGCAGCGGCAGGGGATTGACGATCACGCCCGCATCGGAGCCGCCGAAGTGGTTAATCAGCTTGATCGTGCCTAGCTCGGTATCGACCTCGACCTCGATCACCTGCAAATGCATGATGGTGCTATCCTCCACGCCGTTGTGATGACCCACGCCCGTGATGGAATCTACCTTGCCGATGACCATCGGGAACAGCGGCAGCACCTTTTCGGGGTTGGAAATCTGATAGATCTTGCCGTTTTTAAGAGCCAGGTCATCCTTGGGGATTCCATGGCGCTGCTCAACGATTTCAAACAGCTGGCGCTTCACATCCTGCGCCGCCTTCAGCGCGCAGATGCCGCCACAGTAGGTGGAGCGGGAGCCGGTGGAGCCAAAGTCCGCGGGAGTCGCGCCGGTATCGGCGGGCGCCATCTTGACGGACTCGATGGGCATATCCAGCTCCTCAGCCACGATCTTCTGCATGATATCGCGGATACCCGAGCCAAACTCCGCCATGCAGGTGGAGATATACACAGCGCCCAGACCCGTGATGGTCACGGTGGCGTTGGAGGTTTTGCCGCCCGTATCGGCGTGACCGGCGGCGCTTACGCCGATGCCACGGCGCTTTTTGCCATCGGGAGACACCCAGGTGGGCACGCCCCAGCCCTTCCAGCGCTCAGACCAATGACAGGCCTTCGCGGTCTCGCGCACCAGGTTCTGCCAGTCGGAGGAGTTATTGTGCTGCCAGGGATGCATGGGCGAGCAGGCGTTGTGGAACTCCTCGCCCAGCGCCAGCGCGTTCTTTTCCAGATAGACCATGGGGTCTACATCCACCCGGCGGCAGGCCTCGAAGATGGCGGCGGTCAGCAGGTTGCTCGATTCCAGATAGCCATAGCCGCGGAAGGATCCGGAGGGCACATGGTTGGTCACGACCACCTTGGCGTCAAACTTTTTGTTGTTGGTTTTGCACAGGATGGGCAGCGAGTTGGTACCCACAGCCAGCATGAATTCCTGCGTGGAGGCTGTAGCGCCGGCGTCGGCAATCTGCGTCATTTCAACGGCGGTCGCCAGGCCGTCCTTCTTCATGCCAAACTTGACATGGCCCTTGGTGACCATGCGGGTCTGATGGGCGGTAAAGTGCTCCTCCTTGCTGTAAGCGTACAGCACCGGGCAGTTTGCAAAGCGCGCCATCAGGGCGGTAAACACCAGGCAATGCACGTTGCCGCTGTACAGCTTGGAGCCAAAGGAGCCGCCCACCGCGCCCACGATCAGGCGAACGTTTTCATAGGGCAGATTCAAAGAAGACGCGACGTTCTGGTGGCAGTAGGCAGGAGCCGCGGCGGAGGCAATAAAGGTAACGACGCCCTTATCCCACCAGGCAATGGTGGTAGGCGGCTCCAGCGGCAGCGGATTCTGGCCGCTGGTCAGCTCGCTGTCCATCTCCACGATCACATCGGCTTCCTCAAAGCCCTTGCCGCTGTCCCCCGCCTCAAAATGCAGGTTCTGCTTGTAGGGGGCGATGTTGCCGGGGAATTCCTTGTACAGCTGCGGCGCGCCGGGCTTCATGGCCTCGTCGATGGTATAAACGGGCTCCAGCTGCTCATATTCCACCTTGATCTTATCCATGGCCTCCATGGCCAGATCTTCGGTATCGGCAACAACCAGGGCCACAGCGTCACCCACATAGCGCACATACTCATCCAGGATGTTGGGATGGCGGGGCGGTGTGAATCCATTGTTGACGCTGATGCCCTCGCCTGCGATATCCTGCCAGGTCACCACGCAGGCAACGCCGTCCATGGCCAGTGCTTCGCTTTTATCCACGCTGACGATGCGGGCAAAGGGATAAGGCGAGCGCAGGATTTTGCCGTATTTCATGCCGGGCACCTTGTTGTCGGCCACATACATGGCCTTGCCCGTTACAATGTCGCTGCCCAGAATACGATGGGTCTCGCGGCCGATATGGCGGAACTGCTCTTTCATTGCTTGCGTTCCTCCTTCATCTGCTCAATATAGGCCATAATGGATTCCACAGCGGTGTAATGGGTGCCGCAGCGGCAATAATTGCCCGACAGCGCCTCGCGCACCTCCGTCTCGGTGGGGCAGGGATTTTTATCCAGCAGCGCCTGCGCCGTCATGATGATGCCGGGCGTGCAGAAGCCGCACTGATAGCCGCAGTGATCCAGGAAAGCCTGCTGAAGACCGTTCAGCTTGCCCGTAGCCGCATCGGCCAGACCTTCGATGGTGGTGATCTCCGCACCGTCGCAGTCCATGGTCAGCATCATGCAGGAAGTAACAGGCTTACCGTTCATAATCACCGTGCAGGCGCCGCAAGCGCCCTGATCGCAGCCGAGCTTTACGCCCGTCAGACCCAGGCGGTCGCGCAGGGTATGCACCAGCGTTTCGCTCTCAGGCATTTCGCCGCGGCCCTCGCCCACGTCAAATTCGTAGGAACGGCCGTTTACCTTGAGGGTAATGACCTTTACGGATCTAACTTTCATGTATTTTCTCCTTTAAAATTCAAGACGCCTTATTTGGCGTTCTTCTTGGATGCGCGGAAGGCCAGGCCGATGGCTACGCCGCACAGACAGATGCCCGCGAAGAAGAACCACACAACATTGTAATTGCCGGTGCTGTCGATGATTCGGCCAACGATAATAGGCTGCACAAGGCTTGCGGACTGGAAGATCAGGTTTTCAATGGAAATCGCGGTGGCGCTGTACTGATCGCCCGCGCGGATGGCAGCCAGGGTAGTATAGTGCGTGGAGGGCAGGTAGGAGAACGCGCCGAAGATGATGCCGATGAGGATCAGGGTGACATAGCTGTTCATCAGGCCAAACACCGCGCAGGACGCGCCCATCAGCGCCAGGGCAATCAGCATGAACTTTTTGTGGCTCATGCCCAGAGCGCTGGCCAGCTTGCCGGAGAAGCAGGAGGCGATGATGCCCGCGATGGAGAAGGCGGATACGATCATGCCGCCCTGGGTGGCGGTCAGGCCGAAGGACTGGGCAAACTTATTGCCCCAGGTGGAGAAGCCGTTGTTGACAAACATGAACATGAAGCCCGACAGCGCCAGGATGATCTGCTGGGGATCCTTGAAATAAACCGCCAGGCCTTCCAGCAGTCCGGCCTTGCCGGCGGGAGCGGGCGCCTTGGGAATGGGCTTTACAAACAGGAACAGGCAAACAATTACCAGCACCGCGAACAGGCTTACATAGGCAAAGGTGCCGCGCCAGCCAACCGCATGCATCAGGCGGGGCGCAATCTGATTGGCCAGCAGAATGCCGATGGGCGGGGAGGCCAGCAGGATACCCATGCCGGTGGCGCGCTCCTTGGGAGCAAAGTTGGCGGTAACGATCTTAGAGCAGCTGGACATGATCACGCCCGAGCACAGACCGTTGACAATGCGCACAACCAGGCCCATGGTGTAGCCGCCGATAAGGGCCATCAGCGCCGTGCAGATGCCGCCCAGCAGGGTGGCGATAATCAGAATGTACTTGGGCTGCAGCTTATCGGCCATGATGCCGCCGGGAATCTGCGTGATGCAATAGCCCGCAAAGAAAGCGGACATGTACAGGCCGGCCTGGGTGGCGTTGATGGAAAACTCCTCCATTACGGTGCTCATCAGCGGCGCCCAGGTAAAGCGGCTGAGGAACGTAAAGGTGAAGGCGAGTGTGGCCGACATCAGCGCCAGCCAGCGATTGCTGCTTTTGTTCGCAGTGCTCATTTGGAAAAATCCCTCCTTGCCAAATTGACGCTCGGCTCAGAATCGACAGTTTTCTGAACAAATCGTCATTTGTTCTAATTATAATTCCTTTATCGATATTCGTCAATATGCAATTAAAAACATAACGGTCTGGATAGCAAGCGAAAATCGCGCGATTTTCAACACATTTTCAGTCTTCGATCCGCTTTTGCGGAGCAAATTCCCCTATTTTTGCGGTTTTTTCATTTACGCGCGTTTACTGAACAAATTATATTTTGTTTTTTTGCTTTGTCATTTGCTTTTTTATCTTTTCCTGTGCTATAATTCGAGTGTAGATATCAGAAAGCGAGCCTGCCCATGAAAGATAAAGCGCCTCTTGTCAAAACGCAGATTCTCACCACGGCCGAAAAAATGTTCCACGATTATGGCTACAACAATACAACCTTCCAGCAAATCGCAGATGAAATCGGCATAACCAAGAGCACGATCTCCTATCATTTCAAAAACAAATATCTGCTCCTGCTGTACATGATCGACGAGTACTTTCAGTACCTGCGCGATTTCATCGATCAGTATCCCGACGAATATCAAAACGCCTACTGGCGCATCTGCGTGATGTACATTTATTTTTACCGCGTGATCACCAGCAGCGAAAAGAACCTTGATCTATTCTATCGCAAGGACGCTATGGACGTCTGGGAAACCAGCAAGGTCGGCATCGTCAGCAATCACTATCGCGCCATCATCCGCGATTTTCACAAGCCCTTTGACGAACTGGATCTGCGCATGTCGGTCTGCATGGATTTGGGCGCGCGCCGCAGGCTGTATCATGAGTTTCTCAGCGGCAATTCTGACCTGCAGAACATTGATACCTTCTGCTATTACCACGTATATCTGATCGGCATACTGTGCAGGCTTGATCTGCCTACGATTCAGGAAAACCTGCGACTGGCCTTTGACTTTGCCAACAAATACACGCCCGAGGTACCCTTCCTGCTGCAATAAAACGCAAATCAAAAAACAGACCGCAAGCAATTTGCCTGCGATCTGTTTTTTTGATCAGAGAATCCGTATTAATGCATGGGGCAGCCATGATGCGCTTCCTGCCCGCCCTCGCGGCGCAGCGCGCGCACATAGATCATTTCCCCCGCGATGCTTACGGCGATTTCCGCCGGGGTAACAGCTTTGATGGCCGTGCCGATGGGCGTATGCACAACGGCCAGGCGATCATCCGTCACGCCCCGCTCACGCAGGCGCGCATTGACTGAGGCAGTTTTCTTGGCCGATCCAATCACGCCCACATAGGCATGATCGGCCTGCAAGGCCTGCAGCTCCACCTCGAAATCATGGCTGTGGGCGTTGGTCATGATGACGATATAATCATCGGGCAGAAGCGCCAGCGAATCGGCGATATGGTCAAAATCGCCCACGATCACCTGATCTGCATCCGGGAAGTTGACCTGATTGACGCACTCCGGCCGGCAATCATACACGACAGGGCGAAAATTGATGGTTTTCAGCAGCGGCACCAGCGACCGGGCAATGTGCCCCGCGCCAAAAATCAGCGCGCGCTCTCCCAGCGGCAGAGGCAGCAGCACATGCTTTTCCTCCGGCGCAGGCGCTGCGCCCGCCAACAGCTGCCCATCCGCGCCAATCAGCGCGGCCAGGCCGCCGTTCAGCCCCAGGCTCAGATCAGCCGGAGTCATCTCGGCAAAGCACTGCATGGCCTTTTGCGCCAGGCTGTTCCAGCGCGCATCCGTGCCCGGAATGCGGGTAAACAGCACCGTCACGTCGCCGCCGCACACCATGCCGATATCCTCAATTTTGTTCTTTTGCAGATGGAATTCATGCAGCCCACTCTGCTTTTTTCCAAGCAGCTCTATGGCCATCTGCTCGCTGCGCAGCTCAACGGCGCCGCCGCCGATGGTGCCAACCAAGCGGCCCTGCGCGCCCACAAGCATCTGGCTGCCCTTGCCGCGCGGGGCGGATCCGTCATCCGCCACGATGGTGGCCAGCATGGTATCGTGGCCCTTTTCCATTTCATAAAGCAGCTTTGCAAAGATCGAACGCATATCGCAGTCCTTTCCGGCGGGAGGGAGAGGCTTTCCCCCTCCCGCGCCATGAAACGATTATTCTTTTACGAAGGCGTTGGCCGTCAGCTGGTGATACAGCTCCTGGGTCAGCTCGCAGTGATAGAACAGATCGAAGTAGGTCTTTACTTCCTCATACAGGTCGTAATCAGCCGCTTCAGGATAGAGCACCTTCTCCATCCACATCACGCCCAGCAGGCGCTGCACAGAGGGCGGGAAGCCCATCCAGTTGTAGGGGCCCATGGGAACTTCCACATAGTTGCCGTTCCGGATGGCGGTGATGGTCTGCCAGGTATCCATGTCCGCAACGGTGCTGTAGATGCTGTCGGGGGCAAAGATGACGAAGTCCGGGTTCCAGGACAGGATCTGCTCCATATCCACCTCGTTGCCCGTGCCCTTGGAGGAGGGATTGTCCACAACCGCCAGGTTGCTGGCCACCATGTCGATCAGCTCGGCATGATAGGAACCCTTGGCAATCACATTCAGACCTTCAGCACCGGATACGTACAGGATATTGGCCTTTTCAACGCTATCGGCGATCTTCTTGGCGCGCGCCATGACATTTTCACAGTAGGCCGCCAACGCTTCGGCTTCCTCCTGCTTGCCCAGCAGCTCGCCCAGCTTGCGGTAGGCGTCGCCAGCCGTGCCAGTATGGGTGGTGATATGCACAAAGGGGATGCCGGTCTGCTCAGTCAGCGCATCCAGATCTTCCTTCACGGTCTTCTTGGGTTCGCCCACGTCGATGACCACATCGGGCGCGGCGGCCAGCAGCGTTTCCAGGTTCATTTCGCCCTTGCCGCCGTACAGCTGACCCAGCAGGGGCAGGTTGTAATACGCGGTGGGCAGGATGCCCTCGGCGCTCTTATCCCAGGCGTTGGCAACGCCCACCAGCATTTCTGGCGCAAGGGCAAAGACGAATATCTGCGCCAGCGGGCCGGAAATGGCGATCCTGGTGATGTTGGCGGGCAGCGTTACCTCGCGTCCCGTGGAATCCACGAACGTGCGCATTCCCTCCGCCGAGGCGAAGGAGCACAGGCCGCACGCCAGGCACAGCGCAAGCAGCAGGGACAGGAACTTTTTCATCATGAAGGTTTCCTCCTTGACGGGCTTGTTCAGCCCTTCATATTTCTGTCGGTTTTTCACCGTTACAGACTGTTTACGTTCAGCGTAATCAGCGCGAGATTCCGCTGCATCGGCAGCTCCAATGGGAACGCAGGGTCGTCCGTTTCGCGCAGGCGGTTCCTCAGATAATCCTCCGCCGCGGCGCGCTTGTTTTTATCCTGGCTGTACAGGCGGAAGAACCGCCGCGCATCCTCCATATTGCGGAAGGGCTGGTTCAGGCTGAGCGTCATCTCCTTTTCCTCAAAGGGCACGCCCATGGCGCGCAGACGCTCGGCAGCGCCCGCATAGCCGTCGGCCTTTTTTCTGACCATGCCGGCGGAAAAGCGGTGATATGGCTCGTTGCGCTTGACGATCAGGATATTGCCGCGGCACATGCGTCTGGAAATATCCAATATCTCACCCAATTGGCCGTACAGGCAAAAGATCATCGCGTCAAAGGGCGCGTGGACGGTTACATTTTCAATCCGCTCACATTGCGCGCAGATGTTGCCAATGCGCTGCGCCGTGCAGTTTTCGCGCAGCACGGCAATGGCGCTTTCACTTTGATCAATCGCCGTGATTTGCCGCACATACGGGGCCAGCGCCAGCGAAAGATAACCCAGGCCGCAGCCTGCGTCACATATGCTATCCTGCGGGTGCAGGTAGGGCAGCATCATGTCGCGCAGGCGCGCATTATAATCGCTGTGCGTGGCTGCATCGCGCATGAAGCGCACCATATCCGGACGCCACATCGACATGGTCGTCATAGGCTGCCTCCCCTATGCGGCACAATCACGCGCCCCTGCTGGGTATCCACAAAATCTACCTCCACTTGGTAAAGCTGCCAGATCAATTCAGGCGTCAGCGTATCCCCCGCGTCGCCCAGCGCCGCGACGCCGCCGTCATGCAGCGCCAGGATACGATGTGAAAACGTCAGCGCGTGCTGCGGGTTATGCGTGGACAAAAGCACGGTATAGCCCTCCTGCGTCAGGCCGCGCACGCAGGCAAGCACGCGCAGCTGATTGCCAAAGTCCAGGCTGCTGGTGGGCTCGTCCATCACCAGTATCCGCGATTGCTGGCACAGCGCGCGCGCCACCAGCACCAGCTGCTGCTCACCGCCGCTGAGATGCGCAAAGCTGCGATCCGCCATATCCTGCACGCCGACGCGCGCCATGGCCTCCCGCGCCTGCCGCACATGCTCGGCGCGCGGCGCAGCAAAGGGTGACAGCCGATGCGTCACGCCCATCAGCACTGTATCCTGCACCGTATAGCCAAAGGTTGGGCGGTGCGACTGGGGAATATAGGCAATCATGCTTGCCATTTCGCGCTGCGCAATGCCGCGCGCCTCGCGGCCATCCAGCAGAATCTCGCCCTGATAATCGCGCAGAATACCTAAAATGCAGCGGAACAGCGTGCTCTTGCCCACACCGTTGGGGCCAAGGACGGATAGAAGCTCGCCCGGCCGCGTATCAAAGTTAATATCCTGCAGCACTGGATGATCACGATAGGCAAAGCTCAGGTTCTTTATTTCCAGCTTCACAGCGCCGTATCCTTTCTGGTCATCAGGTAGATAAAGAAGGGCGCGCCCACAAAGGCCGTCAGGATGCCGATAGGTATCTCCGTGGCCAGCAGATTGCGGGATACATTGTCCACCAGCAGCAAAAACAGCGCGCCAAACACCATTGAAGCTGGCAGCAGATGGCGGCAGTCGTTGCCGATGGTCTTGCGGCACAGATGAGGGATTACCAGCCCCACCCAGCCGATCATGCCGGAAACCGCCACGCTGGCGGCAGTCATCAGCGTAGCGCAGATCACCGTCAGCAAACGCAGCCTGGGGGTGTTCACCCCCATCGCGCGCGCTTCGTCCTCACCTGCGGATAGGATATTGAGCCGCCAGCGCACTATCAGCAGCGGCGCGCAGCCCAGCGCCATGGGAATAAAAGCAAAGCGCACATCGCGCATGCGCGCGCCAGAGAAGCTGCCCATCAGCCAATAGGTGATAGCGGGCAGCTGGTTGCTGGGATCGGCCACCAATTTGATATAGGAAGTCCCCGCTGAAAACAGAGAGGAGATCATCACGCCCGCCAGCAGGATATTGACCGTCCGGCTGCCGCGCGTGCGGCTGCCAATCAGATAGACCAGCACCACCGTCATCAGGCTGAAGGAAAAGGCCGAGACCATAATCATCGCCCGGCTGCCATCCAGCAGGATGGCCAGCGCCGCGCCGAAGCACGCACCCGAGGACGCGCCCAGGATATCCGGGGCAGCCATGGGATTCTGGAACACGCTTTGGTAGCTTGCCCCGGCCATTGCCAGGCAGCAGCCCACCATGCACACCAGCAGGATACGCGGCAGACGCACGTTGAGCACAGCGATTTCCATGTTTTTCGTCCAGCTGGCTTCTATGGGAAATACGCGGGAGATCAGGATTTTGACCACCTGCCCCACCGGCACGTCGTAACGCCCCAGCGAGAAGGAAAGCAGAAACACAAGAACCAGCGCCGCCAGCAGCAAGGCAATCTGCATCCTGGCGCGCCGTGCGCTCTTTGTAAGCAGGCTATTTTTCATTGCCTGTCCTCCGCCTCGTCATACAGCAGCAGCACGTTTTCCGGCGCTACGCCTAATTCCAGCTTCGCCGCAGCAGGCTTGCAATCCTTAGAGAGCCGCCACCACAGCTCAGAGCTGTCGCTTTTTTGGTTCTCATAGCGGAAGGGCACGGTCAGCTCGAACGGCTCTTCCATGATTTCCCCCAGCTCCACCTGGCAGCGGTTCTGCATACAGCGCAGATTGAAATAATGCGCGCGGATGCCCACCGCGCACAAACCGTCCAGCACAGGAGCCGCAGTGCGCAGGCGAACGCCCCACTCGGGCACATCCACCTCGTATTCCCCTGCCTTGACGGCCTTTGCAATGTTCTTGCAGCCCGTCACCGCCGCAGCGGCAATGGTGCCCGGATTGGCAAACAGCCGCTTAGTGGGCTGCAGCGTCAGGATGCGGCCCGTTTTCATCAGCGCGATGCGGTCGCACAGGCGATACGCCTCGTCCCGGCTATGCGTTACCATCAGCGTCGCGCCCTGATAGGATCGCAGCAGATGCTTCATTTCGATTTGCAGCTTTTCACGCAAATGAGTGTCCAGCGCGGAGAAGGGCTCGTCCAGCATCAGCAGCTTTGGCTGGCTGATCAGGATGCGCGCCAGCGCTGCGCGCTGCTGCTGCCCGCCCGAAAGCTGGCTGGGCAGCCGACGCTCCAGCCCTGTCAGGCCCAGCAGCTCCATCACCTCGTGCAGCGCCTGCTCACTCTGCGCGCGGCTGCGCTTTTCAGCGCGCAGGCCGCAGAGGATGTTCTGCCGCACCGTCATATTGGGAAAGAGCGCATAATTTTGGAAAAGATAGCCCACATGCCGCTTCTGCGGGGGGAGGTTGATCCTTTTTTCGCTGTCAAACAGCGTTACGCCGTCCAGCTCGATATGACCGCTATCGGGCCGCTCAATGCCTGCGATGCACTTGAGCGTCATGCTTTTGCCGCAGCCCGAAGCGCCCAGGATGCCCAGCACCCCGTCCTCGCAGGCAAAGGCAACGTGCAGGCAGAAGCTCCCCAGGCGCTTTGTAATATCAACCGCGAGACGCATGCGCGCGCCCTCCCTTCTGCCGGCGTTCCAGCATATTGACCGTCAGCAGCACCACAGCGGAGATGGCCAGGTTGACCATCACCCAGAAGAAAGCGCCGCCCTCATCATTGGTGCGCCACAGCTGATAAACAGTTGTGGAGATGGTGGCCGTACGGCCGGGCGTATAGCCAATGAGCATGCTGGTAGCACCGTATTCACCCAAGGCTCTGGCAAAGGCCAGCACCGCACCGGCCAGGATACCCTGCCGGCAATAGGGCATGCGGATGCGCCAGAAGATGTAGGTATTGGACAATCCAAGCGTTTGCCCGGCATAGGCCAGGGTATCGTCAAAGTTTTCAAACGCGCCGCGCGCCGTGCGGTACATCAGCGGAAACGCCACCACGGACGCCGCCAGGATACCGCCGTACCAGGTCATCACAAACTTGATGCCGAATTGGCTTAGAAACATACCCAGCGGGCGCTTTACACCAAAGAGCAGCAGGATAAAATAGCCCACCACCGTCGGCGGCAGCACCATAGGCAGCGTCAGCACCACGTCCAGCACGCCCTTGATCCACCGCGGCAGCCGCGCCACATAGTAGGCGGCGAAGATGCCCGTGAAGAACACAAGAAAGCAGCTGATGGCCGCAATACGCAGCGAGTTATAAAGCGGATACCAATCCATACACGCCCCTCCAGCAGGGAAGCCCGGAAAGGCAATCGAGCCTTCCCGGGCAGTTTATATTAGTTTACCGGCGCAAAGCCAACGCTTTCAAACACAGCCATCGCTTTCTCGCCCATCAGGTAGTTCAGGAAGGCCTTGGCTTCTTCAGCGTGCTTGGAGATCTTCAGCACGGCGGCAGGATAGATGACCTGGCCGCACATTTCCTTGGTGGCGTAGTCAACGGGGGTCAGACCCGCGCTGAAGGCGTCGGTGCAATACACGATGCCGCAGTCCACGCTGCTCTCGGAAACCTGAGTGGTAACTTCCTTCACGTTGGTGCCGTAGGTGAGCACGCCCTTCTTGGCCAATTCAGCCTCGTCCAGCTGATAATAGGCCAGGATCTTCTGGGTGTACTGACCCACAGGCACATCGCTGTTGCCCATCGCCAGCAGCACGTCGCCCGCCTTGAGACGCTCGGCCAGCGCATCGAAGCTCTCCACGTTCTTGGGGTTCCCCTCAGGCACGCACAGGGTCACGCGGTTCTCCAGCAGGTTTACGCGGGTTTCTTCATTGACGAAATCCAGACCGGCAGTGTTGACGGCTGGATCAGCGGTAATATCCAGCTGGTTCATCTGCTTCTGACCGGCGGAGATAAACAGGTCGCACTCGGCTCCTTCCTGGATCTGGGTCTTGAGGGTACCCGAGGAATCAAAGTTAAACGTCAGGGTTACGTTGGGCGCAACCTGCGCGTACAGATCGGCAATCTTGGTCAGGGTTTCGGTCATCGAGGCGGCAGCGAGCACAACCAGCTCTACCTTTTCATCGGCCAGGGCGGCGGTGCAGCCGCACAGCAGCATCAGCGCTACCAGCAGGGCTACGATCTTCTTCATGGTTCTTTTTCCTTTGCTTTTCGCAAGTGTATTCAAAACGCGGATTTACGCGCTTTGTTCGTCTATTGGGAAACGCATTGGTTTGTCTGAAGCTCGCTGTCTGTTCGATTACACGCCCTTGCCGAAGCCGCAGTTTGGGAAATGGCACTCAGGGCAATTCAGGCACAGGCCGCCGTTGCCCAGGCCTGCCAGCTGCCCGGCCGCCACCGGCTCGCCCGCCAGCAGATAAGGCAGCACCAGGTCAAATACCGTGCGCTTGGCATACATCACGCACCCAGGCAGGCCGCACACCGGGCGGCCGTCCTGCATATAGGAAAGCAGGAACATCGCGCCAGGCAGCACCGGCGCGCCGTAGCTGACCACGCGCGCACCCGTATTGCGGATAGCCAGCGGCGTGCGGTCGTCAGGATCCACGCTCATGCCGCCCGTGCACAGCACCATATCCAGCCCGTCGGAAAGCATCTTTTGAATGGCCGCCGTAATCTCCTGGGCGTTGTCGTCCAGCGTCACATGCGCCGCCATCGTGCTGCCGTACTCGGCCAGCTTTTGCACCAGCACCGGCGTAAACTGATCCTGAATGCGGCCCTTAAACACCTCGCTGCCCGTAGTGACAATACCTACGCGGCGCGCGGGAATGGGCAGCAGGCGCAGAATAGACGTATCGCCCGCCAGAGCCCTGGCCTGCTCCATGGCTTCTTTTTCAATGGTCAAAGGGATGATGCGCGTGCCGCACAGCTTATCCCCCGCCTTGACCATAAAGCCGGAGGGGCGCGTGGCAATCATCATGCGGCCCATGCCGTTGATGGCGCGCAGGCGAGGCAGGTCGGCCAGGAAAAGGCCGTCGCACGCCGCGGTCAATTCAATCTTGCCTTCCTTGGGCTGAGAGGCTTTCATGTGCTCCCCCATGCACAGATCGCGCAAAATGGCCGCCGCGTCGTTTTCGTGCAGCATGTTTTCGTTTTGCTCCCAAATGTATACATGCTCCTTGCCTACGCTGAGCAGCACCGGGATATCTTCCTCGCGGATGATGTGTCCCTTGCGGAACACAGCGTCCTTGGTTATGCCCGGAATAATCTGGGTGATATCATGGCAAAGCATCTGGCCGACGGCCTCAGTGGTTTTCATCAGCTTCATGGCTGTTTCTCTCCAATCAATAAATCATACTGTTGCTGCGCTTCCAGCGCCAGGCGATAACGGCGATCATGGGCACATAGCGCCTGCTCGGTATGGCACTTTGCGCGGCTGCGTTCAAAGCGTTCTTCCAGCGTTACGCGCTGATCGCCCTGCATGTACTTATCCGCAAGATACAGCAGCGCGCTTTCATCAAACGGCTCGCCGCTCCAATCGTGATGCACGGCCACAATGTCCGCAATCTCGGGATAGCCCAGGTCACGCAGCTTCTGCGCCCCGGCGAAAGCGTGATTGGGCTCGGTACGGCAGATATCGTGCAGCAGCGCGGCGGCAGACAGGAGCGAGCGGTTCAGCCGCACGCCATGCGCCGCCAGCGCATCGCACATTTCCAGCGCCAGACGCTGAACAGCGCGGCTATGCGCCGCCACCTGCGGCGGAATCTGCGCCAGCAGCGTACTGCAGACGGACTCATCCGGAATGCGCGGCAAAAGCGCGGCGCCGGGCTGCATGCCAGTGTGCGACATTTTACGCCTCCAATTTCAGGAAAATCGATTTGCACATATCGATACTATATCATTATACTGAACAAATTTTATTTTGTCCAGTATATAATTCGATATATGCCGTGCAATTTCGGCGTATCGCTAAACAATAATTATATTGTTCATTATTTTGGCATATCCCGGCACACGCAAAGAAGCGCCCCGAAGGGCGCTGGATATCGTCAATCAAAGAAATCCGTTTGTCTGTCCTTGCCGGTCAGCACCTCATATTCGCCGTCGCCGGCCGTGCTGACGCGCACGTCGCCATCCAGGAAGATATGGTACATCTGCTTGCCGTTGCGGGCATATTTCTGCGCGACAAATACGCTGCCCAGCAGATCGTTTGTAATCACGGTGATGTCCGGGTTGACCGTTTTGCGCCACTTGGGCGAATTGGAGGTATCCAGGCCATGATGATTGGCTTTGATCACGTCGGCATGCAGCGCATCGCCCCAGCGCTTGACCACATCCGTTTCACCCGTGCTGTATAGATCGCCCGCCATCAGGAAGGAGGAATCGCCGTACACAAACTTGAGCACCAGCGAATGGTTGTTCATAAACTGCGTGCCGCTCTTGGGGTAATCGGCATAATAGGATATCTCGGCCTCCGGGTTATACACGTATACCGTCACCTGATCGCCAAACATGAAGCTATCGCCCTCGTGCAGATAAACCTGCTCGATGTGATTACGCTCAATCGCCGCGACGTAGCCCTTATAGGTATTGGTGGTATGCCAAAGCTCAGTTGAATAATGAATGCCCACCTCATAGCGATCCATCAGCGCAGCCATGCCGCCGATATGATCGATATGCGGATGCGACGCTACCAGATAATCAATCTTCTTTACGCCCATCGCGTCCAGCGCGGCGATGATATACTGCGTCGCCTGCGGATGACCCGCATCCAGCACCATGATCTTGCCGTCGGGCGAGGTCAGAATCATGCAGTCGCCTGGCTTATCATCCGCCACCTGCGGCCCAAGCCACAGATAGCGCACGGTCAGCCTGTCTGCATCCTGGGCGGTATCGTAAACCTGGCCGTAGCGCGCATCCTCGGCAAGGGCGCAGGAAAACAGCATACACAGCAGCAGCGCCAGCGCAATCAGGCGTTTTTTCATCGTTGGTTCCTCCCATATGGAAAAGACTTATTGTAGTTTTCAATGGCAATGCGGCGGCCGCGCAGGCGTTATTTCATCGCGGCCTTGCTCATGCCCGTCATGATGTACTTCTGCAGGATCAGGAAGAGCAGGATGATCGGCACAATGCCCATCACCGCGCCGGCCATGATTTCATTATAGTTGGAGGTCTCCAAGCCGGAGAAGGTTTGGCGAAGGTAGGTGACGCCCACAGCGATGGTACGGCGCACGTCGGTAGTGGTGATCATCTTGGGCCAGAAATAGCTGTTCCAGCCGCCGATGAAGGAGAGGATGCTCAGCGTAATCAGCGTAGGCGCGCACATCGGGCACAGCACATGCACGATGGTGCCGATGCGCCCCATGCCGTCGATGCGGCCTGCCTCGATATAGCTGTCGTCCACCGACATGAACGCCTGCCGAAGCATAAAGATGAAATACGCCGATACAAGGTTCGGCACCACCAGGCCGGGGAAGGAGTTAAGCCAGTTCAGGCGCGATACCATCACATAGATGGGAATAAACGTGACCTGGAAGGGCACCATCAGCGCGCCCAGAACGATCAGGAAGAACACGTTTTTGCCCGGGAAATTTCCCTTGGAGAAGCCATACGCCGCCAACACGCCCAGCGTCAATTCGCCCAGCATGATGAAGGCGGTCATAATCATGGTGTTGTAAAAGTACTTCAGGAACGGCGCGCGGCGCAGAACGTTTGGATAATTCTGAAAATTGAATTTCAGCGGCCACAGGGTAGGCACGGGATTGAGCAGCTCCTCGCTGGTTTTGAAGGAGGAAATAATCATCCAGTAAATCGGAAAGAGCATCACCAGCGTAAAGAGTGTCGCCGCGATATACTGCAGCGCCCGCATGGTGCGGCGCATGGCCATCTGGCGGCGCGGATCGGCCTGGACCAGGGGCGAAATAAAGCGCAGACACAAAAGCCCCACAGCCGCAACGCCCAGGCAGACGGCCGCCGCCGTAAGATACGTGCTTCTGGCGCGCGCCAGGGCGGAAAGCGAGTGCGTGATTTCGTATTCCGTCATGTCCGCCGTAACGCGGCCCATGGCGTTGTGATAGCTGATTACGCCAACCAGCCCCAGGACGCCCAGCACAAGCGCAAAGGCCAGAAACAGCATCATAATATCAAACCAGCCGGAGCGGCGCATCCGCAGCAGATGATTTTCTTTTTGCATATAAACGTTCTCCTTCCGCTTTACTGGTCGTAGTTGGTTTTACGGTTGGACCATTTCATCGTCAGCGCCGTGCAAACCAGCAGGATAATAAAGAACACAACCGATACCGTGGCCGAGCGTTCCATGCGGAAGTCATGGAACGCCGTGTTGTAAATCCACTGCACCATCACGTTGGTCGCCTTGCCGGGGCCGCCGCCCGTCATAACGTCCACGGACTGGAACACCTTCATGCTGGCGATAAACGTGGTTACCAGCAGGAAGACGGTGGTGGGCGTCAGCAGCGGCACCGTGATATGGCGGAAGCGCTGCACGCCGTCCGCGCCGTCTATGGCCGCAGCCTCGTAATAATCCTGGGGAATGCCCTTCATGGCGGACAGATAAATCATCATGCCATAGCCCGTCACGCGCCAGAAGGTTAAAAACAGAATGCCCGCAAGGGCCGTATCTTCCTTGTTCAGCCAATCCACGCCCTCAAAGCCAAGCATATTGAGCAGATGGTTCAGGATGCCGTGATTGCCGTGGAGGATCCATAAGAATACGATGGCGCTGGTGGAGACGGCGATATACTTTGGCATAAACACCGCGGCGCGCAGCACGTTGAAATAGCGCGTCATATGATTGAACAGAAGCGCCAGCAGCATGCCGATCACCAGCGTAAACACCAGCTCCCAGAAGGTGTAGGTGATGGTAATTTTGAGCGACTGGAAGAAGTACTTCCAGCCCGAGCCCTGGAACAGCCACTTGTAGTTTTTGAAGCCGACCTGCTTGAAGTTATCGTTGCCCAGCTTCATATCCGTAAAGCTGATACGCACCAGATCAATGATCGGATAGTATACGAACATCATAAAGAAGATCATCGCCGGCACAATGCACAGAAAATCAATATAGCGCTCCCTGCGCAGCGCCAGCATCATCACGCCCAGCAGCGTCAGCGCGATGCCAAGAATCATGATAATGCAGGCCGTTTTCAGATATTCGCTCAGCAGGCCCATGCCGCCCGATACGCTGGTGCCGGCTGAAAGCGCTGCCTTACGGGCGGCGGCAACGCGCGTAAACAGCTCCTGATTTACGCACCGCAGGTCGTTGACAAGGTATCCATAGACCCCGGCCACAAAGAATATAACCCCGAATACGATCATTGCAATCGCAGCCGCCCTGCGCAGCGGGGAGTGCCCCAGAGGGCGTTTGTTTACGCCGATGCTTTTTGCCGCCTGCATACATTCACCTCATATCAAACATGGGAGGAGGAGCTGCCTCCTCCTCCCGCATAAATGTTTCTTCAGTAGCGCTTACTGATCTTCAAGGATTTCGTTCACTTCGGTTACCAGCTCATCCAGGGTATCCTGAACGGGAGCCTTTTCGTTGAACACCTTGGCCAGAGCATGACGCCACAGGTTGGCAATCTGGTCATAGGCGGGGTGCTGGTTGCGGGGGTTGATCCAGGAAGCCATGGACACGACGGATTCCATCGCGGGCTTGCGGGTCAGATATTCCTGATAGTCTTCGGTGCCCTGCACGCTCTGACGGGTGGGGAAGTAACCGGTCTGGTCGGCCCAGTACAGGTTGATTTCGGGGCTGGTCATGAACTGCAGCAGCTTCCACGCAGCGTTCTTCTGCGCCTGAGAGGCCTTTTCGGGGATCAGCAGCACGCAGCCGCCCACTTCGCTCTTGAAGGTCTCGCCGTCGTTGCCGCCGGGGCACCAGGCCATACCCACTTCGAACTTGCCCTTTACCAGGGTGTTTACGTAGGTGTCATACAGGGAGGAGGTGTGGAACACGGAGAAGGTGCCCTCGTCCGCGAACAGCTGGCGCATGTTGGAGGAAGCGCCGGTGCCGTAGGCGTAGTAGGCATAGCCCTTATCGCACCACTCGGCAATCTTGGCGGTGATCTGCGCAGCCAGCTCGCTGTTCAGGTCGCTCTTGTTTTCTTCTTCATTGATTACCTGGACGCCGTTGTTCTTGTACAGCATCTCATAGTACCAGTAATCCCAGCCGCCGAAGACGGTGCCGTAACGCTTGGTGGTGCCGTCCTCGTTGAAGATGGTGGCCTTCTTCAGGAACTCTTCCATGTCGTCAAAGGTCTTTGGCATTTCAATACCTTCGGCGTCGGCGGCAGTCTTATTGTAGTACATTACCTGGGTGGAGATCAGGTAGGGCAGGCAGATCTGCTGGCCCTGATAGCTGGTGGAAGCAACCAGGCCCTCGCCGAAGTCCATCACATCGTAGCCGCTGGCCTGCATATAGGGGGTCAGATCGGTGCAGATGCCCTGCGCGCCGTACATGGCGGGATAGGAGGTGTTGGCAACGCACAGCGCCGGCACGTTTTCGGCCGTGACCGCGCTCATCAGCTTGGTATGGATATCGGAATAGGAGCCTTGATAGATGGGCGTAACGGTGATCAGGGGATTTTCCTTGGCGAACTGCTCCAGCATGCCGTCCAACAGACCGGAATACTGCTCTTCATGGCTGTGCCACCATTCGATGGTGATGGGCTCGGTAATGGCATAGGGGTCCGCAGTCTCGGCGAAAGCGGGAGCAATGCCGATCAGCAGCAGCGCTGCCAGCAAAAGGGCCAACGTTTTCTTCATGAGGGTGTCCTTCCTTTCTTATTTATCCTTCTATTTTCTTCGCGCGTTTGCCTGCGCGAAAAGGATCGCCTTTGCATGTGTCCATTTTTCCATAACGTGCTTATACTATATCATCTTTGGCAGAAATGTGCAATATGCTTTTTATATTTTATTTTTATTTACCCAATCAGACATCTCTGCAGCTTTCTGCGCTTGTTTTGTATTTTTATCAGTCAAAAAACGCCTTTCACGCTTGCTTTCGGCGTGAAAGGCATTTTCCGATTGTTTGCCCTTTGTATCGCTTTTTATTTCAGCCGGATCGTGTTGCTCCAGGCCATTTTGCCATTTGCGTCCGTCACTTCGGCGCGGATGAAGGTTTCCGTGGGATCGAGCTTTGCGCGGTGCTCCGTCAGATTTTCGCCGCGCACGCTGTGGCCGCGCCCCCATACCCTGTTGGTGAACAGCGTGATGCGCGCGGCGGGCGAGCAGCGCACCACCGCCTCGTCCCCTACGATATCCAGATGCACCTCAGGGCCCTGGGTGGCATAAAAGCGCTTTTCGCGGATGGCCTGCAGCAGCTCCGTATCTGTCGCGTCGGGCGCGCACGCCAGCATGATATAAGAACAAGTTGTATCCGTGCCGTCATAATAGTGCACATCGTCCGTAGCAAGCAGCGGATAGGTCAGCCCCTGCCCGGCGGCAATATCCACAAAATTGCCCGAATAGGGACGGCAGGATTCATGCGCGTCCGACACGGTATTGTAGATTTCGGTGGCCTCCACCCCATGCAGCGCAGCGGCCTGCGATACGGAATTGAGCGACCAGGCAGGATGAGCCAGCACGGCCAGGCCGTTTGCAGCGTGAATTGCATCCAGTATCCGCTGGGGATCCTGCTCTTCCCGGTCAATTTCAGGCTCATGCGCGCAACCCAGACCCAGAATATGATATACGCCCGCCGCGCCGTCCGAGCCACCCACGTTATATTCCGCGCCAGCCAGGATGCGCAGACCGCTTAACTCTCCGCTTTTGTGCCAGCGCCAGTGATCGGTAATCGCCAGCACGTCATAGCCCGCCTCTCGGTAAATGCGCGCAGCCTCCTCAGGCGACACGCGCCCATCCGAATCGGTGGTGTGCGCATGCAGATTGATTTTCAGCCGCTTTACGCCGTCCATATCGATGTACATTGTTTATCTCCTTATGGTTTTTCTCTCTTTACGTCAGAAAAGCCGGCTAATTGCCGGCTATCTGGTTCTTTTATCGTTTATGTTTCTTCAGGAAGTCGCCCATTTCCTCCATGGCGAACTTCAGCTCCGCCGCCTCAGGCAGCATCACGATGCGCACGCGGATATCGTCCGTCCAGTCAAAGCCCGCGCCGGGAATAACCAGCACATGCTTTTCATGCAGGAACTGCATGGCGAAATCGTGATCGTTTTTGAAGTTATATACGCTGCCGTCGATGGCCGGGAACAGGTAGAAGGCCGCGCGATTGGGGATAAAGGATACGCCTTCGATCTGAGCCAGCGTTTCGGTGGTGGCCTTGCGCTGCTCATACAGGCGGCCGCCGGGCACCAGCATAGCGCGTGTGCTCTCGGGATCGGCCATGGCCGCAGGAATAACCAACTGCGTCAGCGCGTTGCCGCACAGGCGCATGGAGGCCAGCTGCGTCACGGCCTGCTTGATATCCTCCAGCACGTCGTCCGGGCTGTTGAACACCATCCAGCCGCAGCGGAAGCCGCAGATAATATGCGATTTGGACAGGCCGTTAAAGGTGATGCAGGGCACATCGGGCGCAAGCGCGGCCATGGAATAGTACGGCAGATCGTCCATCACCAGGCGGTCGTAAATCTCATCCGACAGCAGCACCAGATGATGCTTGCGGGCAATATCGGCGATAGCCAGCAGTGTTTCACGGCTGTATACCGCGCCGGTGGGGTTATTGGGGTTGATCAGCACGATAGCCTTGGTACGGCTCGTTACCTTGCGGGCGATATCGTCGGGGTCAGGATTCCAGTTATTCCTGGGGTCGCAGTGATAAAACACCGGCACGCCGCTGCAAATATAAGCATTGTTGCTCCACAGGGAGTAGCAGGGCGAGGGCATCAGGATTTCGTCCCCCGTGCTCACCAGCGCCGTCATGGCCATGGAGGCAACCTCGCTGACGCCGTTGCCGATAAAAATATCATCCACGGTAATGTTCTTCAGGCCCCGGCGCTTGTGATACTCGCAGATTACGCGGCGCGCCTCGGGCATGCCGCGCATATCGCAGTAGGGAACGGCCTCGTCCACATGTTCGGCCAGCGCGCGGCGCACGCTGTCGGGCAGGGTAAAGCCAAAGGAGGCAGGGTTGCCGGTATTGAGCTTTAGTACTTTTTCGCCCGCCGCCTGCATGCGCAGCGCTTCCTCATAAAGCGGGCCGCGAATATCGGAGTGCACCTTTTCCATCCGGTTGGAACGCAGAATCATAAAAAAACAAACCCTTCCTTAAAGTTGAATCATCTCGGTACCCGCCACGGCGGCGTCCACCAGCGCGTCGATATCCAGCGCCCCCTCGGCACGCTCCACATGCTCCAGCTTGGGCCTGGTGCAGGGATGGCGCGGCGTAAACACGGTGCAGCAGTCCTCGTAGGGCAGGCAGCTGGTTTCATAAGTGCCGATCTTTTCGGCAATGTGAATGATCTCTATCTTATCATTGCCAATCAGCGGACGGAACACCGGCATACCGGCCACCGCGTCCGTACAGCACAGCGCGTCCAGCGTTTGGCTGGCCACCTGGCCCAGGCTTTCGCCGGTAATCAGCGCCTTGGCGCCCTCCTGCTGGGCGATCTTGGCCGCAATGCGCATCATAAACCGGCGCATCACCAGCGTGCCATATTCTTCGGGGCATTTTTCATGGATTTGCAGCTGCGGCTCGGTAAAGGGCACAATATAGAGCTTCACCCCGCAGCAATAGGCGGATAGCTGCCTGGCCAGCGAAATCACCTTTTCCTTGGCGCGCTCGCTGGTATAGGGATAGGAATGGAAATGCACCGCGCTGATTTCCACGCCGCGCTTGGCAATGCAGTAGCCGGCCACCGGGCTGTCAATGCCGCCCGAAAGCAGCAGCGTCGCCTTGCCGCCCGTGCCCACGGGCATGCCGCCCACGGCCTCCAGCACGCGCACATACAGATACGCCATATCGCGGATTTCCACGTTCATCACATGCTCGGGCGTATGGATATCCACATGCAGATCGGGGCAGCGCTCCAGGATATAGCCGCCCATTTGCATATTGATTTCAGGCGAGGTCATGGGATAGCGCTTATCCGCGCGGCGCGCCTCCACCTTGAAGGAGCCGCGCAGGCCCTGCATCATCCGCACCGCCTGATCGCAGATCGCATTAAAATCGCCCTTTTCCATTTCGACCGCCGGACACAGCGAATGCACGCCGAACACCTTGCTGACGGCCTGCATGCAGCCGTCCATATCGTTCATATCGCTGATAAAAATACGGGCGTCATGCAGCCATACGCGGCCGCCGAAGGGGCGCACCGCCTGCTTGACGCGCGACACCAGCGCGCGCATAAAATAAGGGCGATTGAGACCCTTCAAATATATTTCGCCGTAGCGAACCAGAATCAGCTGACGCATGGGAGGGCTTACCTTCTTTCGTAGCGTTTAAGCTTTTCATAATGGCGGGCAATGCAGTCTGCCGCAAAATCAACCTGCTCCATGGTGGTATAGGGGCAGATGGAAAAGCGGATGGCCGATTCCGCCTGCCTGCGCGGCACGTTCATGGCGCTCAGCACAGGCGACAGCTTTTGCTTGCGGGAGGAGCAGGCCGAGCCGTTAGCCACGTATACCCGATCGCCTTCCAGGGCGTAAAGCATGGTTTCGGAACGCACGGGCACCAGCGAGCAATTGAGAATGTGCGGGGCCGCGATCTCCGATGCGGGATCGGGCCCGTTCACGCGGAAATTTTCGCCCGCAATCTCGCGCAGCCGCTCATACAGGTGCAGCTTGACAGCACGCATGTTGTTATCGCGCGGATAGGCTTCAATCGCCGCCAGCAGGCCCGCGATGCCGGGCGTGTTTTCCGTGCCCGAGCGCAGCGCCTTTTCCTGCCCGCCGCCCAGCATCCGCGCGGCTACGCGCATGCGCGGGCCCATCACCAGCGCGCCAATGCCCTTGGGGCCGTGAATCTTATGCCCGGACAGGGCGTAGCTGTCAATGCCCAGCGCGCGCATATCAACCGGCAGACGCATAAAGCCCTGCACGCCGTCCACATGCAGCATGGCCTGCGGGCACAGCCGGTCGCGCAGCTGCGCAATCTCGCACAGGGGCATCACCGCGCCCGATTCATTGTTTACCTGCATTACGCAGATAAGCCGCGTATCGGGGGTCAGCAATTCTTCCAGCGCGTCCAGGCGCACCACGCCCGCCGCGTCATAGGGAATCTGCTGCACATCAAAGGTGCCCTTCAGGCTTTCGCAGGGCGCGGCCACGGCAGGGTGCTCGCCAGCGGTATAAAGCACGCGCCCGCCGCGCTGCATGGACATGCTGCCAAAGATGGCCAGGTTGTCGGCCTCGGTGCCGCCGGAGGTAAACACCACCCGGGCGGGATCGGCGTGCAGCTCGCGCGCAATGGCCTCGCGGCAAGCGGTTAACCGCTTTTCAGAGTCTACCGCCGGAGCATAAAGCGCGGAGGGATTATAAAACCCCTCCAGCATGCATTGGCGCATCGCGTCCGCCACGGCCTCGGTTGGGCGCGTGGTGGCGCTGTTATCCAGATAGCAGATCATAGCTTTAGTTCACCTGATAAGCTCCCGGCGCGGCGTAGCGCTTGATCAGGGCCAGCATTTCATCGCTGACCTCGATGATGATAATGCGCTTGACCGAATCCTTGGAGAAATAGAAGTAGAACAGCTGCGCGTCGCGGTTGACAAACCAGTTGTCGCGCTTGATGCCCTTCATATTGATATAGCGGTTGAAGGAGCCGGAATTGACCAGGCCCAGGGCTTCCACGTTTTTCAGGTTCATGGTGCCCAGGTTCTTGCGCTTTTTGTTGTTAAACACCTGTGCAAAGTCCATCTGGCCGTTGGTGAAGGTATATTCATACTCAGTGCGGATGCGGTCGCGGCGCAGGAACAGCAGCACCGCAATGCCGCCCGTCAGCAGCGTCATAACCACATAATAGATGATGGGGCCTGCGCCCTCGCCGGCGTTGATGAGCATCATAATGCCCTGCAGCATCAAAAACGCCCACAGACCGAACACCACCATCATGATGTTCGCCAGCACATACATCACCGTTTCAGCGCCGCGATTGCGCTTGGTTGCCACTTCTTCCAGAAAGTTGTCCATCGCCATAAAAACGAGCCTCCTTGTCGATTCTTCTTTATTGTACGCGAACAAGCGCGCGCTGCGCAAGGGTTTTCAGGAAAATCGCTGCATTTTCATCGTTTTTTATGCTGTCAGCAGCCCGCTCGGTATATGTTTTCGCGTCTTTTCGCGCCTGGTCCAGGCCGTAGAGGGATACCCAGGTGCATTTATGCTCCTGCGCATCCTTGCCGGTATGCTTGCCCAGCGTCGCTTCATCACCCGTAACGTCCAGAATATCGTCGATAATCTGAAACGCAATGCCCAGGTTTTTGCCGTATTCGCGCGCCTGCGCAAGCAGATCTTCTCCCGCCCCGGCCAGCGTTAAGCCCATCGCCAGCGGCGCGGTCAGCAGATCGGCCGTCTTATGCAGATGGATATAGCGCAGCAGCTCCGCGTTTCCGCCCGTTTCCTCAGCCGTCAGATCGACACACTGCCCGGCCACCATGCCGCGCGTGCCGCAGCGCGCCGCCAGCTCGCCCAGCGCCGCAAACGCGCGTGGATGCCTGCTTTGCGCCATGGTTTCAAAGGCCAGGGACAACAGCCCGTCCCCCGCCAGCACCGCCATACCCTCGCCATATGCCTTATGGCAGGTGGGGCGGCCGCGCCGCAGATCGTCGTTGTCCATCGCGGGCAGATCATCGTGAATCAGCGAATAGGTATGCACCATCTCCACTGCCGCGGCAAAGGGCAGCGCCGGGGTGAGATCGCGCTGCAGAATGGCATAAGCCGCCAGCAGCAGCACGGGGCGCAGACGTTTGCCGCCCGCCAGCAAGCTGTAGCGCATGGCATCGCCCAGGGGATTTGGCACGTCGGCAGGCACAGCGCAGCGCAGCGTTTCCTCTACTGCGCGGCGATAATAGGCATATTGATCGTTATAGTTCATGCTTCCTCCGGGCCTTCCTCAGGCTCGCCGCCGCGCAGGATGGTCAAGCGTTCCTGCGCCGCCGTCAAATCCTTTTTCAGGCTTTCGGACAGCTTTACGCCCGATTCATAGGCTTTGAGGGTATCGGCCAGCGTCATGCCGCCCGCTTCCATGCGGTTTACCATCTCCTCCAGCGCGCCCAGGCGCTCCTCAAAGGTTTGCTTTTCCTTCTTCGTTGGCAAAAGGATCCCCCTCCCAAACGGACTGCACGCGCACATTGGCACGGCCATCCCTGAATATCAGCGTCATATCGCCGCCCGCCTGACTGGCCGAAGCGACAGCCTGCCCCTTGCGCAGGGCGATGGTATAGCCGCGGCCCAGTACGGCCTGCGGCCCAACGGCGCGCAGATGCTCCTGCGCCTGACTGAGCCTGCCCGACAGCAGCGTCAGCCGCTTATCCAGCGCAGCGGCAAGCCGTTCCTTCAAATGCTGGGTGCGAAGCGTCATTTCCCGCACATAGGATAAGGGCTCCCGCGCCGACAGCCGCTGTTCCAGGCGCGCCAACGCGCGATCCTTTTCCAGCAGCGTATGCGCGGCGGCCTGATCCACGGCGTGCAGCAAATCACCCACGGTATCCCGCAGCGCCGCCAGCTCCGGCACAGCCAGCTCGGCCGCGGCGGAGGGCGTAGGCGCACGCATATCGGCAGCAAAATCGCACAGCGTGGTGTCCGTTTCATGGCCGACAGCCGATATCACAGGCACCGGGCAGGCAGCCACCGCGCGCACGACGATTTCTTCGTTGAAGGCCCAAAGATCCTCCAGCGAACCGCCGCCGCGCCCCACGATGATGACATCAATATCCCTGCGACGGGAAAGCTGCTCGATGCCGCGCACGATATCCTGCGCCGCGCCATCCCCCTGCACCTGCGCCGGGCGCAGCACCAGCGGAAGGCCCGGAAAACGCCGCCCGGCTACCGTGCGGATATCATGCTGCACCGCGCCGGACTCGGAGGTAACGATGCCCACCGCGCGCGGCAGCAGCGGCAGCAGACGCTTGCGGGAGGCGTCAAACAATCCCTCCGCCGTTAAGCGTTCCTTTAGTTCCAGATAGCGACGATACAGATCGCCCACGCCGTCCTGCGTCATGCCGTCGGCGTAAAACTGAAACTTGCCGCCCTGCACATACAGGCCGGCGGAGCCCTTTACCAGCACGCGCATGCCATCCTGCGGCATGAAGGGCACGCCGTAGGTGTACTGGCGAAACAGCGCGCAATCAATGCGGCCCGTATCGTCCTTGAGCGTAAAGTACCAATGACCCGAGGCGTAAGGCTTGAAATTGCTGATCTCCCCGCGCAGGGTGATATGCTGCACGATGGGATCGCTAGCCAACAGCCTGCGCACATAGTCGTTGAGCTGCGATACCGTCAGCGTGATGCCTTCCATGCGGCCTCCAGGGTGTTTTCCATCAGCATGCTGACCGTCATGGGGCCAACGCCGCCAGGCACAGGCGTAATGAATCCCGCCACGGCGGATACCGCGTCAAAGTCCACATCGCCCACTACTTTGCCATCCACGCGGTTGATGCCCACATCGATCACCGCCGCGCCGGGCTTGACCATATCCGCCGTCACAAAGCGCGGCTTGCCCACCGCAGCCACCAGAATATCAGCCTGACGGGTGATCTGTGTCAAATCGCGCGTATGCGAGTGGCACAGGGTAACGGTGCAGTTTTCCTGCGTCAGCATCAGCGCGGCAGGCTTGCCCACAATATTGGAGCGGCCAATGACAACCGCACGCGCGCCGTCCAGCGCAATACCAGCGCTTTTAAGCAGGCGCACAATGCCCTGCGGCGTGCAGGGACGAATACCATCCTCGCCGCGCAGCAAGCTCCCGGCGTTATACAGATGAAAGCCGTCCACATCCTTGGCTGGATTTACGCGCAGCAGTGCCGCGTCCTCGTCCAGGTGCTCCGGCAGCGGCAGCTGAATCAGGATGCCGTGCACTGTTGGATCGGCGTTCAGGCCGTCGATCACGCGCAGCAGCTCCTGCTGCGAAACCGTCTGCGGCAGATGGATGGTATCGGACAAAATGCCCAGTCGTTCGCATGCGCGGGCTTTATTGCGCACATAAATGGCGCTGGCCGGGTTATCCCCCGCCATCACCACGACGAGCTTTGGCGAAACGCCGCGCGCCTGCAGATCGCGCACGCGCTGCGCCTGCGCTGTTTCCATCTGCGCGGCCAACTCCTTGCCATTCAAAATGATTGCGCTCATAGCTTCTCCTTCATAATCCGGTCGCGGCCAATCAGCGCTACGCCCGCCGCGTTATCGCCCGCGTACTGGCGCTGCCCAAAGTACAGGCGCAGCCCCAGCCTGCGCTTTTGGTTGATCGCGCAGATCTGATCGCGCAGCAGCTGCGAGGAGGCCACGCCGCCCGTCAGCAGCGCGTCGCGAACGCCGGTTTTATCCGCCGCGGCGGTCAGCAGGCGAAGCACCGTGCGCTCCACCAGGCTGAACACCTCGGCCGCGATTTGTGGCGCAGGCATATCTCCCGCCTGAATCCACTGCATGGCGCGCGCCTCCACGCCCGAAAAATGGCAGTCTCCATCCTCCATGCTGACGGGCAGCAAGGACTGCGCCGCGCCCGTCATAGCCAGCTTTTCAAGGCTTGGCCCGGCAGGGAAGGGCAGGCCCAGCGCCACGCCCACGCGGTCAATCAGCTGCCCGGCGTGCAGATCGCGCGTACCGGCCAGCAGCGTCAGCCGCTCCTCCCTGTCCATCAACAGTACTTCCGTTGTGCCGCCTGAAAGGTGCAGCGCCAGGTACGGGCTGGCCGTCAGGCCGCTGTCTTCCAGCGCCGCGCGCACATGACCGCGCTGATGCGTGGTCGTAAGCAGCGGCACCTGAAAGGAGGCTGCCGCCACGCGCGCAAAGGACAGGCCGGACAGGAACACCGGCATGTAGGAGGTCTCGTCGTCCCTGGGATGAGCGGACACGCAGACCGCGTCCGGACGGCGGCCGCAAAGATCCGTCAGCGTCTTTTCATACAGCGCTGGAAGCTGCCTTATATGCGCAAAAACGGCCTCGCTTTGGCGAAGGCCGCGCGCGCCTGCTTGCACGGGCAGAAGCTGCCGATTAGATGCAAGCACGCCGTTTTCATCCGCTGCCGCCACCGAGGTGGTATAGCAACTGGTATCGATGCCCAGGACAATCATGAATCCTGCTTTTCTCCGTCCTCATCCGCCTTTTGCTCGGGCTTGGAGGCGGGCTGATCTTTTTTGCCTTCGGGCTGCTCGCCGCGCGAAATCGCGCCCAGCATGCCGTTGACAAAGCGGGCGCTGGCGGGCTCGCTAAAACGTTTGGCAAGCTCCACCGCTTCGTTAATTGCGATGGACTCAGCCACTTCGTGGCTGTACTTCATCTCATACAGCGCCACGCGCAGGATGCACAAATCCACGCGCGCGATACGTGCCAGCTCGCGAGAGGTGCTGTAGCGCGCAATCAGCGCGTCCAGCTCTTCCGCATGGCTTTCAATGCCCGCGACCGTAGCGTCAATATACGCCTGATCGTCGCCCTCGGGCGTAAAGGCAATGAGCGCGCCCAGCGTATCCTCGCCGCTGCCACCCATCAGGTTTTCGTACACAAGCTGCATTGCCGCCGCGCGGGCTGCTGAACGCGCCATAGCTGGTATCCCCCGTATTTACGCCCGATTATTCGGGCTTATTCGTTTTGTCCTGCGTATCCTGCTCGATATCCAAGGGCTTATCCTTGGGCGGGAAGGAACGGTTGATGGCAACGCGCACCGCGTCGCGCTTGTTGCCAATGCCGCCGGCCAGCGCGCCAAGGGCGGCGAACACTGCGATAAACAGCGTGCGCCAGAAGCCGATGGTCAGCAGCAGCGTCGCCAGGATGACGCCCAGCGCCGCATACGCCAGCGCGCACAGCGGCGTACCGGGCGTAAAGATTTCCTTAATGGCGGAAGACAGCTTATTCATGCTCCTCCGCCTCCTTTTCGGCCTCCTGTCCGGCAGGCTCCTGGGCAGGCTCGGCTACCTCCTCGGCGGGCTTTTCAGGCTCTTCGGGCGGGGTAATCTCCTCCGCCTCCATCACCTGCTCAGCCTCGGTCTTGGTGGTATCGCGGCCAAAGATGCGCTGGTGCATGGGCACCTTTTCCTTCTTGGTCTCCTGCTCGGCGGCAGGCTCTTCATTGTTGAGCACCAGGCTTTCCATGGGAACGGGACGGGCTTCGCCCTCGGTGCGATCCACGGAAACGCTGATATCGCGCACCTCGATGCCCGAGGAGGCGGCCAGGTAACGCTTTACCTGGGTCTGAATCTGCTCCACCGCATGCGGGATGGATACATTACTGTCCATCGTCACGCGCAGCTGCACGCTGACCGCGCCACGGCGGTTGGTGATGGCGATATCCTGCACCTTGACCTCTTTATGCGTTTCCACGCACTTGAGAATCAGGTTTTCGATGGCGGATACGGCGATACGCAGCTCGCCCATTTCGGTAGGCTGCACCACAAAGGCATGGCAGCCGTTGTGATAGCGGCGCGGCATCAGCAGGTTATACAGACTGATGAGGGCGATCACCACGCCCGCGCAGATCAGCGTCAGCGGGATGGACTGCATCACAATGCCTTCGCCCAGGTTCATGCCATAGATCATCGCACCGCACACGGCGGTAAGCACACCGCCCAGGAATGTGAGCACCGCGCCAATGCGCAGGATGATACGATCCCAGAATTTCATTTTCATTTTTTACGCTCCTTTCAGAACGCGCGGAGAGGATCAGTTTTCTTCGGACTCCGCAGCGGCCGCTTCGGTCTGCTTCTCCTCGTCCTGCTCCACAGCCTTTACATCCTCGGCTTCGGTTTCGTCCAGCGCGTCTTCGGTTTCATCCGCGGCGGGCTGGTCGTCCGTTTCAGGCTGAATTTCATCCTCGCGGGTCATTTCGCCCTTGAGGGTCTGGCGGGTTTCTTCCTCAATGCGGCGCGTTTCCTCGCTGGACAGATGCGCGGATTCCAGGCCGCTCTGCACGGCCTTTTTTTCGCGCTCAAAGCTGACGCCCTGTACATGCACATCCACATTGACCACGTGCAGGCCGGTCATGGTTTCGATGGCCTTGCGCACGTTTTCCTGCACGTCGGAGGCAACCTTTTGGATGGGCGAGCCGTATTCGACGATGATGTACAGCTCTACACTGGCTTCCTCGCCGCCTACCTCTACCTTGACCCCGCGGGTGATGTTGCGGTTGCGGCCGATGATATCGGAAATGCCGCCGCTGGTGCACATACCGGCAATGCCGTCAATTTCGCTGGCGGCCACGCCGGCGATGATGGCGATAACTTCGTTGGCATATTTGATGGTGCCGCCGTTTTCCAGATCGACGTCCACATTCGTGGGCAGATTGTCCTTCTTTGCGGACATGGAATGCACCTCCTTTACGATGTACAGATAATTATAGCAGAAAACACGCGATTTGGCAACTGGTATTGAAGCGGCGGCGCGCAGGGGCAGCGCAGGGCGTTAAAAACCGGCAAAGGAGCCGCCGCAAGCCTTTCCTTGCTTGACAAAAAGCGCCGCACTACATATAATAGTAGCAATGGCAGTGAACAGGGAAATCGTCCGGGGTTTTCCGTCCAAGAGAGAGCGCGCCGCGGCTGAAAGCGCGCTTGGCGGATGCGGACAGTGCCCCTGGGAGCCGCGCACCGAAGGGCAAGTAGGCTGCGCCGTACGCCGCGTTAAGGCAATCCAAGAGGGGGCGTATGCCCCAAGCGGAGTGGAACCGCGGCTTATCGCCGTCTCCCGCAGGGGAGGCGGCGTTTATTTATGATAAAGGAGGCTGGCTATGCCGACGCATCTGTCGGAGGACATCGCTACCGTATTCGCGCGCGATCCGGCGGCGCGCAGCCGGGCGGAAGTGCTGCTGTGCTATCCTGGGGTGAAGGCGCTGTATTGGCACCGCATCGCCCACAGGCTATACCTGCACAGGCACACGCTGCTGGCGCGCTGGATATCGGCGCGCACCCGCCGCAAGACGGGCATTGAAATTCACCCCGGCGCACAGATTGGCCGCCGTGTGTTCATCGACCACGGCGCGGGCGTGGTCATTGGCGAAACCGCCGAGGTGGGCGACGACGTAACGCTCTATCAGGGCGTCACCCTGGGCGGCACGGGCAAGGATCACGGCAAGCGCCACCCCACGGTGGAAAGCGGCGTGATCATCGGCGCGGGCGCAAAGGTGCTGGGGCCCATCACCCTGGGCCGCAACGTCAAGGTGGGCGCGGGAGCCATCGTGCTCAAATCCGTGCCCGAGGGCTGCACGGTGGTGGGCAACCCCGGCCGCATCGTGCGCAGAAAGGACGGCTCGCGCCCGACGCTGGATCACGCCAACCTGCCCGATCCCATGCTGGAGCGCATGCAGGCGCTGTATCACCGGCTGACAGACCTTGAAAAGGTGCTGCGCGACTGCGCCTGCCGCCTGGGCTGCGATCAGTGCGCCGAGGACAGCGCGCACTGTCCACTCAAGAAGCAAGACCATTCGAACGAAAATCCCGCATCTTAACTTAAAGGAGGAACCTATTTTATGCAGATTTACAACAGCAAAACCCGCCGCAAGGAAGAGTTTGTGCCCATTCATCCGGGCGAAGCGCGCATCTATGCCTGCGGCCCGACGGTATACAATTATTTTCATGTCGGCAACGCCCGTCCCTTTATCGTGTTCGACGTGCTGCGCCGGTATCTGGAGCATCGCGGCTACAAGGTTACGTTTGTGCAGAATTTCACCGATATCGACGATAAGATGATCCGCCGCGCCAATGAAGAAGGCATCACCGTCAAGGAGCTGGGCGATCGCTTTATCGCCGAGTATTATAAGGACGCGCAGGCGCTGGGCATCCGTCCCGCCACCGTGCATCCCCGCGCCACCGAGCATATTCCCCAGATCATCGCGCTGGTGCAAAGGCTGGTGGACAAGGGGCTGGCCTATGAGGTAAACGGCGACGTGTACTTTGATACCGCCGCCTTCCCCGGCTACGGCAGCCTGTCGGGCCAGAACCTGGAAGATCTGGAAGCCGGCGCACGCATCGAAGTGGACAGCGCCAAGAAGAACCCCGCCGATTTTGCCGTATGGAAGGCGCAGAAGCCCGGCGAGCCTGCCTGGCCCAGCCCCTGGGGCATGGGCCGTCCCGGCTGGCACATTGAGTGCAGCGCCATGAGCATGGAATATCTGGGCGAAACCTTTGATATCCACTGCGGCGGCAAGGATCTGCTCTTCCCCCACCACGAAAACGAGGTGGCGCAGAGCGAGGGCGCAACCGGCAAGCCCTATGTGCATTACTGGATGCACAACGGCTTCATCAATGTAAACAACGAAAAAATGTCCAAGTCCCTGGGCAATTTCTTCACCGTGCGCGATATCCTCAAGGAGTTTGACGCTGAGGACGTGCGCATGTTCATGCTCTCCGCTCAGTACCGCAGCCCCATCAACTTCAGCCGCGAGATGATCGCCCAGGCGCACGCCTCCCTGTCCCGCCTGTATAGCGCGCGCGATCAGATGGTCTTCCTGCTGGAGCATGCTCAGGATCGCCCCATGAACGAGGACGAGCAGGCCTTCGCCGCGCGCATCAAGACCTACGGCGAGCGCTTTGACAGCGCGATGGATGACGATCTGAACACCGCCGACGCGATCGGCGCGCTGTTTGAAATCGTTCGCGACGCCAACGTCACCCTGACCGCTGAAAGCAGTAAGGCCGCCATCGAAACGGCGCTGAACGCGCTGGTATCCCTGTGCGACGTGCTGGGCCTGATGATAAAAAAGGCGGGCGAACTGCCCGCCGATATCCAGGCGCTGGCCGACGCGCGCGTGCAGGCCCGCAAGGATCGCGACTGGAAAAAGAGCGACGAGCTGCGCGATCAGCTCAAGGCCCTGGGCTATATTGTAGAGGATACGAAGGAGGGGCAGAAGGTACGAAAGGCTGTGTAACGCCTCGCCGCTTGTCCCTCCGCGCCCGCGCAGCGTTGCCATACGCCGTGTGCGCCGTGCTGGCGGGCGCTGTTTTGTGCGTGCTGATTTGCTATGCATGCACCTTCCGCCGCACCGAGCCGGATGCTTATCCCCTGCGCGGAGCCTATGCCACCACAGCTCCCCTGACCGATGCGGAAAAGGCGCAGCGCATCAACCTGAACGCCGCCACGCTGGAAGACCTGACGACGCTGCCCGGCATTGGCCCCAAAACCGCGCAGGCTATATTGGATATGCGCGCGCAGCTGGGATCCTTCCGATACATCGAGGAACTGCTGCATGTTCGCGGCATCGGCCAAAAGACGCTTTTGGCCATTTACGATTTGATTTATGTTGACTAAGGAGGAAATCATCCCATGGAACTGACCGCCGCCCTGCAAAAGCTGGATCAGCTGCAGCGCAAGCAGCTGGCTTATTCCCACGCGATGGGGCTGATTGACTACGACGGCATGACCGCCGCGCCCTCGGGCACGGCCGCCAACCGCGCCGAAACGCTGGGCATCCTGGCTGAGGAGGTATACAAGCTGTCCACAGGCGATGAAACCGTGGCGCTGCTGGACGAGCTTCATGCGCGGATGGACGAGCTGGACGAAGTGCATCAGCGCATCGTCAAGGTGATGTACAAGAACATCGACGAAACACGCCGCATCCCCATGGAAGAATATGTGGCCTATCAAAAGCTGACCACCGAATCGGACGCGATCTGGCATACCGCCAAGGAAAACAACGATTATGCGCTGTTCATGCCCTATCTGGAACGCCTGATTGCCCAGACGCAGCGCATTATGCGCTATATCAAGCCCGATCAGCCCGTATACGATACGCTGCTGGATCGTTTTGAAACGGGGCTGACCCGCGCCAAATGCGATGCTTTCTTCGATGTTGTGCGCCGGGAACTGGTGCCCTTCATCCATCGCGTCACCGCCGCCAAGCAGGTGGATGACAGCCCGCTGCACGGCCATTTTCCGCTGGATAAGCAGCGCCAGCTCAGCGATTATCTGATGCAGGTAATCGGCCTGGACCGCGCGCACTGCACCATCGCCGAAACCGAGCATCCCTTCACCACCGGCTTTACCAAGTACGATGTGCGCATCACCACCCATTATCTGGAGGATAACTTCGCTTCCTCCATGTACAGCGTCATTCACGAGGGCGGCCACGCGCTCTATGATACCCACCCGATGGACAAGCTGGCCTACACCGTGCTGGGCGGCGGCGTATCCATGGGCATTCACGAAAGCCAGTCCCGCTTCTTTGAAAACATCATTGGCCGCAGCCGCAGCTTTATCCGCCTGATCGCGCCCAAGCTGCACGAGCTCTTCCCGGAGACGGCCGCCTACGACGACGAGGCGCTCTACCACGCGTTCAACCGTGCCGAGCCGTCGCTGATCCGCACCGAGGCGGACGAACTAACCTACTGCCTGCACATCCTGATCCGCTATGAGCTGGAGCAGCAGCTCTTTGACGGCAAGCTGACCGTGCAGGAGCTGCCCGCCGCCTGGAACCGGCTGTACAAGGAATACCTGGACGTGGATGTGCCCAGCGATCGTGAGGGCGTATTGCAGGATACGCACTGGGCGGACGCGCTATTTGGCTATTTCCCCTCCTACGCGCTGGGCTCCGCCTATGGCGCGCACATGCTGCATGTGATGCGGCAGACCGTGGATGTGGACGCTGCGCTGGCCAGCGGCGATCTGTCGCCCATCAACGGCTGGCTGTGCGAGCACATTTGGCAGTACGGCGGGCTGTACGAGCCTGAGACCCTGCTAAGCAGGGCGCTGGGCGAGCCTTTCGACCCGATGTATTATGTAAACTATCTGAAAAACAAGTACAGCGAAATCTACGGTCTGGCATGAGCCTTTGGGCAAAAGCCCCGCCGCAGCCGCAAAAGCAGGCTGCCCTCACATGGAGGGCAGCCCTTTTTGATGCGAAAACCGATATTGGAGGATGATCCTTGCGTGTGCTTCTGAGCCTTCCTGCCCGTGCCTGAACCCCGGTGGAATTGCAGCGGAGCGGAGTCTGCGCAATTGCCGCCAATTAAACCTGCCGTGAAGCGTTTGGTGCGAAATCCGGATGGGGCAGGCTCCCGCAGAGCTTTATCCTTGATCTGGATTGGGGAATCGAACGAATACGCAAGCTTTTGTCTGATCCGCGCGATCAATTTCTGCTGATGGGCAGCTGGGGGCGCTTGTTTCAGGCATGCAGGAGGCTTGGAAAATGAATGCGATCCAGGAAATGAATTGCGATCCGGTCGTGCGGCATACCCGCCGCGAATGCTTGGTTTTCACGGGACAGATGCTGCGCGGTGTACGTATCAGAGGGAGGCGTTATTGCCCGGAAGCGGGCGGCATTACGAATCGTGCGTACTATCAGATGCGCTCAGCCCTCTGCGTGATGACAGGAGATTGTCGCGTTGCGATGGTGTGAGACACCCGTCCTTGCCCCGGCCGACGCACAGCGCATACATGCCGGCCGGGCAGCTGAAAACCCGTTTCAAGAAGCTCCTTCACCGTCTGTACATCAGCTCCTTTCACGGCCGTTTACTACGGCAGGTCGGTCGCAGGGGATGCACATCTTTACCTTGCCAAAGCGTTTCGTTCGCTTGTATCTCGGCCGGCAGCCTTCTGAGGGAGGATTCAATGCGCATTGGGCTTTTTGCTGCCGGTTATACTTGGGAAGCTCTTTTGAATAATCCTTCTGAATAACCCTTCCCGATAAGCCTTCCCGCTCTGGCATCTTCATTTTAGCATAGTCCGCAGGGCGTGTCAATACATTTGGTAAAATTTTCGCCTAAAAATACATTCAAATACACTTACCGATGAATCAAAACCACCGGCTAAGCCGGTGGTATGCACCATGCCTTCAAGGCAATGATACCTGCCGCGCCTAAAGGCGCATTGAACAGTCCAGCAACCGCAGT
>SFIM01000046.1 GCA_004556155.1 Clostridiales bacterium
GCCCCGCGCTACTGCCTTACGGCAAGCGCGGGTTTCGGGCGGCAATTTGCAAAATTGCGCGCCCTCAGCCGCCTGCGGCGGCGCTATGACTCAAGAAAGAAACGTCCCCCCTTCGTCCCCCTCCCTGATTTTCCATTGACTTTCCAATGCCCGCATATTACAATATCCCTGGAAATACCAACTACATGGCGGGAGAAGCACATGATCGATACAAGCAAGCATACATTCATTGCCACGGCGGCCTTCGGGCTGGAAGGGCTGGTCAAGCGGGAGCTGCTGCGCCTGGGGTTTGCGGATGCGCGCGCGGAGAATGGCGGCGTGCGCTTTACGGCCGATTTTGCCGGGGCGTTCACCGCCTGCCTGTGGCTTGCCTGCGCCGATCGCGTGCTGCTGCTGATGGCCGAGGGCGAGGCGCGCAGCTTTGAGGAGCTGTTTCAGCTGGTGCGCTCCGCCCCCTGGGAAAGCGTGCTGCCGCCCGACGCCGCCATCCCCGTGTCCGGGCGCTGTGCGCGCAGCCAGCTGATGAGCGTGCGCGATTGCCAGGCCATCACCAAGAAGGCCATTGTGGATCGTATGCTGCAGGGGCACCGTGTCCGCACCCTGCCGGAGACCGGCGCGCGCTATGCCGTGGACGTTGCCCTGCATGGCGATGTCGCCCGGCTGACGCTGGATCTGTGCGGCGATGCGCTCAACCGCCGCGGCTACCGCACCTGGAACGGCGAGGCCCCCCTGCGCGAAACGGCCGCCGCCGCGCTGGTCAGGCTGTCCACCTGGCGCTATCAGGAGCCGCTGCACGATCCCTGCTGCGGCACGGGCACGCTGCTGATTGAGGCTGCCTATGCCGCCGCGCACCGCGCCAGCGGGCTGACGCGCGCCTTTGACATGGAAAAATGGGCGTGCGTGGACGCGCAGGCGCTCAAGGATATCCGCGCCGACGCCCGCGCGCAGGCGGATTTTTCGCACCTGCCGCCCATCTCGGGCAGCGATATCAGCCCCGAAGCCCTGGAGCTGGCGCGCCGCCATATCCGCCAGGCCGGGCTGGAAGGCAAGATCACCGTGTATCAAAGGGATCTGCGCGATTTGCAGCTGTCCGGCCCCGCGCCGTGCTTCCTGTGCAATCCGCCCTATGGCGAGCGCCTGGGGGATCGCAAATCCTGCGAGCAGCTGTACCGCGCCATGAAGGGCCTGATGCAGCGCCATCCCGGCTGCACGCTGAACGTGATCACCAGCCATCCGGGCTTTGAGCGCGTGGCGGGCATGCACGCCCAGGGGCGCACCCGGCTGTATAACGGCCGGCTGGAATGCGAATTTTTGCGCTTTACCCGCTGATTAGCACAAATGGTACCGCTTGTTCCATTGACAAGCAATGTATCCACTTGTAAAATTAAAGCAGTTAATCGACCGGATATTGCCAATTTTTCAGTCATTTCCCGTTAGATTTTCGGAAAGGAAGGACAAATCCCGTGATCCGCAAAAAACAGTGCATCGCCATGCTGCTGGCGGGCGGCCAGGGCAGCCGCCTGGGCGTGCTGACCAGCCATATGGCCAAGCCCGCCGTGCCCTTTGGCGGCAAGTATCGCATCATTGATTTTCCGCTTTCCAACTGCGCCAACAGCGGCATCGACACCGTGGGCGTGCTGACGCAGTATCAGCCCCTGGAGCTCAACGCCTATATCGGCTCGGGCGCGCCGTGGGATCTGGACGTAAGCAACGGCGGCGTGTATGTGCTGCCCCCCTACCACACCGGCAAAACGGGCGAGTGGTACCGCGGCACGGCCAACGCCATCTATCAGAACCTGGCCTTTATCGAGCAGTTTAACCCCGATTATGTGCTCATCCTCTCGGGCGACCATATCTATAAAATGGATTACAACGCCATGCTGCGCCACCATATTCAGAAAAACGCCGACGTCACCATCGCCGTGCGCCAGGTGCCCTGGGAGGAGGCCAGCCGCTTTGGCATCATGAATACGGACGAGCAGGGCACCATCACCGAGTTTGAGGAAAAGCCCGCCCATCCCAAGTCCAACAACGCCAGCATGGGCGTGTATATCTTCCGCTGGGACAAGCTGCGCGATTACCTGACCCGCGACGAGCAGGATCCCGCCAGCAGCAACGACTTTGGCAAAAACGTCATCCCCGCCATGCTGGGGGACGGCTGCCGCATGGTGGCCTATTCCTTCAATGATTATTGGAAGGACGTGGGCACCATCGCAAGCCTGTGGGAAGCCAATATGGATCTGCTCAAGACCCCGCTGCCCATTGACCTGCACGATAAAAAATGGCGCATCTACGCCCGCAATTTCGGCAGCGAGCCGCAGTACATCGCCCCCACCGCCAGCGTATCGGATACCCTGGCCACCGAGGGCTGCGTGGTATACGGCAAAACGCAGCACGCCATCCTGTCCACCGATGTGATCGTGGAAAAGGATGCGCAGGTCATTGACAGCGTGATCATGCCCGGCGCGGTCATCCGCGCGGGCGCGGTGGTGCGCCGCGCCATCGTGGCGGAAAACGCGGTGGTGGGCTACTATGCAAACGTGGGCGGCGCAGAGGGCGAAATCGCCGTGGTGGGCCCTGGCGTGCGCGTGCCCGATCATGGCGCGGTGCTGCCCGGCGAGCAGCGCGCGCAGTAAGGGAGGCGGCTGATGATGAGCGAACTGTTGGGATTGATTTATACCGGCAATACTACCGATCAGCTGCGTGAGCTGACCGCCACCCGTGCCGTGGCCGCCGTGCCCATCTGCGCCCGCTACCGGGTGATTGATTTCATCCTGTCCTCGCTGGTATCCAGCGGCGCGCGCAATGTGGGCGTGATCACCCAGAAAAACTACCACAGCCTGATGGATCATCTGGGCTCGGGCAAGGAGTGGGATCTGCACGGCAAGCGCCAGGGGCTGGTGATTCTGCCGCCCTTCCTGACCCACGATAATGTGGGCGTATACAAGGGGCTGCTGGACGCCATCCGCAGCAATCTGCATTTTCTGCGCCGCAGCAAGGAGCGCTATGTGCTGGTGACGGACACCGGCATGCTCTACACCGCGCGCTTTGACGACATGCTGATGCAGCACATCCAGACCAACGCGGACATCACCCTGATGTACAGCGACGACCACACCATGCTGCGCACGGGCGGCAACGGCTGCTACCTGAAGGTGGACGGCGCGGGCCGCGTGCTGGATATGGAGCTGGAGCCCATGCTGCCCAACTATGAAAACAGCTACATGCAGGCGTTTATCATCCGCCGCGAGCTGCTCATCGAGCTGGCCGACCGCGCGCTCTCCCGCGCGCAGTATCACTTTACCCGCGATGTGCTGACCTCCGGCCTGCGCGACGGCACGCTCAAAATCTACGGCTGGCGCAATCCCGGCTGCGTATGGCGGCTGGACAGCGTGCTGGACTACTACAACTGCTCCATGGCGCTGCTCAAGCCCGAGGTGCAGGCCGAGCTGTTCAGCGCCGACCGCCCCATCTGGACCAAGGTGCGCGATGAGATGCCCACGCGCTATTTCGCCACCGCGCAGGTGAAAAACTCCCTGCTGGGCGACGGCTGCGTCATCGAGGGCACGGTGGAAAACAGCATCCTCTCCCGCGGCGTGCGCGTGCAGAAGGGCGCGGTGGTGCGCAACGCGGTGATCATGCAGGATGGCTACATCATGAGCGGCGCGCACGTGGAATGCTGCATCCTGGACAAGCAGGTGATCGTCCGCGAGGGCTCCACCCTGACCGCCCCCGCTACCTACCCCCTGGTCGTGGCCAAGGACACGATTGTGTGACGGGGGACGGGAACGAGGGACGAGGGGTTACGTTTCTTTCTTGAGTCAAGAAAGAAACAAAGAACCTGTGTGTGACGTAAAAGTCTATTGCATTAAACTGGGAGGCGGCACTGCCGCCCCCCGCGGCAGGGAAAAACTTGAATCGCTCGGTCTGGAGTAAACTCCGCCCGGGCGATTCTTCATTTTTCCCCTATGGTCTGGCTTCGCCAGCCCGCGCCGATTAAAATCGGCGTGCCGCGGGGGCGTTGCTTGAGTACATTTGCCAGGCGTACCTATTTGCGATTATTAGATGACCGATCTTACCAACTACCGCAGTCAGCCAATTTTGCTTCCCGCACCCAACCACGCCCCCGTGGCACGCTGATCGCAGATCAGCGCAGGGCTGGCGAAGCCAGACCGAAGGGGAAATATTCAAGGGAACGGATGGCGCTTGCGCCAATCCGGGCACGCAGAATTTTCCCTGCCACGGGGCACGCACGCAGCCCACCCTGCCGCCTTCCAGTTTTATCAGCTTGACTTTCACGGCAACAAGGCAGGTTCTTTGTTTCTTTCTTGACTCAAGAAAGAAACGTAACCCCTCGCCTCCCGTCCTCCCCCCATCCTTTTATTTGCGTGGGCTGGCAAAGTATGATATAATGTTGCAGGGTATACCTTTTCGCCTCTTTTGGGGCGGTTTTGGGGCTGGGCGCTTGCGCCCGGCGGCGCGGAGCGATCGGTGGATAACCTGGTGGAAAGTTTGTGGGCGCGCCGCCAAAACCCCGGTAACTGCTGGGATTTTTTCTCCACTTTTGGGGGAAAGCGCTTTTGGGGATAATGTGGATAACCGCTTTTGGGGCGGCCAAAATCGCCCTTTTGGGGGCGAGGCTCCGCATTGCCTCCCGGAGGCTGCCGTCCAGCCCGGCCGCCGCGCCGCCAAAATCCGCGCGCAGGCGCGCCAAAATGCCGTTTTCCCCAAAATATCCCCGGCGCATCCCAAGCTTTTCCACAGGCCCAAAAGCCCAAAAGCGCAGGCACGCCAAAAGGTTTTGGGGTTATCCACATTATCCACCGCCCCTACTGCTACTACGGATATATTATATTCAGCATCATCATAGGAAAAGGTCGTGATTCACACATGCATTTCTCCGCCAACGCATCCGATATCAACGCAGGCATGAGCCTGGTAGGCCACGCGCTCAGCGCCCGCCCCACGCGCGCCATCTTCGAGGGCGTGCTGATTGAAACCGTAGACGATGGCATCTGCCTGACCTGCACCGATGGCGAAATGATCATCCGCACCCGGGTGAACGCCATGGTGGTGGACGAGGGCGTGGCCATCATGCCCGCTAAGCTCTTTGGCGAGCTGATTCGCAAGCTCTCGGGCGAGGTAGACGTGGAGATCGATAAGAAATTCCGCGCCGAAGTTCGCGCCCAGGGCAGCAACACCTCCATCCAGGGCACCGATGCCAGCGAATTCCCCGATGTGCCCGATGTGCGCGGCGAGTTCCAGATTTCGCTGCCCCAAAACCGCCTGCGCGACGCGGTATCGCGCATCATGTTTGCCATCTCCACGGATGAAACCCGCCGCATCCTGACGGGGTGCCTGATGGAGGTATCGCCCACCGAGGCGCGCTTTGTGGGCCTGGATGGCTTCCGCCTGGCGCTGCAGCGCATAGCGGGCGAGTATCAGCTGCCCGAGGGCAAGGACAATCTGGCCGCCGTGGTGCCCGGCCGCATCATGGGCGAGTTCTGCCGCATGCTGGGCGACACCGAGGAGACGGCCACCATCACCTGCAGCAAGGCGCGCATGATGATGACCTTTGACAACACCGAGTGCTTTACCACCCTGCTGACGGGCGAGTACATTGATTATCGCAAGATCCTGCCCACCAGCAGCCTGAGCGAGGTGAAGCTGCGCCGCGATGATTTCATCGGCGCCATTGAGCGCGCGTCCCTGATGGCGCGCGAGGGCAAAAACAACCTGCTGCGCCTGACCCTGCGCGACAAGGAAATGACCATCACCGCCAATGCCGAGCGCGGCGCGGCGCTGGAGCGCCTGCCGGTTTCCTACCCCTACGATGAATTCAAGATCGCCTTTAACGCGCGCTATCTCAGCGATGTGGTTCGCAATGTGGACACGGACGAGATGTGCATGCGCTTTAACACCAACGTGTCGCCCTGCCTGATTGCGCCCGTGGACGGCAACCAGTACACCTATCTGGTGCTGCCCGTGCGCGTGCAGAATTAGGAGTGACGGGGGACGAAGGGACGAGGGGAGACGTTTCTTTCTTGAGTCAAGAAAGAAACAAAGAACCGGTTTGTGACGTAAAAGTTTATTGAATTAAACTGGGAGTGGCCCTGGCCACCTGCCGCCCCCGTGGCAGGGAAAATTCTGCGTGCCCGGATCGGCGCAAGCGCCATCCGTTCCCTTGAATATTTCCCCTTCGGTCTGGCTTCGCCAGCCCTCGCGTCCAGCTGCGCTGTCCGCTGCCACGGGGGCGCTGATTGAGTGCTGAAATCGGGCATGGCTGATTGCGATAGTTCGCAAGGACGGCCAGGCACATTGAAAGCGCACAACCATAAAAGCCTTTTCCCAAACGGAAGAAGGTGTCGAGCCGCAGCGAGACGGATGAGGGGGAACTGCGTCGCTGTGCTTCTACTTTCCTGCTTTTTGTCAGAAAGGAGCGCCCCATGAAAAAACTTGCCCTTGCGGCGCTTGCCGTGCTTCTGCTGTGCGCCTGCGCGTCGCCCGCGCTGGCGGAGTGGCAGGATCGCTATCTCAGCCAGGATTCCGCTGTGTTCGATCGCGCGTTCGCCCAGGAAGCGCTGAAGCTGAGCACGCTGATTTATTATCGGGATCAGCAGGCCGCCTATATGCGCAAGGCCGGGTTCAACACCGTGGGTTACTGGAATTTTCATCGTCCGGCGGGCGATACCCGGCATATCTGCGCCTATTACGTTTATCAAAAGGCGCTGCCGGACGGCCGCACGGCGGTGCTGATTCTCATCCGCGGCACGGGCGATGACGAGTGGGCGCTGAACATGGATGTGATGCCCTCCGGCAATTACGATCTGCCCTACGCCGAAAACTTCACCCTGGCTGCGCAGGATATTCTGGATACGCAGGCGGCTTATCTGGACAGCCTGGCCGATCCCGTATTTCTGGTCAGCGGCCACAGCCGCGGCGCGGCCTGCGCCAATATTCTGGGCAAAATGCTGACCGATCGCTACGGCGCGCAGCGCGTGTATGCGTACACGTTTGCCACGCCGCGCACGGTGCGCGGGGAGTATCCGGCCTACGCCAACATCTTTAACGTCATCAATCCCACCGATTACATCACCATGCTGCCGCTGCCGCAGTGGGGCTTTGCGCGCTACGGGGTGGATGTGATTTTGCCCGTGGTGGGCGCCAGCGAACAGCAGCTATCCGCCGTGCAGGCGGATTTTGCGCAGGAGCTGGGCAACTGGGGCACGTTTCAGGTATTCAAGGAGGGCGACCGCATTCCCACCGCTTTCGTCGCGGCCATTGCGGAGTTTTCGCCCACCGTGCGCGACGCTTACCAGACGCGGCACAGCCTGCTTTGCCCCGGCCTGGCGCAGCCGGACGAGGATGGCATGACGGGCAGCGAGTTTCTGATGCGGCTGAGCACGGCGATCCTCGGCCAACAGACCGCGCAGTTGATTCTGGATATTTCCGCGCTCAAGGCCAAGGAGACGGATTTTGATCCCATCCTGAATGTGCTGACCAGCGCGGCCTTTTCGGGCGAGCTGAACGCCCTGACCATGGCGCACATGCCCGGCATGTACGCGGCCTGGCTGTCCGTGATGGAGTGAGGAGGGGAAGAAACGAGGGAACGGGGGGAACGTTACTTTCTTCAGGGAAGAAAGTAACAAAGAACCTGTGTGTGACGTAAAAGTTTATTGAATTAAACTGGGAGTGGCCCTGGCCACCTGCCGCCCCACTCGCCCCCGTGGCAGGGAAAATTCTGCGTGCCCGGATCGGCGCAAGCGCCATCCGTCCCCTTGAATATTTCCCCTTCGGTCGTGCTGCGCACGCCCTGCGTCCAGCTGCGCTGTCCGCTGCCACGGGGCAGTGGTTGGGCGCGGGAATCAGACTTGGCTGACTGCGATAGTTGGTGAGAGAAGCCAATTTTCTTGAAAATCGCACGACAAAAAAAGCCTTCTCCCCAAGGAGAAGCCATTTTAGTGGCTGTTCTATCTAATCTTTCTTATTGCCCTTCGCTGCGCCTGCTTCCCGCATCCAACCATGCCCCCGTGGCACGCTGATCGCAGATCAGCGCAGGGCTGGCGAAGCCAGACCAAGGGGGAAAAGCGAAGGGCTGACTGGGCGAAGCTTGCTTCAGACCGGGCAGCACAAGGTTTTCACCTGCCACGGGGGGCGGGTAGCCAGGGCTACTCCCAGTTTAAAACCAGCAGCTTTTCCGTCCACAACACAGGTTCTTTGTTACTTTCTTCCCTGAAGAAAGTAACGTATCCTTCGTCCCCCCGTCCCCTTCGTCCCCCCGTCCATCCCTCCGCAAAAGGAGTTTTTTCCAATGAAAACCGTTGCCTTCCATACCCTGGGCTGTAAGGTGAACCAGTACGATAGCCAGGCCATGCTGGAGCTGTTTGAGCAGGCCGGCTACCAGCCCGGCGATTTCGACCAGCCCTGCGATGTGTATGTCATCAATACCTGCACCGTCACCGGTACGGGCGATAAAAAAAGCCTGCAGGCCGTGCGCCGCGCGCGCAGGCTCAATCCCGCCGCCGATATCATCGTGTGCGGCTGCATGGCGCAGCGCGATGGCGAAAAGCTGCTGGCCGATACCGACGCGCGCCTGATCCTGGGCACCGCCCGCCGCGCCGAGATCGTCACGCTCCTGGAGCAGGCGCAGCGCGAGCATACCCGCCTGTGTGCCGTCACCGACGTCCGCCGCGCCGCGTTTGAGCCGCTGCTGATCACCCATCAGGAGGGGCGCACCCGCGCCACCCTCAAGATTCAGGAGGGCTGCGACCGCTTTTGTACCTATTGCATCATTCCCTATGTGCGCGGCGGCATCCGCTCCCGCAGCGTGCAGGATGTGCGCGACGAGGCCGCGCGCCTGGAGCAGGCCGGCTACCGGGAGATCGTGCTCACCGGCATCCACCTGACCAGCTATGGCCGCGACCTGAAAAACGGCGATACGCTGCTGAGCGTCATCCGCGCCGTGCACGATATCGCCGGTGTGGAGCGCATCCGCCTGGGCAGCCTGGAGCCCGTGATCGCCACGGCGGATTTTGCCCGCGCGCTGGGCGAAATGCCCAAGCTCTGCCCGCAGTTCCACCTGGCGCTGCAATCGGGCTGCGACAGCGTGCTGCGCCGCATGCGCCGCCGGTATGATACCGCGGCCTTCCGCGAGAGCGCCCAGGCCCTGCGCGCGGTGTTTCCCGATTGCGCGCTGACCACCGATGTGATGAGCGGCTTCCCCGGCGAGACCGACGCGGAGCACCGGCAGTCGCTGGATTTCTGCCGCGAGATGCGCTTTGCGCGCATGCACGTGTTCCCCTACAGCGAGCGCGAGGGCACGGCGGCGGCCACGATGCCCGATCCCGTGCCGCGGCATATCCGCGAGGAGCGCGCGCGGGAGCTGATCGCCCTGGGCGCGGGCATGGCGGAGGATTATCGCCGCGCGCAGCTGGGCACGGTGCGGCGCGTGCTGTTTGAGCAGTGCGCGGAGGGCGTAAGCGTGGGCTACACGCCCGAATACATGCGCTGCGAGACGCTGGGCACGGTGTGCGGGCAAACGCTGCCCGTGCGCATGACCGGCCTTTTGCCCGAGGGCTTTTCGGGCGAGATCGTTACGGATTGAAACAATCAGGAGGAGAGCATTATGGACGATTGCATCTTTTGCAGGATCGCGCGCGGGGAGATTCCCAGCGCCAAGGTATACGAGGACGAGCACGTGCTGGCCTTTAAGGATATCAATCCCCTGGCGCCCGTGCATGTGGTGGTCATTCCCAAGCAGCACGTGGCCAGCCTGAACGAGCTGGACGCGCTGCCTGCCGATACGCAGCTGGCGCTGCTGCGCGCCTGCCGCGAGGTGGCCCGCCTGACGGGCATTGCGGACAGCGGCTATCGCATCGCCTCCAACTGCGGCGCGGATGCGTCCCAGAGCGTGCAGCACCTGCACATTCACGTGCTGGGCGGCGGCAAGCTGAGCGTCAGCATGGCGTAAAGGACGAGGGGAACGGGGGGAGGAAGGGAACGCAGGAAGGGACGATTCTTTCTTGGAGCCCAAGAAAGAATCAAAGAAGGCTGCGTGTGACGTGAAAGTCAAGCTGATAAAACTGGAAGGCGGCACTGCCGCCCCCCCGTGGCAGGGAAAAACTTGAATCGCTCGGTTCGGAGTAAACTCCAACCGGGCGATTCTTCATTTTTCCCCTTCGGTCGTGCTGCGCACGCCCCGCGCCGATTTCATCGGCGTGCCACGGGGGCATGGTTGGGTGCGGGAATCAGGCGTGGCGGATTGCGATAGTGGGCAAGACCGGTCAAGTGCGATAAGACTGCACGACAATAAAAGCCTTCTCCTATATGGGAGAAGGTGTCGAGCGAGCAGCGGGACGGATGAGGGGGCTGGATAGCATTCTCCCTGCGGCATGGAAAAACTTGAATCGCTCAGTTATAAAAGAAACACTCCGCGGCCAGCGCTCTACCTGCATAGCAATCCGGCGACTACGCTCCTTTACACTCCTCTATCTATATAGAAGAACCCGCTCGCCGCGCCGCCCATTCTCTTTTTCTTCGACAAAAACTTTCGCCGTGCGCGCCACTTTTTTGCGCCGCACCCCCCTGACAGCCCGATTTTGCCCGCCCGGCGCGTTTTAAGCGCCCGCGCGCCGTTCGCACTTGCCGCGGCAAACACCACTACATGGTGTGACAAATCATGCCAAATCACAAGATGTAGTCAAAAACACGAACATTATCAAAAAAAGCCGAAAAAACGTTCATTTTCGCAAAAACCTTCAAAAAAACCTTAAAAAACTTCAAAAAAGGTGTTGACAAGAGGAGGGGAGATGTGCTATTATATCCAAGCGCTCAGGGAACGGCGCCGAG
>SFIM01000047.1 GCA_004556155.1 Clostridiales bacterium
GCCCGGATGAAAGCAAGCTTTCCTCCGTTCGCTTCCTGCTTTCCCCCTTGGTCTGGCTTCGCCAGCCCTGCGCTGATCTGCGATCAGCGTGCCACGGGGTGCGTTGAATAGCTGCGGAACCTCTGCGCAGCGATTGGTGATAGTTGGAAAGTGGACTCACCAAAAGGCTTCTCCTTGAGGAGAAGCTGTCAGCGAATGCTGACTGATGAGGTGTAGCCGCCGCCGCGGCGTTACTTTTTAGCTAACGGCTGCTTCGCAGCCTACACCTCACCACCGCCTACGGCGGAGCCTCTCCTCAAGGAGAAGCCTTTTGGTGGATAGCTTTGCCAGTTGCTGCACCCCGCCACGCCTGATTCCCGCACCCAACCACGCCCCCGTGGCACGCCGATGCAATCGGCGCGGGCTGGCGAAGCCAGACCATAGGGGAAAAATGAAGAATCGCCCGGGCGGAGTTTACTCCAGACCGAGCGATTCAAGTTTTTCCCTGCCACGGGGGCGAGTGTGGCGGGTGGGGCGGGTGGCCAGGGCCACTCCCAGTTTTATTCAATCGACTTTTTCGTCACACACAGGTTCTTTGTTACTTTCTTCACTGAAGAAAGTAACGTCCCCCTCGTCCCCCCTCGTCCCCTCGTTCCTCACTTCGCCGCGTGGGCGTACTCCGCCATAAAGCGCGTGCGGAAGTCGGGCGCGGGAACAGCGCCGCCGCGCAGCACAGCCTCCAGCGCGCAGCCGAATACCGGCGGCACGTCGGCGCAGATCATCCGCGCGCGGGGGGAGGCCTTGGCCGTGACGGACTGCGCATACTCCGGGAACGCGGCAAAAATGCCGCCGCTCATCACCACATCAAAATCGCCGGGGAAATAGCGCTCCGCCGCCCAGGTCAGCTCCGACAGCGCCGTGCTGCCGCGCTCAAAGATCTCGCGGCTGACGCAATCCCCCTGCCTGCGCCCCTCGAACACGCAATGCGCAAAGGAGGCGATGTAGGGCCGGCCGCCGCTGTAAATGGCGGGAATATTGCCCTCCGGCGATACGCCGCCCATCTGCGCGCGCACCAGATCGTACAAAACCGTCTTGGGGCCGCGCCCCTCCACCTGCTTGATGGCAGCCAGGATCGCGTCCCTGCCCAGGATAAACCCGCTGCCTACCGTATCGATCAAATACCCCAGCCCGCCGATGTGATACAGCGCATCGGGCGTGCGCGCAAACAGGCTGCACCCCGTGCCGCACACAATGCAGCAGCCCGGCGCCTGCCCCAGCATGGAGGAGATCATCCCCCAGCCGTCATCCTCCAGATACAGCGGCCAGTCGGCAAAGGCCGCGCGCAGCGGCCCGCGCATGGCCTCGCCATAATAATTCATGGATGCGATGCCGCAAAAGGCATAGTCCGGCTTGCCGCCGGGAATGTGCTGCGCCACCCGGCGCAGGGTGGCGACAGCGCGGCGCAGCGCCTCCTCCAGCCCCATATCCATGGCGTTGCAGCCCAGGCTGATATCCCGCAGAAGGATCCGCCCGCTCTCATCCAGCAGCAGCGTTTCAGTCTTGGTGCCGCCCGCGTCCAAAGCGATAAAATAGCCCATGGCGCGCTCCTTTATTACTTAAAGCTGTGCGAGGTCAGCTGGCCGCCGCCGCGCACATCCTCCCGGCTGCCATCCAGCGCGGGGTCCACATAGCAATCAAACCAGTGCGTCAGCCGCGCCTGCATGGCCTGCCGCAGCGCCTGCAGGGCAGGCTCGTCAATGCGGTTATCGCGCTCGCCCGGATCGTTCACCAGGTCGTACAGCTCGTCCGGCCCATCGGGATAGCGGTGCACCAGCTTCCACTCGCGGGTGCGGATCATGCGCACGGGGCCGTACTCATCGTATACCACCACCTCGTCGCGGAAGGAATCGCTCTCGCCCGTCAGCACGCGGGCAAAGGAGCGTCCGGGCAGCTCCTTCTTGGGCTGATAGGGCACGCCGCACATTTCAAGCAGGGTGGGCATGAAATCATAGTGGCTCACCATGGTCTGGCTGACCACGCCCTGGGGGATGTGCCCCGGCCAGGCAAAGATGCCCGGCACCTTGACGCTGGTTTCATACATGTTCATAGGATAGGTGCCATTACCCTTGCCCACGATGCCGTGATGGCCCATGTTGCTGCCGTTATCGCTGGTGAACACGATCATCGTGCTGTCCAGCAGGCCGTCGGCCTCCAGCCGGTCGAGGATGCGGCCCACGTTCGCATCCATGGCCGTGACCGCCGCGTAATAGCCGCGCTGGCTCTCGCGGCAGTAAGGCAGCCAGGTTTCGCGGATGGGCGCGTAATTGGCATGGATAAAGCGGATGCCGGGATGCGGCTTCTTCTTCCAATCGGCAAAGGAGATATCGCAATCGGGCACCCAGGGGTGGATATCCTCAAAGGGGATGGAATCGAAGGGGCAATCGCGATACAGCTCGTAATACTCCTTGGGATGGCATTCCTCCGCCCAGGGGGAATGCGGCGCGGTAAAGTGCACGGCCAGGCAGAAGGGCTGCTCCTGATTGCGGATATCCAGGAAGCGCAGGGCGTTATCGGCAATGTAGTTGGTCACATAGCAGTTGCGCTTCATGGTCATTTCGCCGTTTTCCAGCACAACGGGGAACATATAGTTTTCGCCGCCGTTGGCCGTGGTGCGCCAATAGGTAAACCCGGCCTGGGGGGTGAAGCTATCGCCCATGTGCCACTTGCCCGACAGCCCGCACTCATAGCCCGCATCGGCCAGATAATCGGTAAAGGCGTCCTTGCCGCGCAGATAGTGGATGGCGCGGTCGCCCTGGAAGGATACGCGCGGCCAGATGTACTCAAACGGGGGATTCTCCATGCGGAAGCCCTCGCGCAGCTCCTGGGACAGCACGCTTTCATCCAGCAGCCCCTTGGCCAGCCAATCGTGCACGCCGTGCTGGGAGGGAATCTGCCCGGTATAGACGCTCATGCGCGCGGGCGAGCAGACGGGCGACACGCAGAACAGGTTTTCCATGCGCATGCCCATGGCGGCCAGTCGATCCAGATTGGGGGTGTGGATTTCGCTGTTGCCGGCGCAGTGCATGGCCCATGCGCCCATATCGTCGGTCATGATGAAAAGCAGGTTGGGGTGCTCAGGGGCTTTCGGCATGGCTTGTGTCTCCGATCCTTCCTTTTGTTTTGACTGGCTTATTCCTTGATGGAGCCCATCATGACGCCCTTCATGAAGTACTTTTGCACAAAGGGATAAATGCACAGGATGGGCACGGTGCTGATGATGATCATGGCGTACTTGACCAGCGTGTCCAGGTACAATACGTCCGCGGCGTCGTTGCCGGCGGCGTTATTGGCGTTGTTGATGTTGATCAGCAGGATCTCGCGCAGGAACAGCTGCAGCGGGAACTTGCTGCGATCCTGCAAATAGATCATCGCGTCAAACCAGCCGTTCCACTGCGCCACGGCGTAGTAGAGCACCATCACGGCGATGGTGGCCTTGGCGCAGGGCACAATGATGCGGAAGAGGATGGTAAAATCCCCCGCGCCGTCCAGGCGCGCGGATTCCTCCAGGCTTTGCGGGATGGCGCGGAAGGAGGTGCGCATCACGATCATGTTCCAGGTGCTGATTACGCCGGGCAGGATGACCGCCATACGGGTATTATACAATCCAACGCCCTTGACGACAAGGAATTTGGGGATCATGCCGCCGGAAAAATACATGGTGAATACCACCAGCAGCGTAAACAGCTTTTTGAACATCAGCTTGGGGCGGGACAGCGTGTACGCGCCCAGGCAGGAAAAGAAGATGCTCAGCACCGTGCCCACCACCACATAGAAGATGGTGTTGGCATAGCCGATGCCCACATTGGGGTTTTGCAGCATGGTGCGGTAGCCATGCAGGCTGAAGCCCAGCGGCCGCCACAGCAGGCCATTGTGCATAAACAGCCGCACAGGATCGGAAATGGAGCCGACCAGCACGTACCACAGCGGATACAGGAACACAACGGTCAGCACAAACAGCAGCGCGTAGTTGAGCACGTCAAAGAGACGGCTGCCAAAGGATTTGCTTTCTACCATATCAGCGCCCTCCCCTTACCAAAGGCTTTCCTTGACAACGTGCTTGGAGAAATAGTTGGCCGAGCACAGGATGATCACATTGACCAGCGAGTTGAACAGATCCACCGCCGCGCCAAAGCTGTAATCGTTATTCTTCAGGCCCCGGCGATACACATAGGAGGATACGATATCGGATACCTCCCAGGTCATCTCGTTGTAGAGCAGGATGGTCTTTTGATGGCCCTCGCCCATGATGTGACCCATGCGCATGATCAGCTGCACGGCGATGATGGGCACCAGCGCGGGCAGGGTGACGCTGAGCATCTGGCGGAAGCGCCCCGCGCCGTCGATGGCCGCGGCCTCGTACAGGCTCATATCCACCGAGGACAGCGTGGCCAGGTACAAAATACTGCTCCAGCCCATCTGCTTCCAGATGCCGCTGGCAATGTAGATGGTGCGGTAATAGCGCGGCTCGGCCAGGAAATTCAGGTGCGGCTTGCCTGCCAGATCGCGGAACACATTGAACAGACCCGTGGAGGCGGCGAAATCGCTGATCATGCCGCACATGACCACCAGGGAGATAAAGTGGGGCATGTAGCTGACCGTCTGCACCACGCGCTTGTAGGGGTTGCAGCGCACCTCGTTCATCAGCAGGGCAAAGATGATGGGCATGGGAAAGCCGATCAGAATCTGCAATAGGCTGATCACCAGGGTGTTGCGGATGGTGCGCCAGGCATAGGTGCCGGTGAGGAACTCCTGAAAATGCTCCAGCCCCACAAACTTGGACTTGGCGATGCCCTTGAAGGGCTTGTAATTCTGGAAGGCGATTACCAGCCCGCCCATGGGCGCATAGTGGAAGATCAGGTAAAAGGCCAGCACCGGCAGCCACATCAGATACACCATTTTGTTCTGCCGGAAATCCAGCGCCAGGCGCTGGAAGAAAGTCTTTTTGTGGTAGGTTACCGGCGGGCGGTCGTTGACAATCTGCGACATGCGTAATCCCCTCCCTGGGTATAGAATGCGGGAAGCGCCGTGGGGCGCTCCCCGCGATGAGTAGCCGCCGGGGGAAATTTGCCTTCCCCCAGGCGGTTCAATTTTTGCGTTAGCGGCTCAGATAGCGGTCATAAGCGCCCTGCGTAATTTCCACCGCGCGGCTCAGCTTATAAGCGGCCAGCTGCTGCACATAAGCGTCCCAACCGGTCTCCAGATCGGCCTCGCCGCGGATGAACTTGAGCGACATTTCGCTCACGTAGGTATCCACGTTGCTCATGATCTTCAGGCGCTCGTTGTTTTCATCGGTGGTCAGGGTCACGCTGGTGGGCATCAGCCAGGCGTTGTCCCAGTTCTCGCGGTCGGCGTACTGCAGGCGCAGCGCCACGGCGGTCTCGTCGCGCAGCAGGTTGGGGCTGCACTGGGTATCGGGGATGCGCTTGCAGGGCCAGTAGGTCATGCGGCACACATTGTGCATGATGGAGGTTTCGTACAGCTCATTGTGGATCACCCAATCGGTGAACTTAAAGCCGCCCTGATCGTCCGTCGCCACCCAGGACAGGCCCTCGGGGCCGCGATTGGCAAACACGGAGCCTTCGTCGGTGTAGGTGTAGTTGAGGAACTGGCACACGATGGGCAGCAGCTTCTCATCGCAGGCGGTGGTGACCACGGTGCAGTAGCCGTTGTTCACGTTCACGCCCAGGTTGTACACATGGATCTTGGCGTCCTCGCTGTAGGACTGGAAGGGGGTCTTGGCGATGGGGGTGCCGGAAGCCTTGGAATCGGAATAGGCGTTGCCGATGGGCACAACCAGGCAGCCCACGGTGCCGGCGGAGTAGAGCTTGCGGATCTGGGCGTTGCCGATGGTGCCAAAGTCCGTGCCCATGTAGCCCTTTTCATACCAGCTGTGCATGCGGGCCAGGAAATCATGCCACTCCTGGCTGTCGGCATAGTACTTGACGGTGCCGTCTTCCTGATAGAAGCCCTGATACACGTTGTAGCCCGCGCCCAGGGTGGTGAAGGTCTTGTCCTTGCTGGTCAGGAAGGGGGTAACGCCGGGCTTGGTATCCTTGACCTTCTGCAGGTATTCCTCCAGCTTGTCAAAGGTGGTGATCTGGGCGGGATCGATGCCGAATTCCTCGCACCAGTCGGGGCGCACCACCAGGCAGTCCGCCAGGGAGTCGTACTCGTCCTCGTAGTAGTAGAAGCCCAGCACCTTGCCGTCCTCGTTGTAGAACTGGCGGCGCACGTCATCGTTTACGTTGATCAGCTTGTAGTAGTCGGGGGCGTTCTCCTCCAGATAGGGGGTCAGGTCGTAGATCAGCTCGTCGTCATAGGCAGCCACCGCGCCGCCATTGTAGAACTTTTCCAGGTCCACAATGATATCGGGCAGCTCGCTGCCGGCCAGCATCATGCCGAAGCCCTCGCCCGCCGCGCCATAGGTGGGGTGCATCATTTCAAGCTCGATGCCCGTCACCTCGGAGAAGCGCTGGTACACCGGGTTCTCCATATAATTGGTGAACACCTGGGACGCGCCCGCGTTCATCTCCATCCACACCTTCAGCTTTACGGGCTTGTCGGTCTTGATGGGATAGGTTACATCGGCCAGCGCCGCCCCGGCGGACAGCAGCAGGCACAGCGCCATCAGCAATGCAATCAGCTTTTTCACGTTGGTTTCCTCCTTAAATTCTTTAGTCGTACACTCACGGAATTACACGATGTGATATGTACAAAATGGATGGTTTGATTATGCAACACGCCATTCAAACATTTCAACCGCTTTGCAGAATCGCACAGCGAATTGCCATATGACCGTCAAATTGCTCATTTTTGTTCAAAATGCGCCAGTTTCGATCATGAAACGTGCCTTCGCCGCTCCCGCATACGGCAGCCACCGCGGAATGATGAACAAAGCGCTCATCCCCTACATGACAGCTTCCCCCTGTCCTTATGCTCATACAGGCCAGTTTGCTGCTCCGTCCGCCCTCCTGTGAAGGATTTGTAAATCCATCCAGCCGCCGCTTGCATTTTAAACGGCCAAATGATATGATAAATCTGTGCAAAACCATTCCATCTGCAAAGGAGATATAATAATGAAGAAACTGCTTTCCCTGGCGCTTTCCCTGCTGTTGGCGTGCAGCCTGTGCACCGCCCTGGCCGCCGATTACAGCGACGTATTTACCAACTTTGACCTGCGCGACAGCTGGACTGCCGCCACGGAGATCACCTTTACCGATACGGCCGTGACGATCAACGGCAGCGGCGCGGCAGCCGACGGCACGGTGGTCACCATCACCGCCCCCGGCGTATACAAGCTGCAAGGCTCCTGTGCCGACGGCCAGGTGCTGGTGGAGATCGACAAGGCCGAGAAGGCCCAGCTGGTGCTGGCCGGCCTGACCCTGACCTGCCAGAGCTCCGCGCCCCTGTACGTGCTCTCGGCTGACAAGGTGTCCCTCACCCTGGCCCCCGACACCGTCAACACCTTTACCGACGGCAAGGCCTACACCGCCGCCTTTGAAAAGCAGCCCAACGCCTGCATCTGCTCCCGCGACGACCTGGTGATCAACGGCACGGGCACGCTGAACGTGCAGGGCAACTTCAACAACGGCATCGGCACCAAGAACGACCTGCGCATCGCGGGCGGCGTCATCACCGTATCCGCCGTCAAAAACGCCCTGAAGGGCAACGATTCCGTGGCCATCCAGAACGGCGCCATCACCCTGACCGCCGGCAAGGACGCCATCAAAGCCGACAACGAGGATAAGCCCGACAAGGGCTATGTGTACATCGCGGGCGGCGATATCCGCATCACCGCGGGCGACGACGCCATCCAGGCCACCCAGGATGTGACCATCACCGGCGGCGCTCTCACCGTCACCGCCACCGGCAAAGCCGTCAACTCCAAAGGCTCCCAGGACATCGCCAGCGGCGTGATTAATGGGAAATAAAGCGTAGTCCACCCGATAACCTGCAAATTAAAGCGGCTGAACGAAAAGTGCTTTCGTCCAGCCGCTTTAATTATAAGCTGCGTGCTTACGTCATGTTCAGATTTCCTTATGATCAATCTATGCTGTGTACCCCTGCGCAGAAAGGGTAAAGTATGGTATTAAGGAGTTCTCCACGCTCTCCTTTGCACGAGGAATAATTGACTTCGTTTACTGCACATGTATGAGCTGAAAAAGAAGCGCGCTTCATTCAGTCAAGTAAAACAATTGCATTTTAGCTTGCCGCAAGGGGGCGGAGATACAGAGTCTGCTGCTTGTATGAAGTGTATCCGGATTGTCATGCAGAAAGGGGCATATGAGAAGCACAATAGATAGAAAGAACACTCCCGTTTTCTTCACCGCTGCTGGCTTGACGAACTGAGAAGGCACGCCAGCATCGCAAGCGCGAGCATTCTTCTAAGCAGTATAGGCATGCGTCTCCCCCGTTTTTCCCATTTCCAAGCAGCATCGCAGGCACACAATAGCTATATAAAACAAAAACCCGCCGCAGTGATGCGGCGGAATGGCTAATCTGGTGAACTATGATACATGGGACGATGCACCTTGTAGGGGACAATACGCATTATAACCTGGTCATGATTCTCCTTATGCTCTCGCAAAACATCAATTTTTATCAAGCACTATTTCCTTGTTGTCAAACATTGAGGAGTATTCTCTCAACATTTTCGCTAACTGCCGTAGTTCGTCTCATCTGCCGTATCGATCAGGCTGCAATTGTGCAGTTCGATCACATAGCCGTCGTTCAGACACTCGCTGATTTCTTCGTTCGGCTGCAGCATATAGCGCTCTCCGACGTCCAGCGTGATATCCTGCATAAGCGTAGATACAATATAATAAGCGTCGTGCCTATTATCTGCAACGATTTTATAATAAGCTTCAGGGGCCCCCCGAAAATCGATTCCGCAAATCTGGCGGCCATTGAAAACGGTGGTATCCACCATATTAATAGAAGAAACAGGCGTAAAAATGCACGGCTCGGACAGGGAGATATTTGCCTGCATGGGCAGCAGCACAGCATAAGGCGCGTTTTGTCTGCCGCTTATCCGATGCTCCAGGAGCTTTCCGCTGACGTTTTGTATTTTCACGATCGCATCCTGCCCCTGCTGTGCAGAAATGCGCCACAGCCCGGCAGGCAGATTCTCCCCAATGGTGTAGCTGCCTGCCGCAAGCGTTCACTGCGCTTCATCAGGCAGCAGAATGCTGTCAAACGGCATGGTGGATGCGTATCTGCTCAAAATAAAGCCGTCGTAATTTCCATACTGAATCTGCAAAAACTCGCCTGCATAGCCAATCAGTTTCAGTGCTCCCCCATTTTCGACGATATCTCCATGCTTGCTCAGATCACAATCCCCCAGTGATTCGATAAAGCCATTTGGATCTACAAACGGCTCGCCCAGTTCAAAGGAGGCAAAGGCAAAGCCGATTGGCTCAATCTTGGCTGCACCAGTTCTTTTCAGCTGCGATGTTTTCATATACCCTTCCGCACACAGAAAAACGCGGCACCATTCCGGGCCATACTCCAGCATATAGACCTGCGCGCCGGGATAATAAAAGCCCGCAATTTGCTTCTGCGATTCCTCCGGCGCGCGATAATAATAGCACTTTTCGCCTTCGTCTCCTATCACAGAAGCCACAATCAGCCGCTTTCTTCCTGTCTCCTCCGAAGCGCCTGCAGGCAGGCACATCCAAGCGCACAACAGGATAATCAGCATAAGCAGCACGGCAGCTTTTTTCATGAAGCGTCACCCCTTTCATAGAAATATAACGTTTGCTTTACTAATTTTCTTCCCCAATTTTCCCTAAAGTATAAATAAGCATGGCATCATCCTGACAGTAATTTGGCAGTAATTTGGCATGACTATGGCAGCATATTGTCACTTTTGAAATTGGGTGAATACAAATATAATACGAGCTGAAACTAGGAGTCGCGACTGATGTTTCTCAGAACCAATATACTAAGACTAACAAAGGATGAGCAATGAAAGGAGTAAGCTAACATGGCAGAAGCTAATATGGCCCGCAACGGCAAGTTTGGCAGAGGGCTAAGTGGATGGACTACGAGTGGTGTTGAATTGTCAAACAACTAAGGGATGAATGGTTCAAAGTGTGCTAAATATACGTTTGAAAATGGGAACGTGGGATCCCTGCAGCAAGTTTTTCCGATTGAACCTGCATGTGTCTACAAGGTGACTTGTTGGATCAAATGGGAGGGTTGTCGACAGCTGGCTATTGCGCAGAGTGGGCGCGATGGATGGGAGTTTTCATATTTTCCGTTTGATGATAGTATGCTGTATTTGAACCACTTTCCGCCTTCAAACGACCACGGATGGCTGGCAAAAATATGAAGTGAGCGTGCTTCAGGCGCTGTTTTGCGATACTTTGGACGGAACCTTGCATTGTGGACGATACCCTGCTATCGTCCAAAGTAGGGTGCATTTCTTGATAAGTCTCTGATTTCGACCCCGAAAAGCAGCCATGAGCAGACTAAAAAAGGGTGGAAAGTGGAAACTTCCATCTGACAAAATGACGCCGAGCAGTCCGCTTCTTGCGCTTATATCCCATATTGGGTAGTTATAGTCTATATTTTGACAGCTTATCAGCCTATAAATGCAAAAAGAAATCCCCATGCTTTGTATCAAAACATGAGGATTTAGTTGGCTCCCCAGGTAGGGCTCGAACCTACAACAACTCGGTTAACAGCCGAGTGCTCTGCCATTGAGCTACTGAGGAATATCGGAAAGCGGAGTATCTCTA
>SFIM01000048.1 GCA_004556155.1 Clostridiales bacterium
ACGGCTGATCGGCTGGGGTGACTGCGTCTTCAGCAACAGCGGTGCTTAGGCAAATCAATACCCAAAGCAAGCCAAAGAGAAAAACAATTCTTTTCTTCATCGTTTGCACCACCTTAATTCGATGTTTTACTCAAGGCAAATCGAGCATTTTCATTATACACTGACTGTATTCCAAAATCCATTGATCAAATGTAAAACTTACCCAGCGCGTGGCAACCGCCCACACAAAAAGGCGGAGAAAGCGCTGGGCTCTCTCCGCCGGGAAATCGTGATATTACTTTTTTCGTTTGCCGATGTGCTGTGCATTCTCAAAATTGCAGTTGAAAATGCGCACTTTTTTGAACGGATAGTTATAGGCGCGGGCCAAGGTGCAGCGCAGCACAATCTCAGTGCCCGCAGGAAGAATGACCGGCAAGCCGTGCTGACTGGTCACGCGCGAATCAGCCTCATCCTCCTGACCCTCCGGAGCGGGGCGGGCATGCAGACCGGCCTTAAAGCCCTCCACCGCCCGAGGCTCCGGAAAAGCCAGATACAATTCGTTATTCTCCTGCAAATCCAGCCCCAGGGCGGCGCTGCGCTCCATGGCGTAGGAAATCATGGGCTGATTGCGCATGTTCAGCCAGGTAAACCAACTGACGGCGATCAGCTGCGTCTCCTCGCCGCGCTTCAGGCACAGCACGGCAGGACGGCGCGGCACGGCAATTTGAAAGGCTTCGGATGGGCTCAGCATGTTTCTTCCTCCCGATGGTTTTTATAGTGATTGATCAGGCAGCCGTCGGCAATGATCTGGCGTTCCTCCCGCGTCAGCGCGTCCAGCCGCAGGGTAATGCGCGCCACGCCGCCGTCAGGCTTGATTACATAGGCGGGAAACTCCGGCATGCCAGCCAGCACGGCGCTGCGCAGGCCTGGAATGAATATCCAGTCGCCCAGGGCAAAGGCCGCGGGATCATCCGTCAGCAGAGGCGGCATGCCCCAGTTGATGCAGTTGGAGCGGTAACGCTTGGTGGCATATTCGCGCGCCAGATTGGCGCAGCCGCCCAGCACGCGCTGGCAGCTGGCCGCCTGCTCGCGGGCGGAGCCGTCGCCGGGCTTGTTGGCAAAGATAACCGAGCCGATATTGACCGCCTGCGGATTGGGCTGAGCATAGGGACGCAGGGCTGCATACACGCGGGCGATCTCAGCGTCGATCTGCCCCGAAGCGCGCTGCTGCTCCTGCGCGCGCACGGCCTTGGCGCGCCCCACATAACCCGGATCCTTGCGGGACAGGGCAAACTCGCTCAGCCGCTCGGGATTGGAGCGGTAGGACGAGGTATCGCCCGAGGGGATCAGCTCGTCCGTGGTGGTGACAGGATCGGTAATATAGCTGCATACCCGCATCAGAGCGTCCTCGCTCAGGGCGGGCAGCTGCGGCCAGTCGCGGATATTCGGGCCGAAAACGAGCTTGGTTTCCGGCTCGGCCTGGCCGAAGCCAAAGAACACGCGCTTATCATACACCGCCCGGTCAAAGGCGGCGGGATGCTCGCGGTACGCAACGTCCAGATCAACCGCCGGGGTCAGGCGGCCGCCGTTGCGTGCAGTCGCCGCGATGGAGCGCGCATCCATCAGCGTCACGCAGCTCAGCTGCCCCTCGCCAGGCTTGGAGCCCTCGCGGTTGGGGAAGTTGCGTGTGGTATGGCGGATGGACAATTCGCCGTTGGCGGGCGTATCGCCCGCGCCGAAGCACGGGCCGCAGAAGCACTCGCGCACGATGGCCCCGGCGGCGGTCAAATCGCCCAGCACGCCGTTGCGCATCAATTGTTGATAGGAAGGCATGCTGTCCGGATACACGCTGAGGCTGAACGCGCCGTTGCCGATGGAACCGCCGCGCAGGATATCCGCCGCGGCACACAGGTTATCAAAGATGCCGCCCGAGCAGCCGGCGATTACCGCCTGCTCCACCCACACGCCGTCGTCGTGCACCTTGCTGACCAGATCGATCTTCGCGCCGCTGGTCTGGGCGTTCACGCGCTCCTGGCAATCGCGCAAAATTTCGACCGGATTGGCCAACAACTCGCGGATAGGCATGGCGTGGCTAGGATGCATGGGCAGCGCGATCATGCTTTCAACCTTCGATAGGTCGACCTCCACGCAGCCATCATAATAGGCGATGGGCGCGGGCGCAAGGGGCTTGTAATCCTCCTCGCGGCCATGCAGGGCTAGGTATTCGCGCGTGCGCTCGTCCGTGATCCAGATGGAAGACCAGCAGGTTGTTTCCGTGGTCATCACGTCCATACCGTTGCGAAAATCCATCGGCAGGCTGGCAACGCCAGGGCCGACAAACTCCATCACCCGGTTTTTCACATAGCCGCAGGCGTACACCGCTCCGCAAATGGCCAGCGCCACATCCTGCGGGCCGACGCCCGGTCGCGGCGCGCCGTGCAGATACACGCACACCACCTGCGGACAGGCGATATCATAGGTACGCCCCACCAGCTGCTTGGCCAACTCTCCCCCGCCCTCGCCCACGGCCAGCGTGCCCAGCGCGCCATAGCGGGTGTGCGAATCGCTGCCCAGGATCATCCTGCCGCAGCCAGCCATCATCTCGCGGTTAAAGCTGTGAATAACCGCCAGGTTGGGCGGCACATACACACCGCCGTACTTGCGCGCGGCGGACAGGGCGAACACGTGGTCATCCTGATTGATGGTGCCGCCCACAGCGCACAGGCTGTTATGGCAGTTGGTCAGCACATAGGGCATAGGAAAGCGCGTCATCCCGCTGGCGCGGGCAGTCTGGATGATGCCCACATAGGTGATATCATGGCTGGTCAGGCTATCAAAGCGCAGGCGCAGCTGCTGCATGTCGCCGCTGTGATTATGCGCCTGCAGGATGCCGTAGGCCATCGTGCCCCGGACAGCCTCCGCCTGCGACACGGGGCGGCCCGCTAGCTGCACCGCCTGCGCGGGATCGGATACAAGCTGTTTTCCGTCAATCAGATAAACGCCGGTCTGAGATAGGCGAATCATGGCAAACCTCCCGAATATCGTTAGTGATGGATCAAATCATCCGTGCGGCGGATCGCATCCAGCGTGGCCTGCCCCTCCGGACCGGTCAAATACTGCCACACGCTGTCGCACAGCATCGCGCGGGCGGCGGCCATATCGCCGTCATGCAGCGGCTGCCGAACGCTGCTGGCGCTGATGACGCGGCCATCCAGCCGCAGGCGGGGCACCACGCGGAAATCCACGCCGCTTGCAGGCAGCATTTCAGCCATGGTGCGGTTGTACAGCGCTGTCACCTGGCTGAAGGGTTCCTCCCCCACATAGCGCGCGCCGATATTCAGCTGCCTGGCAATGCGCTCAAACACCGCCAGATCGAGCTGCGCATGCACCTGCGAAGCCTGCTGATCCTGCTTGAGGAAGTAGCTGGGAAAGGTTGCGGCGGACACGATATAAGGCCCGCTGTCATGCAGGATCACCTTGGGCAGGTCGGCCGTGCCCAGCGCCACCAGCCGTTTTCGCACTGCGGCGGATATGGGGCCGTATTCCTCGCTGAGCACAAACACATGCACAGCCTGGGCATTCGCGCAGGCTGTTTCCAGCAGATAGCGATGTCCGCGCGTGAAGGGATTGGCGTTCATCACCACGCAGGCCGTCTGCTCCCGGGGTACGTCAGCCCTATGAAGCTGGGACAGCCAGTCCGCAAAGCCCGTTTTTCGGTTTTCCAGAAAGGCGACTTCATCCGTGCGGGCAACCTCATAAAAGCCCAGATTCTCAAAAAAGCCCGCAGACTGGGGCTTTGTATACAAAAAGAGGCGCGTGTTGCCGCGCGCTGCCTGCACCTCGCACAGGTGCGAAACCACCAGGTTCATCAGTCCTTCGCCGCGGCAGGCGTCATCTACCGCCAGACAGCGAAGGGTCGCGCCGCAGCAGCTGCCTGTGGCGCAGAGCACATCCTCCTGATCATACACGCCGCAGGTATAATCCGCCAGCGGATCGCGGCGCAGCCCGCAGCGGGAAAGAAGGGCGTCCACCGCGGCCAGACCGCGCCGGGTGGTAACGGAAGCGACGGTATAGGACACAGCGGACGCTCCTTCCATAAGAGATTAAGATAAAGTCAGATCAGAGTTTCAACGGCTTGATCTTGCGCACAACATCCAGAATGGTGCCGTCGCGCGCCTCCAGCACAGCCACCACCTGATCCTCCCACTCCAGATCATCCGGAGTACCGACCAGGCTATAGGCCTTTTTCTGCAAGGCTTCAATGGGCACATGCGGAATGCCCGCCGCGTCCAGGCATTCAATCAGATCGGGGCGCTGGGGATTGACGGCGATGCCGTAATCCGTTACCAGCACGTCAACGCAGTCGCCGGGCGTAGTAACCGTGACCACATGCTCGCACACAGTAGCCATGCGCCCGCGCACCAAGGGCGTTACGATAATGCAGCACTTGCTGCCTGCCGCCGCATCGGGGTGTCCGCCGGGCGCGCCACGCAGCACGCCGTCCGAGCCCGTCAGCACGTTCACGTTAAAGCCCGTGTCGATTTCCAGCGCAGCCAGCACCACAAAGTCCAGCTTATTGACCATCGCGCCCTTGTTGGCAGGGTTGGCATACTGGCTGGCGCTCATTTCAAAGTGGTTGGGGGTCTGGTTGATACTATTCACCGCGTCCAGGTCAAAATCCTGCACGTCGATGATCTTGCCCACCTTGCCCTTTTTAAGCAGCTCCACCATGGGGCCGCAGATGCCGCCGATGGACCAGCCCATCTTGATGCCGCGTTCGTCCATCACCTTTTCCAGGAACAGGTTAGCCGCCAGCGAGGGGCCGCCAACGCCGGTCTGGAAGGAAAAGCCCTCCTTAAAGTAGGGGGTGGAAGCAATGATACGCGCCACGTTTTCGGCCATCATCAGATCGCGGGGATTCTGGCTGATGCGCGCCGCTGCGCTGGCAATCTTCTTGGGATTACCGATGGACTCCACCTTCACCACCGCGTCCACATCAATAGCCTCGATAGAAGCAGGCATGTTGGGAAAATCCACCAGGCAGTCGGTCACAACCACCACATGATCGGCGCACTTAGCGTCCATCATGGCATAGCCCATGGAGCCGCAGTTGCTCTTGCCGCCGATGCCGCGGCAGTTGCCCACGCAGTCGCTGGTGGGTGCGGCAATAAAGGCGATATCGATGTGCACCTCACCCATCTCAATGGCGCGGGGACGGCCGCCATGGCTGCGGATAATAGCAGGGGTTTTGAGCTTGCCCGCCGAAACAACCTCGCCGATGCGTCCGCGGATACCGCTGGTCTGGATGCCCACGATCTTGCCCTGCTCGATATACTCGGCCACGGGATCATGCGCCTCGCCCAGGGAAGTGGCGGCAATGGTCAGGTTATCCAGCCCCAATTCGTCAATGGCGGCCTTCATGACCATATTGACCACGTAATCGCCGTTGCGCAGATGATGATGGAAGGAGAATGTCATGCCGCTTTTTGCCCCGCACTGGCGCAGCGCGTCGGCCAGGGTGGCGACAATCTTGCTCTCCTGCGGCTTTTCATAGCGGCGGGTACGCGGCGCGACCTTCTGCATATACCGGCCGTCCATATAGTTTTTTCCCTGATAAACCTCGCGGCCGCCCGCAAACAGGTATTCGGGAATATCCCGTCCAACAGCGTTTTTCATACCAAATCCCCCTCATACATGCCGCAGGCCTTGGCCAGGCGCAGCGTGCGCTCAGCCCCGGGAATAAAGGCCGCGTCCACCATTTTGCCGTTTACCGTGAACACGCCCACGCCCCGCGCCTGTGCCTCGCGGAAGGCGCTGACCCAGGCTTCCGCCTGCGCCACCTCTTTTTCGGTGGTGGCGAAAATCTCGTGCACCGGACGGATCTGCTTGGGATTGATCAGGCTCTTGCCGTCAAAGCCCATGGCCTTGTTCTGGCGAACCTCATTGATGAAGCCCTCCATATCGTCCAGATCGGTAAACACAGTGTCAAAGCACTGCACGCCAGCCGCGCGCGCGGCCAGCAGCATCTGCCCGCGTGCAAACAGCATGTCGATGCCGTCCGCCGTAGGCTTGGTCTGCATGCATTTGCGGAAATCGCCGCCCGAAATGGCTACGCCGAACATGCGGTCGCTGGCGGCGCAGATTTCATAGGCGTTCATAATACCCTTGGGGCTTTCCAGCGCAGCCATCAGCAGCGTGCGGCCTACCTCCACGCCAAACTCGCGCTCGGCCTTTTCCACATGCTCTTCTACGATTTTTACATCCTGCGCGCTTTCGCACTTGGCGATGCGGATGCCGTCCGCCCCGCCCGCCACGCACACGCGGATGTCCTCCTGCCAATGCGGGGTATCCAGGCCGTTGATGCGCACGATCACTTCGGTATCGCCGTAATCGATGGTTTTCAGGGCATGATACAGGCTGAAGCGGGCCGCGTCCTTCTGGTTTTCGGCCACAGCGTCCTCCAGATCCAGCATGATGGAATCCACGCCGTAGATGTACGCATCCTTAATCAGGCCGGGCTTTTGGGCGTTCATAAACATCATGGTGCGGCGCAGCCGGAAGCGTTCGGGAGTGGGACGAGGAATCATTTCACCGCACCTCCCCAGGGAATATTCTTTTCGCTCTGGCCGCAGGCGCGGAACACTGCGCACTCCACGCGGGCCTTGAGGGTGCAGTCCAGCGCGCCCTTATCCACCACGGTAACGCGGCCGGACGTAACCTCCAGCCGCTCCAGCGTATCCAGCACAGTCGCTTTGATCTGGCGGCCATACTGATTCATCACGCTGGACGAAATCTCCAGCTGGATGCCGTCCTGAGCAGGCTCCACGGTAATCTGCGCGTCGCTGCTTTCAAGTGTGCCGGCAACGGCGCTTTTTTCAATGGTCATAACAGCCTCCAAATGTGGTTTGCAGCGCCGACAGGCGCTTTATTATACAGCAAATACGGATTACGGAAGAAGGGAGCGCTGCGGGCAGCCGGCATAAACAGGCATGCTCGCAGCGCCCCGCATGGACAGTTGTTGAAATTAGGCCTTCTTGCGGCTGATCAGCTTCTTGATCCAGGGCATATACAGGGGGCTGAGCAGCATCAGGATACAGGCGGTCATGACCACCGCCGCAATGGGGGTGCCAAACAGCGCCTTGCCTACATTGGCCCGGTTCATCAGATATGCTCGACTGAAGTGCTCCTCGCACATGCCGCCAAGCACCAGACCCAGCACGATGGCCGCGCTGTTTAAGTGCATATACTTGACCACTACGCCGAGCACACCGGCCAGAACCATGACCTGCACACCTACGAAGCCGCCCTCGGAGTAAGAGCCGATGGTGGCCAGCATCAGGATGATGGGGCCCAGGTAGCTGTAGGGAATGGCCAGAATCTGCGCAAAGACCTTGGCGATGCCCATGGCCACGACAACCATGAGGATGTTGGTGATAATCATGGTAATGAAGGTGGCGGACAGGAACTCAGGCTGCTTGGTCAGCAGAAGGGGACCCATCTGCACGCCCTTGAGCGCCAACGCGGACATCATAACCGCCGCGGCGTTGCCGCCGGGGATGCCCAGCGTCAGCAGGGGAACCATCGCGCCGCCTGTGGCGGCGTTGTTGGCGGTTTCGGAAGCGGCAATGCCGTCGATGATGCCGGTGCCGAACTTTTCAGGATACTTGGAGAGCTTGTTCTCCATGGCGTAGCACATGAAGGAGGCGATGGTCGCACCTGCGCCGGGCAGGATGCCCACGATGGTGCCCACGATGCTGCAACGCAGCATAACCCACTTGATGCTCCACATTTCCCTGAGGGAGGGCATTTTGGTGTTTACGCGTCCCTTGGTGCCGGCCACGCCGTCCTCGGCGGACAGGCGCTTCTTGGCGTTGGTCTGCTTGAGCACCTCGGTGACGGCGAACAAGCCGATCAGCACGGGGATCATTTCAATACCGGCCAGCAGCTGCGAGTTGCCGAAGGTCAAACGCGCAACGCCCGCCATCGGATCCTGACCGATACAGGCCAGGAGCAGACCCAGCAGACCGGAGATGATGGTGGTAAGGATATGATCCATATCCAGCACCGTCAGAATGGACAGACCCAGGAAGGTGATTGCGAACAGGTCGCCCTGGCCGAAGGCCAGCGCCGCCTTGGACAGCGGACTGCTCATGGCGAACATGACGATGGCGGAGAACAGGCCGCCGATGGCGGAGCAGAACAGCGCCACGCCCAGCGCCTTGCCTGCCTTGCCCTCCTTGGCCATGGGATAGCCGTCAAACGTGGTGGGGGCAGAGGAGGGAACACCGGGAATCTTGAACAGAATGGCCGTAATGGAGCCGCCGGTGATGGAGGAGCAATAGATTGCTACCAGGAACACGATGGCGGGCACGGGCGACATGGTGTAGGTAAAGGTAAGTCCCAGGGCCACAGCCATGGTCGCGCTGACGCCGGGCAGGGCGCCGAAGATCGTGCCCAGCACAATGGCCAGCAGTACCATCAGGAAGTGGCCGCCACTGAATACGGCGCTCAGGCCGGACAGAAACATTTCACCAAAACTCATTGTGTATGCACACCTCCCTTAAAGCAAGTTTTCAAGCCACAGCGCGAAATTGCGCAGGAACGGCACGGTACCGCGCGGCAGGGTGACGTCCAGCAGGCCGCTGAAGATGATGTGCAGCAGCAGCGCCAGTACCACGGATACGATCGCCAGGCGCCAGATCTTCTTTTCGCCCAGCAGCAGGCCGTACAGGAACAGGATCAGGAAGGTGGTGACGACAAAGCCCAGCGTTTCAATCACAAACGATGCGCCGGCAAGGATCAGCATGCCCAGGAACATCTTGCTCTTGAAGAAATTGAGGCTGTTTTTCCAGAAGGCCTTCAGGGTAAACTCAGGATTGCCCTTGTTCTTGCGAATGATCTTGATGATGTTGATCGTCAGGCAGATCACGATCAGGGCAATAATCACCTTGGGCCACACGTCAGGCATCAGGTTGTAGGGATTCTTTGTGTAGCTCTTGGGAATCTTGGCCTCCAGCACATGGGTGAAGAAAGTGAACACCATGAACACCAGCAGGAGGATATTGGCAAAAAGTTCAAACAAAGGATTCTCAACTCCTTACAGCACCTTTAATGAAGGGGAAGGAGAGACGCTCTCCCCTTCCCCCATTGCGTCATGGTCAGGCGATTACTTCAGATCTTCGTAATCCTTTTCCAGGGTTTCCTGCTCTACCATGTAGTCGTGCAGATCCTTGTATTCCTTCTGGACAAAGGCCTTCAGCTCTTCGCCGGGGGCGGGCACAGTGCGCTCGTCATAGGCGGCATTGTGCAGGAACTCCTGCCAGCTGGCGTCCTTGCGGCACTCTTCGATGGCGGCAACCAGCGCGTCGATGGCGCCCTGCGGGGTGCCCTTCTTGGCAAAGATGCCGCGCCAGGGACCGGCAAAGGAATCGATGCCCACCTCAGCGGTGCACTCGCAGTCGGGGAAGATGGACAGGCGATGCTCGCAGAACACCAGCAGGGGCACGATATCGCCGGACTCGATCAGGCCGCTCATATCGTCGTAGCCGCCCACAGCCAGGTCGCAGTGGCCGCCGGCCAGGTCCGCGTTGACCTCGGCGCCGCCGCCGTACTGCACCATGTTCAGGCTCAGGCCCTCGGTGGCGATTTCAAAGCACATGCCGTCCACGCCCGTGGCGGTCAGCATGCCCACGGATACCTCGTAGGGATGCGCCGCGGCGTATTCCTTCAGCTCGGTGAAGTTATGGATGCCGTACTTGTCCAGCTGCTTCTTGGAGCCGACCAGCATGTTGATGGAGTGCACCAGCACGTCCACGCATTCCATTTCGGTTTTGAAATTCATGGAGGTGTTGCCCAGCATATCCTGGATGAACAGGGACTGGGTGCCCAGCATGAAGGTGTAGCCGTCGGCGGGCTGCTTGTAGGTGTACTCGATGCCCGTTACGCCGCCGGCGCCGGTTTCGTTGCGCACCTCAACGGGCACGCCCAGCTTCTGCTGCAGCAGGGTCGCCATGGGGCGAATGGTGGAGTCCGCTCCGCCGCCCAGGCCCCAGGGGCAGACGATTTCGATCTTGCGTTCGAACTTCCAGTCCTCCGCGGCGGCGGGGGAGATCAGTGCCAGGCTCATCAGCATGGTGAGCGCCAGTACCAGGCAAAGCAGCTTCTTCATGATGTTTTCCTCCCTTAAAGGTAATTGAGTAATATGGGGATCGAAACGGACGCAAATACAAAGCATGTGCGAAAATTATATTTTTTCGCCCACATCTTGCATTCATTGCAATAGTATGATAAACTGTCGGTGCTTATAAGTCAATTACATTATTTTTTATAGCAGTCATAACTTGACATTTATAGACAGGAAGTGACCTTCTCCGTGAACCTCAAGCACGCGCAATACGTCCTGACGGTGCTGCGCACGGGCAGTATGACCGAGGCGGCCAAGCAGCTTTACATCTCCCAGCCATCGCTAAGCCAAACCATCCGCCAGGCTGAGGAGCAGCTTGGCATGCCCATCTTCAACCGCGATACCGCGCCGCTGTCGCTCACCTACGCAGGGCAGATGTATGTAAAGGCCGCGCGCGAGGTGATGAGCATCGATACCAACCTGCTCAACGAAATTGAAGAAATCAAATCAAAACCACCGGCTAAGCCGGTGGTATGCACCATGCCTTCAAGGCAATGATACCTGCCGCGCCTAAAGGCGCATTGAACAGTCCAGCAACCGCA
>SFIM01000019.1 GCA_004556155.1 Clostridiales bacterium
CTGCGGTTGCTGGACTGTTCAATGCGCCTTTAGGCGCGGCAGGTATCATTGCCTTGAAGGCATGGTGCATACCACCGGCTTAGCCGGTGGTTTTGATTTTGCAGTGAAGATTTTATATGAAGGCTTTATTTCAGGAACCAGCTCATCATATAGCCCGTGTAGCTGCCGTAGGATACCTGCGACCATTCCGCCCCCCAGGACAGCAGCGATACCGTAGCGCCCACAGGCACGCGGACATTTACATTGCCGCTGGTTTTGTTGGGCGAGGAGCGCAGGTTCACATAGGTGCCGCCGTTGGGGTTGTATACCCGGCGGGAGGAGGCGGCGCTGGAGGTGAACTTAAGGAACTTGGACATCATATAGCCCTTTTGCCCCTTGACCTCCACGTAGGACCAGGCAGCGCCCTTTTGCAGCACAGTCACGGCGGTGCCGTTGCTGTAGCGCCCCAGGATGCCCGCGTTGGCATATGCCTGCTCGCGCAGGTTCAATTTGCCGCTGTTGCCCGTCTGCACAATCGCGGTGCCCGCGGTGGTGGTGGGGGTACTGGGCGTGCTGGGAGCGGCGGTGGGCAGGCTTGGGGTACGCTCAGTGACGTAGGAGATATCCACAAAGCCGATTTCGCCGTTGTAGCTGACCATCCAGTAGTAGTTGCCCTTGAGCAGCACGTTCATCGCGGAGCCGTTGGGAATCTGCAGCAGCACGCCCGCATCGGAGCCGGGATAGGTGCGCAGGTTCAGCCGGCCGCCGTTGCTTGTGTTCACATAAGCGGTGCCGATGCTGCCCACGCTGCTGCCGCCCATGACCAGGTATTCGCTACGGAAATAGCCGTACAGCGGGGAGCCGTTCAGATTGACGGATACATACCACCAGCCGTCCGCCTGCCGGTTGATGACCTGGCAGGTGGCGCCGTTATAGAAGATGCCCAGCACATTGGCAGTGTAGCTGGGAGCCTCGCGCAGATTCAAAAACCGCGTTCCCGCAGGGTTTTTTACCGTGGCGGTGCTGGAGGATGCGCCGGATACGGTTTTCAGGAAATTCTTGCTCATGTAGCCGGTGCGCCCCTGATACGCGCCGGAATACAGCCGCACCTGATACCAGTTGCCCGATTCGCCCTCGATGCCCACCCAGTCATTGCGGTTGGCCTGACCCAGCCAGGTATACTCGCTGCCAGGGCCGGAGCGCAGATTGAGCGTTTCGGTATTGTATACCACGGCGAAGGACGCGCTGCCGACGGCGGCCGATCCGGCAGAGGAGGCGCCGCCCACCACGCGCAGGAAATTCTTGCTCATATAGCCGGTCAGCTTGTTATCCAGCGTGACCACCTGATACCAGCCGCCGCTTTCGCCCACCACGCGCACGCGCTCGCCCAGGGGCACAGCGCCCAGCCAGCTATAGCTGCTGCCAGGGCCGGAGCGGATGTTCAAAGATTCAGTGTTGTAAACCTCTGCGTAAAACTCAGCCAGAGCCAGCGGGCACAGGCTTAACAGCAGCGCGGCTGCCAATAGCAGGGCAAGAAGCTTTTTCTTCATGGTAAATACCTCCCAAAGGGGTCTTCATCTATAAAGACGAAAGAAGCGCCCTTTTTCATCCCACACCAGTATAACAAATTATTCCTGCCGCGGCAATAGCGGCGATACAGCATTTTCCTTTTTACATGTTGGAAAGTTGCATTTTGCGCCGCAAACAGGTATAATAGGAACGTTTCCATACGATACTGATGCGAAGGGACGTTTTTAAGATGAAGTTAGGCGTCGTTGGTCTGCCCAATGTGGGCAAAAGCACCCTCTTTAACGCCATTACCAATGCGGGCGCGCAGGCCGCTAATTATCCGTTCTGCACCATTGAACCCAACTCCGGCGTGGTAGCCGTGCCGGATGAGCGTCTGGACGTGCTGGCCCAGATGTATGAGCCCAAGAAGGTTACGCCCGCCAGCGTGGAATTTGTGGATATAGCGGGCCTGGTCAAGGGCGCCAGCCACGGCGAGGGCCTGGGCAACAAGTTCCTGTCCCATATCCGTGAGTGCGATGCCATCGTGCATGTTGTGCGCTGTTTTGAGGATGATAATATCATCCATGTGGACGGCTCGGTTGATCCCGCGCGCGATATCGAGACAATTAACCTGGAGTTGGTTTTCGCCGACATGGAGACGGTGGAAAAGCGCCTGGATAAGGCGCGCAAGCTGTTCAAAACCGGCGATAAGAAATACGCTGCCGAGGCCGAAACGGCTGAAAAGCTGTACGCGCATCTGGAATCGGGCAAGCCTGCCCGCACCTGCGCGCTGACCGAGGATGAGCAGGCCATCGTGGACGGCTGGTTCCTGCTGACGGACAAGCCCGTAATCTATGTGGCTAACATCGCCGAGGATGCGTTGGACGGTATCGATACCAACCCCCTGGTACGTACCGTGCGCGATATCGCCAGGCAGGAGCATGCCGAGTGCGTGGCTATTTCCGCCCAGATCGAGGAGGAAATCGCCGGCATGGAGGCTGATGAGCGCGCCATGTTCCTGGAGGAGCTGGGCATTGAAAAGAGCGGCCTGGATACGCTGATCACCGCCTGCTATCATCTGCTGGGGCTGATCTCCTTCCTGACCGCCGGCTCGGATGAATGCCGCGCTTGGACGATTAAGCGCGGCACCAAGGCGCCCCAGGCGGCGGGCAAAATCCATACGGACTTTGAACGTGGCTTTATCCGCGCCGAGATTGTGCCCTTTGAAACCCTTAAAGAGTTGGGCAGCATGAACGCTTGTCGCGAAAAGGGGCTGATCCGCTCCGAGGGCAAGGATTATGTGATGCAGGACGGCGATGTGACGCTGTTCCGCTTCAACGTGTAAGCAATGCGTAAAGATTGAAAGAAGGTGCCCTGGCAATGAGCAAACTGGGCTACGCGGTCAAGCGCGCCATGAAAATGGACTGGAAAAAAATGCGCCAGACCGCCGATATGCTGCATGAAAAAACCGGCAAAAGCCGCGCCTGGCTGATGCAGGATATGCTGCGCTGCGCGCTGCGCTACAACGCGGGTTACATGGATTATAAAATCGCCGCCATGTACAATCTGAACGATGCGCAGCGGCGCACCGTCATTACCCGCGGTATCTCCAATAATATTGTCCGCCGCATGAACGATAAGGCCTACTGGCACTATTTTGATGATAAAACCACCTTCAATACCCTGTTTGCGCCCTATATTGGCCGCAAGTGGATCAAGGTGGACGACAGCCTGACGGCGGACGCGCTGGCGGAGTTTCTTAGCGATCTGCCCGCCGTGCTCTTTAAGCCCCTGGAGGGCTCCAGCGGCGTGGGCATCGTCAAGTATAACAAGGCCGATTGGGAAAAGGATATACCCGCGTTTCTCAATACCCTGCGCGGGCAGGGCGCGGGACTGCTGGAGGAGTTGCTGGTGCAGCATCCAGAAATGTCCCGCCTGTGCCCAACCTCGGTCAATACCGTGCGCATCGCCACCCTGCTTGGCGATAAGCGCGAGGGCGTGGTGTACGCCTTTCTGCGCATCGGCAACGGCAAGGTAATGGATAATGTGGATCAGGGCGGCATGGCCGCGCGCGTGGATCTGGCTACCGGCAAGCTGCTGACTGTGGCTGCCGATAAGGCGGGCAACGTGTATGACAAGCATCCCATCACTGGCACGCCTATCGTGGGCTTTACTATTCCCTATTTTAAAGAAGCCATGGATATGTGCCTGCAGGCCATGCACAAGGTGCCGCAGGTGCGCTTTGTGGCCTGGGATGTGGCTATTACGGCCGACGGCCCGCGCTTTATCGAGGGCAATTCCTTCCCCAGCCACGCTGTGCCGCAGTTTGCGGCGCACTATCCCGATGGCATTGGTATTTTGCCGGAGTTCCGCAAGTTTATCGATATCTAATTCCCAGTCTTTGACTTGAACGAAAGGAGAGGAATACGCCGTGGATATCCTCAAAACGCTGATCGTCTACATGGTCATGGTGGCTAACGGCGCGGTCGTGGCCAGCGGCGCTACGCCCATTCCCTACGAGACGCTGCATACGCCCACCCCGTATATGACGGCTACGCCCACCCCTGCGCCCACGCCCGATCCTACCCTTGCGCCTGCCGTCGCCACCGCCACGCCCCGGCTGTATCTGCTGACCAAGGGCAGCACGGGCACCAGCGTGCGCAATCTGCAGGCGCGGCTGATCGAGCTGGGCTACCTCAACGGCGAGGCGGACGGCATCTATGGCAAGGCGACTGAAAACGCCGTGCGTGATTTTCAGCTGCGCAACGGCCTGAAGGTGGATGGCAAGGCCGGGCTGCAAACCCAGGAAAAGCTGTTCTACGCGCAGGATGTTGTGGCGGCTAAATAGTAACGGTTTAGAGCGTATTTCCAAATTCTAATCCCTTTCTCATTTTCGCAAAAGGACGGTCTAATCTTCCAGCAGTATACTGCCACCGTACTCAAAAAACACACGACATGGAGGAATCACAGATGGATCATCTTGAAATGGTGGAAAAGCTGCGCGCGAAGGCGAACGTATCCTATGAGGAGGCGCGCGACGCGCTGGAAGCGTGCGATTGGGATTTGCTGGACGCGCTGCTGATGCTGGAAAGCGAAGGCCGTCTGAACGAGGAAAAGCAGGCGGAATATACCACCCGCCCCAAGACCGAGGAAAAGCCCCGCGCCGAGCGCAGGAAGCGCGGCGAGGGCGTGCTCTCCCAGCTGATGCGCGGCCTGGGCCGCTTTATTCGCAAGTGCAACGCCGTTACCGTGCAGATTAAAAAGGGCGGCGAAACCCGCATGGAGCTGTCCATGACGGTGGTTATCCTGCTGGTGGCGTTCATGTTCTGGTGGGTGATTGCCGCGGCCCTGATCGCTATGATCTTTGGCTACCGCTATTCCGTTAAGGGTCTGCGCATCGACGATGATGTAAACCAGGCCATGGACAAGGCGGGGGACTTTGTCAACAACGTCGTCAACGTCACGCCCGTGAAGGTTGTCCATGAGGATGAACACAAGGATACGGATTCCGACGAAAATAAGTAAACCTCAAACATTCGGCGTTGGAAGAAAATTCCAACGCCATTTTGTATAGGGAGAGATATTTTGCATGCAGCAGAGCATTTTGCTGATTGAGGATGAGGAGTCGCTGGCGCGCTTTGTAGAGCTGGAGCTGCAGCACGAGGGTTACGCTGTGGTCAAGCGCTTTGACGGGCGCGAGGGGCTGGACGAGGCGCTGCAGGGAGCGTATGATTTGATCCTGCTGGATATCATGCTGCCCGGCCTGAACGGACTGGAGGTGCTGCGCCGTCTGCGCCGCGAAAAGCAAACGCCCGTCATTCTGCTGACCGCGCGCGATGCGGTGATGGATAAGGTGACAGGGCTGGATGCGGGCGCGGAGGATTACATCACCAAGCCCTTTGCCATTGAGGAGCTGCTGGCACGCATTCGCACGGCGCTGCGCCGCAGGGCAGCCGCGCCTGCTGCCGATGTGCTGCGGGTGGGGCCGGTGGCGCTGGATCCCCTGCGCCATATCGTAACCGTTAACGGGCAGGAGGTTACGCTGACGGGGCGCGAATTTCAACTGCTGCAATACATGATGGAAAACGAGGATATCGTGCTGTCGCGCGAAACGCTGCTGTCCACCGTGTGGGGCTATGACTATCTGGGCGAAACCAACGTGGTGGACGTCTATATCCGCTACCTGCGGCAGAAGATTGACGAAACGCATCATGTAAAAACCCTGCATACCATCCGCGGCGTGGGTTATGTGATGAAGGCGGAGGACAGCCATGTCTGAAACTCGACGCATGACCTCCACCGCCGCGCGCATCAACCGCAGCTTTACCTGGCGGTTGATCACGGTGCTGTTCTGGGTAAACCTGCTGGTGTTGGCTTTGGCGCTGGGCGGCTGGTGCTATTATCAGGAAAAGGCTGCCCTGGGCGCGGCTTGGCAGTCCAACATCTGGCGCAGCGTGCAGATCAGCAGCGATGTGCCCTGGTATACCAAGCCGGCTACGACGGTATATTCCTTCCGCGCGCCCACGCAGCAGGAAAGCCATGTAGTCATCGCAGGGGATTACTGCATGCGTGTCGCTTGGATGTTTATCGCTCTTTTGTGCGCCGAGTTTTTGATGATTCTGTGTCAATATGGCGCAGGGCGGCGCAGGGCTGAGCGCCTGCTGACTCCGCTTCGACGCATGGCCGAGACGGCGCAATCGTTGGATAAAACGTTTGATACCCGAAAGTATCATGATTTAGAGGAAGCCATTTCGCAGGTCAACGTCGGCGTGGACAACGCGCGCATCGAGACGGGCGACCGCGATCTCAAAGGCATGGAGGAGGCGGTCAACGGGCTGCTTCGCCGCACGCAGGAGGCATATCGCCAACAAACACGCTTTGTATCCGATGCCTCGCATGAGCTGCGCACGCCCATCAGCGTGATACGCGGATATGCCGAAATGCTGGATCGCTGGGGCAAGAACGATGAGAAGGTGCGCGACGAGTCCATCGCCGCCATCTTAAAGGAAGCGGACAGCATGCAGCGGCTGGTAGAGCAGCTGCTGTTCCTGGCCAGGGGCGATAGCGGCCGACAGACGCTGACGATATCGCATGTGGATTTGACGGCGGTGATGCAGGAAATCTGCGAGGAAATGCGCATGGTTGCGCCCGCCCGCACCTTTGTGATGCCGGATTCCGAACCTGTTTATGCCCAGGGCGACGCAGGCATGATCAAGCAGGCTGCGCGCATTTTGACAGATAACGCCATGCGCTATTCGCCCGAGGACGAGCGCATTACCTTGCGTGCCTTCCGCAATGAGAAAGGCGAAAGCTGCCTGTCTGTGCAGGATAACGGCGCAGGCATGAGCGCCCAGGATGTGCCGCATATTTTTGAGCGCTTTTACCGTTCCGACCGCGCGCGCTCCCGCGCCGGCGGCACAGGGCTGGGGCTGTCCATCGCCAAATGGATTGCCGATGCGCACAACGGCTATTTTGATGTGATTACGCGCGAGGGTGTGGGCACGCGCATTACGCTGTGCCTGCCTGCCGCGCCCGAAAGTGGAAAAGGAGATAAGGTATGACGCGCTACCGCTGCCTGGTTCTGGATCATGATGACACCTCCGTGCAGAGCACGCCCACGGTGCATTATCCCGCTTATGTGGAAACCATGCGCCGCCTGCGCCCGCAGCTGACCCCGGCCACGCGGGAGGAGTTTACCCGCCTGTGGTTTGAATCCCGCTTTATGGAAACCTGCCGCGATGTGTATCGTTTTACGCCCGAGGAAATGCAGTTTCAGGATGATAACTGGAAGGAGTTTATGCAGCAGCGCGTGCCCGAGTTTTTTGATGGTCTGCCGCAGATCATCCGCCGCCAGCGCGCGGAGGGCGGGCTGGTGTGCGTGGTATCGCATTCCTATGCGCGCTATATCCGCCGGGATTATGCCGCGGCGGGCCTGCCCGAGCCGAACGCCGTGCTGGGCTGGGAAATTGGGGCGGAGCATCAAAAGCCCAGCCCCGAGCCGCTGGAGCGGCTGATGCAGCAGTTTGATCTGACGCCTGCCGACATCCTGGTGGTGGATGATCTCAAGCCCGGCTTCGATATGGCGCGCGCCGCCGGGTGTGATTTTATCGCCGCGCAGTGGGGCTATCCAAACGGCGCGCTGCGGCAGATGATCGCCGAGGGCGCGCAGGGCGGCCGTATGCTGGAAACGCCGGCGGAGCTGTACCAGGCGCTGTTTGGGGAAGAAATGAAGGAAAGATGAGGCGCGATTATTCTGCGTATTGAGCGGAAGGTACAGAATGAGATGCTGCTTGCGGTTCAGCGTATCAGGCTCATTTCATTCGCCAGTTTTCCCCAAGGAGAAGCCTTATGCGTGCTTTGCTGTAAGAGTAGCGTGAGGTGGTTTTTGCAAAATTCACGACTATGAGAGCCTTCTCCCAAACGGGAGAAGGCGTCGAGCGAATAGCGAGACGGATGAGGGGGAACGCAGTGATTTGCGTATGCTGAAAAGCATGGCCAGTCCAAAGCATTCTCCTTGAGGAGAAGGTGGGCGGCTTTAGCCGCTCGGATGAGGTGTAGCCGCCGCAGCGGCGTCATCCTTGAGTTAGTCATAATAACGGCCATTTCATGGCCTATGGTCCTCTCAATTCGGCATAGTCGTTTTGCAGCGCTAACGCTTGCAAAACTCGTTGCCTCATTGGCGCTGCATCTGCCTTGATCTGCCACAGGCAGCGGCGGATTACGCGCCTCATCAGTCGGGACAAGCCCGACAGCTTCTCCTCAAGGAGAAGCCTTTTGGGAGGGCTGTCCTGCCCAACTATTGCTAATCATTGCGTCTGATTTTAGTGTCCAATCGACACTTCTGCGGCACGCTGATGCAATCGGCGCAGGGCGTGCGCAGCACGACCAAGGGGGAAAGCAGGAAGCGAACGGAGGAAAGCTTGCTTTCATCCGGGCGGTTCAGGCTTTCACCTGCCACGGGTGCGGGTGGGCAGCAGTGCTGCCTTCCAGTTTTATTTCAGCAGCTTTTGCGTCTACAACACAGGTTCTTTGTTTCTTTCTTGACTCAAAAAAGAAACGTCCCTTTTCGTCCGCCTTCTTCTTCAAAAGAAGGAATGGACACCATTGCATAAACATGATCCGCATAACGAACGGCGGCTGCTCCATCCAGGAGCAGCCGCCGTTTTGCTTTGATTATTTACGATGTAAATCAGCCCTTGATGCCGCCGCGGGCTACGCCACGCAGGATCTGCTTGCGGGCGAACAGAAACAGCAGGATCATTGGCAATACCACTACGGTGGAGGCAGCCATGATCAATTCCTGCTGAGAACCGGCCTCAGTGGTGAATGCATACAAGCCAAAGGGTAAAGTACGGTTCTTGGTGGTTTTGATCACCAGCAGGGGCCACATGAAGCTGTTCCAACTGGCCAGGGCGTTGAGCAGCACAACCGTCACCAGCGAGGGCCGGCCGATGGGCACCATTACCTTCCACAGGTAGCGCCAGTTGCTGCAGCCATCCACGCGCGCCGACCAGTACAGGCTGTCCGGGATGGAGGCAAAGAAGTTGCGCATGATGTAGGTGTAGAAGATGGAGGAGATGAAGGGGATAATCAGCGCGGGCAGGCTGTCGTTCAGGTTCAGGCGGATGATAGTGGTGTAGTTGGTAATCACCAGCATTTCAAAGGGCAGCATCATCATGCTCAGCAGCGCGGAGAAGATGAACTCGCGCCCCGGAAACTTGAGCCGGGAGAAGGCGAAGGCCGCCAGAATGGTGGTGAAGGTGACGATGGCTACGCTGCACGCGCAGACGATGATGGAGTTGAGGAAGTACCGCGCGAAGGGCGCCTGCTTGAAGGCGATGCGGTAGTTATCGAGGTTGAAGGGATTGCCAGGGATGAACTGCGGCGGGAAGCTGTTGACCTCAATGCGCGTCTTGAAGGACGAGGAGATCATCCAGTAGAAGGGGAACACCATGATCAGCGCGCCCAGCACCAGCAGCAGATACAGGAGAATCTGGCTCAGCACCCGGCGCATTTGATAGGTATGGTTCAGCACAAAGCCCAGCACCATGCAGGCAGCGCCCGCCAGCATGCCCGCATAATACGGCCAAGGGGCGGCCTTTGCCTGCTGCGCATCGTCAGATTGACTCAGCTGCTCCCGCAGGGTGGCTTCATCCGTGGTGATAGCCGCGCGCGCGGCTGCCGCTTGATTCTGGCTCTTAATCAGCAGATTCAGCGTGTTTTGCAGGATGTTCAGCGGCGTAACTTCAAAATCCGTGCCGTCGATGGACTGCATGCGGTACAGCGTATTGTGGGTTTCGTCGCTGAGGGGCTTGTTGTCGCTCAGCTCGTCATACAGGCCGGAAAACAGCGCCTCGCGCTCGGCATAGCGCTGGCGCAGCGCTTCATCCTCGGCCTGGGCGGCGCGCTGATGATAGTAGGCCACCACATCGTCAATTTGGGGAACAACCAGCTTGTGCAGGTTTGCCAGCGTGCGCTCGCAGCTTTCCGCCTTGCGCAGGCGGTCGGCGTCGGTGACGACGACGCGGGAGTTGGCGGTGGTCAGACCGATGAGCGCGGTCAGGAAAATCACGCAGCCCAGAATGAGGGCCAGCGCGCCGATCAGCGCCTGCGAAGAATGCTTTTTCATACGCTTGCCCTCCTTAATCGTACTTCCACTTGCGCTGGATAAAGCGCTGCAGCATGGTGAACAGCAGAATAATCACAAACAGAATCAGCGAGGCGGCGGCCGCACGGCCATATTCCAGGCTGGTGTTGATCTGCTCGTAGATGTAGTAGGTCATGGTGTACATGTTGTTGTTGGGACCGGGGCTGCCGGAGAAGAGCACCACCACGGAGTTGAACACCTTGAAGGCGGAAATGCTGTTGATAATCAGCACCAGGCCGATGGTGGGGGAAAGCAGCGGCACCGTGATGCGGAAGAAGATACGCTTGGCGCGCGCGCCGTCCACCTTGGCGACGGTGTAGTAGTGGTCGTCAATGTTCTGCAGGCCTGAAATCAGCAGGATGATGGTGAAGGGAAGCGCGTCCCAGATGCCGTAAATCACCATAACTGCCATGGAGTAGGCGGATTTGGTCAGCCACGGAATCTTGGCCACGTCAAACAGCGATAGCAGCCAGTTGATCAGGCCGTAGTTTTCCTGAAACATGTATTTCCACACCAGGCCGACGGCCGTGGCGCTGGTGACCATGGGCAGGAAGTACGCGGTCTGGAACAGCGCGCGCAGCTTGATCTTCTGGTTCAGCAGGTAGGCCAGCAGCAGCGCGATGGCGGTGGAGATGGGTACGGTCAGGATGACGTACAGGAAGGTGTTGCCGATGGCCTGCGGCAGGTTGGTGCCGATGCCGTGCAGCACGTCTGAAAAGTTGCCCAGCCCCCACCCGGCAAATTCGCCCGTCAGCTTATAGCGCTGCTGGAAGGCCATGATGAATACGCGCACCATGGGGTAGAGGGTAAATACGATCACGCCGAAGAAGAAGGGCAGCAGGTAGTCCATGGGCTCGACGATATCGGTGACCTTCTTGCGCAGATCCTCGCTGCCAAGATAGCGCACCAGCCCCAGGCCTACGCCCAGCGCCAGCAGCACGCCGCCCACCCACAGCATCAGGATGCTGTAAAACATCATCGTATAGCCGGGAGTTTGCATGGTTAGCGAGCGGCGCACATCCTCGATGGACATGGCCTGAATCTGCGCGTTGGTATCCGCCAGCACGGTGGCGATGATATTGTCGCGCTCTGCCGACAGCTTTTCAGTTACGGCGATCTTGAGGGCAGATTGCGCCTCATCATCGTCCTTCAGCTTGGATACAGCGGCCTGTGACAGGGTATCGACGATAAACGCCAGCGTTTCCTGATCGCTGCTGCCAGTGGTCAGCATCTGCGCGGCGGTATTCTTGACCGAGCGGGATTTGCTGCTCAGGCCGCTGGATATCTTGGTGCGCAGGCTGTTATTGGTACCGGCCAGCGCTTCGGCGGTGGTTTTGACCAGGTTGGTGGAATCGGTAATCAGGCTGTCGCTGCGGCGGGAAAGCAGCTGCTGATCATAAATGCCATGCAGCTTTACGCGGCCATACGCGCCCAGAGACAGCAGCATCACGCCCAGCAGCGCAAACAGCACAAAGTGAAACGTCAGCCGACCGGTGTTGTTGCGGCGCTTGTGCGCGCGGCGCGGCTCCTTAAAGGGCAGCTTTTGGGTCATACATAGCGCCTCCCCGTCTCACGGTCAAACACAAACACGCCGCGCTTTTTCAGCCCCAGCGATACGGTCTGCCCCTTTTGCAGCCCCTCCTCCAGGTCGATATAGGCGCGGAAGGGCACGTCGCCAAACAGGAAGGCGGCCATTTCCTCCTTGCCGGTCTTGAACACGCCCGTCACCTGGCACTGCAGCGTGCCGGGCGCGCCGTCAGGCTGCACGGTAAAGCTTTCGCTGCGCACGGACAGGTTTACCTTCGCGCCGTCAGGCACCTTTTCCAGCATGGGCAGGGCGACGCTGGCCTTGCCATCCTCGGTGGTGAACACGCCGCCCCTGACCGTGCCGGGGATATTGTTGATGGGCGGGTTGCCCAGAAAATCGGCCACAAACTGATTGGCAGGATCATCATAGAGCACCTGCGGCTGATCAAACTGCTGCATCACGCCGTCCTTCATCAGCACGATATGATCGGAGATGGACATGGCCTCTTCCTGATCGTGGGTGACGAAGATGGTGGTTACCTGCGTTTGCAGCTGGATGCGGCGAATTTCCTCGCGCATTTCCAGGCGCAGGCGCGCATCCAGGTTGGACAGCGGCTCATCCAGCAGCAGCAGGCGCGGCTCCTTGACCAGCGCGCGGGCGATGGCCACACGCTGCTGCTGGCCGCCGGACAGCTCCTTGGGCTTGCGGTTGAGCAGCATATCCACGTGCACCAGCTTTGCCATTTTGGTGGCGCGCGCCACGCGCTCATCCTTGGGCACGCGCTTGATTTCCAGTGGGAAGCAGATGTTTTCCAGCACCGTCATGTGCGGGTACAGGGCGTAGTTCTGAAACACCAGGCCGATGCCGCGCTCCTCGGGCGGCAGCTTGGTCACATTGTCCTCGTCAAAGTAAATATCGCCGCCGGACACGGGCAGGATGCCCGAAAGCATATTGAGAATGGTGGATTTGCCGCAGCCGGAGGGGCCGAGCAGGCAGATCAGCTCGCCGTCCGGCAGCGTGACGGAAAAGGTATTGACCGCCGTTACGCCGGGAAATTTTTTGGTGACGTTCTCAAGTCTTACTTGCATGGGTGCGAACCTCGCCTTCCGTTTGTAGTGATATTGCGCATGGATACGGCACAGCGTCCACAGGCGCTGTACCCTGTCCATCCGTTAGACAGAAAAAGGGAGAACCGGAGCGATTCCGGTTCTCCGCAAGGGGACGAATTACTTGCCCTGCAGCGCGGCGTTGCACACGGCCACGCAGTCGGCCAGCGCGGTGGCGGGCTCGGTGCCGCCCTGCAGCGCAACCACCAGGTTCTTCAGCGCATCGCGGCACTCGGAAGCGCCGGTGACGGAGGGCAGAGACACGGCGATGTCGGTGCGGGCCTGCACGGCGGCAAGCGCGGGCTGAGAAGCGACGAACGCCTCATAGCCCTCCACCTGCTGGGCGGCAACCCAGGGGGTCATGGCGATCATGGCCTCGGCCCAGCCTTCGCTGATTTCGGGGGTGGCCAGCAGATACTTTACGAATTCATAGGCACCCTCGGCGCGGGCATCCTGGCCTTCATACTTGAAGACGATGGGGCCGCGATTCCAGATGGTATAGGACTTATACTCGCTGGTAGAGGAAGGAGCGGGGGCAACGGCGTACTCAAAGCCATTGGGCTTGATGTAGGGAACGCCAGCGCAGGAGCCGTAGTACATGGCGACCTTGCCGGTGTTGAAGTCATCGGAGAAGTAGCCGCCGGAGGGAGCATCCTTGGAGAACAGGCCGGCAGTCAGCTGCTCGCCCAGCCAGGCGGCAACCTTTTCGCCCTCGGCGAAGCCCACGCACTTGTTCTCAGTGTCGATGTAGGTGTAGCCGGCTTCCAGGAACAGGGTCTGCGCCAAGTCAATGGGGGAGTCGATGCCGAAGGGCAGCACGTCCTCGCCCTTGGCGGCTTTGACGGCCTTGCAGGTCTCAACCAGATCTTCCCAGGTGGAGGGAACGGTCAGGTTCAGCTCTTCAAACAGGGTCTTGTTGTAGTACAGGATGGGGCCGGTGGTGGCGCCGGGCAGGTAGTGGATGTGGCCATCCTCAAAGCCGTTGATCTCGGAGAAGAGATACTCGGGCAGCTGCTCGTCGAAGTTCTCAATGCCGATTTCCTCGTCGTAGATGTACTCATCCAGGTTGGCGACCAGGCCGGCGGAGACATACTTGGAAGCCTCGGAGGCATAGTTGAAGATGATGTCGGGGCCTACGCCGTTGACCACAGCGGTGTAGACATTGCTGGTGAAGCCCTTGGTGGGCTGCTGCTGGATTTCAACGGTGTACTTATCCTGGGAGGCGTTGAAGTCGGCGGCGGCCTTTACCAGATACTCGTGCTGAGCATCGGTGAAGGTTTCCCAGAAGCTAACGGTGGTCTTCTCATCCGCGGCGGCAACGCCGACGACGCCCAGCAGCATTACAAGAGCCAGCAGGGCGGCGAGAACAGAACGCATTTTCATACTCATGTCCTCCATATTCCGAACATTTTTGTACTCATGTGAACATAACGTTCACATTGCATAACCTATTATAACGCGAATACGACGCAATGTAAAGAACAAAAACATTGCGGAAATATCAAAAAAATAGAATGCGGAAACTTTTGCTCCCGCATTCCAGCTTAAATCAGTCTTCCAGGTTTTCAAACATGTCGCCGCCCACGGTATCCTCGCCCACATTGCTGTAGGCCAGACCGTACACCGCACCGTTATAGAACCCATCCGTGCGCAGCTGGGGCACGCTTTTGCGCTGATAGGATTGCATGGCGTAGGCTTCCTGGGCAACCTCCATGGCCGTTTTGCCGCCAAAGAAATCCAACGGCTGGTTGTAATCCAGCGTAATCATGTTATCGTCCTGATTGTGCAGATACAGCTTTTTCAACTGCCAGTTGCCATAGAGCTTTACGCCGTAGCCCACGTCGTATTTATCGTCCATGGCGGTGTGCACCGAGCGCTTGGCTGCGTCCGCGCAGGCCATATGGCCGCCGTCGCCGCCCTCGCCGCCCACCGAGTGGGTGACCAGCACATCAGGCTTATAGATGCGCACGATGCGTGATACATGGCGCACAAACTGCACCTCGCTCCAGGTATCGTACTGTGCGCGCAGGGAGCGGCAGAGGTTGGGCTTAAAGTAGGCGATATACGGATAGTTGGTAATGCCGCAGTGCCACAGGCCGTCCAGCAGCTCGCACTTGTAGGCGGAGTTGGTGTTGACAGCCACGCACAGCATAATTTCCTTGCCCTGCGCGGCGTAATAGGGCAGCAGGCCGCCAAAGTAAATGTACTCGTCGCCCGGATCGGTAATCAGCAGCACCATATCGGCTTTGCCGGAGAATACCTTCCACTGCTGCACCCAGGAGGGCACTTCGCCCTCGCCCAGCACATGGATTTCAGCGATATGCAAGGCATGGCGATCGTCCGGACTCTGGCACAGCAGGCGCACGCGCGTATAGCCGCCCTCCAGCGGCAGATACTCGTTGTACACGGTGTTGAACAGATCTGGCTCGTAGGCACGGATGGTGGTCCAGCCGCCGTTTTCATCGGGTACCTGCAAGCTCCAGTTGGTGATGTACTGCGCCCAGTTGATATACAGGCCGTACATGGGGGTATCGTCGGGGGAAGAAATCTCCAGATATCCTTTTTTGGTGCTGCTCCAATAGGTTTTATATTTGCCGTCGCGCATCTTGGGCAGATCGCTCTTGGCGTTGGACGGGGTAAAGGTGCACAGGTCGGTGATGTCCTGCGCCTCAGCGGCAGGCTCCTGCGCCAGGGCGGGCAGGGCCAGCAGCAGCGCAAGCATCAGCAGCAGCGCAAACAGCGTTTTTTTCATTGGGAAGCTCCTTGACGATTACTACTACTTAGAAAGAAACCCGGTGCTTTGCACACCGGGCTGATGCGGGGCAAACGGGGCGCGCCGGATGGCGGCTTAGTCCTCGTCCTCCGCGTCCATGGCCTCCAGGAACAGGTCGAATACCTTCTGGGTCACATCGTCGTCATCCACGGATACATAGATATCCTCGCCCGCGTCGTCCTGGGCGATCTGCAGGATGACCACTTCGCCGTCCTCTTCTTCAGGAGCCTGGCCGTTTTCATCCAGCACCATCAGCACCACGTATTCTTCGCCTTCATAGGGAACCGTGGTCAGATATTCAAACTTGGTAACCGTGCCGTCCTCGTCGGTCAGCTCTACGATATTATCCTCTTCCTCGGGGATGTTGTTCTTGATTTCGTCAGACATGTTTGGATTGATCCTCCTATAATATTGCAAAGAAATCAGGTTTGATTTCTGAGCGTGTCCAGATATTGCTGCAGGATGACGGCAGCGGCCACCTTATCCACCGTGCCCTTGCGCTCCTGGCGGTGCATGCCGCCCTCGATGAGCGCGCGCTCGGCCGTTACGGTCGTTAGCCGTTCATCCTGAAAGGCGATGTTCAGCCCGGCGTTGGCCAGCTGCTCGGCCAGGGCTTGCACCTTTTGCGCCTGGAAGCCGATAGAGCCGTCCATGTTGCGCGGCAGGCCGCACACGATATCGCGTGTGCCCAGCTGATCGCACAGCGCCTTGATGTGCTTGACGTCCGGGCCAAAGCCAACCCGGCGATACACGCTATGGGGCGAGGCAATCAAGCGCATTTCATCGCACACCGCGATGCCAATGCGCACGTCGCCCACATCCAGCCCTACGATCTTACCCATTATCATTGATCAAAATTCTCCGACATATAGAAGGAAACGATTTCTTCCAGAATCTCGTCCCGCTCCAGCCGGCAGATCATGCTGCGCGCGTTATCAAAGCTGGTGATGTAGGTAGGATCGCCCGTGAGAATGAAACCCGTCAGCTGCGTGATGGGATCATAACCCTTGGCCTGCAGGGCGCGGTAGACATGCTGCAGAATATCGCGCGCGGTGGCGCGGCTGTCCCGCAGGGCATGGAGCTTGGTGGTATCATTCAGGTTTGTCATGGCGATACCTCCTTTCCTCTAATATTATACCCTGAGCGTCAGAAATTGGCAATAGGGCAAACGCTGCCAAAAGCCAAAAAACTATGGCGCGTTTTCGCGGGCCGCGCATTGCAGGGCGCGGACGGCGCCGCGCGCGCACACATAGAGAGGAAGCGACAGCAGCATCCCGGCGATGCCGCCCAGCAGTCCGCCCGCGCTCAGCAGCAGCAGCACATAGGCGGGATGCAGCCCGGTCACGCCGCTCATCAGCTGCGGGGACAGGAACATGCTCTCCGCCTGCTGCACGGCCACTACCGCTACCACAGCCCACAGCACGGTATACAAGCCTTGCGGCAGCGAGAATAGCACGATGGGAATGCCGCCCAGGTAGGGCCCGACATAGGGAATCAAATCGCACACGCCCATCACGATGCCCAGCAGCAGCCAGGCGGGCACGCCCACGATCAGCAGCCCGATGGCCGTCAGGATCCCCACGGCGGAGCTGACCAGCAGCTGGCCGCGCAGATATCCCGCGATTTCACGGCGCATTTCGCGCAGAGCGGTCAGCAGCTTTTTGCGCTGCTGCAGCGGGATTAAAAGCGACAGCTGAAAACAAAACAGCTCGCGATCACGCAAAAAATAAAAGGCCAGCACAGGGGCCAAAAAAGCCTGCATCAGCTTGCCGCTGGCGCTGGCGATGCGCTGCAGCACCTTGGGCACGATGGCCAGCACGGCCGCGCCCGCCTTTTCAAGCAGTTGTTGAGTAGGAGCGGGGGACAGGTTAAACCGCTCGGCCAGGGGCGAGGCGGCCAGCTTTTCCAGGAATGCTTGCAGGATGTCAATCAGCATCGGCACGGCTTCCACCGCCAGCGTGCCCTGATGGATCACCTGTGGCACCAGCAGCCATAAAAAGCCGCCCAGTACCGCCAAAAACAGCAGCAGCGAGCACAGTGCCGCCGCGCCCGGCGGCAGCCGCCGTTCAAAGCGCGCACAGATGGGCCGCGCCGCGTAGGCCAGCAGCACGGCCAGGGCAATCTGCCACAAAAGCTGCCCAAGCGCCTGACGAAACAGGATCAGCAGCAGCGCCGCGGCTGCCGCAAACAGGATCAGGCGAATCCTGCGCGGCAAACCGCGGCCATCGCCGCGCAGCGCGGTCATTACAGGCCGAGCTTTCTGCACAGGATGCGCTTCATTTGCTTCATGGAGCGCGTGGCGCACCTGCGCATTAGCCCCATTCGCGTGCCTACGGTATAGCCGATGGCGGCTGAGAGCATATAGCCGTATAGTTTCATGGCGGCGTCCTCCTTTCAGTTGGTTCTGCAGGGAATCGTCACATGGCCGGTGGAGCCTGTGCTGCTTATGTCGAAGGCAGTGGCATACCAGCGTCCGTCCAGCAGATCGTCCAGCGGGCCGGAGGAGATTTCCAGCGCCGTCACGCGCAGCGTCGTCTCATCCAGCAGCACGTCTGTCACCACGCCCACACGCAGCCCATCTGCGTCCGTCACCCGAAACAGGCGGTAGCCCGCGTCCTTGGGCATGCGCACGGGCGGGCGGCGGCTGATTACCGTCAGCTTGCCCAGCAGAGCGATGTTATCCGCCTCAATCCAGCGCGACAGGCGCAGCCCATCGCGCATTACCAGCCCGCGCAGGGCTTTGCCGTCGCTGCGCAGCACGCCGCGCACGATGGAGCCGATGTGCTTACCCTCGCAGATCACAGGCATGCCGATCAGGCGTTTCATTCCGGTCATTGCGATCACCCTTGATAGTGTTGCCGCACGCCGCCCGCGCATGAGTGGCAAATAAGGGGAGCAGATGATACAAAATACCAATATTTAATTTTTAAATACTAAAATATATAAATAACAAATTTAATTTAATTCTAACAGACTAAAATTTAGCTTTTTTTGCCGTTTAAGACCGGCAAACGCAGAAAAACCGGTGCAAAACCGATCAGCGCCAGGGCGCACACGGCGGCCATCAGCCCAAAGCCTGCGCCGATGCTGCCCAGGCGATTGCTGATAAAGCCGCCAGCCAGCACGCCGAAGGTGCGCGATATGCCGTATCCTGCCATGGAGATGACCGCCTGTGCGCTGCCTCGCAGAGCGGGCGGCGCTACGCGGCTCATGTACTTGGCCATGCACAGCATCATGACCACAAAGCCAAGTCCATGCAGCGCTTGACTGGCCAGCGCGGCTATGGGGGAACGGACGAGCGCCAGAATGCCAAAGCGCAGCGTCAGCGCCGCGGCCGATACAAGCATCAGCCGCCCCGCGCCGAAGCGATCAAACAGCCGATCGCCCAGCAGCAGAAAGGGGATTTCGCTGGCTGAGCCGATCAGATACGCCCAGCCCAGCAGCGCGCCGCTGCCGCCGTTTAGGCTGGTAAAATGCAGTGCAAAATAGCTGTAAAAATATCCCATTGCCGCCTGCAACAGCATTACCAGTCCCAGCAGCGGCAGGGCGTGCGGCAGACGGAATACCTGCCAGAAGCCCCCGCGAATGTGGGTGTGCGGCCTGCCTGCCTGTGGCGGCAGCAGCAGCGCGCCGCCAAACAGCAGCGCCAGTATACCGGCGGCCATCCATGGCATGGCGCGGTAGTTTCGTCCCAGCAGCGCGCCTGCGGCCAGGCTGCACAGGGCGTAGCTGACGCTGCCAGCCAGCCTTACGCGTCCGTAAGGGATGGGACTTTCTTGCAGCGATTGCAGGATCAAACTGTCGCCCAGCGGCTGTACGCAGGGATAAAACAGCGCGAACAGGCAGCTGACAATCGCTATGCCAGCGTAGCCCTTCATCAGCCCCAGCAGGCACAATAGTGGAATGGATGCGCCCACGGTGATTAGCAGCGCCACGTTGCGCCGGGGCATGCGATCCGAGGCCCAGCCCCAAAGCGGCTGGGACAGGATGGAAAGCAGGGGAAAAGAAACCAGCAGCAGGATCAAGCTGGAGCCGCTGATGCCTGACTGCTGGTAAAATTTGGATATATAACCCTGATAAACGGCGTTTGCGCCATAATAAAGCGCCATAAACAGCGCGCATCGCAGCGCGGGCTTTTTCAAACGCCTCACTCCTTGGGGAAAACCGCGCCTTACTCGATCTCCTCGCCGCGCTCCAGGGCGCTGAGCATTTCCACGCGCAGCGCGTGACGGCCGCCCTCAAACTGCGCCGTCAGGAAGGCACGGGCAATGCACTTGGCCAGCTCGGGCCCGATGATGCGCGCGCCCATGGACAGCATGTTGGCGTTGTTGTGGCGGCGGCCCAGCTCGGCCGACAGCGGATCGGAGCAGGTAACGCAGCGGATTCCCTTGATTTTATTGGCGGCCAGCCCGATGCCCAGGCCCGTGCCGCACAGCAGAATGCCAAACTCGCACTCGCCGCTGGCTACCGCGCGGGCAGCGCGCGCGCCAAAGACGGGGTAGTTGCAGCTTTCGGAAGAATAGGCGCCGAAATCCTTGTATTCCAGGCCCATTTCGTCCAGCAGGGACATAATCTCTTTTTTCATTTCCAGCGCGGAATGATCATTGGCAATGGCAATCATGACAGGCTCCTCCGGCAAGATATATTTTCAGCTACAAAGGATATCACGTTGCCTGGCGCGCGTCAAGCAAAACGGCGGCCGCGGGGCTATTTTTCCCCGAAGCGCGCAATCTATGTGTAAAATTATTGTAACGCTTTGCCTGTTTCGTTTGCCTTTTGACCGATCCCCGGTTATAATAAGATCAGTTATTTTGAACTTCCGAAAGGAGACAGACTGTGCTGTCGCTGCTGTATTTGCTGGTTTATCTGTTTGCGGGCTGCGTGATTATCCGCGCGCTGCTGCCTGCGCAGCGCCCCCAGGTTCGCGTTTGGCTGGGGCTGAGCCTGGGCTTGCTGCTGATGATGTGGCTGCCCGCGCTGCTGGCCTTTGCCGTGCGCTTTTCGCTGCTGGGGCATATGCTGGCGCTGATTCCGCTGGCTGGGATAACCGTCGCCGTGTGGGTTACGCGCGATAAAACCCCCGCTCGCGCGCTGGATGACAAGGACAGGCAACTGTTGATCCTGATGGCCTGCGTGGCGGTGCCGCTGACGCTGCTGGGCGGGTATTTGCAGTATACCCACTGCCTGCGCGAGGTAAACGGCACGCTGCACGTGGGGCAGAGCACCTATGGCGATCTGCCGCTGCATCTGGGCATCATCACCAGCCTGCGCGATGCGGCGTTCCCGCCCGAATATAGCATCCTGCCGGGCGAACGGCTGAGCTATCCCTTCCTGATGGATAGCCTGTCCACATCTTTTATGATTTTCGGCCTGCCGCTGCGCTGGGCGGTGATCATTCCCGGCACGCTGATGATGGGGCTGGTATTTTCGGGCTATATGATCCTGGCGGATCGCATGGCCAGCGGGCGGCGCGCGGTGGTGATCGCCGCGCTGTTTGTGTTCATCAACGGTGGCCTGGGCTTTTTGTACAGCCTGGATACGCTGGGGGTTAGCAACGGCGGCTCGGTCAATTCCCTGCAAAGCGGCACCTGGCTGGACAGGCTGGATACCATCCTGTACGGTTGGTATCAGACCCCGGCCAACCATGCCGAGCAAAGCTACTACAACCTGCGCTGGAGCAACATCATTGCGGATATGCTGGTGCCGCAGCGCACCTTTCTGGGCGGCTGGTGCATGCTGCTGCCCTGCATTTATCTTTTATATGATGCGGCTGCGCGCGCGCAGGAGCGCTTCCCCCTGCGCCAGACGGCGCTGCTGGGCGTGATGGCGGGGAGCCTGCCGCTGCTGCACACGCACTCCTTCCTGGCGCTGGGGCTGCTCAGTGCGGGCTGGATGGTATACGATCTGTGCCATCGCGGCAAGCTCTGGCCCTGGCTTCTGTATGGCGGGCTGGCCTGCATCCTGGCCGCGCCGCAATTGTTCGGTTTTACCTTCCGGCACACCAACGGCAACAGCAGCTTTGTCTATTTCCAGTTCAACTGGGTCAACAATTCGGGCGGAAATGGGCTGCGGGACGGCTATCTTTTCTTCTATATTAAAAACATCGGCATTCCGGTGATATTGCTCATCCTGTCGCTGTTTGAAAAGAATCCCCGCCGCCGCTTTATTGCCGCCGGGGCCTTTACCATCTTTGTGGTGGCTGAGCTGATTATTTTCCAGCCCAACGAATATGACAACAACAAGCTCTTTTATGTCTGGTGGGCGCTGTGCGCCGTGCTGGCGGCGGAGTACGCGGTGGAGATTTTTGATCGTCTGCGCGGCCTGCGCGGCCGCTATGTGTTGGCGGTGATGACGGCGATTGCCTGCCTGGCCACGGGTACGCTGTCCATTGCGCGGGAGTGCGTGAGCGATTATCAGATGTATGCCGCCAGTGATGTGGAAGCCGTGCAGTATGTAGAGGAAAACACCGACCGCGACAGCACCTTTATCTGCTGGACGCAGCACATCAACCCTGTATCCGCCCTGGCTGGGCGCAGGATTGTGTGCGGCCCGGGCCTGTGGCTAACCTTCCACGGATATGATTTGTCCACACGCGAAATGGACATCAGCGCGTTCTATGCCGATCCCGCAGGCAATGAGAGCGTGCTGCAAAAGTACGATGTGGATTACATCCTGCTGGGCGATTACGAGCGCTACGAGCTGCATGCCAGCCAGGCAACGCTGGACGCGCTGTATCCGCTGGTGTTTGAAAGCAGCGATGGGCGCATCCGCATTTATCAGGTGACAGAGAGCCATGGTTGAACGGTTTTTGCGCTATTCGCTGGAGCATGGGCGAAAGATCACCCTGATGGTGGCCGACGAGCGGGGCATCCGCCGCATGAACGTGACGGTGACGGCCATGGATGAAAGCACAGTCACCTATACGGCCGGCCGCGCGGGCAAGCCCAAAACGCTGGCGCGGGACAGCATCCTTTCCGCTGCCTATGCGCGGGGGGATGAGGGTGATACCTTGAAAAACGAAGCATTGGAGAATGAGAAGAATGGAAAAAATCAAAGCGATCCTGCATGACCGTGACAAGCTGCGCGAGGCGTTTTTGTATCTGATCTTCGGCGTGCTCACCACGCTGGTCAGCTGGTGCGTGTACTATGCCTGGCGGCAGCTGCTGGGGCTTACCACCTATCCCACCGACAGCGCGCAGTATGCGCTGATTGCCAATTCCGGCCAGGCGCTGGCCTTTGTACTGTCGGTCGCCTTCGCCTTTGTCACCAACAAGCGGCTGGTGTTCCGCAGCGACAAAAAGGGCAACGGCCTGTGGAAGGAGCTGGGGCTTTTCTTTTCCGCCCGCGTGCTGGGCTGGGCGATATTCGACGTGGCGCTGTTTAACCTGTGCCTGGCGCTGCTGAAAAACACGCTGGCCGACGCAGATCTGTGGATCAAGCTGCTGATGAACGTGCTGGTGGTCATTTTTAATTATGTGGCCAGCAAATTTGTGATTTTCAGAAAATGATTGTAACTTGCAGAAAAACATGCTATAATAGTTCCCGTATGAGCGATTCCCAATGATTAAAGGAGGAAGATTCCTATGCCGCTTGTCAATACCCGCGATATGTTCAAAAAAGCCTACGAGGGCGGTTACGCCATCGGCGCTTTCAACGTCAACAACATGGAAATTATCCAGGGCATCGTGGAGGGCGCTCAGGCGCAGAACGCTCCGCTGATCCTGCAGGTCAGCAAGGGCGCGCGCGCTTACGCCAACCATACCTACCTGGTCAAGCTGGTCGAGGCGGCTGTTGAAACCAGCGGTCTGCCCATCGCCCTGCATCTGGATCACGGCCCGGATTTTGAAACCTGCAAGTCCTGCATCGACGGCGGTTTCTCCAGCGTTATGTTCGACGGCAGCCACCTGCCCTTTGAAGAAAATATCGAGCAGACCCGCCGCGTGGTGGAGTATGCCCATAAGTACAACGTCACCGTCGAGGCCGAGCTGGGTCGTCTGGCTGGCGTGGAAGACGACGTGAAGGTTTCCGCCGCCGATTCCAGCTACACCCGTCCTGACGAAGTGGAAGAATTCGCCACCGCCACCGGCTGCGACAGCCTGGCCATCGCCATCGGCACCAGCCACGGCGCGTACAAGTTCACCGCCGCGCAGTGCACCCGCAACGCGGACGGCATCCTGGTGCCCCCGCCGCTGCGCTTCGACATCCTAGAAGAAGTATCCAAGCGTCTGCCCGGCTTCCCCATCGTGCTGCACGGCGCGTCCTCCGTTCCGCAGGAATTCGTGAAGATCATCAACGAAAACGGTGGCAAGATGCCCGACGCCGTCGGCATCCCCGAGGAGCAGCTGCGCAAGGCCGCTACCATGGCTGTGTGCAAGATCAACATTGACAGCGACCTGCGCCTGGCCTTCACTGCCAGCGTGCGCAAGCACTTTAACGAGCATCCCGATCATTTCGATCCGCGCCAGTACCTCACCGACGCCCGCAGCGCCATCAAGGGTCTGGTTGAGCACAAGATCGTGGACGTGCTGGGCTGCAACGGCAAGGCTTAATCGAGTTATCATTGCAATAGAAAACCGTCGGGTGGGAGCGATTCCGCCCGGCGGCTTTTCATTGCGGCGGATATTTTACAATTCCGTTTTTTATTTGCTGTGCAAATGTATGCTATAATAACCCCGGTCGGCCGGCTGAGCATAGCCGAGGGACCGAGAGGAGAAAGCGTGATGCACAAGGCTTTTAAGATTACGATTATGCTGCTTGTGATGCTGAGCCTGCTGTGCGCAGGGGCTGCGGCGGAAAGCACTCCAAGCGTGCTGGAAATCAGCAATATTTTTGTATACGACCAGCCGGTTGAGGGCGCGGATCAGAACCCGGAGGTAAGCCTGGCGGCCAATGCGCGCTATCGGGAAAAGATAGCCGCGCTTGCGGAGACGATCGATTTTACGCAGGAGAGCGAGACGCTGCGCTTTTGCACAAAGCAAGCGCTGGCGCAGGATGATTTTACCGCGCTTACCTGGCAGGTAACAAATCGAACCGACAAAACGCTGTATGTGAGCGGCAGCGAGTTTGACACGGATTTTTCGGGCGTTGAATATGATTTGTGCGGGGGCTTGAATCAGTTTAACTTTGTTCTGCATCCTGGCGAGACGCTCGACGCGCGCTTTCATGGCTGGCTGTGGGCGCATGTCGAGCCGGGCGAGGGGACGCTGCAATTGAAGCTGCGCGTATATGAGCTGACTGGCGATGGCTTGAACGGCGCGCTGGATGCGGTTTCAATCGAGGAAAGCGGCATGCCGCTGCTGGAGAACGTGGCGTTTCGTGTGCCGATGGAAATGAAGCAGGGCACGGTTTGCTCTGCGCTTGCGGATGGACAGCCGCTGCTGCGCAGCATGAACGGCTATACGCTGAAGGTGACGCGCGCTGATATGGGAACGCTTGGCATGGAGATCGCATTGGAGCGCGTATATGATACCAAGGAAGCCGCCGTCGCCGACCCTGGCCCGGGGGATAGCTATTGGGAGTATTCTCTGCCTGCGGCGGATGGTTCTGTGTGGATACACGCCTATTACGGCATGATTCCGGACGAACCCGAGGAAAATGCTGACGGCACCTGGTCCTGGCATTACAGCGGCAAGGTTTATTATATGTTTTCTCAGCCGGATATGATTGTGCTGCGCTCGGTGCACTACGATACGGCAAATGGCTATGATTGGGCGAACGCTGAGGATGCGGCGCTGTCGTTTGCGCTGGATGACGAAACGAGATAAGCGGAAAACTGCATCATATCATAGAAAAAGCCGCCGGATTTGGAGACTGGCCAGCCCGGCGGCTTTTTGCGCGCAAACAAATAAGCAGCCCATCCTTTTGAGCTGCTTCTGCGTTCTTATTCTTTCGGCGGAATATCGCCTACGCCGTCCAGCACCAGGCGCGGACGATAGGGGAATTTGCGGATGTCCTCGCGGGCAGTCACGCCGGAGAGCACCAGCGCGGTGTCTAGGCCCGTTTCGATGCCCGCCACCATGTCGGTGTCCATGCGGTCGCCGATCATCACAGCCTCGGCGGAGTGCACGCCCAGGATGCGCAGCCCCGTGCGCATCATCAGCGGATTGGGCTTGCCCACAAAGTAGGCGTTCTGGCCGGTCGCCATCTCGATGGGGGAGATCATGGCGCGGCAGGCGGGGATGATGCCGTCCTCCGAGGGGCCGGTCAGGTCGCTGTTGGTGCCAATCAGCTTGGCGCCCTTGAGCACCAGATGCACGGCGCGCAGGATGTTTTCGTAGTTGTAGGTGTTGCCTTCGCCGATGATCACGTAGTCCGGATCGATATCGTTCATGGTGATGCCCTCGTCGTGCAGGGCCATGATCAGCCCCGCGCCGCCGATTACATAGGCGCTGCAGCCGGGAGCCTGCGAGCTGATAAAGCGCGCGGTAGCCAGGGCGCTGGTGTAAAAGTGGCTTTCATCCACCTCCAGACCCATGCGTTCCAGCTTGCGCTGCAGCTCTTTGGGCGAATGCTCGGACGAGTTGGTGAGAAACAGGAAGTTCTTGTTTTCGCGGTAGAGCCAGGCGACAAACTCCTTCACCCCCGGCAGCAGCCGGTTGCCATGGTAGATTACGCCGTCCATATCGCAGATAAAGCCTTTTTTGCCGCGCAGTGTTTCCATGTGATTCCTCCTTTACGTTGGGTTGTCTTGTCCTTTCAGCATATCCTCGAAGGCCAGCCCGTACCAGTGGCCGGGCTGACGCTGCGCTGTTTTCCTGATGCAGCCATCGCAGAAATCGGCGGCTTTTTGCAGCGCGTCGGGCAGGGGTTGATCATTGAGCAATTGGGCGCACAGGGCGGAGGCAAACACATCGCCGCAGCCGTGCAGCTCCAGCGAGAGTTTGGGCTTGTGCACGCGGAGCACGCGCCCGTTCAGACGCGCCAGATAGCCGATTTCGTTTTCCCCGCCGGGCACGCTGGTAATGACGGCGTTGGGCGTTTCAAGCCGGCTCAGGATCGCCTCGGGCGAGTCGTCCGGGCTGCTGCCCGTCAGCAGGGCGGCCTCGGTCAGGTTGGGGGTAATGATGTGCGCCAGCTTGCACAGCGCGCGCATTTCCTGCACATAATCGGGCGAAAAGCAGCCGTACAGGCGGCCGTTATCGCCCAGCACGGGATCCACCAGCACCAGGGTATCCTCCTGCGCGAAATCCTGGATGACCTGCCGGGCGATTTCAATCTGCCGGACAGAGCTGAAAAAGCCGGTGTAGATGCAGTCAAAATGCACGCCGATGCGCTGCCAATGGGCGATGAAGGCCTGCATTTCCTCCGTCATGTCGCGCATGACATAGCCGTCAAAGCCGCCGGTGTGGGTGGACAGGATGGCGGTAGGCAGAGCGACGGCTTCCACGCCCGCAGCGGACAGGATGGGCAGCGCCACACTCAGCGAGCACTTGCCCAGGCAGGATAGGTCGTTGATCAGCGCCGCGCGCTTCATGCCGGTATCGTTTACAGACTTCATAAAGGCGTTCTCCTTACGGTTGGTAAAATGCGGCGGCCCTGCACGCCTACGGTCATAGTATACGACAGCATATGTGAAAAACGCAATAATTTTTTGAAAAAAGATTGTACAAAATATTCATAAACAAAATGCGCCGTTTTTTTTGTGCATAGCGGCAAAAAAGCGCGCTGCGGCTTGCGCAAGGCTTTACAAGCCTTTGCCCTTCGTGATATAATCATCTATCGCAAGCAAAAGATACGGAGGGGTTTTATGTATACAGATGGAAAAATCTGGCTGGGACAATCGGCCGACAAGAATATCTACCTCCTGCCGCAGATGGCTAACCGCCACGGCCTGATCTCCGGCGCGACGGGCACAGGCAAAACCATCACCATGAAGGTGCTGGCCGAGTCCTTTTCCGCCATGGGCGTACCGGTGTTCTTCAGCGACGTCAAGGGCGATCTGAGCGGCATGTGCCGGCCCGGCGCGGACAGCGACAGCATGCGCGCACGCATCGCCTCCTTCGGTATTGATAACTTCCCCTATACAGCCTATCCGACCCGCTTCTGGGATATCTTTGGCGAGCAGGGGCATCCCGTGCGCATTACGGTATCCAGCATGGGTCCGACGCTGCTGGCGCGGCTGCTGAAGCTGACCGATATCCAGGCGGGCGTGCTTAATATCGTGTTCCGTGTGGCGGACGATCATGGCCTGCTGCTGCTGGACCTTAAGGATCTGCGCGCCATGCTGCAATATACCGGCGAAAACCGCGCCGAGTTTACCACGATGTATGGCAATGTATCCGCGGCCAGCATCGGCGCCATTCAGCGCGCGCTGCTTGCCTTTGAGGATGAGGGCGGCGCCAGCGTTTTCGGCGAACCTGCTCTGGACATCCGCGACTGGATGCGCACGGATGTGAACGGCCGCGGCTATATCAATATCCTTTCCAGCGCCAAGCTGATTCAAAGCCCCAATGTGTACGCCACCTTCCTGCTGTGGATGCTTTCCGAGCTCTTTGAGCGCCTGCCCGAGGTGGGCGATCTGGAAAAGCCCCGGATGGTGTTCTTCTTTGACGAGGCGCATCTGCTCTTTGACGACGCGCCCAAGACCCTGGTGCAGAAGATCGTCCAGGTGGTCAAGCTCATCCGCTCCAAGGGCATGGGCGTGTACTTTGTTACCCAGTCGCCCTCCGATATTCCCGATGACGTGCTGGCGCAGCTGTCCAACCGCGTGCAGCACGCCCTGCGCGCCTATACGCCCTCCGAAATGAAGGCTGTGCGAGCCGCCGCCAAGGCATTCCGCGTCAACCCTGCCTTCGATACCGAGGAGGCCATCATGGCCCTGGGCGTGGGCGAAGCGCTGGTCAGCTGCCTGGACGAGCAGGGCATTCCCTGCGTGGTGGAGCGCGCGCGCATCCTGCCCCCGCAAAGCTTGATGGGCGCGGCGGATGACGAGCGGGTCAAGCAGCTGATCCTTTCCGATGAGTTTGAGTTGAAATATCGCGACGAGGTGGACCGCGAATCGGCGTATGAGATCATCATGGCGGCTCGGCAGGAGCTGACGGCTCAGCAGCAGCGCGAGGCCGAGGAGGCTGCCGCCGAGAAGCAGCGCCTGAAGGAAGAAGCGGCCGCCGAAAAGCAGCGGCAGAAGGAAGAGGCTGCGGCGGAGCGCCAGCGTCAGCGCGAGGAAGCGGCGGCAGAAAAGCAGCGCCTGAAGGAGGAGGCTGCCGCGCAGAAGGCCGCCGAAAAGAAGGCTGCCGCCCGGTATAAGACCGCCGAGCGCGCGGTCAGCAATGCCGCGTCCTCCGTGGCGCGTTCCATGAGCACCAATCTGGTCAATTCTATCGTGGGCGGCCGCAAGGTCAGCGCGGGCACCATGGCCAAGCGCGCGGCTACCAACGCCCTCAGCTCCGTCATGCGCTCGGGCACCAATTCCATCGTGCGCGGGCTGTTTGGCAACAAGAAGTAAGCGCATTGCGGCGCGAAGGTTCAGCACGCTTGAAAATGCCGAGCCTTCGTGCTTTTTTTGTATCCTTTTTTATGCATTTTACGGCTGCGCGGGGTTTTCAGCCGCTTTTTTTTATGCTATAATCAATGGTTGCAGGGAGGTTGAAGCCATGCAGAGTATGACCGGCTACGGCCGAGAACAGATTGTGCGCGACGGGCGCGAGATGACTGTTGAGCTCAAGTCCGTCAATCACCGTTTTCTGGATATTTCCCTTCGCATGCCCCGGCACCTCAGCTTTGCGGAGGATGACGTCCGCCGCCAGCTGGGCGCGGCCATGAAGCGCGGGCATGTGGACGCTTTTATTACCTACCGCAATTCCCGTCCCGACGCGCGCAGGGTGTCGGTGGATCCCGCGCTGGCGGCGGCTTACCGCGACGCGATGGCCGAGCTGAGCGAAGCCACCGGCGTTGTCAACGATATGCCCCTGTACCGCTATGCGCAGCTGCCAGACGTGCTGACCGTGACGGAGAATGAGGAAGACTGCGAGGCCGTGGGCGCGCTGCTGCGCGATACCATCGCCCTGGCGCTGGATGACCTGACCCGCATGCGCAGCCGCGAGGGCGAGGCGCTCAAGGCCGATCTGACGGTGCATTTAAAGCTTCTGGAGTCGCTTCGCCAGCGCATCTTGGCGCGCGCGCCGGGCGTGGTGGAGGATTATCGCCAGCGCCTGACACAGCGTATCGCGGAGCTGGGCGCGACGGAGATCGATTCCTCCCGCGTGGTGCAGGAGGTGGCCATCTTTGCCGATCGCGCCGCCATCGATGAAGAGCTGAGCCGCCTGGATTCTCACATCCATCAGGCGTATCTGCTGATGGACGGGGAGGCCGAGTGCGGCAGCAAGCTCAACTTCCTGGTGCAGGAAATGAACCGCGAGGTCAACACCATTGGCTCTAAAGCCCTGGATGCGGAGATTGCCCGCCTGGTGGTGGAGGCGAAATCCGAAATCGAAAAGCTGCGCGAGCAGATTCAAAACGTGGAGTAAATCAACCGCTGCAAAGGAGCGTTTATATGCGCGAGGTACGCAAGGGTATGCTGCTGGTGATCTCCGGCCCGTCGGGCGCGGGCAAGGGTACGCTGTATGGAAAGCTGCTCAGGGATGATCCGACCATGACCTTTTCGGTCAGCTACGCCACCCGTTCTCCCCGCCCCGGCGAGGTGGACGGCCGCGATTATGACTTTGTTGATGAAGAGAAATTCCAGCGCATGGTGGCCGAGGATGGCTTTCTGGAATACGCGGCGGTGCATGGGCATCACTACGGCACGCCGCGTCAGCCCGTCATGGAAGCGCTGGCCAACGGCCAGAATGTGATGCTGGATATCGATCCGCAGGGCGCGCTGCAGGTGATGGAGCGCATGCCCGGCTGCGTGTCGGTGTTTATCCTGCCCCCCTCGTTTGCCGAACTGCGCCGTCGCCTGGAGGGCCGGCACACCGAACAGCGGGAGGAAATTGAGCGCCGGCTGCACAACGCGCGCGGCGAGGTGGCGCAGATGAATCGCTATCAGTACTTGCTGATCAACGATGATGTGGATGCCGCCTATGAAACGCTTAAGGATATCGTCTCGGCTGAGAAGCAGCGCTCGGTGCGCTATTTCCCCGAGATGGAAGATTGACGATTCCCACCCAATCAATAAAATGTGGAGGAAAATAAAATGTCTGTAAACAAGCCCGGTATCGTGGAACTGAGCAAGAAGATAGATTGCCGCTACACCCTGGTGGTGGAAACCTCCAAGCGCGCGCGTCAGCTGGTAGCCGGCGCTCAGCCCCTGATCGATCCCAAGGATATGAAGCCCGTCAGCATCGCCATTGAGGAAATCAACCGCGGCCTGCTGACCTATCGCCGCAACCTGGAAGACGAGGAGCAGTAACATCATGGGCGTGCTGGACGGGAAGACAATTGTATTTGGCGTGACGGGCGGCATCGCGGCGTATAAGAGCTGCGAGGCGGTGTCGCGCCTGAAAAAGCTGGGCGCTACGGTGTGCGTGATTATGACAAAGAACGCCACCGAGTTTGTTGCGCCCATGACCTTTGAAACCCTGTCCAACCAGCCCTGCGTGGTGGATACCTTCGCACGGCCCGAGCGCTGGGAGGTGGAGCATGTTTCCCTGGCCAAGCGCGCCGATCTCTTTGTCATCGCGCCCGCTACGGCCAATATCATGGCCAAGCTGGCTCACGGCATTGCCGACGATATGCTGTCCACCACCTGCCTGGCCACCCGCGCGCCCATGCTGATCGCCCCGGCGATGAACACTGGCATGTGGGAAAATGTTGCGACACAGGAAAACCTGAAAATCTTGCAGGCGCGCGGCATGCACTTTGTCGGCCCCGAGGGCGGATATCTGGCCTGCGGCGATGTGGGCGCGGGACGCATGAGCGAGCCTGCGCAGATCGTGGAGCGCTGCGTGCAGCTGCTTACCGCTGCGCGCGATATGCAGGACTTGCGCGTGCTGGTCACGGCCGGCCCCACCTGCGAGAATATCGACCCCGTGCGCTTTATCACCAATCGTTCCAGCGGCAAGATGGGCTATGCCCTGGCCGAGGCTGCGCTGCGCCGCGGCGCGCAGGTAACGCTGGTGACAGGCCCGGTGTCGCTTACGCCCCCGCAGGGTGCACAGGTAGAGCCTGTGCGCACCACCGAGGATCTGCTACAGCGCATGCTGGCGCTTGCGCCCGAGCAGGATATTGTCATTCAGGCCGCCGCTCCGGCGGATTATCGGGCGCAGCAGATCGCCCCGCAAAAGCTGAAAAAGCAGGGCGACGGCGCGCTGACGCTCACCTTTGTGCCTACGCCTGACGTGGCCAAGGCCGTGGGGGAGGGCAAGCGCGACGGGCAGATATTGGTCGGCTTTGCCGCTGAAACCGAAACCGCCGTTGAAAACGCCCGCAAGAAGCTGGACAGCAAGCATCTGGATATGATCGTGGCCAACGACGTCACCCAGCCCGGCGCGGGCTTTGACGTGGATACCAACATCGCCACCATCATTACCCATCAGCAGGCCGAAAGCCTGCCCATCATGACCAAGAAAGCGCTCGCGGACGAGATTCTCACCCGCGCGCTGGCGCTTCGGGGATAAGACATGTACGCACAGGTCATCGTAGATATCGCCAGCGAAAGCGTGGACAGGGTGTTCACCTACCGCGTGCCCGAGGGCATGAACATCGTGCGCGGCATGCGCGTCAGCGTGCCCTTCGGCCCGCGCAGCGCTGAGGGCTATGTGTTGGGACTTTCGGATACGGCGCAGCTGGATGAAAGCCGCATCAAGGCCATCCGCCAGCCGCTGGAGGATTATCCCGCCCTCTTGCCGCCGCTGATTGATCTGGCGCAGGAAATTGCGCGCGATACCCATTGCCCGCTGGCTGAGGCGCTGCGGCTGATGCTGCCTGCCCAGATGCGCGGCGGGCGCGTAAAGATCAAAACCGAAACGGCGGCGCGGCTGCTGATTGCAGGGGATGACCTGCAGGCCGCCCTTACGGGCTGCAAAAACGCCAGAAAACGCCGCCTGCTGCTGGAGATGCTGTCCGACGGGCAGCCGCACGCCGTGGCGGAGCTGAAGCAGCTGGTCAAGGATGCGCGGACGGGTCTGAACGATCTGTGCCAGCGCGGATACGCGGAGCTCATTGAACACGAAATATTGCGTTCTCCCTATCCGGACACGCTGACGCCGACGCCCGATCCCGCGCTGACAGACGAGCAGCAGGAGGTTCTATCCGAGCTGCTGCCCGCCGTTGATTGCGGAAAGGGCGCCTTTTTGCTGCATGGCGTCACCGGAAGTGGCAAGTCCGAGGTGTTCATCCGCGCCGTGCGCCGCTGCCTGCAGCGTGGGCGCGGCGCCATTGTGCTGGTGCCGGAGATCGTGCTGACCCCGCAGATGGTCACGTGGTTCCGCGCGCGCTTTGGCGATGTGGCCGCGGTGCTGCATTCGCGCCTGTCCGCGGGTGAGCGCTTTGACGAGTGGCGGCGTATCCGCCTGGGACGCGCGCGGGTGGTGATTGGCGCGCGCTCGGCGGTGTTTGCGCCGGTGGAGCGGCTGGGGCTGATCGTGGTAGATGAGGAGCATGAGCAAAGCTACCAGAGCGAGCATTTTCCCCAGTATGACGCGCGAGAGATTGCCATTTCCCGCTGCAAGCGCGAGGGCGCGGCGCTGGTGCTGGCCAGCGCAACCCCATCCATCCTGACTTTTGCACGCATGGAGCGCGGTGATTATACGCTGCTGGAAATGCCCCATCGCGTGCACAATCGTCCGCTGCCTGAGGTGACGCTGGCCGATATGCGCAAGGAGCTGCGGCTGGGCAACAAGGGCATTTTTTCCCAGGCGCTGATGCAGCGCATGGACGACTGCATCCGCGCGGGCAGGCAGATGATGCTGTTTATCAACCGCCGCGGCTATGCGCAGTTTGTCAATTGCCGTGCCTGCGGCGAGGCCATCCGCTGCTCGCAGTGCGATGTGACCATGACCTATCACGAGACCGACCATCGCCTGCACTGCCACTGGTGCGGAGCATCCATTCCCATGCCGGACAAGTGCCCCTCCTGCGGAAGCCTGTATATCCGTGCCTGTGGCATTGGCACCCAGCGGGTGGAGATGGAGGTGAAAAAGCGCTATCCGAGCGTGGGGGTGATCCGCATGGATGTGGATACCACTGCTACCAAGGATGCGCACGCGCAGCTGCTCAGCCGCTTTCGCGCCCGCGAGGCGCAGGTGCTCATCGGCACGCAGATGATCGCCAAGGGGCTGGATTTTCCCGAGGTGACGCTGGTGGGCGCGGTGCTGGCCGATACGTCGCTGAACATGCCCGATTACCGCGCGCCGGAGCGCACCTTTCAATTGCTTACCCAGGTGGCGGGCCGCGCGGGGCGCGCCGATCTTCCCGGTCAGGTGGTCATCCAAACTTATATGCCCGAGCATTACGCCATCCGCGCCGCTGCGGCGCAGGATTACCGCGCGTTCTATCGCATGGAGTTTGACCGCCGCAAGCGCGATCTGTATCCGCCCTTCACCATGATGGCCCGGCTGCTGTGCACAGCGGAAAACGCTGAGATCGCCCAGGCTGTCAGCTGTGAGCTGCTGGATAAGCTGAACGACTTTTTGCAGAAAAATCCCGTGCTGCGCAGGCGCATCCTGTTTATGCGGCAGGACGACGCACCGCTCAAATACCTGCGCGGCAGGCACCGGGCGCAGGTGCTGATTAAGCTTCTGGAGCACCCGGACAGCCGCGCGGCGCTGGAATATATGCAGGAACTGACTCAGCAGGGCTGGCCCTGCGACGTATTGCTGGAAATCAACCCCGCCTCCATGGCGTAAAGGAGAATGAACATGGCAGTAAAAGAAATCCTCAAAATTGGCAACGATACCCTGCGCAAAACCTCCCACCCGGTGGAAAAATTCAACCTGCGCCTGTGGCTGCTGCTGCGCGATATGGCCGATACCATGTATAAGGCCGAGGGCGTGGGTCTGGCCGGGCCGCAGATTGGCATCCTGCGCCGGGTAGTGGTGATCGACGTGCAGGACGATCATGGGCTGATCGAGCTGGTGAACCCTGAAATCATTGCTGCCGAGGGCGAGCAGGGCGGCCCTGAGGGCTGCCTGAGCGTGCCGGGTCGTCAGGGCTTTGTATACCGCCCGCAGAAGGTGACTGTGCGCGCGCAGGATCGCCACGGCAAGGTGTTTGAGCTGACAGGCGAGGATCTGCTGGCCCGCGCGCTGTGCCATGAGATTGATCACCTGGATGGCAAGATGTATGTGGATATCGAGGATCATGAGATCGTCGAGGAGGAAGACGAGGAGGAGCAGGAATAATGGCGCTTCGTGTTGTGTTCATGGGCACGCCCGATTATGGCGTGCCGTCGCTGGAGGCGCTCATCAGCGCCGGTTACGACGTGGTGGGCGTGTTCTGCCAGCCGGACAAGCCCTCCGGGCGCGGCAAGAGGATTGCCTTCTGCCCCGTCAAGCAGTGCGCGCTGGCGCACGGCATCCCCGTGGTGCAGCCGGTAAAGACCCGCGTGGACGGCGTGGAGCCGCTGCGCGCGCTCAAGCCCGATCTGTGCGTCACGGCGGCGTTCGGCCACATCCTGTCCCAGGAGGTGCTGGATATTCCGCGCATTGGCACGGTCAATGTGCATGCTTCCCTTTTGCCCAAGTATCGCGGCAGCGCGCCGGTCAACTGGGCGCTGATCCAGGGCGAAACGGTCACGGGTGTAACCACCATGATGACCGATAAGGGCATGGATACCGGCGATATCCTGCTCAAACGCGAGGTGGCCATCCTGCCCCAGGAAACGGCGGGAGAGCTGGTGGATCGCCTGGCCAAGGTGGGCGCGGAGCTGCTGATTGAAACGCTGCGTGCTATCGAGCGCGGCGATTGCCCGCGCGAAAAGCAGGATGAAAGCCAGGCCAGCTATTATCCGCTGCTTAAAAAAGAGATGGGTCGCATGGACTTTTCCAAAACCGCGCGCGAGCTGGTCAATTTTGTGCGCGGCATGACCCCCTGGCCGGGTGCTTACGCGGGCCCCTATAAGGTGCTTTCCGCCCAGGCGGAGGATTATCAGGGCGAGGAGGCGCCGGGCACCATCCTGCGCGCAGATGCGAAGCAGGGGCTTTGGGTGCGCACGGCGGACGGCGCGCTGCGCCTTGCGCGCATGCAGGCCCCCGGCGGCAAGCCCATGAACGATTGCGATTACCTGCGCGGACATCAATTGGAGGCGGGCACGCAGATTGCGCCCGAAGAAACGCATGCAGAATAAGCCAAACGGCGGTTATAACAAAACTTCTCATCCGGCCTCCGGCCGTCTGGCAACGGGTCGACCCGGCACAGGCCGGCTCGCTGCGCCGCGTCCCATGAACGCCGCGCCCCGCCCCGCGCAGGCACGGCCTGAGCTGCGCCCCGCCAACCGCCCCGATGCTCGCCCTGCCCGCAGCAACGCCAACGCCCGCCTGGTGGCGCTCAACGTGCTGTGCGATGTGCTGGGCAACGACGCTTACGCCGCGCTATCGCTGGATGAGCGCCTGGGCAGCGTTAACCTGAACCAACTGGATCGCCGCCTGTGCGCCAGCATTGTGTACAGGACGCTGGAGAATCTGTACTATCTGGATTACGCGCTGGGGCAGTTCCTGCGCGATGCGGACGCACTGGATATGAAGGTGCGCAACATCCTGCGCACGGCTGCCTGCCAGATTCTGCTGCATGATCGCGTGCCTGACAGCGCGGCGGTCAATGAGGCCGTCAAGCTCACGCGCGAATTGCATCTGGATCCCTTTGCGGGCATGGTCAACGCCGTGCTGCGCCGTCTGGTGGACAATAAGGAAACCCTCAAGTGGCCCGATTCCTCCGAGGGCGCGCATTACCTGTCGGTGATGTACTCCCTGCCAGAATGGCTGGCGCAGCGCCTGATTGATGATTACGGCGCGGACGAGGCGCAGAGGATCGCCTCCTACCGCACCGAAAAGCACTTTATTACCATCCGTCCCACCTATGGGCAGCGCGAGGGAGACTTTGAAAAAATGCTCTCCCGCAAGGTGTGGGAAACCGAAAAGGGCGTAATGCCTGGCGCGGTGCGCGTATACGGCGCGATGCAGATTGCTCGTGACAGCGATTTTATCAAGGGCCTGTATTCCATCCAGGGCGAGGGCAGCATGCTGGCGGCCGAGGCCGTGGGCGCCAAGCACGGCATGAGCGTGCTGGATTGCTGCGCCGCTCCCGGCGGCAAGACGGCCTATATTGCCGAGCGTCTGGAGGGCACGGGCCGCGTATATGCGTGGGATCTGCATGCTCACCGGGTGGAGTTGATCCGCGCCACCATGCGCAGGCTGCATCTGGATAATGTGCGCGTGGCTGCGCGTGACGCCATGCAGGTGCGCGACGAATTCCTTGGCAGCATGGATGCGGTGCTGTTGGACGCGCCGTGCAGCGGCCTGGGCGTGATGGATGATAAGCCCGATGTGAAGTATCGCCATACGCCCGAATCTGTGGCTGAGCTGTGCGATACCCAGAGAAAGCTGCTGGATGCTTGCTGCCAGTATGTGCGCGTGGGTGGCACGCTGGTGTATTCCACCTGCAGCATGCTCAAGGATGAAAACGAGCGGCAGATCGCGCGTTTCCTCAAGGATCATCCTGAATTTGAGATCGATGCGCTGCCCGATACTGTGCCGTCCGCGCTGCGCGCGCATTACGGCGAAAACGGCCTGCAGCTGCTTCCCTGCCGGGACGGTGTGGAGGGCTTCTTCGTGGCGCGCATGAAGCGCCGCGCGTAAGGGAGCTGATTTATGGATAAGCTGGAATTGCTTGGGCTGTTTCCCCAGGAGCTGGGCGATGCACTGGCCGATATGAAGCTGCCTGCCTACCGCGTAAAGCAGCTGTTTTCCTGGCTGCATCGCGGCGCGCGGTTTGAAGAGATGACAAATATCTCCAAGCCCCTGCGTGAAACGCTGGCGCAGAATTATGCCGATCAGCCGGTATCGCTGCTGGAGCAGCGCGTATCCAAGCTGGATGGCACGCGCAAGCTCCTTTATGCTTTGCGCGATGGCAACTGCGTGGAGGGTGTGCTGATGCACTATCATCACGGCTACACGCTGTGCCTGTCCACGCAGGTGGGCTGCCGCATGGGCTGTGCCTTCTGTGCCAGCACGCTCAATGGTTGCGTGCGCAGCCTCAGCGCCGCCGAAATGCTGGGGCAGGTGCACTGCGCCAACCGTTTGATTGCAGATGATCACATTTCCAACATCGTGCTGATGGGCAGCGGCGAGCCGCTGGATAACTACGATAACGTGACGCGTTTCCTGCGTCTGGTCAGCCATCCGGACGGGCTGAATATCGGATTGCGCCATATATCGCTGAGCACCTGCGGCCTGGTGCCGCAGATGAAGCGCTTTGCCCGCGAGGGGCTGCCGGTGACGCTGTCGCTGTCCCTGCACGCGCCCAACGATATCATCCGCCGTCAGCTGATGCCCGTGGCCAACGCCTTTGCCATGGAGGATGTGCTGGACGCCTGCCGCTATTATATTGAGCAGACCGGCCGGCGGGTGATCTTTGAGTACGCGCTGGTGGATCAGCTGAATTCCCGTCCCGAGCACGCGGCGGAGCTGGCGCAGCGTCTGCGCGGCATGCAGTGCCATGTAAACGTCATTCCCCTGAATTCTGTGGAGGAAAAGGCGTTGCGCGGCGCGGACGAGGCGGCCATCGAGCGCTTTATGCAGGAGCTGGAACGCCGGCATATCTCCGTTACCCGCCGCCGCGAAATGGGCGACGACATCGACGGCGCGTGCGGACAGCTGCGCCGCCATTATCTGGCCGATCAGGCGGAGCAGCAGGAATAAGCATTCTTTTGTGGAGGATTACAGCCATGAAAGCGTATATGAAAACCCATCGTGGGCTTGTGCGTGAGCAAAATGAGGATACCATCTGCGTGGCGGAGCCGCTGTATGTGCTGGCGGACGGCATGGGCGGCCATCAGGCAGGCGAGGTTGCCAGCGCCCTGGCAGCGCGCACGCTGTGCGAGACGCTGCGGGATATGCAGCCCTCCGCCGATGCGCTGACGCGCGGGTATCTGGCGGCCAACAGCGCCGTTTTTGCCCGGCAGAAGGAGGATGAGACGCTTTCCGGTATGGGCACCACCATGACGGCCCTGTGGGAGGATCAGGAGTATGTGTTCGTGGGGCAGATCGGCGATAGCCGCGCCTATCTGTACCGCGATGGAAAGCTGCATCAGATCACCGAGGATCAGTCAATGGTGGGCGAAATGCTGCGCGCGGGCGCGATTACCGAGGAGCAGGCGCGCAGCCATCCCTATCGCAATGTGATTACCCAGGCAGTGGGCACCGAGGAGCGGCTTAGTCCCGTGGTAACGCGCATTCTCAAAACGCCGGGGGACATTTGGCTTTTGTGCTCCGACGGCCTGACCGATATGGCCCGTGATGAGGAAATTGCCGCCGTATTGGCCGATTGCCCGCCCGCGGCGGCTGCGGAGGAGCTGGTACATCTGGCCCTTCAGCATGGCGGCACCGATAACGTAAGCGTGCTGCTGCTGGAGGTGAAGGCATGATCGGCCGCGTATTCGCCCAGCGGTACCGGCTGGAGGAGTTTATCGGTAAGGGCGGCATGGCGTTGGTTTTTCGCGCTACCGATCTGCGCACGGGGCACGATGTGGCGGTCAAGATTCTGCGGCCGGAGTTCAATAACGATAAGGAATTTCTGGAGCGCTTTGAGCGCGAGGCCCTGGCCGCCAGCAAGATGAGCCATCACAATATCGTAAACCTGCTGGATGTGGGCCAGGAAGAAGGCTATCGCTATCTGGTGATGGAATACATGCGCGGGCGCACGCTCAAGGAGGTTATTGCTGAAAAGGGCCGCCTGCCTGAGCGCGTGGCGGCGCAGATTACCATCCGCATCCTTTCGGCTCTGCAGCATGCGCACAATAATGGTATCATCCACCGCGACATCAAGCCCCAAAACATCCTGGTCAATTCCGAAGGCTTGATCAAGGTGGCGGACTTTGGCATTGCCCGCGTGGCGGGCAGCAGCACCCTGTCCAAGGGCGATAACGTGATGGGCTCGGTGCACTACTTTTCGCCCGAACAGGCGCGCGGCGAGGACGTGACCTTTGCCAGCGATATTTACAGCGTGGGCGTGGTGCTGTATGAAATGCTGACCGGTCAGGTGCCCTTTGACGGCGATACGCCTGTCAGCGTGGCTATGCAGCATATTTCCGCCCAGCCCAAGCCGCCTTCCCTGCTGGCGGACGGCATATCGCCCGCCATGGAGCAGGTGGTGCTGACTGCCATGAGCAAGGAGCCGCGCAATCGCTATCGGGACGCGGCGGATATGGCGCGCGCCGTCCGCGCGGCGCTGGATCATCCCGACGTGGCCGCCGGCACGGTATCGCAGAATACGGCATCCCAACGCACCCGCAGCGTGGATACCGGGCGCAACGCGGTGGTTGCCCGCCAGCGCAAGAGACAACGCATGCGTGAAACGCTGCTGATTCTGGGCTTGACCCTGGCTGCGCTGGCCGTATTGTCCATTGGCACGGTGGAGATCGTGCGCAATATCGTCAATACCGTTGAAGCGCCTTATCTGATTGGCGAAACCGAAGAGAACGCCCGCCGAATGGGCGAGGATCGCGGGCTGCGCGTGGAGGTAACGCGCCAGAGTGACAATAAAACCCCCGCCGGGCTGGTGATTATGCAGTCCCGCGAGTATCAGTACCGCATGAAGCGCGGCGACGTTATACTGATTACCGTCAGCACGGGCCCCGAAAAGCAGGGTGTGCCCGCGCTGTTAGGCAAGCTCCTTTCCCAGGCGCAGGCAGAGGGTGAAAAATATGGCTTCAAGGTGCTGGCCAGTAGCTATGCCGAGTCTGATCAGCCCTTTAACACGGTGCTGGAGCAAACGCCCGTCGCGGGCGAAATGCTGGCCTACGGTGAGATCATTCAGGTGGTCGTCAGCGGCAGCGTGTCCATGCCCCGGCTGACCGATATGACCAGCGCACAGGCTATCCAGACAGCGCGCAGCACGGGCATGAACAACATTCAAATTGTAGAGACGCCCACGTCTGATCCCGCGCGTATTGGTCGCGTGGCCGATCAGCTGCCCAAGGAGGGCGAACGTGTGATGTACGACGCGGCCGTCACCCTGGCCGTATATGTGCAGGCAGCCACAAATGCGCCCCAAAGCACGGACGCGTCCATACCAACCGAAGGAAAACAGGAAAACTAAATGATGCAGGGACAAATTATCGAGGGCCGCGGCGGCCTGTATACCGTGCGTGACGCGGCGGGGATCGATCATGTGCTGCGGGCCAAAAAGAAATTTCGCCGTCAGCATATGACCCCGCTGGTGGGCGACCGGGTGGATTTTACCCCCGGCGAGGGCGATGAGCATGGCTGGCTGGAGGAAATCCTGCCCCGCAGCAGCCAGTGCCTGCGCCCGCCGGTGGCCAATATTACGCTGCTGGTGATCGTGGCCGCCGTTGCGCCCGCGCCCGATTGGCTGCTGATTGACAAGCTGCTGCTGGGCGCGCGCATGCAGGGCATGCGGGCCGTGCTGGTGATGAACAAGTGCGACCTGGGTGAGGATGCCGCCCAGCAGGCGCGGCGCGATTACGCTGGGGCCGAGCTGCCGGTGCTGTGCGTCAGCGCGGGCACAGGGGCGGGTGTGGAGCAGCTGCGCGCGCAGATGCAGGGCAAAATTGCCTGCTTTGCCGGGCAGTCGGGCGTGGGCAAAAGCACGCTGCTGAACGCCCTGCTGGATCTGCACCTGCAAACGGGCGAGATCAGCCGCATCGAACGCGGCAAGCATACCACCCGCCATGCGCAATTGATCGAAGCGGGCGGCCTGCGGGTGATGGATACGCCGGGCTTTAGCCTGCTGGAATTTGATCAGGTGATGGATCCGGTGGAGCTGATGGATTACTATCCCGAGTTTCAGCCCTATCAGGGCTGCTGCCGCTTTCAGCCCTGCTATCATGGCAGTGAGCCAGGCTGCGCTGTGATCCAGGCCGCCAGGGAGGGCAAGATCAGCCCCGCGCGCCTGGAGCGATACCATGAACTGCTTGAGAAAACCCGTCAACTGTGGAGGGAACGCTATGATTGAGATTTTGTCATCCATCCTGGCCAGCGATTTGCTGAGCGTGGGGGCCGAGGTGCAGCGCATGCTGGATAACGGCGTGGACAGCCTGCATGTGGATATCATGGACGCGCATTTTGTGCCCAATCTGTCCTTCGGTCCGGCCATGGTCAGCGCGCTGAAAAAGGCCTTTCCAGCCGTGCATCAGGATGTGCATTTGATGATGGACAATCCTGAAAAGTATCTCGACACCTTTATTTCCGCAGGCGCGGGAGCCGTAACCGTGCACGCCGAAGTGCCTGGCGATGTGCGCGCCATGCTGGCAAAGATCCGTGCGGCGGGCATAAAGGCCGGTGTGTCCATCAAGCCTGGCACAGGCGTGGATACGATCAAGGAGCTGCTGCCGCTGTGCGACCTGGTGCTGGTGATGACCGTGGAGCCGGGCTTTGGCGGTCAGAAATTCATGGCCGATATGATGCCCAAGATTGCCGCCTTGCGTGAGTTGGGCTATCGCGGGCAGATCATGGTGGACGGCGGCATCAACGCCGATACTGCCGCGCAGGCCGTCGCTGCGGGCGCGGACGCGCTGGTGATGGGCACGGCGCTGCTGCGGGCGGAGGATCCTGCGGCGGTGGTGCGCGCCTGCCGCGCGCTGGAGGGCAGGACGTGAAGCAGCAATATGGCAAGCGTGCATCCAATCGCGGCAAGCCTGGCGAGTTTCAGCATAAGCACAGCCTGGGGCAGAATTTTCTGACAGACGCGGCGCTGCTGGAATCGCTGGTGGATGAAACCGGCGTGGGTGCGCAGGATGCGATCCTGGAGGTCGGCCCTGGCGCGGGGGACATGACGCGCATCCTGGCCGCGCGGTGCAGGCATGTGACCTCGGTGGAGATCGACCGCGATCTTTTGCCCATCCTGCGCGTGGCGATGGAAAAGTACGATAATTTTTCGCTGGTGCAGGGGGATATCCTGCGCGTCAATCTGCCGGAGATCATGGCGGAGTACGACGCCTTTCATGTGGTGGCCAACATTCCGTATTACCTGACGACGGAGCTGCTGAACCTGCTGCTCTCGGGCCGCCTGCCGCTGCGCTCGATTAATGTGATGATCCAGAAGGAGGCCGCCCAGCGCCTGCTGGCCGCGCCCTCCACGCCGGAGTACGGCCCGCTGGCCATCCGTGCGCAGTATTACACGCAGCCGCGCGTGGCGCGCATTGTGGAGGCGGCCTGCTTTACGCCGCCGCCCAAGGTGGATTCCGCCTTTGTGTGCATGCCCTGGCGCGATCAGCCCGCCGTGCAGGTGGGGGACGAGGTGCGCTTCTTCCGCATCGTCAATGCCGCCTTTGCCCTGCGCCGCAAGACGCTGTGCAACAACCTGACCTCCGCCTTCCGCCTGACGCGCGAGGAAGCCCTTGCCTGGATTGCCCGCGCCGGCCTTCCTGAAAACATCCGCGGCGAAGCGCTGAGCCTTCAGCAGTTTGCCGACCTGGCCAATGCGGAGCAGGAATAAAGCCTTTTGCCGTCCCTGATGGGGCGGCTTTTCGTTGTCGCTTCAGCGAAGAAGAAAACCACCAGCGGAGCTGGTGAGAGGGAAAAGCTTAAGATACAAGAAGCGCCTCCTTTGCTATAATGAGAGCAGGTC
>SFIM01000049.1 GCA_004556155.1 Clostridiales bacterium
CCAGATGGGCGCGCAGCAGCAGGCGCAAGCTCCGCAGCAGAGCGCGCCGGTTCAGCCGGGCGCGAACGCATGGAAGTGCGCCTGCGGCGCGACGGCCACCGGCAAGTTCTGCCCCGAATGCGGCGCGAAGCGCCCGGCAGGCGCGCCGGTTTACCGCTGCGACAAGTGCGGCTGGCAGCCCGCCGATCCGGCGCATCCGCCGAAATTCTGCCCGGAATGCGGCGATCCGTTCGACGAGAGCGACTGCGTATAGTGCGCCGTAAATTTTCCGGACGTTCCCGCCCGTATACTTCTGAGCCTGCGATGGTCTTCGCAGGCTTTTTTGCTGCGCTTTCCGTCTGTTTGCCGACGCGAGCGCGCCGGTCGGGAGCTTCCCCCACATAAATCAAACGCTGCCAGGAGGGAGAAAACGGCCTGTCCTTTCGTTATTGAAACTGCGACAGGCTGCACTGAACGATGCGGTTGACGAAGCGAACGACCTCCTCGCGGCTGTATTTTTCATAGCCCTCCACAACCACGTGCATCAGCCCGTTGGACAGATGGGTGTAGAGCATTTCCAGCTCCGCCTCCGTTACGCGATGCAGGTGCTGTTTCCAGTAGGTGATGCTTTTGCCCCGGGCAAGGCTGATCATTCGGCGCAGCACGTTCGGGCAGACATTCTGAAAGATGAGCACGCGGCAGGCCTCCTGCTGCTGCTCGATCATCGTATAGATAGCCTCAATCAGTGCGGTCACGTCAAAGGAAGCCACTAGCTTCAGCGACTGCTGAAACGCTTCCAGCAGATCCTCCTCGATGCTCTCCAGCAGTGCAAAGCAGTCGCTGTAGTGGGCATAGAATGTCGCCCGGTTCAGCTCAGCCCGTTCGCAGACCTCCTTGACGGTGATCTTGTTGATGGGCTTTTCCTGCAGAAACGATAAAAGCGCCTGCTTGAGCACGCCCTGCGTGTAGCGGATTCTCGCGTCTGTCCTGCTCATTTATATCATCTCTTCACAAAAAATTCACACTTATTGGCGACAGTTGCGCCATGTGTGTCGGTTTTCTTTCACGCGGCGGCGCATTGACGGTTGCCCTTTATGGCTGTCTCTATTATACTATAAATATGAAAGATAATCAACATCTGTCTTTCATTTTGGAGGCGATAGGATGTTTGAAAAATATCTGATTACGGGCGCGACGGGGTTTCTGGGACGTGCTGTGCTGGCACAGCTGCGGGACACGAAGGCAGAAATCCGTGCACTGGTGATGGAGGGTGATCTGCTGGCGCGGGAGCTTCCTCAGAATGTTCGCGTCATAACGGGCGACGTGTGCGACGAAGCCGCGCTCGGACGCTTCTTCGCGGGCGCGGATGAGCATACCTGCGTCATTCACTGCGCGGGGATGATCTCCGTGGCCACCCATCCCGGCGACCGAATCTACCGGGTTAATGTGGACGGCACGAGAAATATTCTGAAATTCTGCCGCAAATGCGGCGTTGGAAAGCTGGTTCATGTCAGCTCCGTCCATGCGATTCCGGAAAAGCCGAAGGGCACGGAAATTGCGGAGACGACGACCTTTGCCCCGGAGCTTGTCAGGGGCGATTACGCAAAGAGCAAGGCCATGGCCACGGCGCTGGTGCTGCAGGCGGCAAAGGAAGGGCTGAATGCCAGCGTCGTGTTCCCCTCGGGCATCATCGGGCCGGGCGATCTGGGAAAGGGCAGCATCACGAACATGCTGCTGTCCTTCCTCGCGGGAAAGCTGCCGCTGGCGGTTAAGGGAGGATATGATTTCGTGGACGTGCGGGACGTCGCCTCGGGCGTCATCGTCTGTGCAGAGCACGGCCTGCCCGGGCACGGCTACATTCTCTCCGGTCATTACGCCACCATCCGGGATATACTGGAGCTGGTGAAAAAGACGGTGAACCTGCGGCGCAGCGTGTCCTATCTGCCGATCAGCTTTGCGAAGCTGGTCGCGCCGATTTTTGAAAAGATCAGTCTGCACAGGCGGGAACCGCTTTACTTTACGCCCTATTCCATCGCGGTACTGGATTCCAACGGCGCATTCAGCCGCAGCGCCGCGGCGACGGCCCTCGGCTATACGCCCAGGCCGCTGAGCAGTACGATACGGGATACCGTGGTATGGCTGAAGGAGAAGATGGGCGGCAAATCACAGGCGTAAAAAGATATGAAAGGTATGCATAGCTGCGGGTGACTTGACCAGCCGCCCTTTCTTTTCGGTAACGCTAAAAAACATCAAGCATTTGGCCGTTTGCTGCATCGGTGCATCTGCACAGAGCCATAATTGCTCTGTAAGCGTCGGGTGCAAATGCACCCGCTGTTGCACCCTGAAAGGCGCATCGCCCCTTGTATCATAGTCTGCCAGATTAGCCAACTAAGTCCTCATGTTTTGATACAAAGCATGGGGATTTCTTTTTGCATTTATCGACCGATAAACCGTCAGAATACAGGCTATAAATACCAAATATGAGCTATAGACGCAAGAAATGGGCTGTTTTGCGTCATTTTGTCAGATGGAAGTTTCCACTTTCCACCCTTTTTTAGTCTGCTCATGGCTGCTTTTCGGGGTCGAAATCAGAGAGTTATCATAGAATGCACCCTACTTTGGACGATAGCAGGGTATCGTCCACAATGCAAGGTTCCGTCCCAAAGTATCGCAAAACAGCGCCTGAAGCACGCTCACTTCATAATTTTGCCAGCCATCCGTGATCGTTCGAAGTGGGAAACTTGTTCAAATACTGCGTAATAGGGAATAGACTACTCAGACAGTGGAGTAGTCTATTCTCATCTGTCTTGCTCGTCTATTTGTACTTTAGCCACATAGCGAGTCTTCTTCCGTCGAATACCGTTTTCATCCGATTCAATATTGGTTCTCCGCTTCTTTTTCTTATCTGCGGCCGTGAATCACGTCAAAAAACATATATCAAAATAAATTCTTGCTATTTCATCGGAAAATCCCCATCCGATATTGCGTGTATCTTCAAAGACTGCTCGAATACGCTTCGATTGCCTGCGATAGTACGAGTCGTTCTCCATGCTGTTGAGGATCATGACAAAATCGGCAAACATGGATTCCAGGCTGGAATAGAAGCGTTCGTCGATATCCCCGTAAAGGTTTGTAAACTCAACGCCGCATTCGACATAATAGAGCATAAGATCTGCGATACTCTCTTTATTTTGCGATGCTTTTCGGAAATCGTTGATTACGGTGCGTGCGTTTTTTAGCGACAACTGTCTCCCGAAGAAAGCGGCGTGGATTTTCTTCCTGCACGATTCGATGAGTGGAGCTTCCGCGGACGCACCGCACACCTCCACATCAAGGATTGCCTGACACTGCTTGTTTGCTTTATAAAGCTTGCACAGTATGGAAATCAGCTCTGCTTTATCCATGGCGTTTAATTGCCTTTTCAGTTCAGTGATTTTCATTGAATGCCTCCGTTTTCATAAGTTCATGGGCGATGCTGCCGCTGATCAGCCGCATCATGCTTTCCTGCGATGAGCCGAAGCTGAGCAGATTGATGCTGCCGTACCAGACGATGCGGTCATCGATGATTGCATATTTCTGATGAATGTCTGACTGAAAAATCAACGAACAGTTCTGGCTTTTCAGGCGCTCGACGGCGATCTGCGCTGACTTGCGAGAGCGCTCCGGCAATGATTCCGCCGAACGCATCACAACAGTCACAGAAATCCGCTTTTGCGCACATTGTTCAAGCGCAGCTGCAAGCCACTGAACTCGTCTTGGCGTGGCAAGCGGGCTGAAGATCAATACGGACTGTCTTGCCTGCGCGATATCCTGCAGAAATCTGTTCTGGAAGGTAACTTGATCATAAATCACGTCACTGCCGGGAGCAGCATCCTGCTCGGTCAAAACACTATAGCCGAGGCTTGCATAGCCCTTGAGGCGTTTATGATACATTTTCTCCAGCATGGCTGCGTTTACGTCTATGTAATCATAGACGCGAACCTCGCGCTTACCTTCGTGCAGGCGATGCAATCGGCCAACATACTGCGCCAGCGTGCCCCGCCAAGAGATCGGCATGGTCAAAAAGAGCGTGTCTAATCTTGAGTCATCAAAGCCCTCTCCAATGAATTTTCCCGTTGCGCAGACGATGACTGGCGCGACGGCATCCTTCAATGCCAATAACTGATTTCTCATTTGAGCATTGGTCTGCCTGCCCAGCAGCACGTGAACGGATTGACCCGCCTTCTGAAGAAGCTCGGCCAGCAGCTTCACGTGCTGCGTTCGTTCGCTGAGCAGCAGACAGCTTCGTCCTTCCTCTGCGCAGTGCAGCACGTCCTCAACAATCTGGTGATTGCGCAGGTCGTCCAGCATGATCTGGTCGTAGTATTGGACGATGGCAGGTGATTTGCTGTTTTCGTCCAAATGAAAACGCATTCCGGTAAATCGCGGGATCATCAGATGTGCAAACGGTCGCTTTTCCGCTTGAAGCCTTGCGTCTACCTGATAGCGAATACTGCCGAGATACATATACAGAATCGGATGATGCCCGTCCTGTCGCTTCGGCGTAGCAGTGAGACCGTAGACATATTTTGCCGAAACTGCTTTTAACACCTGTTCGAAGCTGACAGCGGGGACATGATGGCATTCATCAACGATCACCATGCCATAATCATGAATCCATGGTTGGATCTCGTCCGAGTTGCCCATGGACTGCAGCATGGCAATGTCAATCATTCCGCTGCGGGTATCTCTGTTTGCGCCATAGCAGCCGATAATTTCCCGTTTCTTTTGCCGCCCTCTGCGCTTGGGCTGCGGAGGCAGGACATCATCAATAGCAAGAAACTGCGCCAGTCGCTCCTTCCATTGTTCCATCAGCTGTGCACGGTGTACTTGCATTCCTTCTTCATCGCGAAGAAGCCGATCAAAACCGTCCAAATGTAGGCGCAGGTCTTCGGGATCATCAGCATGCCGATCATCGGGATGGCGTCCACCCACAGCACGACCGGGATATAGAAGCCGAAGCTCAGCACGATAGTCAGCCACATCCAGCGGAAGGACGCATCGTTATTTTCCTTCGCGCTGCGGTAAAACAGCACGATAATCAGCAGACCCATCAGCGCAAACGGAATGTTGCGGTAGATGCCCCAGGAGAGCGGCGCGTTCGCACTCAGCCACTGGTTCTGCGGCATCATGCACAGCACGACACGCGCGGCAGCCAGCGCATAAACCGCGGCAGTCAGGATGCCCTTGCCCTTAATCTGGTAACGCTGACGCCACACATAGTAGAGCAGCACGTAGAAGATGGTCATCGTCACAGAAGTAATCCACTTGCCCAGTCCCAGCGGCACGGTGTAGTTCTCAAGCCCCGTCGTGCAGAGTGCCAGCGCACGGGGAATCAGGTGGAAAGAGTCGCCCGCGCCCAGCACAACCGCCATCAGACCGAACAGACAGAACTGCTTGTTTCCCTTGCTTCCGCGAATCATCAGAATGCCGATGGTGATAACAGATACCAGATAGACAGCGTCAAAAAGCGTTTCAATAAGAGCCTGCATAGTTGTTGTTCTCCTTTTCTTGTTTTGTCGTTTGATGTTTCAGCTACAGGGACAGCCGGTTGCCGGATCGGCAGTCAGGCGACGCTTTCTCCATAGGAGTCTGCGTATTTGAACCCGTGCAGAGCATGGCGCTCCGCACAAGGTTGTCAGCACATTTTTTCTTTATCCCGCTGTGTTTTCAGGATGTGCTTTTCTTTATGAACATCGTTCAATTTGCTGGTGAAAAAATTCCTACCGCTCAGTAGGAATTTAATAGAGGAGTCTTCGGACCATTTCAAGAACGGTCGAGGGGTCGTAGTCCTGCCGCAACAAAGCGGACAGCATCAGCGAGAACAGAACACTTGCCAGCTTTTCTTTGGTAAAATCCTCCGTAAAAGCATCCGGGCGAATCTTTTGATCCTGCGTCATGACGAAGCACAGTGCGTCCAGGATGTGCTGCCAAGCATGCTGCATGCGCTCCTTGCCGTCCTCTTTCTCTTTTTGCATAAAGCCCAGAGAATGGAGGGTGAAGAACCCGGGGTACTGCTCACTGCCGTAAGCCATCCGTCCGTACATCCATGTGATACAGCCCTCAACACTTTGAAACTCGGACATGTCGCTCGGGCGGTGAAAGATCTCACTCCAGACGCTTTCCACAGTCGCGCCGACCAAATCAGCCTTGGAATCAAAATAGTTGTAAATCGAGCCAACTGACACGCCGCACGCTACTGCCACAGAACGAATACTGACCGCTGACCAACCCTGCTGCCGAATCAATTCCCGACTGGTTTGCAGGATCACCTCCTTGGATGTCACAATCGTATTCACTCAATCACCTCAATATGAACATTGTTCAATATGATTATAGTCACCGGCCCGCATCCTGTCAAGAGGGTAAACAAAAAGAGATGCTATTTTGCTATTGACAAATACAGGGAGCCATGATATTATCATGATGTCATAACAATATGACATCACAAACATCACTTGATTACCAATTCGGAGACGATCAGGGAGGGTGTATCATGCGGCAGGTAGCAGGCAAGCGGCATCGCGGTTTCTCGTTGCAAAGAAAGGAAGCTGTGACTGGCTGGCTGTTTGTCACGCCCGTAATGATCGGTTTTCTGGTTTTTACAGCCTTCTCCATGGTTTATTCGCTCTACATTTCATTCACCGACTGGAATATTCTGTCCGATCCTCATTTTGTCGGATTGCAGAATTATAAAAATCTGTTTACGCGCGATATTTTTTTCTGGGATTACCTTTGGAACACGTTTTATTATGTTCTTGTATTGGTTCCGTTTGTGCTGGTCATATCCCTGCTGTTTGCCATACTGCTCAACAAGCAGGTGAAGGGGCTGACCGCCATCTACCGCGCCTCCCTGTTCCTTCCCTGCATTATTTCCACTGTGGCCGTGGCGCTTGTATGGAAGTGGCTGCTCAACAGTCAGTCCGGCATCATCAACGGGCTGCTGCGAATGGTTGGCGTTGCGAATCCGCCCAAATGGCTGCTGGATAAGCGCTGGGCCAAGCTGTCCATCTGCATCATGCGCATCTGGCAGATGAGCGGCTATTACATGGTCATGTTCCTGACGGGACTGCAAACAATTTCGCCGACGCTGTATGAGGCCGCCTGCATCGACGGCGCAAACAAGCGCCAGCAGCTGCTTTATATCACAATTCCCATGCTTTCCCCAACCACATTCGCCATCGTCATTCTGCTGGTGCTGGAGGCGTTCAACATTTTCGAGGCGGTCATGATTATGACAAGCGGCGGCCTGAACACCAGCTCGCTGATGTACTACGTATACACATTGGCCTTTACCAACTATCGAATGGGCTATGCTTCCGCGCTTGCGTGGATTCTGTTCCTGATTATCCTTGTCTTCACAATTCTTCGCTTTATGCTGAAAAAAGACGAGTCCATGTAAAGAAAGGAAGAAACGATCATGACAAACGCCGAAGCTCCCCGTCTGAGCATGCGTCAGCGCCGAATCACCGGTCTTGTTATTTACAATGCGCTCATGGTGCTTTTGTGCCTGGTTATCATTTATCCGCTGATTTGGACGATCTTCTCTTCCTTCAAAACGAACCAGCAGATATTCAGCGAATCTCCCATCAACCTGATTCCGCGCCCCTTTACGACGGGCAACTATCAAAAGCTGCTCACCATCTACGATGTCCCGCTCATGGTTTTTAACGGCCTGTATCTGGCGATTGTCATTCCGGTGCTGAGCATGCTTACCTCCTCCATGGCCGCCTACGCGCTGGCGCGCCTGCGCTTCAGGGGGCGCAATGTCATCTTCCTGCTGCTGATCTCCACCATGATGATTCCCGGCTATGTCACGCTGATTCCAAACTTTGCCATCATGGTCAAGCTGAAGCTGCTCAATTCCCACTGGGCGCTGATCCTGCGCAGCGCATTGTCCGGCAGCGCAACCAGCATCTTCCTTTTCCGCCAGTTCTTCCTTTCCATTCCGCGCGACCTTGAAAACGCAGCCATTGTGGACGGATGCTCGTGGCCGGGCGTGTTCTTCCGGATTATCATGCCAAACAGCAAGCCCGCCATCGCAACCGTCATCATCCTCTCCTTCCGCAGCACGTGGAACTCCTTCCTCTGGCCGCAGCTTGTTTTGCAGACGGATCGCCTGTGGACATGGACGCTGGCGCTCAAGATCCTCTCTGAATCCGAAACCAACCAGGCCGTGCTGCTGGCCGGCTCAGTCATTTCCATTCTGCCCATCCTGATTATCTACCTGGCCTGCCAAAAATACTTTGTCAACTCCCAGGTCAGCGCAGGCTTTGGCGGCACCTGATATTAACGTCCAGGCAAAGGACGTCAGTATAATCATTTTTTTAGGAGGTACTACCCCATGAAGAAGCTGCTCTCTGTTTTCCTGTGCGTGATGATGGTGCTGCTCATGTCCGTCACGCCCGCGGCGCTTGCGCAGGAAGAAGAACTCTCCAAGGATGTGACCATCAACGTCTACTCCTGGTGGGATCCGACCAAGGTTGGCATGGTGAATTTGAAGGAAGGTTTTGAAAAGAAGTATGCTGACTACAATGTTAAGCTCAACTTTGTCAAGATCAGCGAGTACTACAAGACCATGCTCACCAAGCTGGCCGGCATCAGGCTGGCGGGAGGCAGCAGCGAGGCCATCGACGTGATGATGATCGCCTTCGACAAGATCCCGCAGTTCGCCGCGAATAACACCCTCATGCAGCTGGACGCATTCGCGTCCCAGGAATACCTCGACAGCCTGTATCCCTCTGTTCGCGAGGGGCTGTATTTTGACGGTCACCTGTATGCCACCGCCCGTGACGTGACTGCCAACTGCGCCATCCTGAACACCGCGCTGTTTGAGAAGTATAACATCGCGCTGCCCGCCGAGGACTGGACGATGGACGACTTCCTGGCGCTGTGCCGTCAGTTTGCCAAGCCCGAGGACGGCGTCTGGGGATATGCGATCGACGGTTATTCCGATACCATGTATCCCTGGATGTACCTGTTCGGCGCGGACTACATGGATCGCACCACGCACACCTCCCTGCTGGATCAGCCCAACCAGCTCAAGGGCTTTACCACGCTGTATCAGCTGATTGAGGACGGCGCCTGCATGTCCGTTGCCCAGACCAATGAGTTTGGCGGCGTTACCAGCGCGTTTGCCACCAACCATGCGGCCATGCTGTTTGGCGGCCTGTCCAAGGCTAATGGCATCAGCGACATGACGGACGATTTCATCGTGATGCCGCTTCCCACCGGCGCTTCGAACGAAAAGCAGTCCCACATCTTCTGCAACTGCTGGGCCATTCCTACGGTTTCCACGCAGCCTGCCTGGGCCTGGAAGGTCATCGAATACTTCTCCTCCATGGAGGGCCAGACCATCGCCTGCAACGCCGAAATGGGATTGCCCGCGACGCCCGCTGCCGACACCACCGAATGGGTTGCCGCCAAACCGTGGCGCAAGTACTATCTGGATGCGCTGGGCTATGAAAAGTCTCAGCCCTACCCGGTCGATACCTATGGCCCCAACTGGGACGGCAATTTCAGCAAGCTGCTGAACGAGCGCGTCTGGGACGTGCGCGGCATGGATGTTGAAACGCTGCAGAGCACCATCAAGAGCATCAACGAGCTGCTGACCTACTACCTCCAGGGCGGCGTCTGATCGCCCCCTGAAGGCTGAATGGCGGGGCGCGGAGCCTCTCCGGCCAGCCTGTGCGTCAAGCCATTGATTTTCCCGGGGAGCCATGAAGGGGCTGCCGTCCCTTCATGGCTCCCATGGTGGCGAGGAAGGGCGCAGCAGGGTTGAAAAGGACTTTCATTTTCAAGCCGGGCTGATGCCGAAAAAGGAAAGCCCCTGCGCCTGCCCTGCCCCTGCCATAAGGCGCAGGCGTTCATCCGCTGATAAACGGCAACCGCGGACGCGGCTATCGAAATTCATCAGCGGATATTATAGAATCAGGGTTCGTCGTTGCTTTTTCTTTATCGACGAATGCAACAGGAATATGCCATCGGAAGGAAAACAGAATGCAAACGATCAAGAAAGGAACCCGATACTCTCAGATTGCCGAATACTACCGGCGCATGATCGATCAGAAAGCGCTGGCCGTCGGAGAAAAAATGCCGACGGAGAATCAGATTTGCGCGTTGTTCCAGGTCAGCCGGATTACCGTCCGGGAAGCCATGAACGAATTGGTGAAGGACGGCTATATTGAGCGCATTCAAGGCAAGGGGTCGTATGTCAAGGCCAAAAGGGTCGGCATGCAGCTGAATCATCTGCAGGGCTTTTCGGAGGAAATGCGCCTGAAGGGCATGACTGCGTCCAGCCAGGTTCTGTCCGTTGAGGTGCAGCCGTGCAAGCCGAAGGTTGCTGCGCTGCTGCGCATCGATGAGGGCGCGCAGGTGATTTCCATCAACCGCCTTCGTCTCCAACGCGAGCTGAACGGCTCCCTCTATCGGCTGCTGGCTGAATACGGCCTGCGCATCGCGCGTGCCCAGCAGGATATCACATCCGGCTTTTCCCCGCGGCCTATCTGCGAGCTGCTTCAAATCAAGCCCACCGTCCCGACGCTGCAAATTGAGCGCATTACCTATCTGGAAAACGGGCAGCCGCTGGAATGCGTGTTTTCCGCCTACCGCAGCGACCGGTATACCTTCCATGTGGAAATGTCCAGATAAAGCAGGGAGCGAATAGATTGTCCGAGCAGCAAGGATTGATTCTTTCCGTCGATGGGGGCGGCACCAAGACCGAGGCCTGCCTGGCAGATACAGCCGGGCATGTGCTGGGCATAGGGCGCGCCGCCGGGTCGAACGCGCTCAGCGTTGGCGCGCGGCAGGCGGCGCAGGCTGTCATGGCGGCCGTCACCCAGGCGGCAGCCGGCGCTGACCTGCGCAGGATCTCGCTGTGCCAGATGTTTATTCCCGGGTTTTCTCAGTGCCTGCCGCTGCCCCTGCCGTTTGAGGTTCAATTGCTGGGCGATTCGCCCAATGCGTATTTCGGCGCGCTGGGCGCCCCCAACGGCATTGTGCTGCTGGCGGGAACCGGCTCGTTTGCCGTCAGCTATGACGGGCAGGGAAACGAGACGTCGATAGGCGGCTGGGGGCCTGTCCTGGGCGATGAAGGTTCAGGCTATGACATTGCACGGCGCGCCATTCAGGCAGCGCTGCGCGATTATGATTGCGGCAGGCCCGTCACGCCGCTGGGGCAGGCTGTGCTGGCGCACTACGGGGTAAAAAGCGCCGCCTCCCTGGTGCATGCCATTTACCATGGCGGGTGCGACAGGCGCTTCATGGCGCAGCTGTGCCCAACCGTTGGCGAGCATGCCGGGCGCGGCGAGGCTGATGCGCTGCGGATCCTGGATGACGCTGCGCAGGCGCTGTGCGGCATGGCCGTCACGCTTCAGCGGCGCTGCCGCCTGCGGGCCTGCGATGCGGCGCTGACGGGCGGCGTATCAGGCCTGGGCGACAGGATCAAGCAGCCCTTGTCCCGCTACCTTATCCAGAACAGCATCCGGCTGTGCGAGCCGCTGTACTCGCCCACCATCGGCGGCGTATTGTATACCTGGTGGACATTGATGGGGAAAATGCCGGCAAAAACGCTTGCGGCAAGCTATCATGCGGCCTATATGCAAAAGGAGAGGGAATTGCCATGCTAATGGACGTGTATTTTGAAAAGATGAAGGAAACGCTGGCTGTGATTGAGAGGACGCAGCGGGAGCAGATTATCAGCGCAGCCAGGATGGTGGCCGATACCCTGGAGAACGGCGGCATGTGGCAGATCCTGGATACCGGGCACATGCTGATGCACGAGGGCGTCGGCCGTACTGGCGGCATGATGGCGCTCAAGCCCATTCTTGTCACCTGCGAGGTCAACAACCCTACGCGGCCGCGCTTTATTGAAGGCAGGCCCACCATCTACTATACGCAAATTCCGGGGTTTTCCAAATTTGTGCTGAACCGTGCAAACCTGACCGCCGGCGACACCCTGATTGTCGGCTCCGTATCCGGATATGAGGTTTTCCCCGTAGACGTTGCGATCACCGCCCGCGAAATGGGCGTCAAGGTCATTGGCTTTACATCGGTCGCCTATTCGCAGACGCTGACCCCGCGCCATGAAAGCGGCAAGCGCCTGTATGAGGTCTGCGACGTCGTGCTGGATAACTGCTGCAAGCCCGGCGACACGCTGGTGCCCTGTCCTGAGCTGGGCATCGAGGTGTGCCCATCCTCCGGCATCGGAGCGTCCTATCTGATGTGGGCGCTGCAGGCGACGGTAATTGAGGAAATGCTGGCGCGCGGCAAAAAGCCCAGCGTTTATATGTCCAATCATGCGCCTGGCGCCACAGCGCATAACGCGCAGGCGAAAAAGACCTATCTTGAGCTGGGGTATTAAACAAAGGAGGAAGCATGGGATGAGGCTGACCTTTGGCGCGTTTTCGCTGGAGCTGTGCGAGGGCAACGCGCAGGTAACATCGCTTTCCTTTCACGGGCAGGAGCTCCTGTCCTGCCGGCAGAGCCATCCTGTTTTTTCGCTTGTAGCCTTGGATGAAAACAATCATCGCGTGGCGCTTGTGCCGGCAGACGGACGCAGGGAGGGAGCTTCCCTCGTATTTGACAGCATGCAGGCGCCGGACGGCCCGCGCCGCATGCAGACGCGTCTTTCCTTCAGGGAAAAGGATGGCGCAGCGGAATTTGTCGTGCGCGTACAGAACCAGGAAAAGCAGCTGCGGGTGGTTGAGACCCTGTTAGAGCTTTGCGGCCTGGGCTTTGGCGAGGGCGGGGATACGGCGCTTTTGTATCCGCACCATGGCGGCGAAAAGATCGTCGATCCGGCAAACGCGCTGCGCAGCCAACGCTACCAGCAGTTCTGGCGCGCAGGAACAGCCCTGGTGAACGGCGAGTGGCAACGCGAGTGCAATTACTGCGGCCTGTGCTCCATGAGCTATATGTACCTACAGAACAAACAGGCCGGCCTTTATTTTGGCTCGCATGATTGCCGCTTCCCCGTCACCGGCCTGATGGTAAGAACGGGCGAGGAGAGCCGCTATCTGTCGCTGGGCTTCCGCATTCACAAAATGATAAGACCGGGCGAAGCATGGGAAAGCGGCGCGTTCACCGTCTGCCTCAGCGATCAGGACTGGCATGCGGGCGCTCGCCGCTACCGGGCGTGGATCACCCCCTATCTGGCGCAGCATGAGAACCCCGAATATCTGAAGGAACAGGCCGCGCTGAACCAATGCTATAACTTTAAGCGCGTTGAAGAGATTCAAAACCGCTTTGAGGACATTCCCCGCATGTGGGAGGAGGGCAATAAGCGCGGCATCAACCATATGTTTATTGCGTCCTGGAACCGCACGGGTTTTGACAGCTTCTATCCCGAATACTATCCGGATATGGAACTGGGGACAGCGCTGGATTTTCGGCGCGGCATGGATTATCTCAATGCGCGCGGAGGCTTTGCAACGCTGTATGTCAATGCCCGGCTGTCGGACATGTCCTCGGATTTTCACAGGCGCTTTCTTTCCACCATGCAGATTGAGAATGCCAATGGCGAGGCGCTGACGGAAACCTACGGCCCGCATTCCTTCACATTGAACTGCCCCTCCGACGAAAAATGGCAGCACATGCTGGTTGATATCTGCGATTTCGCGGCAGAGAGCTATCATTTGAAGGGAATTTACCTGGATCAGCTTGCTTCGGCAGAGCCCTTTGCCTGCTATCATGCGGGGCACTCGCACCATGATATCGGCGAGTTTAATCAGGGTTATCTGAAGATCCTTTCCGAATTGCGCGAAAGAATGCGCCGCCGCGACCCCGATTCCTACCTGATGACGGAAAACTGCGGGGACATTTACAGCGCATATACCTGGGGCAATCTGACCTGGAACGGCGCGGATTATGATGAGTTCTATAACATGTTCCGTTATACCTTCCCCGAGTATGTGCAGGTGAACATGTGCAATGACCGCTCCTGGGCGGCGGATGATGAGGAGCGTGAGCGCTGCTTCTATGCGGATGTGGAGCGCTGTGTGCTGATGGGCAATATCCTCTGGATCGGCATCACGGCGCGTTATCTGGATCAGCCTGCCCTGAAGCCGCATTTTGACTACCTGATGGCGGCAACGGCATTCCGCAAGGCCATTGCGGGGCAGGTAAGCGAGGGCACCTATCTGGATGATGAATATGTTGCGGCCATGGACGAATCGCTGCATGCCTCCTGCTTCCGCGTTTCTGAGCGCGAAACGCTGCTCCTGGCGGGCGATCAGGCGCTGCATGGCGGGAAGGTGCGCTTTACGCTTCCCCATATCGCTGCACATGTAGAGGCCTTTGACGAGTATGGGCAACCGCTTTCCGTCCTGGCTGAGGGAAACGAGGTCACGCTGTCCATGTGCGGGAACCGCCTGGCGCGGATCCATGTGCAAGCTGGAGGGGGAAAGGCATGAATACACAGTATTTGGATGAAATAAGCCGCATCCTGCAGCAGGTTCGTCTGACGCAGCTGCCGCAGATGGAGAAGGCCGCCCGGATGCTGGCGGATGCCACGCTGAACGGGCATAACCTGTTTGTTTTCGGCTGCAACCATGCAGGGTTGCTGGCAATGGAGATGTATTATCGAACGGGCGGTATGGTGAATATCAACCCTGTGCGCGGCCCGGGGCTGCATTTGGAAATCGTCCCTGCCACCATGACCAGCCAGATGGAGCGCATGGATGGTTACGGCTGCCTTTTGATGGATATGACGCCCATTGGAAAGGACGACGTCATCATCATCCATTCTGTTTCAGGGCGAAACGCGGTCTCCGTAGACGCAGCCATCCGCGCGCGCGAAAAGGGCGCCCGGGTGATTGCGCTGACCAATATGGAAACCTCCGCAGCGGTGGAATCGCGCCATAAAAGCGGAAAAAAGCTGTACGAGGTGGCTGACCTTGTCCTTGATAACTGCGGCTGCCGGGGCGACGCTGCCCTCCCCCTGCCCGGCGTTCCGGCAAAGATGGGGCCCACGTCCACAGTCATTGGCGCGGCCGTGCTGAACGCCATCATGTGCCGCACGGTCGAGCTGATTATGGCTGCCGGGCAGGATGCGCCGGTGTTCATGTCGGCCAACACGGATGGCGGCGATGAATACAACAAGAACATGCTGAAAAAATACGCAGACCACATCTTCTATATGTAAGGAGGAAAGGCGGAGAAGGAAATTCCTCCCCGCCTTCTGCTTGTCTTCATGCTGCTGTATATCAACTGGGACGGCTTCTCTGCTTCGTGGTATCGGATGGCGCACGCTTCCCCGCTTGGAACGCCCAACCTGGACAACCTGATTGCGCAGGGAACGGTATTGCTGCAGCAGCGCTGCGGCATTCCCGCCATCACAAATCCCATGCAGCAGGCACTGATCTCTGGTGCATGGCCGGAAAAAACGGGCAACTGCTACTGCTATTTTGACAAAGCGGCGCGCCGCATTGTGAAGACCGGCAGATTGAATCCGTGCGAAACCATTGCAGAGGCGGCAGTCCGCCACGGGCTGACCTGCGCGTCCATACACGGCTGGTATGTTGAAAACAGAGGGTGCACGCCTGGCGATGCGGGCAATCCATACATTGCCGACATATCACTGCGCAATTTTGAAGGCCGGGTACAGCTGCTGCTGGATTACCTTGCAGGCAAGCCCGTCCCGTCTGGCGGGAAAATGATTACCCTCCTGAACACGCCTGATTTTCTGACCATCTATGCGGATGACATAGACACCGTCTGCCACAATGGCGCCCGCCTGCCCTACGCGGAGATGCGCCGCGCCAGCACGATAGACGAGTGGTATGAAAACATTCAGTATGCAGTCTGGCGCATGGATCAGGCTCTGGAGCGCCTAATGAGAATCCCCGGAGTTACCATCGCGTTGGCGTCAGACCATGGCGGAATGCCCTATGGCATTGCCGGCTTTGGCGCTGATGCTGATGAAGCCGCCATGCCCCGCCTTGCTGAACTGGTACAGGCAATCCAGCGGGCGGGCGTGGCTGTAGCAGCCATAGAAAAGGAAGGCGATCCCGTCCCCGCTGATGCCCAGGCCGTTCTTCTTGCCATGGAAACGCAGGCGCAATTGACGTGGCTTGTCCCTGCCAGCGAAGGCAGGCAGCGCGCCGTGCTTGAAGGCATCCGCGCCCTTCCGTTTGTCCGGGCGGCGCTGGATCAAAATGCTCAGCGGGCCCTGGGCGCATGGCCGGGTATGTGCGATATATACATCACAACGCGTCCGCCGTATTATCTGTGCGGCTATGAAGGTAAGCCCTTTGCGGGCGGCTCCCATGCGGCGCTGGAGGACACCGTGCTGGATCCGTTCTGCGCATTCTGGGGCGCAGGCGTCCGTCGCGGCGTGAAGGTTCAGGAGCGTACATCGCTGGTTGATTTTGCACTCACGGCCTGCAGGCTGCTTGGCATAGAGGGGCCGCAGGACGCAGTTGGCCGCATACTGACAGAAGCGCTGGAGGAACGCGCTGCCCCAGCCCTGACTGAGCACCCGAACGACTGACAAGCATTCCAAGAGGAGACAGCATGCGCATATTTATTATTCGCCATGGCGACCCCGATTATCAGACCGACAGCCTGACCCTGCGCGGGCGCAGGGAGGCAGAAGCGCTGGCCGCGTACATTGAACGCCTGCAGCTGACGCACATATACTGCTCGCCGCTTGGCCGGGCGCAGCAAACCTGCCGCCCCTGCGCGGAGAAGCTGGGGCTGCCCGTTGAAACCCTTTCATGGACGCGCGAGCTGACGGGCGTCTATTACGAGCTGGACGGCTTCGGCCGCTTTTCACCGTTCTTTACGCCGGGCGAGGTGATGTATTCCATTTCTCCAACGCCGCGCTATGCAGGCTGGCAGAACCAGAAGTATTTTGACGATCCTCGGTATTATCCGCAGGTCAAGGAAATGCAGGCTGGCTCGGATGCGCTGCTGGCGCGCCATGGCTATGTGCACGAAGGCGCTTTATACAAAATCGAACGCCCGAGTGAGGACAGAATCGCCGTTTTCTGCCATCAGGGGCTTGGGACAACGTGGATTTCCTACCTGCTGAACATCCCGTATCAGGCGGCCTGGGCAGGGATGTGGCAAGCCTGCACGGGGATTACCTGCATCCGGATGGAGTGCCGCTCCACGCGCTTTTCCGTGCCGAGGATGCTCTATATGGGTGATACGACGCACATTGAGCTGGCAGGGCTTGAAAAAACAGAGCGCGGACTATCTGCCAGCATGACTGCATGCTGATCCGATTGCTGCCCCGCTTCGCGTTGCGAGCAGCATCCTTTTCCTGTGGGCCATATATCGTCCAGAATACAGAAGTCTCCCGGGATGCTCCGGGAGACTTCTGACAATTAACAAAACAATGACTGCATCCTTGAAGCTAAGAAAGCACAAGACACATTGCGTTTCCTGCCGCCCATTGGGCGGTGTTTTTTATCCTCGGCGGCAGGCCTTATCTGCGGCTTTGAAAAAATAAATCTCATTTTTCGGCAGGTGGCAACTTTGCCAACTTCCAGGAAAACGTATCGGAATGATAATGTGAAAATATCTATAAATGGTTATACATTGCTTGGCTTACTGATATCTTCCCTCCGGGTTGAGTGTAAGGCTTCGGAAACGCTCCACATCCACCTTGGACTTGTGATCCGGACTCAGGATGCCGTTTTGCTCTTGCTCAACATCGGTGAGCTGAGTATAGACATAACCCTGACAGTAGGGGATGGCATGAGCCGCGTTGGTCAGGGATTGATAGCGCTCAAAAAAGGCTTCTTCATCGGAAACCTTGCCATGATATCCCCAAGAACTGCTGCTTTTGTCCTCGAATGCAATATCGCCATATTCAGTCAGCAGGAAGGCCTCGTTGCCTGTCCATTCTTTGCCGTCGCAGTAGACCATACGGTGGACGCAGGAATGCTTTGTTATTTCTTCACGACTTGCAAAATGCTTGGCCAGCACATCGCCTGTTGCGGCGTAATCATGCAGTCCGAAGATATCGCTCTGAACGAACTCCCAGCCATCATTTGTGGAAACAATGCGCGAGCCATCCAGCGCCTTTACCTGATAGTATGGCATGTTGGCGCAGGCTTGCATCTGCTTGTTGGAATACAGACGATCCATGCTCCAGCTTTCGTTTACAGGAACCCAGGTGATTATGCTGGGATGGTTGAAATCGCGCTCAATGCCGCCAGTCAGCGTTTCGATGGTATTGATAATGGCCTCCTCGGTAAACTCATAAGCGCTGGGAACTTCCTCCCACACCAGCAAGCCAAGCTTATCCGCCCAGTAATAGTACCACGGATCCTCCAACTTTTGATGCTTGCGTGCGCCATTATAACCAAGCTTGAGCGTCCATTCAATATCGGTCTTGATGGCATCAGCGCTGGGCGTGGTGATGAGGGATTCTGGCCAATAGCCCTGATCCAGTACAAGACGCTGATAAATGGGCTTATTGTTCAGCAGCACGCAGCCGTCCGCCACTTGATTTTTGCGCATTCAAAGTAAGTGGTCACGCTGTCGCCAGAGTCAGTTTCGATTTGCACATCGTACAGCTTTGGAGATTGGAGGGTTCATCGCACCAGCTGATGCAGGGTTGCCCCGTCCACCATATCCAGCACCATACTTGCTTATTGACTGAGAAGAATGATGTTGAAGTATATTTGATGGAGGAGTCTTTGTGTTTTTGTACTCATGACTGCTTTTCGGGGTCGAAATCAGATATTTATCATGAAATGCACCCTACTTTGTACGATAGCAGGGTATCGTCCACAATGCAAGGTTTCGTCCAAAGTATCGCGAAATAGCGTAAAATGCCCCCTGAAAGTGGACACGGTAAAAGTCCAAAGCTCTATTTGTGGACAAAGAAAAGTTCAAACCCCGAATAGAGGACTAAAGTGTACCCCCCAAAGCACGTGCCTCACTTCAAAAAAAGCGCAGCGCAGCAAGGCGATATAAGCAAGATAAAATCATCATTGTATTGTGCCTTTTTCTTTTCGTTC
>SFIM01000062.1 GCA_004556155.1 Clostridiales bacterium
TCTTTCCGCAGATTCTCGTTCGACTTGCATGTGTTAAGCACGCCGCCAGCGTTCGTCCTGAGCCAGGATCAAACTCTCTATAAATGGTATCTAAACAGCTCTTAAGAGCCGCTTAAATCTTTACAGAGCTATTTGTCATAGCTTCAAAAACTTTTTATACTTAGTTCCGCGGGTAATTGACTTAACCCCGCTTTCCCAAGTTTTAGTCGCACTTTTCAGTGCTCCCGTCTGGTGCTTTTCGTTTCTTCGTTGTTTAATTTACAAGGTACACGCCCCGCTTGCGGAACAGTTTTATTATACTGCGTTATGTCTGCCATGTCAAGCACTAATTTCAACTTTTTCCAAGTTTTTTCTGCGCTCTCGGCTTCCTTTCCGCAGCCGCCGCCTTTCGACGACTTCGTTAGAGTATCACGCCCCACGCCCTCTTGTCAAGCCTTATTTTTACTTTTTTTGATTTCTGCCATTATTTACACTAATGTCATCTTCTGTGGTCTTCCATTTGGGCAGAATGCGTGCTATCATAGGGTGGAATACTACCTGCTTAATATAGACGACACGAGGTTTTCTATGATTGCATTTCTTTCCAACTTGACCGCTGGCTCCACCGTGCTGTGGGTGGGGCGGATCCTGCTGTTTCTGGCGGCGGCCTGGGTGGTGGTGCGGTGTGCCATCTCCCTGTTTGGTTCCCGCGAGGCGCCGGAGGTGTGGGGATTTGTCAGTCTGGCCAACGGCGCGCGCTACGATCTGACCCACTGGGAGAACATGGTGGGGCGGATGCGCAGCGCCGACGTGCGGCTGAACTTCCCCTCCGTGTCCCGCTGCCATGCCGCCATCTGCCGCAATGACCAGGGGCACTGGTGGGTGTATCCCGTGAACCGCAGCAGCGGCGTGCTGCTCAACGGAGCGCGCACCACGGACAAGGCCGAAATAAAGGCCGGCGACTGCATCGCCGCAGGGGGCGTGGAAATGTACTTTTTCCCCTCCAGCGAATCCGACGAGGCCAGACTGGCGCGCCGCCGGACGGAGGAGCAGGAGCGCCGCCGCATTTCGCAGGCGGGGACGCTGCTGGGGGTGAATCTCTGCCAGCTCCTGCTGTTTTTGCAGGTGTTTCTCTCCGCCAAGGCAGAGGCTCGGGCGGCCATCGGCGTGGCCTTCGGCAGCCTGATGCTCCTGTCGTGGGCGCTGTACGGGGTCTATCGGGCGGCGCGGCGCACGGCCTACGAGCCGGAATCGCTGGTCTTCCTGCTTATCAGCGTGGGCGCGGCGGTGACAGCCGCCTACGATCCGAGTGCCCTGTATAAGCAGCTCATCACCGTCGTCATGGGCATGCTCCTCTTCCTGCTCATGAGCGGCGTGCTGCGGAACCTGCACGCATCCATGCGGGCGCGGTGGCCGGTGGCCATAGCCGCCGCGGCGCTGCTGGCGTTCAACGTGGTGCTGGGGCAGCGCATCTTCGGGGCAAAAAACTGGATCGCCATCGGTTCTCTCTCCTTCCAGCCCTCGGAGCTGGTGAAAATTGCCTTTATTCTGGCCGGAGCCGCCACGCTGGATCGGCTGTTTGCCAAACGGAATCTTATTTTCACGATCCTGTTTTCCGCGTACTGCGTGGGATGTCTGGCGCTGATGAGCGACTTCGGAACGGCGCTGATCTTCTTCGTGGCTTTTTTGTGCATCGCTTTTCTGCGCACCGGCGACCTGCCCTCCATTGCCATGCTGACGGCGGCAGCCGCTTTCGGCTGCGGCATCATCCTGCGTTTTAAGCCCTATATCGCCGACCGCTTTGCCGCCTGGCTGCACGCCTGGGAGCACGCCCAGGACATCGGCTACCAGCAGACCCGCACCATGAGCGCCATGGCCTCAGGGGGTCTGTTCGGCGCAGGAGCAGAGAAGGCGTGGCTCAAATATGTAGGCGCCGCCAATACGGATCTGGTGTTTGGCGTGGTGGGGGAGGAATTTGGCTTTCTGCTGGCGCTGTGCTGCGTGGCAGCGCTGGTGATCCCCATTGTATATGCCCTGCGGTGCGCCGCCACCGCCCGCTCCGCGTTTTATACCATTCTCTCCTGCGCCACCGCCGCCATGCT
>SFIM01000050.1 GCA_004556155.1 Clostridiales bacterium
AATATACGGATATCTACGAAAACTCCTGGGCTTCCTATTTAGCTAATGTTTCGGGAATCAAGATTAAGAACTTCTCTCGTGGTGGAATGACTGCACGGGAATATCTGGATTCCTGGGCTGAGAAAAATAACTTTTGGCAAGCTGGTTCTGATTGTCTGGCTTTTATCGTCGCACTAGGAGTGAATGATCTCTTCTTCCGTGGTGTACCAATTGATCACGCCGATGATTCACAAGCAGATTACTCATCCTCATTCAAGGAGCAATTCTGTGAGATTCTTCAGCGATACAGAGCTATTTCTCCAAAAGCGAAGTTCTTCTTGATGACGATGCCCAAAGGGCAATTATTGAGTGAGTGGAATCTGCTTGCTGATCAACATAGACAGCTTATGTATGAGATAGCAGCGCAAACATCCGACTGCTATGTCATTGATCTTCGAGCCTATGCCCCTGAGCTCACTACAGATGCTCGAGAAAAGCTATATTTGAATGGCCATCTCAGTCCAATCGGATATGTTTGGCTTTCAGATATGGTTGGTTCTTACCTTGATTATCTTATTCGTCAACACTATGCGGATTTTGTGCAAATTGGTTTTCCTTATTGATCAAATACTCTCAAATGAATGATTTTTGACATAAGAAAAGAAACCCGATAAGTGGATATGAGAAACAGGCCCTTCACTTCTTAAGAGTGGAGGGTTTTGTTGGTGATTATTGCAGTAGCGCTGGCAATGAACCAAACATGAATACCAGTAACTTCTCAGACAAGTGATGCTATTCGGTGTCAAAACAAACAAGATTCCGTATAATTTGGCAATTACCTCTATGCTCTTTCGATACTCTATGATAAAGTATATATTGTCAGGTTTGCTATGAATTGTGTTTACTTTTCAGGAGGATTAGGAAATGAAGTCCTGCAAATTCTGTAGTACACATGTTGAGGACAGTGTCACGCATTGCCCTTCGTGTGGTTCAAACACATTCAGATATCTTTGCGAGAATTGCGGCACTGCTTTTGACAGCGCATACTGCCCAAACTGCGGCATCAAGGCTGGACAGAAAAAGAAAGTATGCCCGGAGTGTCATTCTATTTACTTCACCCCTGCTTGCCCTCACTGCGGGTATACAGAAATTAGGAAGCCGGTTATCCAACAGACAGTCGTTCATGAACGTGTGTATGTAGAGCCTTCGGATGAAGATGACGAGAATGAACAATCGCAAGCGAAAGAGAAAGGAACCGGCTGCGGTTGTCTGGTTTTCATTTTGGCCTTTGTAATTCTTGGCATGGTTGCGTTCAATGTGATGTCGGCCACACCGAAGAAGGTCACTCATACTTAGACTGGAGCCATGTTTATGTCAGTCAGCAGGCCAAAGGCGAAGGTGCGTCCCATCCCAACGCCATCCACCAGCTCCGGATCGCTGTTGCTGAAGAAGCCGCCTCTGTCATTGCCGCCCGTGTACAGGCTGTCGATGTCCAGTATCGCCTGTGTCAGCCCTTCACAGCGCCGCTGGTCATGCCAGCCACGAAATAGCGGTTGAATATCAGGTAGATGATCATCATTGGGATCATGGAAATGGCAGTTCCGGCCAGTATCAGGTTCCAGGAGGAGGCTGCAGCGCCGGAGGATTTCAGCCGCATGATACCGACCACCAAAGGCATGCGCTTGGGATCAGTCATGGTGAATACCATGGGCAGCATGTAATCATTCCAGCTGCTGCGGAAGGCCAGGATGCCTACGGTAGCAATCAGCGGCTTGCATAGCGGGAAAATGATGTTGTAGTAGATGCGGAAGAAGGAGCAGCCATCAATCTTGGCTGCCTCGTCAATTTCAGTGGGGATGGTGTTGATATACCCTTGGGCAATGAACAGATGTGGAAATCAGCACCCCGCGGGATCGGAAGGGCGAGTTTGAGCCGCAGCTGCTCAAGAAGAACCAAACCAGCATCAGCCAGGACATCGAGGAAAAGATTCTGTCTATGTATGCCAAAGGAATGACGACGTCGGATATCGAAACTCATATCCGGGACATTTACGGCGTGGAGATATCGGATACCACCGTCAGCAGAATCACGGACAAGATCCTGCCCATCGTCAGGGAATGGCAGCAGAGACCCCTGGAAAGCACCTATGCCGTCGTTTTCATGGACGCCATCCACTACCATGTCCGCAGCGAAGGGCAGATCGTAAAAAAAGGCCGTGTATATCGCCATTGGAATTGATCTGGAAGACCGCAAGGACGTTCTGGGCATGTGGGTCGGGGAAAACGAGAGCGCCAAGTACTGGGCGATGGTGCTCAGCAGCCTCAAAAATCGAGGGGTCAACGACATTTTCATCGCGTGCACAGACAACCTGACTGGGTTTTCGAACGCCATCAATGCAGTGTTTCCACAGACAGACATCCAGAACTGCATTATCCACCAGCTGCGCAATTCGAGCAAATATGTGTCCTACAAGGATTTGAAACCGCTCATGGCCGATCTCAAAGCTGTTTATGCCGCAGTAGATGAACCGTCGGCCCAAAGCGCCCTGGATGCCTTTGAAGAAGCCTGGGGAAAGAAGTATCCCCGGATCGCCGCTTCCTGGCGGGAAAACTGGGCGAATCTGAGCACGTATTTCAAGTTCCCGCAGGAGATTCGTCGGCTGATCTATACGACCAATGCCATTGAGGGTTTCAATCGCCAGCTTCGCAAGGTCACCAAATCCAAGACGGTTTTCCCTACGGATGACAGCCTGCTGAAAATGCTGTATCTCGCCATGATGGACATCACGAAGAAATGGACGGGACGGCGGCAGGATTGGAGCGTCATTCATGCCCAATTGGCGATCTATTATGCCGACAGGATGTCCGGGTAACAGAAATCCCTTGCCCGTCAAGGGTAAATGAACAGCGGCTGCGCCGCTGCCCTTGACAGGCTGCGGAATTTCTGTTGCATAGCAGCCAAGGCGGCGAACAGGGTACCCTGCCCGCCGCCTCGATCCACTTTAGTTTTTGCACCAGCTTTTGAGTTTACACAAATTGGGGATAGACCCTTGCTCCACTGGATGAACCATTACCCCCGTAGAAAACTCGATTACGCTTCTGCTTTTGAGCAGTCTGCTCTTGCTCCCATCCTATCCAAGGCATACCTCCGGGCTTTTTCTGTTAATCCTTAGATGCGGTATCCTTTTCGTCCGGTACAGTTTCAATGATCTCATTAATGTTGCAGTTCAGGGCTTCGCATATTTTTAAAAGTACATCTGTTGTTAAGTTTTCGCCTTTTCCTAATTTAGCTAGGGATGCAGTGCTGATGCCGCTCATTTCGCGGAGTTGCTTTTTTGAAATCTCTTTTTCAAGCAGGATTCTCCATAAAGGCTTATAGCTAATTCTCATTTAAACTCCTCCATCTCGCCACATTGGCGGACGATTCAGCTAAAAAATGTAGTGGTTTTGAAAATCCATGCAGTCCTGTGTTGAACTTCTACTATGTTTTAGAGGCTTTGACCGGCTAAACATGCATAAGATATGAATAAATATTAGCGCGTGAAATCAGGGAAACGGCCTGATATGCGGGTATGGTTGCTAACGGAACGGGTCACCTGATTAGCTAAATTGCAAAGCTGATGCTGGAAAATCTAACAGCTACCGCGTAGGTTTGCTCGGTTAATAGAAAATGCTTTATATAACTATCTTAAAATTTGCGATGACAAATTTCTGATTGACCATCGTGTTCTATTATGCTATAGTATGAATTGGTTTTATCCGTTCAGCTACGAGTGTTTGCAATTTTGAGATCCAACAAAGGGGAGCGCTGTTAGAAATCAGGGCAAAATGTTGGCAACCTGCAAACAAAACCCCTGAATCTGCTAGCAGAAGGGCCTGGGAGAAAAAGAAAAGCGCCCGCTTTTGTTAGCAGGCTGCTGTTAGCAGCTTTTTGCTCCAAAAACGGGCTTTTTTGGCGATCCCGGCGCGATTCGAACGCGCGACGTTCCGCTTAGGAGGCGGACCCTCTATCCTGCTGAGGTACGGGACCATGTCCTCGAAATCCTTATTTCACAAGGCTTTCGAGCTTTTCGTTCTTCCTGACCGAGGGAAGTAATCCGGGCTTTCCGCGTTAGCTGTCTAACTGCGGGCGGCGTGTTCGACTTTCACGAGCCCTTCATCTTCCGCCTGATGTTAGCAGTTTGGCGGTAGCTCTGGGAGGGAAAATCGGACGAAATCAGGAGGAATCTTGCTATCCGGTCGCTCAATTCAGGCGGCAGTCCGACTTCTTATTAGGAGGCGACTGCTCTATCCTGCTGAGCTACGGGACCATACTCTCGAAAGTCCTTATTTTGCAAGGCTTTCGAGGCTTCGGCGATTACTCACCGTGAGGCTGGGGGTGATTTTGGCTAATCTGGAAGGTCGATTTCTAATCAGCTTTTCTAACTTTGGCGGTAGGACATTTTCCCACCTGCTGATTTTGGCCTTCGGTTCGGGGGCGTCGGAGTGATCGGGATTCCGGGTCACTTCCGAACGCAGTTCGCACTTTCAGCTTCTGGAAAATCGGTGGTCGGCCTTCTTCTTAGGAGGCGGACCCTCTATCCTACTGAGGTACAGGCGCCTGAACGTTTATCTATCATAGCATAAAACGCAGCGATACGCAACCATCAATTGTTAATGGAAGGAAACAAGCCCATGATTTGTACGCTTTGTCCGCGCATGTGCCGAGCCCAGCGCGATGAAACCCATGGCGAGGGCTATTGCGGCATGGGCACGCGCGCGGTGGTAGCCCGCGCGGCTCCGCACTACTGGGAGGAAGCCTGCCTGTCCGGTACGCGCGGCTGTGGCACCATCTTTTTCAGTGGCTGCCCGCTGGGCTGCGTATACTGCCAAAATTACGAAATCAGCCATGAAAAGCAGGGCCGTCCCGTGACGGATGAGGAACTGGCCGAGTTGATTGCCAATTTGGCCGCGCAAGGCGTACACAATATCTCCTTTGTGACGGGCACGCACTTTGTGCCGGCCATCCTGCGTGCGTTGGATATCGCCCGGCCCGCGCTGCCTATTGTATGGAATACCGGCGGCTATGAGCGTGTGGATACCCTGCGGGCACTGGATGGCCGGGTGGATATCTACCTGCCCGATCTTAAAAATGTGTCTCCGCGCCTGGGCAAGGTGCTGGCAAACGCCCCTGATTATTTTGAGGCCGCGTCACAGGCCATACTGGAAATGCTGCGGCAGACCGGCTCCGTGCAGTATGACGTGCAGGGCATGATGACGCGCGGCACGATTATTCGCCATCTGGTCATTCCCGGCTGCACGGGGGATAGCCTGAAGGTAATGGATTGGATTGCCCAGAACACCCCGCAGGGTACGCCGGTGAGCATCATGCGCCAGTATACGCCCATTGCGCAGTGCCATGTGAAAGGGCTGAATCGCCGCGTGACGGACGAGGAATATGAGCGTGTGCTCGATCGTGCGCGCGATCTGGGACTGAACGCCTTTGTGCAGGAGAAGGAATCCGCCCAGAGCAAATACATACCAGATTTCAATATGAAATAGCAGCATTCAGAAAACTGTGTTTTTAAACGAAAAATTTCTCAATCCGCCTTTTGTACAAGGCGGATTTGTGTTATAATCGATGTGTTTGGGATTTTTTGCGGAAAAGATGAACAGGGGGAAGGGCACACATGAAAATCGGTTTTGATCACGATCAATATACGCGCATGCAGTCTGAGCATATTCGGGAGCGCATCAGCCAGTTTGGCGGCAAGCTCTATCTGGAGCTGGGCGGCAAGCTGTTTGATGATAACCATGCTTCCCGCGTGCTGCCGGGCTTCCGGCCGGACAGCAAAATTTCCATGCTGCTGACCATGCGCGATCAGGCTGAGCTGGTGATCGTGATCAATGCCGACGATATTGAAAAAAACAAGGTGCGCGGCGACCTGGGCATTACCTATGATGCGGATGTGCTGCGCCTGATCGACGCTTTCCGCGGTGTGGGCATGTACGTGGGCAGCGTGGTGCTGACGCGCTTCAACAGCCAGCCGCAGGCCATCGCCTTCCAGAAGCGCCTGGAAGCACTGGGCGTGCGCGTGTATCGCCATTATCCCATTCCGGGCTATCCCAATAATGTCGATCTGATTGTAAGCGACGAGGGTTACGGCCGCAATGAGTATGTGGAAACCACCCGCCCGCTGGTGCTGGTGACGGCCCCCGGCCCGGGCAGCGGCAAGATGGCCGCCTGCCTGTCCCAGCTGTATCACGAAAACAAGCATGGAGTCAAGGCGGGCTACGCCAAGTTTGAAACCTTCCCCATCTGGAACCTGCCGCTGATGCATCCGGTCAACGTGGCCTATGAAGCCGCCACGGCCGACCTGAACGATGTGAACATGATCGATCCCTTCCACCTGGAAGCCTACGGCGAAACGACGGTTAATTATAACCGTGATATCGAGGTTTTCCCGGTGCTGCAGGCCATTTTCACGCATATCTGGGGCGGATCGCCCTACCGTTCGCCCACTGATATGGGCGTGAACATGGTGGGCAAGTGCATTTCGGACGATGCTATTTGTCGCGAAGCGGCCAAGCAGGAGATTATCCGCCGCCTGTATCATGCCCGCTGTCAGGAGCGCAAGGGCCATGGCAATGAGAATGAGCTGACCAAGCTGGAAATGCTGATGCAGCGCATGGGGCTGAGCGATGAGAACCGTCCGGTGACGGCGGCCGCCCGGCTGCGCACGGAGCAGACCGGCGCGCCTGCGGCGGCTTTGCAGCTGGATGATGGGCGCATCGTGACAGGCAAAACCTCCTCATTGCTGGGCCCATCCGCCGCTATGCTGCTGAATGCGCTCAAGGCGCTGGGCGGCATTGACGATGAAATCCCCCTGCTGCAGCCGCAGATCATCGAGCCTGTGCAGGAGCTGAAATGCAAGTACCTGGGCAATCATAACCCGCGTCTTCATACGGACGAAGTGCTGGTGGCGCTGTCTGTATCCGCCGCAACCAGCGAGATGGCGGCCCGTGCGATTGAACAGCTTCCCAAGCTCAAGGGGCTGGAGGCGCACACCACTGTGATCCTCTCGCCCGTGGATGAAAACGTGTTCCGACGCCTGGGGGTCAACCTGACCTCCGATCCGGTGTATCAAACCCACAAGCTCTATCATAAATAACAATGCTTCCCCTGCGCCGCGCGCCGAAATGGATGCGCGGCGCTGCTTTTGGCTGAAAAGCCCGCGCCTGCGCTGAAAATATGTCGCATTCCGGAAAAATTTGTGTAGAAAATGTTTCAATCCACTTGATTGATCGCAATATTTGTTGTAATATATTATAGGTATAGCATTGCGGTACATCCGATACGCAGGAAGGATTGATTTCGGTGGCAAAACGTATTTTGTTGGTAGATGACGAGCCCCTTATTATCAAGGGTCTGAAATATACCCTGGAGCAGGAGGGCTACGAGACCCTGGCCGCCTATGACGGCGAGGAGGCGCTCGAGGTGTTTTTTGCCAACACCGTGGATCTGGTGCTGCTGGACGTCATGCTGCCCAAGCTCGACGGCATTCAGGTGTGCCAGCGCATCCGCGAGTCCAGCAACGTGCCCATTATCATGCTCACCGCCAAGGGCGAGGATATGGATAAGATTCTGGGCCTGGAATATGGCGCGGATGATTATATGACCAAGCCTTTTAATATCCTGGAGGTCAAGGCGCGGATTAAAACCATCCTGCGCCGCGCCAGCCAGCCCGTCGCCGCGGAAAAGAAAAAGATCATCCGCGTGCGCGATCTGGAGGTCAATATTGTCAACCGCTCCGTCACCCTGGGTGGTAAGGAAGTGCGCCTGACCGCCAAGGAATTTGATCTTTTGCAGCTGTTTATCAACAATCGCGGCAAGGTGTTCAGCCGCGAAGCCATGCTGGAAACGGTGTGGAAGTACGATTATATGGGCGACGCCCGCACGGTAGACGTGCATATCCGCCGCCTGCGCGAAAAGATCGAGCGCAACACCTCGCAGCCTGAGTTCATTTTCACCAAGTGGGGAGTGGGCTACTATTTTACTGATAAGGACTGACAACAAGGTATTCAGCCTTCGCTGGCAGATTATCCTGGCGTTCCTGCTCATTGTGGGTCTGTCCTTTTCCGTTATGGCAAATTCGCTCACCAATATGGTGGGCGAATATCTCTTTGAGCAGCGTATTCGCACGGACAGTGCCAGCATCGAAAGCCTGGCTGTGCGCATCGCCCCCCTGCTTGCCAAGGGGGATACGCAGGAGCTGTACACCCAGCTGTCCACCGCGGGCGGCGAATTGGGCGGCCGGCTGCTGGTGCTGGATAAATACGGCAAGGTGCAGGTGGATACCTATTCCGCGCTCAACGGCACCCGGGTGGATTATCCCGAGGTAGCCAGCATTCTGGTGCGCGGAGATATGGCTGATTACGGTGTGCACTCGCTCAACAGTGACGGCGAAATCACAAAGAAAACGCCGTTCCTGTTTTCCAATGCCGCCGAGTCCACCTGGGTGGGCTACTGCACCGCCGGCGTGATTCAGCAGGCGGATATTATCGGCGTTCTGATGCTGGCCTCACCCGTGCAGACCATGATGCAGAACCTCTATGAGCTGCGCGATCAGATGGTGCTGCTGTTCCTGGTGGTGGCGGCTTTCGCCGTGGTATTCAGCCTGGTTTTCTCGCAGATTATCACCAAGCCCATTTCAGCCCTGACAAAGGGTATTCAGACCATGGCGCGCGGCGATTTTTCCACCCGCGTCAAGGTGCGCGGCTCGGGCGAAATGCGCCGCCTGGCGCGCACGTTCAACAGTATGAGCGAAAAGATCGAATCGCTCGATCAGGCGCGCAACCAGTTTGTATCAAATGCCAGCCATGAGTTGAAAACCCCGCTGGCTACGATGAAAATCCTGATTGAATCGCTGATCTATCAGCCTGAAATGGAAACGGGGCTGCGGACGGAATTTTTGAGCGATATCAACCGCGAAATCGACCGGCTGTCCTCCATCGTGACCGACCTTTTGACGCTGGTGCGCATGGATGTGAAGGACGTCAAGCTCTCCCGCGAGAACATGAGCCTGGCGGAGTTGGTCAAGGATACCGAGCATCTGCTCAAGCCCATGGCCGAAAAGCGCCATCAGACGCTGGTGCTCTCCCTGCAGGATGAATGCGATATGTACGCCGACCGCACCAAGCTGCAGCAGGTGGTCTATAACCTGATGGAAAACGCTTTCAAGTATACCCAGGATGGCGGCAAAGTGACGGTCACGCTGCAAAAATCAGGGCGCGACGCGGTGCTCAAGGTCAAAGACAACGGCCCCGGTATTGCCGCCGAGCATCTGCCGCACATCTTTGATCGTTTCTACCGCGTGGATAAGGCGCGCAGCCGCGAGGCGGGCGGCACCGGCCTGGGACTGGCCATTGTGCATCAGCTGGTGATGCTGCATGGCGGCGAAATCCATGTGGAAAGCGAAGTAGGCAAGGGCACGACCTTCACGGTGGAGCTGCCGCTGCACCAGGGGTAAAGCAGGATGGCAAACTACATCAGGTGGCTGAGAAGCAAGCTTGGGCACGAAAAGGTAATCCTGGCTTTTGCGGGTGGATGCCTGTTTGACGAGTGCGGCCGCGTGCTTTTGCAAAAGCGCGGTGACAGTTGCATGTGGGGCTTTCCCGGCGGCGCAATCGAAATCGGCGAAACGCCGGAGCAGGCCGCAATTCGTGAACTGAAGGAAGAAACGGGGCTGGACGCTGAAGTCCAATCGCTGTTGGGCGTCTATACGGACAGCGATATGCGTTATCTCAACGGCGATCAGGCGCACAGCATCTGCATTGTATACCGCCTGAAGGCAATCGCAGGCAGTCTACGCTGCGATCAGGACGAAACCATAGACCTCAAGTATTTTGCCCTGGATGAGCTGCCGGATATGTTCTGCAAGCAGCATGAGGAGATCAAACGGGATCTGCGCAGCATCTACGCCAAAGCCGAAAGCGAATTTGAAAGATAGAAATGCTCTTTCAGAGGAAATACAAGGACAAAGAAGACCTGCAAGGGATGCGCGATTGCGTGCATGATGTCGTTGCTCGGCCTGGCTTCCTTCCTTGGCGGAATCAAGCCGGTCAATATCGGCGCGTTCGTGTTCCCGCTGCTGCTGGCAGCGGCGGCCTTTATCCTTTATAAAAAGAAAGAGAACGAATAAGGCCTGCATAGCGAAAAATAGCCGCTCCGTTTGAATGACGGGGCGGCTCAGATTGTCAAAAAAGTCTCGCTTAAGCTCCTGGGATGCATGAAGGGGCCGCAGCCCCTTCATATATAATCCGCAGCAGCGACATGCGCGGTGCGAGGAAGAAAATGACGTTCCCGATGCAAGTCTGCTTTAGCTGACTTGCATCGGCAGGCTGTCGAAAAAGGTTTTTCGACAGCCTGAGCCGCTCCGTTTGAATGACGGGGCGGCTTTGCTGTTTGTTTATCGTTTTACGCGGCGCTTTCTGCGCGTGGGCTGGGGCTTGTCCACGGGGGCCTTGCCCTTTAATTCAAATAGCTGATCGCGCAGCTTGGCAGCCTTTTCAAAGTCCAGGCTGTTGGCGGCGTCCAGCATCTGATCCTCCAGCTGCTGCATCAGCATGGCGCGCTCGTCCTCGTCCATGGCGCGGCTGCGCGGATCGGCTTCGGCCTTATCGGTGATCTCAATCAGCGCGCGCACGGCGTTCTGCACCGATTGCGGGGTGATGCCGTGCTGCTGGTTGTAGGCCTCCTGAATGGCGCGGCGGCGGTTGGTCTCATTGATGGCGCGAGCCATGCTGTCGGTCAGCACGTCGGCATACATCAGCACGCGGCCCTGAGCGTTGCGCGCGGCGCGGCCGATAGTCTGCACCAGGCTGGTTTCGGAGCGCAGAAAGCCCTCCTTGTCCGCATCCAGAATGGCTACCAGCGATACCTCGGGAATGTCCAGACCCTCGCGCAGCAGGTTAATGCCCACCAGCACATCGTATTGTCCCAGGCGCAGATCGCGGATCAGCTGCATGCGCTCCATCGTTTGGATATCGCTGTGCAGATAGCGCACGCGGATGCCGCTTTCGTGCAGGTATTCGGTCAGGCTTTCAGCCATCTTTTTAGTCAGGGTGGTGACGAGCACGCGCTCCTTTTTGGCGATGGTTTCGTTGATTTCGCCCAGCAGGTCGTCCACCTGCCCGGTGGCGGGGCGCACGATGATCCTGGGATCCAGCAGTCCCGTGGGGCGGATGAGCTGCTCCACCGTCTGCAACGAATGCTCGGCCTCGTAGGGGCCGGGCGTGGCCGATACGAACACCGTTTGCCCAATGCGCGCCTCAAATTCGTCAAACCGCAGCGGGCGGTTATCATAGGCGGAGGGCAGGCGGAAGCCGTAATCCACCAGCGCGGTCTTGCGCGCGCGGTCGCCCGCGTACATGGCGCGAATCTGAGGAATGGTCTGGTGGCTTTCGTCAATGAATACGATAAAATCCTTCGGAAAATAATCCAGCAGCGAAAAAGGCGGATCGCCGGGCTGGCGGCCGTCAAAGTAGCGGCTGTAGTTTTCAATGCCTGTGCAGAAGCCGATTTCACGCAGCATTTCAATATCGTAGCGGGTGCGCTGAGCGATGCGCTCGGCCTCCAGCAGCTTTCCTTCGGCCTCAAACTTGGCCACCTGCGCCTTGAGATCCTGCTCGATCACCTGGATGTTCTTTTCGCGCTCGACGGCGTTGGTGGCGTAGTGCGTGGCCGGGTAGATGGCAATGTGCTGCAGGGTGTGCGCGGCCTTGCCAGTGACGGGCGAAAACTCCGAAATGCGCTCGATTTCATCGCCAAAGTATTCCACCCGGATGGCCAGCTCCTGCATGTTGGCGGGCATGATTTCCACAATATCGCCGCGCACGCGGAAGGTGGAGCGGCCAAAGGAGATATCGTTGCGCGCAAACTGGATTTCCACCAGCCTGCGCAGCAGCTCGTCCAGCGGCAGCGTCATGCCAGGGCGCAGCGAAATCATCTGCCCGGCGTATTCGCTGGGGTCGCCCATGGAATAGATGCAGCTGACCGACGCCACAATAATCACATCCCGGCGCTCCTGCAGGGCGGCGGTGGCGCTGTGGCGCAGGCGGTCAATTTCATCGTTGACCGACGAATCCTTTTCAATGTAGGTATCGGTGGAGGCGATGTAAGCTTCCGGCTGGTAATAATCGTAGTAGGATACAAAGTATTCCACCGCGCTGTCGGGGAAAAACGCTTTGAATTCAGAGCACAGCTGGGCGGCCAACGTTTTATTGTGGGCGATTACCAGCGTTGGGCGCTGCACGCGCTCGATGACCGAGGCCATGGTAAACGTCTTGCCTGAGCCTGTTACGCCCAGCAGCGTCTGCGCCTTGAGCCCCTTTTCAAAGCCCTCCGCCAGGGCGGCGATGGCCTGCGGCTGATCACCCTGTGCGACGTAGGGCGCTTTTAAAACAAACTTTCCCATGAAGGCTCCTTCAAAACAGAATGTATATTCGCATTTATTGTACCACTGTTTGCAGCATTTGCCAAGCAAAAAGATTTGCCATGGCTGCGCGGGGCAAATCGCGGCTATTCGCACGTTTGCCTGCCTAAAATCGGCTTGGAAACGGTGCTTTCAGGCTTTTTGACGAGGCATGCCAAAGAAATTGCGGCGCACAATGATGCGTGCCGGGATCAAGCCGGCAATGCAATTGGAGGTGCGCAATCATGCCGGTGTATACCATCAGACATTCTCCTGCGCTGCATGGCGAAGCGCAGATCAATACGTCGAAAAACGCGGTGCTGCCCATCCTGGCCGCGGCGCTGCTGTGCTCCTCGCCGGTGACCATCCATCGCGCGCCAAGGCTTACCGATGTGGATCACATGCTGCGCGTGCTCACGGACTGCGGCGCGCGCATCGGGCGGCAGGATCGGGATATCACCATCTATCCCGCCGCGCTGCGCCAGCCGCGGGAGCCGCAGAACCTGCACAGCCTGCGCGCGTCCATCCTGGTGCTGGGGCCGCTGTGCGTGCGGCTGGGCGAGGCGATTGTGCCGCTGCCGGGCGGCTGCGCCATTGGCCAGCGTCCGGTGGATATCCACCTGAACGGCCTGCGCGCGATGGGCGCGGAAACCGAGCAGGCGGATAACTGCGCCGTGGCCAGGGGCCGCCTGCGCGGGGCCAACATCTATCTGGACTTTCCCAGCGTCGGCGCAACGGAAAACCTGCTGATGGCCGCCGCTCTGGCCGATGGGGTGACGCGCATTGAAAACGCGGCCAAGGAGCCGGAGATCGTAGATCTGGCGGATTTCCTGAACCTTGCCGGCGCGCACATCGTGGGAGCAGGCACGGGCACGCTGGTGATCGAGGGCGTATCGCGCCTGAGCGGCGTGGAGTATACGCCCATTGCCGACCGCATCGAGGCGGGCACGCTGGCCTGCGCGGCGGCCATTACCAAGGGCAGCATGCTGCTGTGCGGCGTGCATGGCGAGCATCTGCGGGCCCTGCTGTTTAAGCTGCGCGAGATGGGCCTGCTGGTGCAGGAGGATGCGCGCGGTCTGTGCCTGCGCGGCCAGGTGCGCCATGGGGCGGATATCCGCACGCTGTCCTATCCGGGGTTTCCCACTGATTTGCAGGCCCCGATGATGACGGTTGCCTGCGCGGCGCGCGGGCGCAGCGTGTTCCTGGAAACGATTTTTGAAAATCGCTACATGCACGCCATTTCGCTGTGCCGCATGGGCGCGGATATCCGCACCGAGGGCCGCATGGCTGTGGTGGAGGGCGGCAGGCCGCTCAGCGGCGCGGTGGTGGAGGCAACCGATCTGCGCGCCGGGGCGGCGCTGATGCTGGCGGGACTGATTGCCCAGGGGGAAACGACGCTGCTGGACGAGCCGGGGCACATCTGCCGAGGCTATGAGGGGCTGGATGAAAAGCTGCGTGCGCTGGGCGCAGATGTTACAATTGCGCCCCTTCATTGACAAAGCTGGGCGCGCCGTCTATAATTGAAGCTACCAAAGAAGGGAGAATTATCCGCTTTGAAGCTTGTACGATGGATCCTGGTTTTGCTGCTTACCGCCGCGGCGGTGGTGATGGTGATGTCCCCGTCGCTGCTGGTGGGCGTTTTGCCCCAGGCATGGCTGGATGCGGCCAGCCTGAAGGATTTTCCGCTGCTGAAAAGCTGCACGGCGCTGGCCGGGCAGCTGATTGGCGCTGTGCGCGGCCAGGTTGCGCCGGGGCTGGCGATGGTGACGGAATCGCTGGAGGCGGATTTTTTGCAGGGGCTGCTATCGCTCCTGATGGTATCAGTGTTGACCATTCCGGTGTCGCTGATTCTGGGATTTTTGCTGTATAAGCCGCTTTATTCCGGGCCGCTTGTGCGCGGCGCACTGTACTGCTCGCTCAATCTGGTATCGGTGATGCTGGCCTGGGTGGTCTACCGGCAGGTTTATTTTCCGGTGGTTGTGCAGGGACTGATCGAGCAGAACATCACCGACCAGACCATGCAGGGCGTCGTCAGCTTTCTGACGCAGTTTTTATCCGCCGCCGCCATCGGCGCGGTGACGATTAAAATCGCCCTGGCCGTCGTGGCGGCCAAGGTGGTGCTGGGCAAGGTGGTGCTGCCGCTGATCGGCACGCTGGTGCGCACCTTTCTGTTTGCGCTGATTGTGGCGCTGCTGATGCTGCTGCAGGCGGACATCACCGCCTGGACGATCATCCTGCCGCTGATCCTGGGCGTGCTGATCGTCAGCGGCCTGAGCGACTGCGCCTTTGGATGCTGAAAAAAACGCAATGCGGGATCAAGGACGGACGCCCATAATACAAGCTCCAAAAACAATAAAACCGACCGATGGTTATCCACGGCCGGTTTTTCATATTCGCATGGCAGCCTGCTGGCGTGGGAACGGCGCTCAAGACCGTTTGCGGAGGGCAAGCCCGCACGGAATAGCCGCAGAAAGGGGGCATTCGTTCGACAGGCTGGAAATTGTATTTGTCATTTATTCTGTGCCGATCCTTTTATTTCAATCATGGAATGACTATTATTCACGTCAAATTCATTTGATGTATTTATCCGAAACAAGGTAATCGCTAAGATATTTAAGAGCATGATTGCCAGCACGATCATGCCGATGGTTTTCCATATTGCTTTGCTTCGTCTGTTCTTTATTGCTAATTGTTCGCTAATCTTGGCAAGCTGCTCAGCTACAGCATCCTTGTCAGTTTCTTCCGTTATGGTTCCTCCAAGCAAAACGCTGACCTTTGTATCCAATACTTCTGCAATTTGAGACAGCATATCGGCGTCTGGAACCGATAGCCCCGTTTCCCTTAGTTAAAGATATTGTTGGGTATCTCAAGATGTGTCATTCGATTTTGCCGATAAAGCGGTAGAAGATTTCCACTTCCTGTTCCCGG
>SFIM01000020.1 GCA_004556155.1 Clostridiales bacterium
CAACTACCTGTACTGCGAAGCGCATGGCATGAAGAAGTATATGAAGTTCACCATGTTCGACAAGGAAAGCAAAGACAGGAAATACCGGGAGAATCCGTATCGGGCAGAGAACTTCCCAATTGATCCGGACGGCGTCATGCACTGTCCTAACGGAAAGGCATTCCATTTCCGTTATCGAAAGAACGTAAAGGGAAACAAATACGGACGGCAGGAGGAAGTATTTGAATGCGAGGATTGCAGCGGCTGCCCCTATGCATCCGAATGCAAAAAGACGCCGCAGAACCGAACGGTGCGAATCAACCGGGAGCTGACCGCGATGCACCGGGAGGTGCTGGATAATCTGAACAGTGTCCATGGCGCACTGCTGAGAATGAACCGTTCGATTCAGGCAGAAGGTACATTTGGCGTTATGAAATACGACCGAAGGTACAGGCGAATCGTGCGCAGAGGGCTCAATTCCGTCAGATTGGAGGTTTTTCTCGTTTCTATCGGTCACAATCTCTACAAGCGTTGCCTGAATGCTCCTTAGACGCTTTCTCTGGGGGTATGGGGGATTTATACTCTTTTCATTGTTTTACTTGACATAAATTGCTATGGGGGCTGTGGAAGAACTTTTCGTTCTTTCACAGCCCCTTGCTATGCGCGTTATTCAGCTTTTTCTTCCCTGGGCAGCACGCTGATCAACCCGCGCGGAATGGCTGCATCCCAGAAAACCCAGTCGTGCACGCCGGGCCATTCCTCATATTCCACATGATCAAAGGTTTGCTGCAGCGCGGCAGCCATTTCTACGCTTTCTGAATAGAGAAAATCCTCCGTGCCGCAGGCCACATAGAAGCGCGGCGACGCGGCGGGCTTTTGAATGCGTGCCAGCAGGGCGTACAGGTCGTTTTCTGGCTTAACGGTCAGATCTTCGCCCAGAATAGCCTGCCATTCGCGGATTTGCCCAGGGTCGTTTTCAATCAGCTTGAGCTTGTTCTGCACGCTGCACCGCGCGGACAGAGAAATGCAGCCCGCATAGCGCTCTGGATAGGTCAGCGCGCACTTGAGCGCGCCGTAGCCGCCCATGGACAGTCCGCCCACATACAGATGCGCAGGATCCACCGGCACGCGCAGCGTGTTTGCAGCCAGGCGCGGCAGCTCATCGGTGATAAAGGTGAAATACGGCAGACCGTACACCATGTCCGTGTACCAGCTGCGCTGCACCTCGGGCATGATGACGGCCAGATTGTGCTTTTGCGCATAGCGCTCAATGCTGGTGCGGCGGTTCCAGGTGTCGCATGCCCCGCTGAGACCGTGTAAAAGAATCAGCGTATTTTGCGGCTGCGCCGGGTATTCAGGCAGCACCACAAAGGCATGGGTGGCCATGCGCAGCGATGGGGAATGAAAAGTCCAGGATAAACAAGCCATGTAGAAATGCTCCCTTCTGTGTGCAAAGATCAGTGGGTGTTAGTTTCGGCGTGCGCCGGCAAAAATCCTGCAATAGAAGCATAAGATTCTATATGTTTGACATAGGCCATATAAAAAAACCCGGCTGGATACGTTTTCAGCCGGGTTAAGTATTGTTTAATTGCCCAGGTAGGCGCGGCGCACATCATCGTCCGAGAGGAGCGCGTCAGCGTCGCCCTCCTTGATGATTTTGCCGGTTTCCAGCACATAGGCGCGGTTGGCGATGGAGAGGGCCATATGGGCGTTCTGCTCCACCAGCAGCACGGTGGTGCCGGATTTGTTGATCTCCTGGATGATGCTGAAGATTTCCTGCACCAGGATGGGGGACAGGCCCATGGAAGGCTCATCCATCATCAGCAGCTTTGGATGGCTCATCAGCGCGCGACCCATGGCCAGCATCTGCTGCTCGCCGCCGGACAGGGTGCCGGCATACTGCTTCATGCGCTCCTTCAGGCGGGGAAAATGCGCGAACACCATGTCAAGATCCTGCTGCGTTTCGGTGCGGCTGCGGCGGGTATAAGCGCCCATTTCCAGGTTTTCCATCACCGTCATGGTGGCGAATACGCGGCGGCCTTCAGGCACCTGGGTTAGCCCCATAGAGATCAGACGGTGCGCCGGAATGTGGGACAGATCCTTGCCGTCGAAGGTGATTGCGCCGCTGCGGCGAGGAATCAGCGCGGAAATGGATTGCAGGATGGAGGTTTTGCCTGCGCCGTTTGCACCGATCAGCGTGACGATTTCGCCGGTGTTCACATGGAAGGAGATGTCATGCAGGGCATGGATGGCGCCGTAGTATACGTTCAGGTTTTCTACGCTCAGCATGGCTTAACCCTCCTTTTCTTCCTGGGCAGCGGAGCCCAGATAGGCGGCGATAACCTCCGCATTGTGGCTTACCTGATCGGGCGTGCCCTCGGCAATGATGCGGCCATAGTTGAGCACATAGATGCGCTCGCAGATGCCCATGACCAGCTTCATATCGTGCTCAATCAGCAGGATGGCCACGGAGAAGCGGTCGCGGATGATGCGGATGGCCTGCATCAGCTCTTCGGTTTCCTTGGGGTTCATGCCCGCGGCGGGCTCGTCCAGCAGCAGCACCTTGGGATTGCTGGCCAGGGCACGGCAGATTTCCAGCTTGCGCTGCTGACCATAGGGCAGGCTGTCGGCGGGCACATCGGCCACATCTTCCATATCAAACACGCTCAGCAGTTCGCGGGCGCGGATATCGATGCCGCGTTCCTCGCGGGCATACCGCGGGGCGCGCACGATGCCCTCCATCGCGGTATAATGCATGCGGGTCTGGAAGGCCACCTTGATGTTCTCAATGACCGTCATGGACTTGAACAGGCGGATATTCTGGAAGGTGCGGGCGATGCCGTTGGCCGTAATATAGTGCGTGGAATGGCCCACGATGGACTTGCCCAGCAGGATGATATCGCCCGCAGTGGGCTGATATACGCCGGTCAGCATGTTGAAAATCGTGGTTTTGCCTGCGCCGTTGGGGCCGATCAGGCCTACGATTTCGTTGTCCATCAGGTGAAGATTGACGTTCTCGGCTACCTGCAGGCCGCCGAAGTGAATGCCCAACCCCTTGGCTTCAAGCACCGGCAGGTCAAAGTTGACATAGTCGTACTTGGGCACCTCGGGCATGGTGACTTCCTTCTTCTTGCGCTGGGGGAGATGCTTGGCAATCGCTTGCCAGGCTTTTCTTACATACCTGGCGCAGAATTCCCATACGCGCAGCAGAGAAAATTCCGCCGTGCCCAGCAGGCCCTTGGGACGGAAGATCATCATCAGGATCAGCACCAGGGAGTAGATCAGCATCCGCGGGTCGGCAATCTTGAAGGGCAGCGCCTTGTTGAGCAGGCTGGTCAGATCGCGCAGGTATTCAGGCAGCAGCGATAGCACCGTAGCCGAAAGAATAGAGCCGGTGATGGAGCCCATGCCGCCCAGCACCACCATGACCAGGTAGTCGATGGACTTGTTGTAGTCAAAGGTGGCTGCGCTGATGCTGCCCTGCTGATGGGCGTACAGCGCGCCGGCAACGCCGGCAAAGAAGGCAGCCAGGGTGAAGGCGAATACCTTGTAGCGGAACACCGCGATACCCGTGGACTCGGCGGCGATGGCGTTTTCACGGATAGAGATAATAGCGCGGCCATGGCGGGAGCGACCCAGGGTGAACATGGCGGCGATGATCAGCACCATGATGATGTAGACATAGTTAAAGTTGGTCAGCTTGGGGATGCCGGACAGACCCTTGGCCGCGCCGGTAATGGGCAGGTTGGTGATGATTACGCGAATGATCTCGCCAAAGCCTAAGGTGATAATGGCCAGGTAGTCGCCCTTCAAACGCAGGGCGGGAATGCCGATAACCAGGCCGAAAACGGCGGCAATCAGGCCGCCCACGATCAACGCGATGGGGAAGGAGATAGCCGTGCTGACCGCCCAGGACTTGGTGATGACTGCGCTGGCAAACGCGCCTACCGCCATAAAGCCTGCGTGGCCCAGCGCCAATTCGCCCAGCATGCCGGTGGTCAGATTCAGGCTGACGGCCATGATGATATTGATGCAGATGCTAAAGAGAATGTTGCGGTAATAGCGGTTGAGCGCGCCGGAGTTGATCAGCAGCGTGAAGGTGAAATAAATGGCGACGACTGCGATGAGGTTGAGCAGGCACGCGCGAAAACGTCTGTCAAATTTCATAGGCCGCACCTTACACTTTCTCGCTGGCGCGCTTGCCCAGCAGACCCGTGGGCTTCACCAGCAGCATGATGATCAGAATGCCGTATACCACAGCGTCCGACATCTGAGAGGAAATATAGCTCTTGGTCAGGCTTTCGGCAATGCCCATCACAAAGCCGCCGATCATGGCGCCGGGCAGGATGCCGATGCCGCCGAATACCGCCGCAATAAAGGCTTTCAGGCCCGGCAGCGAGCCCATCGTGGGGGATACCAGCGGGTAAGCCATGCAGTAAAGCACCGCGCCGATGGCAGCCAGCGCGCTGCCGATGGCAAAGGTGATGGAAATGGTGTTGTTCACGTTAATGCCCATCAGCTGGGACGCACCCATATCCTCAGATACCGCGCGCATGGCTTTGCCCGTCTTGGTAAAGCGCACAAAGGCGGACAGGCCGAACATCAGCACAATGGAAACGCCCAGTGTAACCAGCGTAAGCAGGTTTACCGTCAGGCCGCCCAGCGACAGCGAGCGGGTGGAAATGACGGTGGAGGGGTAAGGCTTGGGCGTGGCGGAGAAGATCAGCTGCGCCAGGTTTTGCAGGAACATGCTCACGCCGATGGCCGTAATCAGCGCCGAAATGCGCGGCGCGCTGCGCAGAGGCTTGTAGGCCAGGCGCTCGATTAAAACGCCCAAAACAGCGCAAAAAACCATCGTGATCGGGATGGCCAGGTAGTAGGGCAGGCCGGAGTTGGTAATCAGCAGCAGGCTTACATAGGCACCCACCATGATAATATCGCCGTGGGCAAAGTTAATCAGCTTGACAATGCCATATACCATGGTGTAGCCAAGCGCGATCAGCGCGTAAATGCTGCCGATGTGAAGTCCGTTGATTAGCTGGTTCAGAAACAGCAATCGTATCACCCGCCTTGTTTATTTTCTTCATTGGAATCAGGGGCTTAATACAGGGATAGGGGAAGGAGTAGCTCCTTCCCCATCGCCTGTCTAAAATCAGGGAGAAAATGTGATTACTCGTTGCCCAGCAGCTCGATGAAGGTCTTGTTGCCGCTCTCGTCAAAGGTCATGATGAAGGCGCTCTTGATCGGGTCGTTGTGATCGTCGAAGGTGATCGTGCTGGTAACGCCGTCGAAGGTACCGGCCTTGATCTGCTCAACGATCGCGGCCTTATCGGTGCTGCCTGCGCGCAGGATGGCCTGGCAGATGACCAGCGCAGCGTCATACGCGGTAGCGGAGAAGGACAGGGTAACGTCGGTGCCGTACTTGGCTTTGAAGTCAGCCTTGAACTTCTTTACGATCTCGGTTTCGGAGTTAGCGTCAAAGTGATCGCAGTACACAACCTTGGTCAGCAGCTTTTTGTCGGTCATGAAGTCTACAATGTTGCTGATGCCGTCGCCGCCCAGGAAGGTAACGTCCATACCGATGGAGGCAGCGCGGCTCAGGATCATGGAAGCCTGCTCGCCGTAGAAGGGCAGGAACACGACTTCAGGATTGGTGGAGGCGATCTTGGTCAGCTGCGCGGAGAAATCCATGTCGGAGAAGCTGCCGCTTTCCTTGGCGGTTACTTCCATGCCGTTCTTCTTGCACTGCTCTTCAAAGGAATCGGCCAGACCGATGGAGTAGTCGTCATCGTTGCCGTACAGGATGGCTACCTTGGTGTAGCCCTTGGACTTGGCATAGTTGGCCATGACCACGCCCTGGAAGGGATCCAGGAAGCAGGTGCGGAATACCGTGGGATGATCGGTGGTGATTTCGTAGCTGGTGGAGGAGGCGGTTACCATGGGGATGCCGTCCTCATTGGCGCACTCGGCGACAACCTTGCAGTTGCTGGACAGTACGTCGCCCAGGAAGGCAACCGCGCCCTTGGACTCGGTCAGGCGGTAGTATACGTTCTGGGCTTCGGTGTCGTCGCCGCCGTTGTCTTCAAAGATCAGCTCAAAGCGGGTGTCGGAGCCGGAAGCAGCCAGTTCAGCGTTAATCTGGTCAATATAGAGCTGAGCGCCCTGCTCAACGGAGATGCCGTACTGCGCCGCGCCGCCAGTCAGGGGGCCAGCGCCGCCAATGACGATGGTCTCGGCCATAGCAGAGGAGGTAATCAGCAGAACCATCATCACCGCAATAAACATAGAGAGCAAACGAGTTTTCTTCATAGTCATAACCTCCTTAAAGGATCCGCCCCATATGGGGGGATAAGATGGACAATATAATAGTCAAATTCCCATCTTGATGCAAGCCTTTTTTTGTTTATTTATTGTATATATTCGCATAGAATCGCATGTATACGCATAATGGCGGCTTTCTTACTGTTTTCTACATGCTGGGTTCGCCGCCTTTTTGCTTGCGCTCAAAAGCGGGCTGTGTTACAATGCCGATGGGTCTTAAATCGCAAAGGAGAGCTTGAAAAAGTGAGCAGATATACGATTGGTTTGGATTATGGCACGCTGTCCGGCCGCGCGGTGCTGGCGGACGCGGCAGACGGCCGCGTGCTTGCAACGGCGGTTTATGAATATCCGCACGCGGTGATGGATCGCACCCTACCCTCCGGCGCGACTTTGCCTGCCGATTGGGCGCTGCAGCATCCGGCCGATTATGAGCAGGCGCTATTGCATATCATTCCGCAGGTGCTTGCGGAATCGGGCGTAAGGGCGGAGGACGTCATCGGCGTCGGCGTGGATTTTACCGCCTCTACCGCCATGCCGGTGAATGCTGAAGGCACGCCGCTGTGTTTGCTGCCGCAGTATGAGAACCGGCCACACGCTTATGTAAAGCTGTGGAAGCATCACGCCGCCCAGCGCTATGCCAACGAGATGACCCGCATCGCGCGTCAGCGCGGCGAGGGCTGGCTGGACGTGTACGGCGGCAAGGTATCCAGCGAGTGGTCGCTTCCTAAACTCTGGCAGGTGCTGGATGAAGATCCCGAAATCTATCATGCCATGGACGAGTGGATGGAGGCGGGGGATTATCTGGTTTATCTGCTTACGGGTCGCCGCTCCCACAGCGGCAGCATCGCCGGATATAAGGCCTTCTATAATAAAGGAAATAACGCATACCCGCCGCAGGATTATTTCGCAGCCCTGGATGAGCGTCTGCGCACGGTGATGCAGGATAAATTCAAAACGCCCGTATCGCCGCTTGGCGCGTGCGCGGGCGGTGTATCGGAGACCATGGCGCGCAGGCTGGGACTGATTGCCGACACGCCGGTGGCTGTTGCGCATATTGACGCGCATGTAGGCGCGGCGGCGGTGGGCATTACCCGCCCAGGGCAAATGCTGGCCATCCTGGGTACTTCCACCTGTCATTTGTGCCTGGGAGAGAAGGAGCGCGCCGTGCCTGGCATCTGCGGCGCGGTGGCGGACGGCATCCTGCCCGGCAGCTATGGCTATGAAGCCGGGCAAAGCTGCGTAGGCGACGGCTTTGCGTGGTTTACCCATCAGATGGTGCCTGAAAAGTATTATAATGAAGCGAAATCGCGCGGCATGCATATCCAGCAGTATCTGACCAGCCTTGCCCAGAACCTGCGCCCCGGCGAGAGCGGGCTGATGATGCTGGATTGGTGGAACGGCAACCGCAGCATCCTGACCGATTACGATTTGCAGGGGCTCATGCTGGGCATGACGCTGCAAACCCGCCCGGAGGAGATCTATCGCGCGATGATCGAGGCCACGGCATTTGGCACGCGCATGATCGTGGACAACTTCCGCGCGCATGGCGTGGCGGTGGAGGACTTCTTTGCGACCGGCGGTATCAGCCGTAAAAACGCTATGGCGATGCAAATTTATGCAGATGTGCTGCATATGCCCGTGCGCGTGGCCGATACCGATCAGGGCCCGGCGCTGGGCAGCGCTATCTTCGCTGCGGCGGCTGCCGGCAGCGCGCGCGGTGCCTATGATACGGTGGCGCAGGCGGCGGCGCATATGGCCAGCGCACGCTATACCGTCTATCAGCCGGATGCAAGCAGCGCGGAGATTTACGATCAGCTGTACGCGGAATACGCCCGCCTGCACGATTACTTTGGCCGTGGGGAAAACGATGTGATGAAGCGGCTCAAGCGCATCCGCGAGGGCGCGCTGAAGCAGCATTGAAGCAGCGGGGGCTTCGGCATGGGCTGAAACCCCCGTGTTTTGAGATTGTTACGCGCATAACAAAGGAGGCTTTGGACGTGACCATCAAGGAAATCGCCAATTCCATGGGCGTATCCACCGCGACGGTATCCAACGTGATTCATGGGCACCTGGAAAAAATGTCGCCCGAGACGGCGCAAATGATCCGCAAAAAGCTGGAGGAATATCATTACATTCCCAATATGGGGGCGCGTATGCTGGCCAAGGGCGACAGCGAAATCGTGGGAGTGATTACCAATTATCCCAACCGAGAAGAAAAATTCGCCCTGCAGGATCCCTTCGTCAGCGAGATGATCGCCGCGCTGGAAAACGCCATCCGCGCCAACGGCTATTACACCATGCTGCACGCCGCGCAGACGGCGGCCGAAATCCATCGCATCTCCCAAACCTGGAATGCAGTGGGGCTGATTGTGATGGGTCTGCAGGCCAACCAGTGCCGTGAGCTGATGCAGGTGACGCGCAAGCCCATTGTGTTTGTCGATTGCTATTTTGATCAGGGCGAACGCTACAACAATGTGGGCCTGGACGATGAGGGCGGCATGCGCCAGATGACGGAACACCTGCTCAAGTTGGGGCATCGAAACATGCTGTTTGTAGGCGATCAGCCTGTGCTGTGGGGCGTGGACGCACGGCGCTTGCGGGGACACCAGCAGGCGCTGGAGGCGGCGGGGCTTGCCTGGCAGGAGACGCACTATTTCTGCGTATCCAAGGATCGCAAGCGCCGCGGCGAGGATTATCAGCGCATGCTGGAATATGTTCGCATGCTGGGCTGCACCGTCTGCCTGTTCATATCGGATTACTATGCAGTCGAAGCCATCGATTTTCTGCTGGATCAGGGCGTTCGCGTGCCGGAGGATATTTCCATCACCGGCTTTGACGATAACATCCTGTCCCGCGTAATTCGCCCGCGGCTGACCACCGTGCATCAAAATGTCACCCGAAAGGCGCAGACGGCCCTGCACGTGCTGTTTGATATTCTGGATAAAACGGCAAAAGAGCCGGTATCCCTTGTGCTGCCTACCCGCATTATCCGCGGAAGCAGCGTGAAGGATCTGCGCTTAAATAGGACAATGCATACAAATTTGGCAGAATAGATTATAACATTTTGTAAGTTATGCGCATAACATATGGACTGATTTCGGCCGATCTGCTATTCTTTTCCTGGAGCGTGAACGTAAGCATGAAAAAGAAAACCGATCGGCTTTGCCTTTTGCTGATGCTGCTGATCCTGTGCTGCTGCGCTGGCGCGAGGGGAGAAGAAACGATGAATTGCTATACCGATAAAAGCATGTACGCGCCGGGCGAGACGATCTGCCTGCGGGCGGTGGAAATGCCGCCGCAGACGCAGTGGTTGCGCCTGACGGTTTTTCATCTGGAACAAACGGTGCTGACGCAGACCCTGCCTGCGCAGGAGGAAATCTCCCTGTCCCTGCCGGAGCAGGATGGCGCGGGGTATCTGGTGCGCGTGCAGGCGCTGGATGCGCGGCAAAACGTGCTTGCCTGCGCCGATACGGCTGTGGACGTTTCATCCAGCTGGACGAAATTTCCCCGCTATGGCTATGTGTGGGATTTTACGCAGATTGCCGATGCGCCGGGCAAGATCGCTGCGATGGCGCGCTATCATATCAACGGCGTGCAGTTTTACGATTGGCAGTATCGCCATCATCAGCCGGTGGCCGATGATCTGTCCGCCTGGCAGGATTGGTCGGGCAGGATGATTTACGGCGATACCGTGCGCGCCTATCTGGAGGCCGCCCACGCGCGCGGCATGGCCTGCATGGCGTACAACATGATCTACGCCGCCAACCAGACCTATCTGACCGACGGCTCGGGCGTAAGCCCGGAGTGGCGGCTGGTGAAGGCAGGCGGGCAGGATTTTACCTGCGATATGGACGCCAAGCGCGGCCCGGTGGGCGTGCTGCAATACTTTAACCCGCTCAATGCAGAATGGCAAAAATACATCTTCGCCCAGGAAAACAAGACGTTTGAAGCCTTTGCCTTTGACGGCTGGCATGGCGATACCATCGGCGAAAACGGCCCGATGCGAGCCGCGGACGGCGGCCCGCTGGGCTATGATGAAAACGGCAGTCCTATCCATCTGGTCAAGGATTGCTACACCCAGTTTTTAAACGCCGCCAAGGCGGCCATCGCCCCCAAATACCTGGCATTCAACCCTGTCGGCGCGCAGGGCATTGAAAATGTGAACGTCAGCGATGTGGATGTGCTGTATACGGAGTTCTGGCCCTGGGATAAGGAGTCCGACGGCCTTGCCTACGATAGCTATTACAGCATCCATAAGGCGATCCTCAATGCCTGTGAGCAAAGCGGCGGAAAGTCGCTGATCGTGGCGGCGTATGTGAACTACCGCAATCCCAAAAGCCGCTTTAATCCCGCCGCTGTGCGGCTGCTGGATAGTGTGGTGTTTGCTTCCGGCGGCGCGCGCATCGAGTTGGGCAATGGCGACAACATGCTGTCGGATGAGTATTTTCCCGCCGATACGAAAAAGCGCATGAAGGGCGAGCTGCCCGGCGATGTGCAGCGGCTGTACGATTTTCTGGTGGCCTATGAAAACCTGCTGCGCGACGGCCAGCGGCCCGTATCGCGCGATGTGCAGCTGGATAACGCGCCGGTCAGCGCGGACGGCAGGGAGAACACCGTCTGGTGCTTTGCCAAGGCGGATGATCAGGGCGAAATCTATCATTTTATTAACCTGATGGGCACGGATACGGGCTGGCGCGATGAAAAGCAGCTTAAGATAGAACCAGCCGAGCTGGCTCCGGCGCGCACACGCCTGTATACCGATTATCCCGCGCGGGCGGTTTATCTGGCTTCGCCTGATGGCGCGGATATCGCCCCGGTCTCGCTGCCCTTTACGGCAGGGCAGGACGAGGCGGGCCGCTATATCGAGTTTACCCAGCCCGCACTTGCCTACTGGAACATGATTTTTCTGCGCTGATGCGCATGAAATAAAAAAGGAGGAATCCCTATGAAAAAGCTGTTTGCTCTGCTGCTTGCCCTGGCGCTGACGCTGGGCGCCTGCACCGTTGCCGTCGCGGAGGAGCCGGTGACCATCACCTTCTGGCACACCTATGGCGACGCTGAAACGCCGGTGATCAACGATGTGATCATCCCCATGTTTGAGGCCGCCAACCCCGGCATCAAGGTGGAAGCCATCCGCCAGAGCGGCGATTTCAATCAGATGCTGGTAACGGCTCTGGGCACGGGCATGGTGCCCGACGTCGCCCGCGTGGATATCACGAAGACCAGCGCTTACGCCAAGCTTGGCGGCATCGTGGCCATGGATGAAATCGAAGGCTTCGCCGCCCTGAAGGACGCTGTGCTGGAAGGCCCCCTGTCCACCAACCTGTGGAACGGCCATTATTACGGCCTGCCCCTGAACACCAACTGCAAGGCCGCCGTGGTCAACCTGAACGTCCTCAAGACGCTGGGCTTTGACGCGGCTCCCGCTACGATGGAAGAGTTTGTGGCCGCCTGCAAGGAAAAGGCTGCCGGTCAGTACAAGCTGAACGTATCTGGCCTGGGCGATTGGGATCTGTTCCCCTATTTCTGGCTGTTCGGCGGCGTGGTCACGGATGAGGGCTTCACCAAGGCCAGCGGCTATATGGACAGCGCTGAGAGCGTTGCGGCCATCAACACCATGCTGCAGCTGCATCAGGACGGCGTTTTCACCATCCGTGATGTGGACGGCACCGCCGACGCCTGGGCGGGCATCAACGACGAATACGCCATGTTCTTTGAAGGCCCCTGGGCTCCCTTCAATGAGGAAAACGGCATCGTGCCCGCACTGATTCCCACCTGGAACGGCAAGAGCGCTTCCGTCGTGGGCGGCGAGAACATCGTGATCTTCTCCGGCAGCCAGAAGCAGGAGGCTGCCTTCCAGTTTGTGCAGTTCATGCTCAGCGAGGAAGTGCAGCTGGAGCTGCTCAAGGTTGGCGTAATCCCCACCCTGAAGGCCTGCGTTGACAGCGAAGCCGTACAGGCCGATCCCAAGTGGAGCGTGTACATGAAGCAGCTAGAAAGCACGCAGAGCCGCATCCCCACCCCGCAGGCCTCCACCGTGGAGCAGCTGTGGCAGGACGCGATGACCGAAATTTTCATCGAGGGCGCGGACGTGCAGTCCACCCTGACCAGCTACGCCGCCGAGATCGACGCGGAGCTTGCCAAGTAAGTATCCCTGCCCCGTCCGCAGGCCCAAGCGCCGGCGGGCGGGGCTTCCCATACCTTCTCCGCCCCTGCATATAAGGAGGAAAAAGCCATGATTCCAGCCAGCTTTGATCAGCAGGCCGCACTGAAAAATGAAAAACGGCTGCGCCTTCGCCAGCGCACGCGCAACCTGCTTCCGGCTGCGCCCTTTGTGCTGCCGGGGCTGATCCTGGCCTGCGTGTTCGTGGTGTATCCCATGCTGTTCAATATCCGCATCAGCTTTTCGGATTATCAGATTGTGCAGCGCACGATGACGTGGGTGGGGCTGGATAACTACGTTGCCCTGTTTACCGAGCGGGGCGACAGGCTGCTGCTGGCCATCCGCAATAATTTTCTGTACGCCTTTGTTACTACGCCCTTTATCATGCTCTTCGGGCTGATTTTTGCGGTGATGGTCAATTCGCTCAAGCGCAGCCAGCTGTTTTTCCGCACCTGCTTTTATTTGCCGGTAATTACCAGCTGGGTAATCGTGGGCAACGTGTTTGCCTATATGTTCAATGCCGGCGGCGCGGGCCTGGTGAACTACCTGCTCAAGGATGTGCTGGGCTTGCTGCCCGCTTATGTGCCCTGGCTCAACCGCACCTGGACGGCCAATCTGGTGATCTGGCTGCTGGGCATCTGGAAAAATATCGGCTGGGCAATGGTGATTTACCTGGCCGGATTGCAGGGCATTTCCAATGATCTTTACGAGGCCAGCATGCTGGACGGCGCAAGCCGGGTGCAGCAGTTCTGGCGCATCACCGTGCCGCTGCTCAAGAGCACCACGTTCTATGTGCTGGTCAATATGGTGATCGGCTCCTTTGGCGTGTTCATCCAGGTGATGATGCTTACCAGCGGCAATCCCCGCGGCACCACAAGCGTGCTGCAATATCTGCTCTATGATAAGTCTTTCAATCTATTTCAGTTTGGCCAGGGCGCTGCCATCGGCATGATCACGGCGCTGCTGGTGCTGCTTACCACGGTGGTACTCAATCAGGTATTTCATACGGAAGGGGGAAAGGCCGAATGAAAACGCTGGGAAAAACGCTGTTCTGGCTTGTGCTGATCGTCAGCGTGATCGTCTTTATCCTGCCCTTCTGGTTTATGCTGTGCAATTCCTTTGAGGAGTTCAGCTATGTGCTGCCCATTCCGCCCCATCTGGTGCCCTCGCGCATCAGCTTTGCGGCTTACGAGCATGTGCTGTCGCAGTCTGATCTGCCGCGCGCAGCTTATAACAGTGTGGTTATCACCCTGCTGACGGCCTGCTTTACGGTACTGATCGCGTCGCTTTCAGCCTATGGCTTTGCGCGCATTGATTTTCTGGGCCGCGAGGTGCTATTCCGCATTTATCTGTTTACATTGATGCTGCCCGGCTTCCTGGGCATCATTCCGCAGTTTCTGGTGCTGCAGGGCATCGGCACGGCGAAGAACGGGCTGATCGGCACCAAGGCCGGATTGATCCTCTTGTATGTAGGCGCGGGCATCTGCGGCAATACGTTTTTCCTGCGCGGCCACATGGCGGCGCTGCCCAAGGAGCTGGAGGAAGCGGTCAAAATTGACGGCGGCGGCCATATGACCACCTTCTTCCGCGTGATGCTGCCTCTGGCGCTGCCCTCCATCGGCACGCTGGCCATCTTCTGCCTGCAGGGAACATGGGAGGAGTTTTTCTCCGCCAAGGTCATCCTGGGCGCTGTGGCCAATCAGATTACGCTGCCGGTGATGATTCAATCCCTCAAGGGCGCGCACGCCACGCGTTGGGAGTGGATTTTCTCTGCTTCTATTCTAGCGCAGATTCCCATGATTCTGCTGTTCGCCGTTTTCCAGAAGCGCTTCGTTGTTTCCGGGCTGTCGGACGGCTCCGTCAAGGCGTAATAAGAGGGAATAAAAATGAACTATCAGGTAACCGGCAACGAATACATCTCCCTGCCCACGATCCGGGAAAGCGACGGCGTGGTGGAGGGCGTTACCTTTCTGTACATGCAGGTCAAGGGGCTGCTGGAGCTGCGCGGCAAAGCCGGGCTGATTCGTCCTTATATGGAGGCGGAGGGGCAGCGAATTCCGTTGCATCCAAAGTGGACGCGGGAGCATTGCTGGATTCCCGGCTTTACGTCGGAGGAGCGGACGCTTCGCTTTTCGTGCGTTTATTTAACGCCCATCGGCGAGCGTGGCTTTATGGTGCGGCTCGTGCTGGAAAACACGGGAGACGCCCCGCAGGAGGTGCGTTTTGGCGTTGAAGGCGAATGGAGCCAAACACTGCATGAAATCAACGAAACGACGGAGCTAAACGCCGGTCGGGAGGCGTATGAATCCGGCTGGAATCATATGTTCATCTTCAGCCAGAAGCCGGGGCTGCCGTTGTTTGCCTTCGCGCCCTGTGTGGCCGATCCGCAGCAGTTTGCGCAGATTGACCAGCATGCCGAATGGACGCGCGACGGCTTTGCCTATGATATCTATCGGGTGCTGACGCTACAGCCTGGCAAAAAAGCTGTGCTGGACATTCCTTGGGGCGTGGGCTATGACGGCGTGGCCGCCGCGACCAGCGCCAAGGAGCTGCTTCGTCAGGGCTTTGACGCAGTGTACGAGCGCACCGTCCGCTGGCTGGCCGCGCGGGAAAAGCAACGGGCTGATTCCAGGTTCAGCGAAATCCTGAATACCAACCTGTTCTTTGCTTTTTTCTATGCCTCCGGGCGCACCATCGATACGGAAGAGCTGTGCCTGATGACCAGCCGCAGCCCGCGGTATTATGTCTCCGCCGCTTATTGGGACAGGGACAGCCTGCTGTGGGCCTTCCCGGCCATTCTGACGGTGGACGCGGCCTATGCGCGTGAAATCCTTACCTATGTATTTACCCGGCAGGCGCGCAATTTCGGCGTGCACAGCCGCTATATCGACGGCACCATGCTGGAGCCAGGCTTCGAGCTGGATGAGCTCTGCGCGCCGGTGATCGCCCTGAATCGCTATGTGGAGCAGACAGGCAACCTTGCCTTTGCAAAGCAGGGCTTTGTACAGGCGGGGCTTCAAAGCGTTTTGAGCAGACTGGAATCCAAAAGGAACCCGGTTATTCCACTGTATGAAACCTTTCTGCAGCCAACGGATGATATGCACAATTACGTTTACCTGACCTATGACAACGCGCTGGTTTGCTGTGCGATGCGCGCGTTGGCCACGCTGCTGGAGCGGCCCGAGCTGGAGCAGGCCGCCCAGCGCACCCGGCAGGCTGTGTATGCGCACTGCGTCAAGGAGCAGGATGGCAGGCCGTTTTTTGCCTGGTCGGTGGATTTGAACGGCCATTATGATATCTACGACGAGCCGCCGGGCAGCCTGCAGCTGCTGCCGTTCTACGGCTTTTGCGGTGAAGACGATCCTATCTGGAAAAATACGGTTGCCATGATTCGAGACGAAAGCTATCCGCTGTCCTTTGCCGGGCATGCCATCGCGGAGATTGGCTGCAAGCACGCGCCCCACCCGTGGATTTTGTCCATCTGCAACAGCCTGCTCAGCGACCATGCGGAAAGCGCGCTGCGGCATCTGCGCCGCACGGCCATGGATAACAGCGTGGCCTGCGAAAGTGTGAACGAGGACACGGGTGAATGCGAGACCGGCGAGGCCTTCGCCACCTGCGCCGGGTTCTTGAGCTATGCGCTCTACTGCGCCCTGGCGCGCTGACGGCGGGCAGGATCAATACAAAAATTTACGCTTCATAGCCATTGGCAAAACGAAGGAAGAATGCTATACTGATATGCAGATATAACGTTCAACCTAACGTTGGAGGTGGCCGTATGAAGCGTTTTTGCTTGTTTTTGGCGCTGATGCTGGCGCTGTGCATTCCCGCCCTGGCTGTGCCGATAGAAAACGCGGAGTCTTCCTGCCGCGTATGGATTGACGGCGCGGAGGCGCTTGTGTACGAAACGGCGGTGTGCAATCAGCGCTATTGGACGGCCAATCCTGAATTGTCCAGCGCGCCGGTGGCGATTGCGCAGGCGCAGGGCTCCTGCCGCGTGGAGGCGGAGTTTCTGAACGCGCAGGTGCACTCCGCCGTGGCGCGGCCGCTGTCCCTGGGCGTTGTGCCGGAAATTGCGGATGGCAAGGTATGCTTTACCCTGCCCGCCCCGGCCAAGTGCACGGTGGAAATCAACGGCGATACGGCGGGCGCGCTGCATCTGTTTGTGGATGCGCCCGATGCAGATAAGCCCGATCCCGACGCTGCCAATGTGCAGTATTTCGGGCCGGGCGTGCATACGAACGTGCTGATTACGGCCAAATCCAACCAGACGATTTATATCGATGCGGGCGCGATTGTCTATGGGCAGATTTTCTGCGGCATGGGCAGCAATTTTACCATCGCCGGGCACGGCGTGCTGTGCGGCAGCATTTATGATCGCTACGCGGATACCATCGTGCCGGTCAGCATCACCAATGCGCACGATTTTACCATCCGCGATATCACGATCCTTGATCCCTCCGCCTGGACGGTGAATCTGTACAAATGCAAAAACGCGGTGATTGATAATGTGAAGATCATCGGCGCGCGCAGCAACAGCGATGGCATTACCATGCAGAACGTGGAAAACGTGCTGGTGCAAAACTGCTTTGTCCGCTCCTGGGATGACAATCTGGTGGTCAAGGGGTATAATGGCAATGTGGACGGCGTTACCTGCCGCAACTGCATCCTGTGGACCGATCTTGCCCAGTCCTGCGAGATTGGCTATGAAACGCGGGCGCAGTTCATCCGCAATATCACGTTTGAGGATATTACCGTGCTGCACAGCTTTCATAAGCCGGTGATTTCCATCCACAACAGCGACAGCGCCGCCGTGAGCCAGGTTGCTTTCAGAAACATTACGGTGGAGGACGCGCGCATGGGCGCGGGCGACGGGGCGCCCTATCTGATTGATCTGACGAAGACAAAGTCGCAATGGTCAGTTACATCCCGGCGCGGTACGATTGATCAGGTCAGCATCCAGCATGTTTCCGTTCTGTCGGGCAACCGGCCGGTGATTCGTATCTGGTCAGACAGCGCGGAGGCGCCCATCGACCACGTGACGATCGACCAGCTTGAATATCAAGGCGAAACGATCGAAGATTTTGATCAGGTTGTATACGAGGCAAGCCCGTATAACGGGCCTGATATCCGGCTTCAGGGCGTTTCCGCGCCCGGCCTGTAAGTGAGGAAAAGCATGGCAACACTCAAGCAAATCGCCGCGGAAGCGGGCGTAAGCGTTATGACGGTATCCAACGTCATCCATAATAACCGTTCCAAGGTTTCTCCCGCGACGGTGGAAAAGGTGCAGCAGCTGATTGAAAAATATCACTATGTGCCCAACATGGCCGCGCGCAGCCTGATCGCCAAGGAAAGCCACATCATCGCGGTGCTGCTGCCGCTGTGGAACAAAAACAGCAGCTCCCTCCTGCTGGATCCTTACGCGGGTCAGCTGACCGGCCTGATTGAAACCCTGCTGCGCGAGCGCGGATACTATATCATGCTTTGCTCCTTTGAAACGGTGGAGCAGGCGCTGACCACCCAGCAGAACTGGCAAATGGACGGCGCGGTGATGGTGCTGCCTCACCGGGACGATATCACCCGCGCGGTGCTGGATCAGGCGACCACGCCGCTGGTGATCATCGACCGCTGGTATGAGGATAAAACCATGCTGTCCGTGACGGCGGACGACCGCAAGGGCGGCTATATCGCGGCGCGGCATCTATTGCAGCTGGGGCACAGCCGCATCGGCTTTGCCTCGCCCGGCATGGCGCAGTCCAGCATCATTCAGGATCGCTATCAGGGCTTCTGCCAGGCACTGATGGAATACGGCCTTGCGCCGGAGAAGGCCTGGATGTTTTTTGACTATCATAACACCTTTCCAGAGGCGGCGGATTATGGCGCGTGGTTTGTGGCGCAGCCGGTGGACGGCCGCCCAACAGCGATGGTATGCACCGAGGATTCGATTGCGGTGGAGATCGTTAAGAGCGTGCAGGGGCAGGGATTGCGCGTGCCCGAGGCATTGTCCGTGGTGGGCTATGATGATTCGATGCCCGCGCGGCTGATTTCGCCAGCGCTGACCACCGTGCGGCAGGATATCCGCCAGAAGGCGGAGTATGCCGTGGAGCTGCTGATGGATAAGATTGCCGATCCGGAAATAGAAAGCCGCAGGCGCATATTGGACGTTGATCTGGTATATCGTGAATCGGTAGCGGATATCCGGGAAAAGAACGAATGAGCCGCGAATATGCGGGAAGCACATGCTGTTGTCCAGCACGTGCTTTTTTTTACCATTTTTTAAATTTTTGCTATTGACAAGCAGGACGACTTGATGTATGATAATACCAACAAATAGGTTTATCGTTAAACTAAAACAAAAAGGAGGGACAGCTCCATGCCAGGCGATCGTTCCGCAGGGAGAAGTCTATGGTTGAGAATCAGGCGAAACGGCGGGCTATACCTGCTGATGATTCCCGCCATGATCATCTTTATCTGCTTCACCTATCTGCCCATGTATGGCATCGTCATCGCGTTCAAGAATTTTAAGCCGGCGCGCGGCATCCTGGGCAGTGAGTGGGCAGGGCTGAGGTATTTTAAGAAGTACTTTTCCTCCTACATGTTTTCCAACACCATCCGCAACACCCTGGTGATCAGCATTTACACCATCCTGGTTACCTTCCCGCTGCCCATCCTGATTGCGCTGATGTGCAACCAGATGTACGCCAAGCGGTTCAAAAAGTTCTTCCAGGTATCTACCTACCTGCCGCATTTTATCTCCACCGTGGTCATGTGCGGCATGATCGTGCTGTTCCTGTCGCCGTCCTCGGGCGTAATCCCCAAGCTTCTTGGCTATATCGGCGTGCAGACAGGCGATTTGATGGGCAAGGCCAGCGCCTTCTCATCCATCTATGTGTGGACGGAGGCCTGGCAGCATGTGGGCTGGGATTCCATCATGTACATCGCCGCCCTGTCGGCGGTGGACCCGCAGCTCTATGAGGCGGCGGTGGTGGACGGCGCCAACAAGTGGCAGAAAATGCGCAGCATCGATATCCCGCTGCTGATGCCCACGGCCGTTGTGCTCTTTATCCTGCGCGCGGGCAGCGTGATGAGCGTGGGCTTTGAAAAGGTGTATCTGCTGCAAAATGATTTGAACATTTCAGCCAGCGAGATCATCTCCACTTATGTATACAAGATGGGCCTAAAGAGCAACCAGTATAGCTATTCCGCGGCAATCGGCCTGTTCAACAATGTGGTCAATTTCATCCTGCTGCTGTCGGTTAACTTTATTGCCGGCAAGATGGGCGATACGTCGCTGTTCTGAGCGGGAAGGGGGAAAAGCAGATGACAACCGTTCCGGTACGGCGCCACAACCATGTGCGCAGGCTGGCCAGCGATCGCGTGTTTGACGGCGTTCTGTATACCATTGCCGCCATCCTGACCCTGACGGCCCTGTATCCCATGTATTTTATCATCATCGCCTCCATCAGCGATCCGTCGCTTGTGGCGCAGGGCAAAATCCTGCTGCTGCCGCGCGGCGTCACCCTGGAGGGCTATGAGCACCTGGCCTCGATGAAGAATCTGTGGGTTGGCTATGGCAATACGATCCTGTACACCATCGCGGGTACGGCGATCATGCTGGTGGTCAATATTCCGGTGGCCTATGCGCTGTCGCGGCGCGATCTGGTGGGCCGCAGGTGGTTTACGCTGTTTTTCGTGTTTCCCATGTTCTTCGGCGGCGGCCTGATTCCCACGTTCATCATCATCAACAACTGGTTCCATCTGTTGGATACCTTTACGGTGATGGTGCTGCCCTTCTCCGTAATCGCCTATTACATCATCGTGGCACGCACCTTCTTCCAAAGCAGCCTGCCTGCCGAGCTGTGGGACGCTGCGCAGATCGATGGCTGCGGCAACCTGCGGTACTTTTTCACCATTGTGCTGCCGCTTTCCAAGGCGATTATCTCCGTCATCGCCCTGTGGGCGGCGGTGGGGCATTGGAACAGCTATTTCAACGCCCTGATCTACTTGCGCACGGCGGATCGATATCCATTGCAGCTGGTGATGCGCAACATCCTGATCAATAACGAGGTGGTTTCAAACGCCATGACGGGTTCGGCCGCGGCAGAGCTGAACCGCAAGGCCAATCTGATCAAATATGGCGCGATTGTTGTAAGCTCTCTGCCGATCATGTGCATGTATCCCTTTGTGCAGAAATACTTTAATCAGGGCGTGATGATCGGCGCGCTCAAGGGTTAACCCATGGTATAAGGGCCGCGTGTGCCTTTATATAAAATAGAATGGAGGAAAACAATATGAAGAAATTCCTGTCACTGTTCCTGGCACTGAGCCTGCTGCTGGGCGTGTGCGGCGTTGCCGCGGCCGAGGATAACACCTTCTCCGTCGCCATCGTGCGCTGGACGGACGGCTGGGGCGTTGACTTTACCCAGACTGCCTTCCTCAAGGAAATTGGCGAGGCTACCGGCGTGAACATCGAATGGCAGCCCTATTACAATTCCACCTGGTCCGATCAGAAGAGCCTGATGCTGGCCTCCGGCCTGGAAGCGCTGCCCGATGCGTTCTTCGGCTCCATCTCCCTGAACGATTCGGATATCGCCCTCAACGAGGATTACTTTGTTGAGCTGACCGATTACATCGCTCAGTATATGCCCAACCTGACTGCTATCTTTGAGAGCGATCCTACCATGAAGGCGCTGTGCACTAACACCGAGGGCAAGATCTATTCCCTGCCCAAGAAGCTGCCCAGCCGCCCCGCTACCGCCAATGAAATGTACATCAACAAGGTTTGGCTGGATGAGCTGAACCTGAAGATGCCCACGACCTACACCGAGCTGGCCGAAGTGCTGGCCGCCTTTACCAAGTCCGGCGAGGGTCGCTATGGCTTCATCAATTCCGCTTCTCTGGCGGGCGATCTGAACAACCTGCTGCTGCCCTTCGGCGTGCAGACCAGCCGCGCCGGCAACTACATGGGCCTGAACAAGGATGGCGAAGCCTACTTTGTGCCCGCCGCCGAAAACTACAAAGAGGCCGTCAAGTGGGCGCATGAGCTGTATGTAAGCGGCGCGCTGGATCCCGAGCGCTTCACCCAGACTGCCGATATGGTGCGCGCCAAGATTCAGGAAGACGGCAATCCACGCACCGGCATCGTGTTTGGCTGGACGGCTGACGCGGAGCTGCTGGGCAACGCCAAGGATTACGTTGTGGTGGAAGCCGTGACTGGCCCGGATGGCGAGCACTATGTGGAATCCGACCCCACCTATCTGAACTATGGCCGCAATGAGTTCGTCGTCACCAAGAACTGCAAGGACGTGGGCAAGCTCCTGACCTGGGCGGATCAGTTCTATACCGACGTTGCCTCCCTGCAGACCTACTACGGCTCCATCGACGACGGCAAGATTCAGGCCAACGCCGACGGCACCTATGAAGTGCTGCTGCCTGCCGCCGATTCCGGCATCAACCTGGATACCTCCTGCTGGACCTTCTCCTTCCGCGATCATGGCCCCAAGTATATGCATGAGGACTTCCAGTCCAAGATCATTCTGCCCACCACCGAGGGCGACGGCATCAAGCTGGCGGACGACGCTGTGAACGCTGCGTATGTGCGCGATACCTTCCCTGTTGTGTTTTACACTACCGAGCAGCTGGAAGAAAAGGCCTTCCTGGCCACCGATATCATCAGCTACATCAGCTCCCAGTATGCGCACTGGGTCAAGGACGGCGGCGCAGAGGAAGAATGGGACGCCTACCTGAAGAAGCTGGACGAAATGGGTCTGCAGTCCTATGTGCAGATTGAAAAGGATGCCTTCGCCGCTTATCAGGGCAAATAAGAAGCATTAACAAGCAACACCTTCGCAAGGGGCTGCCGTCCAAGGGCGGCAGCCCCTTATCCTGTCGAGAAAGGCTTTTCGACAGGATGCAGCCTGACGGCTGCTCCTCGCACCGCACATGTCGCTGCTGCGGATTACATATGAAGGGGCTGCGGCCCCTTCATACATCCCAGGAGCTATAACGAGGCTTTTTTGACAGCCTGGAGGGCGGCAGCCCCTTTTGTACTTATCTATACCTATCTAATCCAAGAAAAGGGCGGGATGCTGATGAAATTTACTGATTTGTGGACGCTCAGACCCCTGCCGCAGCCAGGCGCGGTTGTGATGGGCGATTGTTACCGGATTACGGTGCTGACCTCCCGGCTGCTGCGGCTGGAATACGACAGGCAGCAGCGCTTCTGCGATAGCGCGACGCAGATGGCGATCTGCCGCGAGTTTCCGCTTCCCGCCTTTGAGGTACGCCAGGACGGCGCGCGCCTGACGCTGGAAACCGAGGCCGTGCGCCTGGAATACGACGGGCAGCCATTCTCGTCCGAAGGGCTTAGCGTAACCCTCAAGGGCGCGTACTCTGCCTATACCAGCGTGTGGCATTACGGCGATGCGCCCGATACCCTGGGCGGCACGGCGCGCACGCTGGATGATGCGCCGGGGGAGATCCCGCTGGAGGATGGGCTGATGTCCACCAAGGGCTATGCTGTGCTGGATGACAGCCGCTCCATGCGCATGGACGAGGCGGGCAACCTGCTGCCTGCCCAAGCGCACGGCATCGATCTGTATCTATTCTGCTACGGCCATGATTACCGCGCCTGCCTGCGCGATTATTATCAGCTGTCCGGCCATACGCCCGTGCTGCCGCGCTATGCGCTGGGCAACTGGTGGAGCCGCTTCTATCCCTACACGGAGCAAAGCTATATGCAGCTGATGGAGCGCTTTGCCAAAGAGAGGGTGCCGCTGTCCGTGGCGGTGCTGGATATGAACTGGCATACGACGCGCATTGATCCCAAATACGGCGCGCCCTGGACGGGCTATACCTGGGATCAGACGTGCTTTCCCAATCCGGAGCGCATGCTGTCCTGGCTGCACGCGCATGGCCTGCGCGTGACGCTGAACGATCATCCGGCCGACGGCGTGCGCGCCTGCGAAACGCTGTATCCTGCCATGGCGCAGGCCATGGGCATGGATCCCCAGGGTGAAGCGCCCATTCCCTATGATGCGGCAAGTCCGCGCTTTCAGCAGGCCTTTGAGCAGGTGGTGCTGGAGGATTTCCGGCGTAAGGGCGTGGATTTCTGGTGGATTGACTGGCAGCAGAAGGGCGGCTCCTCCAAGCCGGGCATGGATCCGCTGTTCACCCTCAACCATACGCGCTATCTTTACGCCCTGCGGCAGGATCAGGCGGCCATGACCTTTTCCCGTTATGGCGGGCCAGGCAGTCACCGCTATCCGATCGGCTTTTCGGGCGATACGCACATCACCTGGGATGCGCTGGCCTTCCAGCCGTATTTCACCGCCACCGCTGCTAACATCGGCTATGGCTGGTGGAGCCATGATATCGGCGGGCATATGCTGGGCGTGCATGACGACGAGCTGGCTGCGCGCTGGGTGCAGTTTGGCGTGTTCTCACCGATCATGCGTCTGCACTCCTCGCCCAGCGCGTTCATGCGCAAGGAGCCTTGGGCCTACGGCATGCGCGCCTGCGCGGTGATGGAGGATTTCATGCGCCTGCGCCATCGCCTGCTGCCCTGGCTGTATACGCAGAATGTGCGTGCCAGTGAAACGCGCTGCGCTTTCCTGCGGCCGGTATATTATGATTATGATTGCGAGCGCTTTGCCTGGGAGGGCTATCGCGCCCTGCGCAGCGAATACCTGCTGGGGGATGGGCTGCTGGTGTGTCCGATTACCGCGCCAGCGGATGCGGACGCGATGGTGGCCAAAACCGAGGCCTGGCTGCCGGAGGGCGAGTGGGTGGATTTCTTTACCGGCCATCGCTATCATGGCGGGCGGCTGCTGGAATTGTACAGGCCGCTGGAGGGCATGCCCGTCTTTGCACGGCCCGGCATGATCATTCCCATGGACGGTGCGGAAACGCCTGAAAACGGCTGCCCGCTGCCCCAAAGCCTGCTGCTGCGCGTGTTCGCCGGGGCGGACGGCGTGTGCGAGGTCATCGAGGACAACGGTAAAACGCCGGGCGCGGCGGACTATCTGCGGGCAACCACGCTGGCACGCTTCCATCAAGGGGATGAAATGCGGCTTGAAATCGTCCCCATAGCGGGCAGCGCGGAGATCGTCCCTGCGGCGCGATGTTATACGGTCGAGATTGTCGGCGTGGCAGAGACCTTGCCCGATGAGGCCAGCTGTGGCTATGACGCGGCGTATGACGCTGCGCGGCGCACGCTGATCCTTCATCTGAATTGCAGCCCAGTGAAGGGCGCTGTGCTGTGCTGGCATGCTGTGCCGACACGCCCTGCGCTGGATATGTACGCGCTGCTGGAGCGGATGCTGTTCCCGGCGCGCATGCCGCTGCCCGCTAAGGACGAGGCGGTGCGGGCTTTCCGATTGACAGATTGTGCCGAGCGCATCGCCGAGCTGCGCCGGTTGGATATGCCGGATGCATTGCTGGGCGCGCTGATTGAACTGAGCTGCGTGGATTAAGCGTTTCTTTGTCCCTGCCTTTTGCCGCTGCCATGCAGCGAAAGGCGGGCTTTTTTGCTTTTGGCGGCAAATAAAAACGCCAATAAGTGAATTTAACGGGCAATTGGGTATGGCTTTTTTCCCTTAAATACATTATAATAAAAAAAGACATAAAAAAACCACGCACGAAAGCGAGATGGACGCAGACAATGCTCAGTATTCAGCGGGCCGGGATGTGGAAGCGGATTTCCGCGGCGATGTTCGATGGGATTCTGCTGGGCATCGCGGCGGTGCTCTTTGCGCTGATTCTATCCTGGGCGCTGGGGTATGACGGCTATATCGATACGCTCAACGAGCGTTACGATCAATATGGCGCACAGTACGGCGTGGACTTTCATATGTCATTGGATGAGCATGATCAGCTGACGTCCGAGCAGAGCGCCAACCTGGAAGCGGCGTATCAGGCTCTGGGTGCGGACGACGCGGCGGTGTACGCCTATAACATGATGATCCGCCTGACGCTGATCATCGTATCCATCAGCATTCTGCTGGCCTATCTGGCGCTGGAATTCATCGTGCCGATGCTGTTTAAAAACGGTCAGACGCTGGGCAAAAGGATATTCAGCCTGGGTCTGATGGATACGGAGCTTGTGCGGGTCAACGGCGTGCGGCTGTTTATCCGCACGGTCCTGGGCAAGTACACGCTGGAAACCATGGTGCCCGTGCTGATCGTGCTGATGATTTACTTTGGCAGCCTGGGGCTGACAGGCACCATCGTGCTGCTGCTGATTGCCGCCGTGCAGCTGATTCTTACCCTGGCCACCTGGCGGCATACACCCATCCATGATCTGCTGGCCGGCACGATTGTGATTGACTTCCCCAGCCAGATGATCTTTGACACCCAGGCTGATATGATCGCCTATAAGGAGCGGCAGCACGCGCAAAAGGCCGCAGCGCAGCCGTATTGATATCAAAACGCACGCAGAAGAAAGGGGTATTCCATTGAAAATTGTCCTGCAGGATCTGACGAAAATCTTCCCCAGCCGCAACAAAAAGTCCACGGACGAGGTGGTCGCGGTCGATCACTTCAATTTTGAAATTCCGGATGGCAAGCTGATCGGCCTGCTGGGCCCCTCCGGCTGCGGCAAGAGCACCACGCTGTATATGATCAGCGGCCTGCAAAAGCCTACGGCGGGCAAGATATTCTTTGGCGAGGACGACGTGACCGAGCTGTCCACCGAAAAGCGCGGCATCGGCCTGGTGTTCCAGAATTATGCCCTGTATCCGCACATGACAGTGCTGCAGAACATTTTGTTCCCCCTGCAAAACCTGACGGGCCCCGATAAGCTGACCAAGGTGCAGATGATTGAGCGCGCGCAGGAGGCCGCCCGGCTGGTGCAGATTGAGGAGCTGTTGGATCGCAAGCCCAGCGAGCTGTCCGGCGGCCAGCAGCAGCGCGTGGCCATCGCCCGCGCGCTGGTCAAGATGCCCCGCGTGCTGCTGCTGGACGAGCCACTGTCCAACCTGGACGCCCGCCTGCGCCTGCAAACGCGCGAGGAGATCCGCCGCATCCAGAAGGAAACGGGCATTACCACCGTGTTCGTTACCCACGATCAGGAGGAGGCCATGTCCATCTCCGATATGATCGTGGTGATGAAGCTGGGCGTGGTGCAGCAGACTGGCAAGCCCCAGGAGGTATACGACGATCCTGCCAACCTGTTTGTGGCCAAGTTCCTGGGCACGCCGCCCATCAATGTGTTTAAGGGCCGCGTGGAAGGCGGCTGGCTGTATCTGGATAACGAGCGCGTGCTTAGCGTGGGCGCTGTGCCCGATCAGGACGTGATGGTCGGCATCCGTCCCGAGGGCTTTATCATCGATCCTAACGGCCCCATGCACTGCAAAATCAGCAGTGTAGAGGTGATGGGCCGCGACGTAAGCGTGGTATCCACCCATCCCGCGCTGGTCAGCCCCTCCATTCGCTCCATTGTGGATGCGGACAACAAGATTGATCCCGCGCAGCAGACGATTGCCTATCGCATCAAGCCCCATAAGCTGTTTATCTTTGACAGCGAAAACGAAGAGCGCATTCCCTTTGAGGTGAAGTGATATGGTAAACAGCAAACAATGGAAGGCGTGGCTTTATCTTGCCCCGGCGCTGGTGCTGCTGATGGTGTTTACCGTATGGCCTATCATCAACACCGTGCGCATGTCGCTGCTGGAAAACTACTCCGGCCTCAAGGCCGCGGGCGGCGCGACATTTAACCTGGGCTTTGGCAACTTTGTCAAGGTGGTCAAGTACAAGCGCTTTGTATCGTGCCTGAAAAACACGGTGCTTTTGTGCCTGTGGACGGTGCCCATTTCTACCTTGCTGGCGCTGCTGATCGCCGTGGCGCTCAACTCCATCAAGTTCCTGCAAAAGGCGTTGCAGACCATCTTCTTCCTGCCCTATGTGACCAACTCCATCGCCATCGGCATGGTGTTTGCCGCCATGTTCAACATCGTGGGCAGCTTTTATGGCACAGAGAACGAAATCGTCGTGACCGCCGGCATCATCAACAACATCATTGAATTCTTCGGCGGCCATCGCGTCAACTGGATCAACTCCGGCTCCACATACACGGCCAATATGGCCGTGATGGTGGTCTATATTGTGTGGAACGCCCTGCCCTTCAAGATCCTGATCCTGCTGGGCGGCCTGCAGGCCATCAACAAGCAGTACTACGAGGCGGCCAAGGTAGACAGCACCCCGCGCTGGCGCGTGTTTACGCGCATCACCGTGCCGCTGCTTTCGCCCATGCTGGCCTATGTCATCATCACCGGCTTCATCGGCGGCTTCAAGGAATACACCAGCATCGTGGGTATCTTTGGCGAAACCATGGGCCCGGCCAACGAGCCGCTGCGGCTGAACACCATGGTCGGCTTCATTTACGATTCACTCAGCAACAACAGCCAGGGGCGCGCCAGCGCCGCGGCGCTGATTCTGTTTTCCATCATTCTTGCCGTCACCCTGATTAACCTGTGGGTGAGCAAGAAGCGGGTACATTATTAAGGGGTGCGGCTATGGCTAATCAAATGAGTGTTTTAAGCGCAAAGCGCATCCGCGCGCAGTTTGTGCGCCAAAGCCTGGGCAAGGCGCTGTTCTACGCGGCCATCTATGCTTTCCTGCTGGTGATGGCGGTGATCGTGCTGTTTCCGTTCTACTGGATGCTGATTTCCTCGGTGAAAACGCTGGACGAATACCGCCTGAGCGTGCCCACCTTCTGGCCACGGGTGCTGATGCTGAACAACTATATCAGCGCCTTTACCACCGCAAAGCTGGGCAGGCTGTTCATCAACACCATGATCGTGGGCGTGGTATCCACCCTGCTTTCGCTGGTGATCACCATCCTGACGGCCTTCGCCTTCGCCCGCCTGGAGTTTAAGGGCAAGGAGCTGCTGTTCGCAGCGCTCCTGGCCACCATGATGATCCCCGGCGAGCTGTTTACCATCACCAACTATGGCACCATCACCACCTTCGGCTGGAAAAACACCTATACGGTGCTGATCGTGCCGTTCCTGGTCAGCGTGTTCTACATTTACCTTCTGCGGCAGAGCTTTCTGCAGATTCCCAATGAACTGTACCTGGCTGCCAAGGTGGACGGCACCAAGGACATCAAATACCTGTGGAAGGTCATGGTGCCCCTGTCCCTGCCTACGCTGATTTCCATCACCATCCTGAAAATGATGGGCGCGTGGAATTCCTATATCTGGCCGCGCCTGGTGGCAAACGACGACGCGCACCGGCTGATTACCAACGGCCTGCGCAGCGCCTTTACCGATACCACGGGCGACGTAAACTATCCCGTGCAGATGGCGGCCGTCGCGCTGGTATCCGCTCCGCTGTTCCTGGTGTTCGTGTTCCTGCGCAAGTATATCATGTCCGGCGTCAGCCGCAGCGGTATCAAGGGCTAATAGGCCGTCCACGGCCTGTTACATAAATACAATAAAGGAAGGGAAAACAAGATGAAAAGACTGCTACCCATCATCCTGGTGCTGGTGCTGCTGTGCAGCACGGCCTTTGCTGCCGGTTTTGAGGTGCCCGCAGAGGGCTACGACGGCAGCGAGGTGACCGTTCGCTTCTACTCCCAGCAGGGCAGCACCCTGCAGGGCGTGCTCAATACCTACATCGCTGAGTTCAATCAGCTCTATCCCAACATCCACATCGAGCATACTACCCTGGGCGATTACGACGGCGTGCGCGATCAGATCGTCGCCGATATCTCCGTCGGCGCTCAGCCCAACGTTGCCTACTGCTATCCCGACCATGTGGCCCTGTATAACCTGGCCAAGTCCGTGCAGACGCTGGACGCGCTGATTGACAGCACCGTCACCGTCACCCGCGCGGACGGCAGCACCGAGATCCTGGGCCTGACCGACGAGCAGAAGGCCGACTTCATCGAGGGCTATTACGAGGAAGGCCGCCAGTATGGCGACGGTCTGATGTACACCATGCCCTTCTCCAAGTCCACCGAAGTGCTCTACTACGATAAGACCTTCTTTGACGCCAACGGCATCGCCGTGCCCACCACCTGGGACGAGATGGAGCAGGTTTGCGCCAAGCTGAAGGAGCTGGATCCCCAGTCCATCCCGCTGGGCTACGACAGCGAATCCAACTGGTTCATCACCATGTGCGAGCAGTATAACTCCCCCTACACCAGCGCGACGGGCGATCATTATCTGTTCAACAACGAGACCAACCGCGCCTTTATCAAGCGCTTTGCCGAGTGGTATGCCAAGGGCTATGTGACCACCCAGAAGCTCTACGGTGCTTACACCTCCGGCTTGTTCACCGCCACCACGGGCGTGCGCTCCTACATGTCCATCGGCTCCTCCGCCGGCGCCAAGTATCAGCGTCCTACCGCCAATGCGGATGGCAGCTATCCCTTTGAGGTTGGCATCGCCACCGTGCCCCAGGTAAGCGCGGACAATCAGAAGGTGATTTCCCAGGGTCCCAGCGTTTGCCTCTTCAAGAAGGGCAACCCCCAGGAAGTGGTCGCCTCCTGGCTGTTCGTCAAGTACCTGATCACCAACGTTGAATTCCAGGCTGAGTTCTCCATGGCCTCCGGCTATGTGCCCGTGCTCAAGTCCGTGGCGGAAAATGAAGTGTATGCCGATTTCCTGGCCAAGGCCGACGGCGGCAACTACATCGCCGCGCTGAGCGCCAAGGTTTGCCTGGAGCAGGCGGACGCTTACTACACCTCTCCCGCCTTCGTCGGCTCCTCCACTGCCCGCGATCAGGTTGGCGCGCTGCTGTCCAAGTGCCTGACCATGAGCGGCGCCGATGCGGATGCGCAGATCGAAGCTGCTTTCGAGGACGCTATTGATGAGTGCGAATACGCTAACTAAGCGTTTTCTGCTGCTGATCGTGCTGCTGCTTGCCCTGTCTGCCGCGCCCGCCCAGTCCGAGGGCGCGCCGGCGGAGGGGGTGGACTATGCCGCCGCCGTGCATCTGAGCGCGGCCGGCACAGCCCTGCGGCAGACGGTCACGGTGACTGCCTATGTGGACGGCGACACTACCCATTTTGCCGTGCCGGAGTCGCTGGTGCCCGGCGGCGTGCTCAAGGCGCGCTACCTGGCTATCAACACCCCCGAATGCACCGGCAAAATTGAGGAATATGGCAAAAAGGCCGCGGCCTTTACCAAGGAAAAGCTGTCCTCGGCGGTATCCATCGTGATTGAATCCGACGACGACCACTGGAATCTGGATTCCACTGGCGGACGGTATCTGGTGTGGGTCTGGTATAAGCCGGACGAAGCCTCCGATTACCGCAATCTGAACATTGAGCTGCTGCAAAACGGCCTGGCTGTGCCGTACTCCGCATCCAACAACCGCTATGGCGATACCTGTGTTGCAGCGGTGTCGCAGGCGCGAAACAGCAAGCACAACGTCTTCTCCGGCCAGCCTGATCCCGATTTCTATTACGGTGATGCGGTCGAACTGACCATCCGCGAGCTGCGTGAGCATCCCGAGGAATACCGGGATAAGAAGGTTGCCTTTACGGGCATCATCACCGTCAACGACGGCAGCAGCGTGTATGCCGAGCAGTACGACGCCGAAACCGGCCTGTACTATGGCATGCCCGTCTACTATGGCTACAGCCTCAGCGGCGGCGGCCTGGAAGCGCTGACTGTTGGCAACGAAACCCGCATTGTCGGCTCCTTCCAGTATTACGAGTCGGGCGGCGTGTGGCAGGTGACGGACGTCAAATACCGCATGATGAAGCCCAAGGATCCCGGCAACCTGCAGAAGCTGAGCGAGGGGCATGCCCCGGCCTATGTGCTGACGCAGGCGGACGAGCTGAGCGGCGAGCGAGCCTTCAGCGCTCTGGCTACCTCGGTGGAGCTGCGCGGTCTCTACGTGGCGGAAGCGATTGCCACGCAAAGCGAAAACGCCGCCAAGGATGGCGCGCTGACGCTGACCTGCCGTCAGGGGGACAGCGAAATTCAGGTGCGCACAGCCCGGCTGACGGACGCGCAGGGCACGCTGATCCTGCCGGAGGATCTGCTTAACAAGACGATCGACGTGAAGGGCATTGTGGATATCTACGAGGGACAGTGCCAGATTCGCGTGTTTTCCATGGATCACATTACCATTCAACCATGATTGAGACAAGGAGAGACTGATATGAAGAAACTGCTTGCGCTGCTGATGGCAGTCGCCCTGTGCATGGGGCTGCTTGCGGGCGTGGCTATGGCGGAAGATGAAAATCTTGCCTCGGCCAAGGGCCTGCTGGATTTCATGTATAAGAGCAAGAGCCGCGATAAGCTGACTGTGACCGCCGAGGATTACACGGTGATCAATCAGCTGATGATCGACGGCGTGGTTTATCCTGTCACCTGGGTTGTGGATCTGGATACCATCCAGGTGCAGCCTGCCGAGGACGGCAAGTACACCATCGTGCTGGACAAGGCCAACGCCAAGGAAACCACCTACACCCTGACCGCTACCGTGACCGCCCCCGATGGCAGCACGCTGGATGTGGCCTATCAGCGCGTTATGCCCGCCATGCTGCTGGAAATGAGCTATGCGGACATCGTGAACGCCGCCTATACGCTGGAGGACGGCGCGGCCATGAGCAAGACGCAGCGCCTGTTCGGCACCGTGACCGCCATCAACACCGCCTGGAGCGATGAATATAAGAACATCACCGTGACCATCCAGGTGGGCGACCTGGCCGACAAGACCATCCAGTGCTATCGCCTCAGCGGCGAGGGCGCGGACAAGCTGGCCGTGGGCGACGCGATCACCGTGGAAGGCACCATCAAGAATTTCAAGGGCACCATCGAATTCGATAAGGGCTGCCAGCTGGTCGGCTTCGGCGACATCCCCAGCCAGGCTGCTACCTTGGACGCCGCCTATGCGCTGGAGCAGGGCGCGGCCATGAGCAAGCCCAGCGTGCTGCGCGGCGAAATCGTTAGCATCGATACCGCCTGGAGCGATGAGTACAAGAACATCACCGTCACCATCGTTTGCGATGGCAAGACCGAGCAGCCCGTGCAGTGCTACCGTCTGAGCGGCGAGGGCGCGGATAAGCTGGCTGTGGGCGATGAAATCGCCGTGGTTGGCACCATCAAGAACTACAAGGGCACCATCGAGTTCGATAAGGGCTGCAAGCTGATCCCCGTGGACAGCGTGGCGAGCGTCAAGAACGTGCTGGCTGCCTACACCCTGGAAGAGGGCGCGGCCATGACGGAAGCCTGCACCGTGACCGGCGTTGTGGTGGCCATCCCCACTGCCTGGAGCGATGAATACAAGAACATCACCGTCAATATGGTTGTGGCTGGTCTGGAAGACTATGTGCTGCAGTGCTACCGCCTCAGCGGCGAGGGCGCGGACAAGCTGGCCGAGGGCGACACCATCACCGTAACGGGCACCATCAAGAATTACAAGGGCACCGTGGAGTTCGATAAGGGCTGCACCCTGGACGCGGTTGCCGCCAAGTAAATCTGATCTGATACGCATAACAAAGAGCCGCTGATCGAAAGATCAGCGGCTCTTATCATATCAGTAATTTTGAAGCAATCAACGCTCAGCGCAGCTTTTCGCGCACATCCTCGTCGCCCAGGAAGAACAGCGCCAGCGTGCCCGGCCCTACGTGGGAGCCGGTGACGGGCTCATAGCATACCGTCATGATCTCCTTGGGCGGGTGTTTGGTGCGCAGCAGGGAGGCCAGCGTTTCCGCGTCCTCCGGGCAATCGGCGTGCGCGATGCCCACCACCTGCTGCTCGGGATGGCGAACCAGCGCATCATAGCGCTCTGCCAGCCCCTGGATGGATTGCCTTCGTCCGCGCGTGCGGGCGAAGGTGACGATCTTGCCTTCATTGTTCCCTTTGAGCAAGGGCTTGATGTTGAGCATCATGCCCACCAGCGCGGTCACATTGGACAGGCGGCCCGTTCTGCGCAGGTATTTAAGATCTTCCACTGTGAACACCTGCGCCATGCGGTGCCGCATGGCCATCAGCCGGTCGGCGGTTTCATCCAGCGTCATGCCGCGATCCCGGCAATCGGCGGCCTCCAGCACCAGCAGCCCCTCGCCCAGGGAGGCGCTGAGGGTATCCACCAGGCGAATGCGCGCATCGGGGAATACTTCCTTTAGCTGCTGTGCGGCGATCTCGGCCGAATGGTAGGAGCCGCTTATGCCCGACGACATACCCACGAACAGGATTTCCTGCCCCATGGCCAGCATGGGCGAAAAAAGATCGATATATTGCTGCGGCGATACCTGCGAGGTTTTCACCTGCGTGCCGCTGCGCATGGCGCTGTAAAAGGCGGGGCCGTCAAAGCCGGCGGTGTCGGTGCAGGTTTGCTCCTGGTCGCCCACAAAAAAGGCGAAAGGGATGGCGGCGATATTGCGCTGCTGTAGCAGGGAGCAATCCAGGTTGGCCGACGTGTCCGTTACGATTGCAAACATAATCAAAAAGCCTCCGTTATCTAATGAATAACATTAGATTAGCACATAATTGTGATTGTGTCAACAAGAGATGAATATAATTTCATTTTGCATTCGCGCGCGGCATGTGATATACTATATGAGAATATAGGAAAACGGGGGGAGAACCATGGCTTACGATCAGCAGCTGATTGCCGCGAAGCTGCGCAGGTGGGAGAAATACCTGCTGAAATTCCGTCTGCCCGAATGGCAGGAGATACCCGATATCGGCCTGTATATGGAGCAGGTGGTGGCGGTGCTCAAGCAGTATCTGGATTATCTGCCGCCCGAGCTGAAAGAGGAACAAATTATCACTTCAGCTACGATTAACAATTATGTTCGCACGCATATTATGCCTGAGCCGCGCAGAAAGCGCTATTATCGGGTGCATATCGCCTATCTGATCATCATCTGCACCCTTAAGCAAAGCCTGAGCATTGCGATGATTCAGCGCATGATGCCTACAGGCCTGGATGAAAGCCAGGTGCAAGCCTTCTATGCCTCCTATCGGGAACGGCACTGCCAGGCCTGCGAGTATTTTGTGCAGCAGGTGCGGCTGGCGGCGGCGATCATCCTGGAGCATGCGGAGCAAAGCCCCACGGCGGCTGCCGATACGCGCGAGCTGATCGTTTCCTCAGCCATTATCGCAGGGTTTTCCAAGCTGTTTGCTGAAAAGCTGCTGCTGCTGGATGATAAAACGCTGGCAGACGGCGGCAGCACTGAAATTGATCAATAAACGCAGGCTGGTGTTGAGCTATAAACGCAGGCTGGACGGTTGACAGACCGCGGCATGTTGAATATAATATACTTTTCCTACGGGCTAACTGGATTACGTGCCAGTTAGCCCGAAAACTTTTTGCCAAGGAGGCCGCGATGAACAAACGCGCGCTGAAGAAAGCCCTCAAGCAATCCATCCCAATCCTATGCAGCTATGTGTTTATCAGTATGGCCTATGGCATGCTGATGGCGGAAAACGGCTATCCCTGGTATGTGGCGCTGCTGGCCAGCGTGATTGTGTATACCGGCGCTTTTCAGTTTGTGCTGGTATCGCTGCTGGCTGGGGGCGCAAGCCTGGGATTGGTGGCCGTGACAGCGCTGCTGATGAACAGCCGCCAGACCTTTTACAGCCTCAGCTTTGTCAGCGATTTTCGCGCCATGGGCCGCAGGATGCCCTATATGGTATACACCATGACCGATGAAAGCTTTGCGGTCAATTGCAGCCTGGAGTGCGATGATCCTGACCGGCAGGACGTTATGTTCTATGTGGCCATCCTGTGCCGCATTTACTGGCTGCTGGGCACGGTATTGGGCGCGGTGGTTGGGCAATCGCTGCCATTCGACCTGACAGGCATTGATTTTTGCATGACGGCGCTGTTTGTTATCCTGCTGATGGATCAGTGGGCGCATCCGGAGCGCCGCAAGCCTGCGCTGGTGGGCGGGGGCATTGCTATGATCTGCCTGCTGATTTTCGGCAGCGGCAGCTTTATGCTGCCTGCGCTGCTGATAACCTCCGCCGTGTTGGTGATCCTTAACCGCTGGGAGGTGAAGCAGGCATGACGATGCGCACGTTTTATGTGATCCTGGTCAGCGCTGTATGCACCCTGACGCTGCGCGCGCTGCCCTTTGTGCTGTTTCGCAAGGATAAAGCCATGCCTGCCTGGCTCAGCCGCCTGGGTGAGACGTTGCCTTCGGCTATCATGGCGGTGCTGGTGGTGTATTGTCTCAAGGATATTCCCGCGCAGCCCATCAAGACAGGCGTGCCGCAGCTGCTGGGCGTGGCTATCGTTGCGCTTACCTATCGCTGGAAGCGCAACACGCTGCTGAGCATTGCGCTGGGAACGGTAGGGTATATGCTGTTGATTCATTTGCCACTTTGAGCAATACAAAGGAAATACATTGACAAATACGGATACTGCGCATATAATGATGGGAACTTTTAGGAAAGGAAGGCGCGCGGAATGAAAACCATGCGGGCAATGCAGTCTTGTTGTTGTACCCGACGCTCGTTTCGTCCGGGTGCCGCTTTGCTGTGCTTGTAAAGCATAAAAAGGCTTGAATTCCGGGAGGAATGGGCAGAAAACGCTGCTCGTTCCTCTTTTTGTTTTATCCGAAAGGAGTGCTGGAATGGATTGGTCGTTTATGGAGCGCTTTGCGCCCCTGTATGTGCAGGCGGCAGGGCTGACGCTGCGCATTGGCAGCCTGGGTATCGCGCTGTCGCTGGGCGTAGGGTTGCTGTGCTGCCTGGCGCGCTATTATCGCGTGCCAGGGCTTCGGCAGATCAGCCGGGCGTATATTGAGCTGGCGCGCAACACGCCCCTGCTGGTACAGCTTTTCTTTCTGTATTTCGGGCTGCCCAAGATTGGCATAAAGCTCTCCGGCGAAGCCTGCGCGGTCATAGGCCTTGCCTTCCTGGGCGGGGCGTACATGGCCGAATCCCTGCGCAGCGGCCTGGAGGCGGTGGATCGCTCCCAGCGCGAGGCAGGGGAATGCCTGGGGCTTACGCGCGCGCAGAACCTGCGCTATGTAATCCTGCCCCAGGCGCTGGCCACGGCCGTGCCCTCGCTGTGCGCCAATGTGATCTTTCTGCTTAAGGAAACCAGCGTGTTCAGCGCTGTGGCACTGGCGGATCTGATGTATGTGGCTAAGGATCTGATCGGCATGTACTATAAAACCGACGAGGCACTGACGATGCTGGTGTGCGCGTATCTGGTGATCCTGCTGCCCATTTCCATCCTGTTTACTCTGCTTGAAAGGAGGCTGCGTTATGCTGGCTTCGGCGCTGGGCGTGCTGTTTAAGGGCCGCAATCTGGCAAGGCTGCTGGGTGGGCTGTGGGTTACGCTGCGGCTGTCGGCGGTGTCCATTCTGCTGTCTGTGGCGCTTGGTCTGGCGCTGGGCATGGTGATGACGCTGCGCAGCCCCATCATCCGCGCGTTAACGCGGCTGTGGCTGGAAACCATCCGCATTGTGCCGCAGCTGGTGCTGCTGTTTATCGTGTACTTTGGCTTGGCGCGGGCCTTTAACCTGCAATTGTCCGGCGAGGCGGCCGCGGTGGTGGTATTTGTCTTCTGGGGCGCAGGGGAGATGGGCGATCTGGTGCGCGGCGCGCTGACCTCCATCCCGGCCCATCAGCGTGAAAGCGGCGCGGCGCTGGGGCTGACGCGCTGGCAGATCAACCGTTATGTGCTGATTCCCCAAACGCTGCGGCGGCTAATCCCGCAGGCCATCAACCTGGCTACGCGCATGATCAAGACAACATCGCTGGTGATGATCATCGGCGTGGTGGAGGTGCTCAAGATCAGCCAGCAGATCATCGATGCCTCGCGCTACGACGCCCCGCAGGCGGCGGTGTTCATCTATGGGGTGGTATTCCTGATGTATTTTATGGTGTGCTGGCCGATTTCGCTGCTGCCGGGCAGGCTGGAAAAGCGCTGGAAGGAGTGAACGATATGGCGGAGTATTTGCTGGAAGCGCAGCATCTGCGTAAGGCTTTTGAGGATAAAACGGTGCTGCAGGATGTGTCGCTGGGCGTGCGGCGCGGCGAGGTAGTGGTGATCGGTCCCAGCGGGTGTGGCAAATCCACTCTGCTGCGCTGCCTGAACGGGCTTGAAAGCGTAGACGGGGGCGAAATTCTGCTGGAGGGGCAGATCATCAGCGGGCAAAAAAAGAACCTGCATTTGATCCGCCAGCGTGTGGGCATGGTGTTTCAAAGCTACGATCTGTTCCCGCACATGGATGTGCTGGGCAATTTGGTGCTGGGCCCCACCCGTGCGCTCAAGCGGCCTTCCAAAGAGGTAGAGACGGAGGCCATGGCGGCTCTGGCGCGCGTGGGTCTGGCCGACAGCGCGCACGTCCTGCCCAGGCAGCTTTCCGGCGGGCAGAAGCAGCGCGTGGCCCTGGTGCGTGCCATGCTGATGCATCCAGAAGTACTGCTGCTGGATGAGATCACCGCCGCGTTGGATCCTGAGATGGTGCGCGAGGTGCTGGATGTGGTGCTGGAGCTGGCGCGCAGCGGCATGACGATGGTGATCGTCACGCATGAGATGCGCTTTGCCGAGGCGGTGGCCGACCGGGTGGTCTTTTTGGAAAATGGCCTGGTGGTGGAGGAAAGCGTGCCGGCGCAGTTCTTCCATCAGCCCCACACGCAGCGGGCGCAGCAGTTCTTGGCCTCGTTCTGCTATGACAGCGTGCGAGACGGCAAAAACATGCAAAATACTAAGGAAGCTAATTGACAAAACTGGAAAGTTGTGCCATTGGATATTTATCCAGTAGAGAAATGGATAAAAAGAAAGAAGACGAACCACATGCGTAAAAACATCATGGTAAAGGCGATGTGTTGTTGTCCCATGGGCTCGTCTCATTTGGGGCATGCTTGACGTGGCAGCGCGTCGATAAACTGCACCTCAGGCGGGATGAGCACAGCAAAGGGCTGATGGCTTATCCCGTTTTTTGTATACAAGGAGGAATGAAGAATGAAACGAGGCAGCGCTCCCCGGCGGGCGACGGATGCGTGCCGGCACGCATTTGATGTTTGCGAATATACTGAAATAATAGAAAGAAGGATTTGAAAATGCGTAAGTTTGTAAAGGTTCTGGCTCTGGCTCTGTCTCTTGCCCTGTCTCTGCTGTTTGCCGCCGCCGCTCTGGCGGATTCCCGAGTCCGCACGCTGCAGGATATCAAGGATAGCGGCACGCTGGTTATCGGCGTGTTCTCGGATAAGAAGCCCTTTGGCTATGTGGATGAAAATGGTGATTATCAGGGCTACGACGTGTATTTCGCCCGCCGCCTGGCGCAAGATCTGGGTGTGGAGCTTAAGCTGGTTTCCGTGGATGCCCCTAACCGCGTGGAGTATCTGACCAGCGCCAAGGTGGATATCATCCTGGCCAACTTTACTGTGATCCCCGCCCGCGCTGAGGTGGTGGATTTTGCTTTGCCCTACATGAAGGTGGCCCTGGGCGTGGTATCGCCTGATTCGGCGCTGATCACTACGGCGGCACAGCTGGCAGGCAAGACGCTGATCGTCAGCAAGGGAACCACGGCGGAAACCTACTTTGCCGAGAACCATCCCGAAGTGCGGCTGCTTAAGTTTGACACCTACACCGAAGCCTTTAATGCCCTGCTGGACGGACGTGGGGATGCGCTGTCCACTGACAACACAGAGGTGCTTGCCTGGGCGCTGGAAAACCCCGGCTTTACCGTGGGCATCGAATCGCTGGGCAGCCTGGATACCATCGCCCCGGCGGTGCAGAAGGGCAACGATACCGTTCGCGCCTACATCGATGAAGAAATCAAGGCTCTCGCGGCGGAGAATTTCTTCCATGCTGATTTTGACGCGACCCTCAAGGATGTGTACGGCGAAGCCGTCAATCCAGACAGCCTGGTGGTTGAGGGCGGCGTGACCGAATAAGCCTGATAAACGAGGGGCTCCGCAGTCGATTGATAAGAATCGGCTGCGGAGCTTTGCACATTTCAAAAATAATTATGTCAAATTTGCGGCAGTGCAGTAGAAACATCCATATAAACTGAAACTTTTTGAGAATAAACTTGCAATTTCTGTAGGATATCTCTTGACTCTATAACTGTTGTAGAGTTTAACATGGAAGTGATCATTCGTATTCATTTCCGCCCGCATGGCGGAAAGGGGGAGCACTTCCATGCAAAAGAGCCTGACAAGCGGCAGCGCGCTGAAAAACATCGTTTGCTTTTCACTGCCTTATCTGTTATCCTATTTTTTGCAAACGCTGTATGGGATGGCCGATCTGTTTATTATCGGGCAGTATGAGGGTGTGGCCAGCACCACGTCGGTGTCCATCGGCAGTCAGGTGATGCATGTGCTCACCGTCATCATGGTGGGGCTGACCATGGGCTCTACCGTATCCATCGGCCAGGCAGTCGGCGCGAAGCAGCACAAAAAAGCGGCTGCCTGTATCGGCAATACGGTGACGCTGTTTGCCGCGCTGTCGCTGGTGCTGACGGCGGTGCTGCTGCTGTGCGCGCGCCCGATTACCCGCCTGATGGCGACGCCCGAGGCTGCCGTGGAGGGCACGGTACGCTATCTTACCATCTGCTTCCTTGGCATTCCCTTCATTACGGCGTATAATATCATCAGCGCCGTTTTCCGCGGCATGGGCGATTCCAAGCGCCCTATGTATTTTGTCGCCGTGGCCTGTGCGGCCAACATTGCGCTGGATTACCTGTTCATGGGCGCGCTACGCATGGGCCCTGCGGGCGCGGCGCTGGGCACTACGCTGGCGCAGACCATCAGCGTGATTGCCGCCCTGCTGGCGCTGCGTCGGCATCCGGCGGATGTGCGTGTATCCAGGCGCGATTTCCATCCGCAGCGCAGCGTGCTTGCGCGCATTCTGCGCATCGGGCTGCCAGTGGCCGCGCAGGATGGATTTATCCAGGTATCGTTTATTCTGATTACCATCCTGGCCAATCAGCGCGGGCTGACGGACGCGGCCGCCGTGGGCATTGTGGAAAAGATCATGAGCTTTCTGTTCCTGATTCCGTCTTCCATGCTGTCGGCTGTATCGGCGATCGGCGCGCAGAATATCGGCGCGGGCAAGCCGGAGCGCGCCCGGCAGACGCTGGGCTATGCCATCCTCATTGCCGCCGGGGTGGGACTGGTGCTGGCGATCTGGATTCAGTTTACGGCGCAGTCTATCGTGGCGCTTTTTACGCAGGATGCGGCGGTGGCTGCGGCGGGCGGCGATTATCTGCGCGGCTATATCTGGGATAGCTTTTTCGCGGGCGTGCAGTTTAGCTTCAGCGGGTATTTCTGTGCCTGCGGCAAGTCCGGGCTGTCGTTTCTGCACAATTTTCTTTCTATCGTTCTGGCGCGCGTGCCCGGCGCATATCTGGCCTGCAAGCGCTTTCCCAACACGCTGTATCCCATGGGCCTGGCCTCGGCGGCGGGGTCGCTGCTGTCCATCATCATCTGCGTAATCGCCTACGCCGCGCTGATGCGCCGCGAAAAGAAAAGCCTGCAAGGAGGGTAAAGGATGGGTTCGCCAAAGCTGTTTCAAATTGGGGAGATGGCGCGGCTTTTTCACCTGAGCGTAAGCAGCATTCGCCATTACGAGCAGCTGGGGCTGCTCAAGCCCGAGTATACTGATCCCGAGACGGGCTATCGCTATTATACCCCGCGGCAGTTTGAGGTGTTCAATACCATTCGATATCTGCGCGCGCTGGATATGCCGCTGCAGGAGATTGCCGATTTTCTGCAAAACCGCGATGTGGACAACATCGAAAAAAAGCTTCGCCAGCAGATGGATGCGGTTGTGCGCAAGCGGCAGGAGCTGCAGCGGATTGAGCGCAAGATTGATAACCGCCTGCGGCAGATTCAGGATGCGCAGGCCTCCGAACTGGGGCGGATTACGCTGGAGCGCACGCCTGTCTGCCGGCTGTTCCGACTGCGGGAATCGCTGCGCATCCGCGAGTACCAGGATATGGAGCTGCCTACCAGCCGCCTGGCGCAGGCGCAAGGCGAGGCGGTGGTTTTTCTGGGCAAGGTGGGCGTAAGCGTATCACGTGAGCGCCTGCTGACAGGCCAGTATGAGGAGTACGACGGCATTTTCCTGGCCCTGGATGACGAGGACAGCTTTGAGAGCGAAATCCTCTCCCTGCCCGAAACGCTGTGCGCGTGCGTGCGCTTTCGCGGCAGTCATCCCCAGGCTCCGCAGCAGTATCGCCGCCTGATGCAGTTTATTGATGAAAAGGGGCTGATGGTCAGCGACTTCTCACGAGAAATCACCATCATCGATTATGGCATTACCCAGGATACGGAAAAATTTGTCACAGAAATCAAAATCCCGGTGGAAAAATGAAAAGGGGGCGTGAAAAAAGGCCCCAACACGACAAAGAAGGATTTGGAGCTCGCAAGCGGGACAAATCCTTTTTTGTGTGATATAATTTACTTGACATGAAAACAACACCACGAAGATATTATACAC
>SFIM01000021.1 GCA_004556155.1 Clostridiales bacterium
GATTGATTTTGTACCGGATTTTCTTTCCGACCGTATTTTTCTGTCTGGCTTCGGGACGCGTTTCTGCTCCAAGATATCCGCTGTCACCGTAGACTTGTTCTTCCTCACCGGTGAGAAGGTCGGCAGTAACACAGACATCATGCACATTGGCAGCAGTTACCTGTACTGTGTGGACAAGTCCGCTTTCAGAATCCACACCGATGTGTGCTTTATACCCAAACTACCAGACATTTCCTTTTTTCGCAGAATGTGCTTCCGGATCACGCTCTTTCTTCTGATTCTTCGTTGAAGAGGGTGCCTCAATGAATGTAGAATCCACAATCGTTCCGCGTTTCAGAACCAGGCCGCGCTGCGTAAGAAGTTCCACGACCTGTGCAAACAGTTCCTGTTGAATACCGTTTTTCAGAAGAATATTCCGAAATCTGCCCAGCGTATCTCCATCCGGCACCTGATTACTGGACTCTACCCCGCAGAAATCCGAAAAAGCCCGGCTGTCAATTACTTCGGCTACCGTTGCCATATCCGACAGGTTGTACAGATTCTGCACCAGATAGATCCGAAGCATCCGTTCCAGATCGTAGGGCTTATTTCCGCGCTCTCCTTTGTAGTAGTACGGTCGGATCAGGCTGATCCATTCTCCTCACGGTACGATTCGGTCGATCTCTGCTAAAAATTCTCGTTTCTTTGTCCGCACCTGTGTCAGCTCATCGCTCAGGGCTGACAGACTCATTTGTTTGTTCATGGCTCTATTATAGCACGTTTGCCACGGGTTTGCATTATGCGGTAGTGCCTTAATGCTTTCCCTCTTTATTCACGACAGTGCCTTGTTACGATTCGCGAAAAATGCTATAATTATAGAAGTATTATAACTAATAGATATTTCCTATCTTCAAAATATTTACAGAATGCATGATTTACAACTCGTTTACATTGACACCCTCGCAATCCCCTATCACCCATGCTATACTGGTATGGGTGATTTTTATGATGAATGACCGTATCCTGATTGTAGAGGATGACCCGGCAATTTCCAAACTGATCAACACGAATCTGGCTCTATCCGGTTATCAGACGGTCTGTACCATGGACGGGAGGCAAGCAGTGGAGGCAATACACGCGCAGCGGTTCGATCTGGCGCTGTGCGATATTATGCTGCCCGAGCTGGACGGCTTTGAGCTGCTGCCCTATATGAAAGAAAAGGGCATTCCAGTGATTTATGTATCTGCGAAAGCGGATGTACAGAGCCGGGTGCAGGGACTGCGGCTGGGTGCCGAAGATTATCTGGTGAAGCCCTTTGACATCCTGGAACTTCTGGTGCGAATGGAGAAGGTGCTGGCCCGGTCGGACAGACAGCCGAAGCAGCTTATTTATCGGGATATTGCCGTGGATCTGGAAAGCCGCTCCGTCACGAAGGGCGGTGAAATGATCACGCTCAAAAACATGGAATATGAATTGCTGCTCACCTTTCTGCGGCATCCCGGCATGGTGATGACGCGAGAAGATTTGCTGCATCAGGTGTGGGGCGATGAGTTTATCGGTGAAACCCGCACGGTGGACGTGCATGTGGCGGCCCTGCGTCGGAAGCTGGATCTGAACAAGGAATTGGTGACCGTATACAAAATCGGGTATCGGCTGGAGGTGAAGGCATGAAGCTATGGTTAAAGCAAACCCTCATCACCCTGGCGGTGATCCTGCTGTCGGTCAGCCTATGCCTTTATTTCTTCGTGGCGAAGGAGACGGACGGGCTGATCCAGCAGGCAATCCAGAACGGAGAGCGGGATACGGCGGTATTCTGCGATCATCTGTCCACCCTGGATCGCACATCTTCCACGTCCTATGATGCGGACGGCGTTGCCCGGCAGTCGCTGATCCAATACACTTTCTCCACCTACGCTCACCTGCTGCAAACCGGTGCTTGCTCCTGGTCGCTGGTGATGGATGGGCGGTATTTTTATAATACGGCGGTGCACGATCCGCTAAGCGTCCTGCCGATGGCAGAAGAAATCATCACCGCCAGCCGCATCGTGGAAACAGACGGGACGCATCTGTTGATCTATGCGCAGAACATGACCGTTTTGCAAACGCCTATTACCGTTTACCGCACGGCGAACATCGACGAAACCTATCTGCATATCGACGATCTGACCCGCATGGCACAGCTTTCCCTGTTGGGGTGCCTACTGCTTTGCGGCATTTTGCTGCCTCTGATCCTGCGGAAAACGCTGAAACCGCTGCGCAAGCTGACCCGCGTTTCAGAGAAAATCGCTGGAGGCGATTATGCTCTGCGCTCCCAAATTCACACCGGGGACGAGGTGGGCGACCTGTCCTGTTCTTTTGACTACATGGCGGAAACGGTGGAGCAGAAAATCTCCGATCTGGAGGAAACTGCCCGGCGGCGGGAAATGCTGCTGGGGGCATTGACCCATGAAATGAAAACGCCCATGACCGCCATCATTGGTTTTTCGGGGAGCCTGCTGTCCATGCCGCTGACGGAAGAAGGACGGTTGGAAGCCGCTCATGAAATCTATGAAGCAGCCAAGCGCACCGAACGGCTCAGCCAAAAAATGATGCAGCTCATTTCCATGCAAGAAAACCTGTTAGTGCTGAAAAAAAGCATCGATGCAAGAGAATTGCTGGAAAAAGTTTGTGCAGCTATGACACAAGCAGCGGAAGGAAAGCGGATCGAATTGCAGACAGATCTGCGGGCGGATACCCTCACCGGCGACGTCGATCTGCTATTCAGCCTGCTGACTAACCTAACAGACAATGCTATCAAGGCCAGCCCGGAACACACCGTCATTCGTTTGACTGCCAGCCGGGAAGAGGATCAGCAATCGTTATCCGTCATCGACCAAGGCAGCGGCATCCCTGCAGACAAAATTGCGTTAGTCACGGAACCTTTCTACCGGGTAGATAAGGCCCGCAGCCGGAAGCTGGGCGGGGCCGGGCTGGGATTGAGTCTTTGTCAGATGATCGCTCAGGCCCACGGCGGGCGGCTTGAAATTCAAAGTGAAATCGGTAAGGGAACTGCTATTTCCATGATCTGGCCTTTGGAGGAAAAGCATCATGAGTAAGAAAAGCATAATTGCTGTTTTGTTCATCCTTCTGCTGACTGCGGCATCCATCCTGGGCTTGCCTCTCATGGCACATAGAATAGAAAAGTATGCAGAATCCGTCATGCCTACAGTGACCGCCACGCCTCTGCCTGATGATGATCTTGACAGCATGGAGTATGGCGAAGTTTTATAATTTACAACTTGATTACAACTTGCTTACAAGTCGATAAAGACTTTTGACCTGGCCTTATGATACGCTGATGCAGGAGGTGAAGGAAATGAAGAAAGTCCTTTTTGTATTTCTGATGCTTTGTCTGCTGCTTCCTGGCATCGCCCTAGCGGAAGTGCAAAGCCAGGTGAGCACGCCGGCGGAGTACAAAGGAACGCACAACAGCCCATCGGGCAAATCCCACATTTATGTGGACGCCCAGGTCGTCGTGCTGGAAGCGAAAACGATCCCGATTTACCAGGTATTTGCCCGCGTGCCCGATGAAATGGAGTTCAAACTACTTGCGAACCTTACGTTTGGGGCAGGCGGATATACGCTGGAAAGAGGCAAAGTGGACGCATACAATCCCTCGGGAGTTACATATGTGGAAGGTGCTCCAACCGAAACTGCTAAAGGCCTTTGCCTGTATTCTATCGACACCGGCCTTTTCTATGGGGATCGGGAATTCCGCGATGGCTATTACGATTTTGATAATCAATCGGTGTTCACCATCAACGCCATGGATGGCACGGTGATTGATCGGGAGTATGTGTATTGAGGAGATGTGCGCATGAAAAGGATATTTGCCCTTCTGCTTGTGCTGACGCTGTTTTGCCCCTCTGCCTTGGCGGAGACGATTCGGCAGCAGGTAAACACTCCTGAATCTTTGCAGGATACATTTACATCAAATACAGGACGAATGACGATTGATATAAAGGCTGATGTCATTGTGCCTGACATTTCTACGCTCTATGAAATTGATGTAACGCCTCGTCTCTTCAATGATGAGGAATTAAGTCGGCTTGTGAAAGGATTTCAGCAGACTGATTCTCAGCTTGATGCAGACTATCAAGTGTTATTTGGCATTTCGAGACTATATGAATACAAGAATGCTCATATCCATTTGATTGCTTCCGGTATGGAGGACAATGGTACTTGGTCAGACGTAACGGCAAAGTGCGTTGTAAGTGATGAAACATATTTAACTGGTTATATGTCCGTCCTTCAGCGAATGCATGAAGGGCCTGCAGCACATTGCCGCTATACCTTGGAGGAAGCAAAAGCGATTGCGGATCAAGCGGCTGCGATTGTCGCGCCAAACTATGCCTTTTCTGCCTGGGGATTGATGGGGCTATATCCACGGGATGGTTCCGACACCCGGACAAAGGATTATGATTATTTGGAGGGCTATCAGTTCTGCTATACGCCCGTTTTGGAAGGCATACAAATTCTTTATACACCAAATGAAGATCAAAGCGGCGGTTTGACTTTGCAGCCTGTGAGGCAGGCGAGACTTTACATTAGCATCACAGACACAGGAATATATGAAATCCGATGGTATGGCGCACAGGATATCGGTGAAAAAACACTGGTTGCTTCGCCTCTGCCGTTTGAGAAGATCTATGAAGTTGCAAAAATGATCCTTCCATTGGCCCACATGGAGCACGAAAAAATCTATGAAGATGCTGCTGCGTTGGTTGTGGATAGAATCCAGTTGAACTACTGCCGGGTGCAGCGACGTGACAAACCGGGGCAATTTGTTTTGACGCCTGTGTGGGATTTTTTCGGCTGTCGCGCAATTGAAAATAAAGATGGAACAGTGCGGCTGTGTGACATAAATCCTAACAACTCGCTTCTTACGGTCAATGCCATCGACGGCACGGTGATCGACCGCAACTACGGCTATTGAGGAGAAAAGACGCATGAAAAAGACATTTGCTTTTGTGCTTGCGATCATACTGCTTTGCCCTGTTGCTCTTGCGGATACTCTTCGGGAACAGGTAAACGCCCCGATGGAGCACAAAGGAACGTACAACAGCCCATCGGGCAAATCCCACATTTATGTGGACGCTCAGGTCATCGTGCCGGAAGCGGAAACAATCCCGATCTACCAGGCGTTTGCCCGCGTACCCGACGAAATGGAATTTAAGCTGCTGGCGGACCTTGCGTTTGGAGAGGGCGGGTATACGCTGGAAAGAGGCAAAACGGACGCAAGCAACCCCGCGGGCGTTACATATGCGGAAGGTGATCCAGCCGAAACTGCTAAAGGCTTTCACAAGTATTGCATCAGCACTGATTTGCGATCTGCTTCCCTGCTTCATCAGCAGGAGGACTTTTCCTATGTGCAAGCCTACTACGGAATATGGGATTATGCAAAAAACACATATGCTTTCCCCAGCTTGGTCTATTTCGCCCTCGGAGGCAATTTCGGAAAAAACCTGCCGCCGGAGGCAGACGCAAGGGCCGCGGCAGACGCGGTTGTATCTCAGGTATTTCCGGATTTTCAGTTCTGGGGGTCAGCGGATAAAAAGAATTTGAATCATTTGGGCGAGCGCATAGGTCAGGGAAATCTGATGGAGTATGGCTACCGCTTCTATTACACGCGCGTACTGAATGGCATTCCCGTTTCTTATGTATACGTGCAGGGAGGAGCGGATACAGAATCACGCGTTCAAACGACGATGTACGCGCCTGTGCCTCCTTACGAAAAACTATTTATTGATGTGGGGGAAAACGGCATTTTTCAGATTCAATTGCAGCATCCGCTGCAAATCGGGGATGTGATGGGAGAAGCCGCGCTGCTGCCCTTTGACCAGATCATGGAGGTGTTCGGCCGCATTGCGCCGCTGAGCATCGCTGCCAATGAATTGAATTCAAAATTTGGGAAAAAATATGTGAATAATCATTACATCAAGGAAATCCGTTTGGGGTACATGTGCACCATGGACCGGGATCGTCCGGAACGGCATCTGTTGATTCCCGTATGGGACTTTTATGGAGAGCGGGAATTTAGAGACGGTTATTACACTTTTGATAATCAATCGCTGTTTACCATCAACGCCATGGACGGCACAGTCATTGATCGAGACTACGGATATTAAGGAGCAGCCATGAAGTGCATATACTATGATTTGCGCCGTGCCATCGCGGGGCGCTGGTTCTTTGCGGCCTTGATTGCCACCACGGTAGCATTGTACCTCTCGGTAGGTCAAGCAACCTATGGGCTGATCGGGTATCTGGAGAGCTATGAATTGTTTGAAGAAAATTCCTTTGGTTACTCTATGACTGACATGCTAACGATGGGGATGAAGGGCGACTTCGGCCTGCTGACCCTGCCCGCCCTGTCTGCGCTGCCCTTTGCGGCCCAGGCGCTGCATGAGATCAAAAGCGGAGCCATCCGTCCGGCGGTGTTCCGCACGGGAAGGAACAGCTGGATCATCGGCAAGGCTGCTGGATGCGTCATCAGCGGGATGCTGCTGCAAGGGGCAGCGATTGGGTTGCTGTTTCTGATCCTGAACGGGCTCATGCGCGGCTATGCCGGGCAATGGTTCCCATGGGGGGATGGAGGGGATTTCTGGCCTATGCTCCTACGCCGTATGCTGTGCGGTGGTATTTGGGCGGGCGTGGGCTGCGTGATCGCGCTGGCGACGGAAACGGCCTCCGCAGCATATCTGGCCCCGCTGTGCCTGTGCTATGCCCTCATGATGATCGGCACCCGCTTTTTCCCGGACGCTATGATGCTGAACCCGATGCAGTGGGTGAGTGGCGCAACGTGGTTTTTGACTATTGTGTTGGCTTTCACGCTTGCTCTGCAAGCTCTTTTCCTGAAACGAGGTGCTCAAAAATATGTCTAAAAGGATGGTTTTCAGTAGGGGCGCGGGGGAGGCACCTTTGACTCAAAAGTGCTTCCCCCGCAAAACCCCGCCTGCCTTTGTCTGCGCGGGTTGGAACCTGTACAGCTTGCGGAAGAATCCAAGGTTTTATATGAGCTTGCTGCTGGGCTTCCTGCTGTGCTGGCTGCTGACGGACAAGACTATGGCCATCAGCCGGACGTACCTGACCAATGTGCAGATTATGGAGCCCTTCGTCTGGTGCTACGCCGATGGAGACAGCATCCTATACGCCGCACTGGTGATGATGCTGATGCTCTCCGCCTTTCCCCGGATCGATACGCCCGCCAGCTACCTGATCTTCCGCACGACGAGGCTGAATTGGCTGATCGGGCAAATCATTACCGTGTTCGTCCTGACCTTCGGTTACTGCCTGATGATCCTGTTGGCTTCCATGGTAATGTGCATCGGCTGCAATGTGTTTACGGCCAACCATTGGAGCGAAACCGCCACCATGCTCTCCTTTTCGCCCGCCAGCTTTGAGGTGGCGCTCACCGTCATGCGCAAGACGGTGAAGCTCACCACCCCCTGGGGCTGCTGTTATCAGATTTTCGGGCTTCTGTTCCAGTATGTGCTGCTGCTTTCCATGATCCAACTGCTGTTCACCGTGCTGAAAAGCAAGAAAGCGGGCATCATTGCGGCGCTGGTGCTGAACTTCGCCGGATTCGTGCTGACGCCGGATCGGTTCATGACTTGGCTGAACCTGCCCACGGAAATGCGGTATTACGCCAATCTGCTGTCAGCGTGGCTATCGCCGCTCCAACACGCCACCTACACCATGCACAACTTCGGCTACGATCTGCTGCCCCGGCTGCATGTTTCCTATCTGATCCTGGGCGGAGCCACTGTTGCGATGATTGCCCTGTCCATGCTCAAAATGCGCACATTCCAATTCAGTTTCACAGGAGGATATTCCGATGAATGATATCGTGGTGGATGTTCAGCAAGTGAACAAATCGTTTGGAAACGAGCAGGTATTAAAAAATGTTTCCCTGCAACTGGAGAAAGGAAAAATACACGGTATCATCGGACGCAACGGCAGCGGAAAAACGGTGCTGATGAAGTGCATTTGCGGCTTTCTGCGGCCCACTTCCGGTGCGGTAAAGGTGTTTGACAAAATCATCGGTACAGACTGTGATTTTGCTCCCGATACCGGAATGCTGATTGAAACGCCTGGATTTCTGATTCACGAAACGGGTATGAATAATCTGAAATGGCTTGCCAAATTGGGAAAGGGTGCAAATAAAGAGCGTATCAGTGAGCTGATCCGCATGGTGGGGCTTGATCCTGCCATGAAGAAGAAGGTCGGGCAGTATTCCCTGGGGATGCGCCAACGCCTGGGCATCGCGCAAGCCTTGTTGGATGATCCCGCCCTCCTGATCCTGGACGAGCCTATGAACGGCCTGGACAAAAACGGAGTAAAGGATATTCGTTCTTTGCTGCTTGATCTGAAAGTGCAGGGAAAAACCATCCTACTCGCCAGCCACTTTGCCCAGGATATTGACGAACTGTGCGATACCGTGCATGAGATGGATCAGGGGATCATTACTATGGCTAAATAGAGTTCTTTACTACGCGATTGTTCACAGCAACATTAGTCAGACGTAATCCGCAGAGCAGTTGCTGAGTTGTAATAATCGTTGTTTATCACTGATGTCATAACGCTGGATCCTGCTGTCATCAGCAAGAAACATTCCTCTGCCATTGAGGATAACTTTATTACCAGCGCTAAGCCGTCCACCGTGCAGCCCTATGCTGGTACGGGTATGACGATCTCCAACAGCAGCATCAACTGGGGCACCAGCAATGCCTTTGTCAAGTTCCTTGATTCCGGGCTGCCGCTGATCGACTCTTCGTACTATGTCACCAAGGCATACTTCTCTGTCATGACCAAGAGCGCGCCCACCACGGCCGCCTCCATTCTTTTGAAGGAAGTGCTGGGTAGCTGGAGCAGCCAGACCATTACCTATAACAATGCGCCGGCATTGAGCGATAAGGCTCTGGATTATCAGTACATGTCTGCGAACAGCATTTGGTATACCTACGACATCTCCAATCTGGTGCGCAAGTGGTATGGCGGCACCAACTATGGCCTTGCTCTTGAAGCGGGCAGCCGTACCTACTTTGAACTATACACCAGCGATCATGCTTACAACAAGCCGTATGTAACCATCAACTACATTTCCTTGGCTGGTTTGGAAGATTATCTGGTCTATGAGGATCAGGATGTGGGGCGTGCCGGCGTGGGTCATGTCAGCCTGTACAACGGTAACCTGATCTTTGAACGCCAGGATTCCTCCTGCAGCGGTAACCGCATGCCTGTGTCTATCAGCCACATCTACAACTCCTGCTACCGCAACGTGACCGCTTTCGGCACCGGCGCTGGATGGAAGATGAATGTGCAGCAGACCCTGCATCGTGAGACGCTGGAAGATGCAGACGGTACTTCTACTTACTATGTGTACATGGATGAAGACGGTACCCGTCATCATTTCAAGTCTGTATCCGGCGAATGGAAGGATCAATCCGGTAAGGGTATGACCCTGACCATCTCCGGAAGCACCGCTACCATCACTGATAAGGGCCACAACAAGTGGGTTTTTGATCTGCCTACGGTGGAGTTCAACAACAACTACGCCAATGTCAAGATGCTCAAGACTCTGTCCGACGCCTGTGGCAACATCATGACCGTTACTGCTACTGGCAACATTCTGGAGAATGTGGAAGATGGTATTGGCCGCAACACCAGCTTCTTCAATTCCAGCAACCGCGTCAATACCATCTATTCTCCCAGCTTCGGCGAATCCGGCGCCTGCGGCTTCGAGTATGATGCTTCCGGTCGCCTGACCCGTGTGTGGGAACTGGCTGGTCAGCCCGGCACTGAGAACGTGTACTACACCTACGATGCCAATGGTCTGCTGCTTTCTGCTACCAACTGCGACGGCGTAAAGGTGACCTACGAATATTACACGACCCGTGAACCTTTCCGCGTCAAGCGCGTGAGGATCACTGGCGGAACCCTGTGTGCTTATGACCGTACCTATGAGTACAAGGATTGCCTGACCTTGGTTACTGAGGGACAAAACACGGATCTGAATTTCGGAAAATGCCTTGGAAAATATGCAATGAATATTCATTCATGACTGAACCTGCATTTGCCGTATTACGGGGATAAATGATGATGATTTCATCACATCCAGCTAACGATTTGGCGGTAGATGTGAAAGTCGAACACGCCGCCATTGTTAGTTGTGCTAACACCCAGCTAACAGCACTGGGGAAAAACGGGGGTATTTTGAAGGAAAATGCGAACAGTGAAAATCGTTAGAAAACCAGTAATGGCAAGGCTTAAAGGCACTTCACGGAACAGCAAAGGCGAACGCTTTTTCGATCTCCTAAGCGGAACGCCGCGCGTTCGAATCGCGCCAGGCGCGCCATCAGCCCGTGCAGTATGCGCGGGCTTTTTTATGCTTTCACACAATGATTACACCCAGCCTGCGGGCGATATCCATCGCCTGCTCCGCGCTGACGCGAGCGCCGCGTAGCTCTGCCGCGTTTTCGGATAGCTGCATGCCTGCGATATCGCAGGCAGATAAATCCATGCCCTTGAGCGGCGTGCGGAAGAAATCCGCCTGCCGCAGGCTGACTCGCTGCCAGATCACACGCCGCAGCTTGACCTCGGCAAAGCCTGCGTCCGCGCAATCGCAGTCGGTCAGCTTCACATCCTCCATCAGCGCCCGTGCAAAATTGGCGTAGCGCAGCCGGGTATCGCGCGCCTGTACATCATGCAGGGACGCGCCCGCAAAATTCGCGCCGTTCAACCGGCAGCCAATCCACTGGCAGCGTTTCCAATAGCTATCTGAAAAGGCGCAGTTGGAAAAATCGCAATCAACCAGGCGCGCATCGTAAAAACTGGTTTTGGAAAAATCGCAGTTTTCAAAACGGCAACGTTCCAGGCATATCTGCAAGGCTTCCAGCCTGCACAGGTTTTCCCCTGTGACTGTCAGGTTATTGCAAAGCACGCCTTGCAGCGGTTCGTCCATTTCCAGCGCCCGCCGCAGGGCGTTTTCAAATGCCGGCTGGCTATCGATGGCAGGCAGCCGTTCGCCGTTATTTACGCCGAGAACCGTCATCCCACTTCTCCAGCGCTGCCTGTTGATTGGATAAATACGTGCGCAGAACGCCGATATCCTTGCGGGACAGGCCGCCTGATGGATCCAATCGGATCGGCACTTTAAGGCTGTCGCGCAGCAGCGCGTCCAGCCCCACGTTCAGCGCGTTTGCGATAATCACCAGCGTATCGATGCTGGGCGTTCTCGAGCCGCGCTCAATATGGCCGTAAAAAGAGGTGGACACGCCTATTTTCTTTGCAAATTGTGCTTGGGTAAGCCCCTGCTCCTGCCGCTTGCGTCGAATTCTTCTGCCCATCGCTTCGCCATCAAACATTACCCTCGCCCTTTCCAACGTATTTGCAGAAAAAAATTGCACACAAAAAGCCTCACCGTAACCGGTAAGGCTTTCTCTGGTGGCTCCGATTGGATTCGAACCAATGACACTCCGGGTATGAACCGAATGCTCTAGCCAACTGAGCTACGGAGCCAAATGGTTGCGGGGGAAGGACTTGAACCTTCGACCTCCGGGTTATGAGCCCGACGAGCTACCGAACTGCTCTACCCCGCGATATCACGTCCATGACGCGAGATATATATTACCCTATTTTCAAACATATGTCAATAGGTTTATAATAAATTTTGAAACATTTTTTTGCTAAGAGTGAATTCCCAAAGTAAATGCAACAGTGGCATTTGAAGTGGCGTTTAGACTGGGAAGCAAAAATGTGGCAGTATTTAGTGTGGGAAAGGAGATCCCGCACAATGCAAAAGGAAAAGAAAAGCACGCACATGACGGAAAAGAGGAACAAGCACATGACACTGGAGGATCGAATTGAAATTCAGACTTGCCTGCGCAGCGGGATGACCTTCAAGGCCATCGCACGGCGCATCTGTAAGGATCCGACTACCGTTTCCCGCGAGGTAAAGGCGCGAAGCGCGCCCCATCGCAGCGCCTTCAGCACCCTGGAGGAAGCCTGCCCGTTGCTGCTGAGGGCGCCCTTCGTCTGCAATGGCTGCGCCAAACGCAGCCATGCCAGCTGCCGCTTTGTCCGGTGGCTATACACAGCAAGGGCGGCGCGCTGACGATTGGCATGATCGTAAAGCTGATTCTTTCCCTTTGATCCACAATGCAAACCGGCGGCCGGAATTCACTCCGACCGCCGGTTTTTGAGCAACAAATTATTACACACGTCCATCCACATGCGCATAGCCCGCCTTGCGCTCGCAGCGCTCGAGCCAGCCGCCTTTGAAATAATAGATGATAAACAGGATGGATGTAAACGACCAGGTGATGGGATAGCTCAGCAGCATAAAGGTGACATCGGGCTTCATGGGCGCAATCAGTGTGACCCATACCACGCGCAGCACGCACACGCCAAACAGCGTCATCAGCATGGGAATCAGCGAGTCGCCCGCGCCACGCACGGTACCCGCAAACACCTCCACGCCGATATAAGTACAATAGAACGGCGCCAGCAGGCGCAGCACCTGCATACCCTTTTGAATGACCACTTCTTCGTCTGTAAACAGGCGGTACAGCGTTTCGCCAAAGGTCAGTAACAGACCCGTCACCAGCAAGGTGGCAACGGTAGCCATCACCAGGCAGGTGCGAATGCTTTTGCGCATGCGGTCATACTTATGCGCGCCGAAGTTCTGCCCCACGAAGGTGGTAATGGTAACGCCAAAGGCGCTGATGATCATCCAGAAGAAGCTGTCCAGCTTGCCATAGGCCGTCCAGGTAGCCATCATATCCGTGCCGAAGCGATTGATGCTGCTCTGGATCACCAGGTTTGACAGCGAATACATCACCGACTGCAGGCCCGCCGGCAGGCCGATGCGGATGATGCGCGGCAGCAGATCGCCATGCAGGCGAATCTTGCGCCAATGCAGCCGCAGCGCCGGGGTGGCGTGCAACAGCGCCAGGATGACCAGCAGCGCGCTGACCGCCTGGCTGAAGATAGTAGCCAGCGCCGCGCCGGCCACGCCCATATTGGCATACAGCACCAGCACGATATCCAGCACAATATTGACCAGGCAGGCGCAAATCAGGAAATACAGCGGACGCTTGGAATCCCCCACCGCGCGCAGAATACCCGAGCCAATGTTATAGATGAGCGAGGGAATCATACCCGCAAAATAAATGCGGATATAGGTTGTGGCGTATGTCATCACTTCCTCCGGCGTATCCATCAGCCGCAGAATGGCAGGCGATACGATAATGCCCGCGATGGACAAGATCAAGCCGCCGCCCAGGCCCATGGCAATGGCCGTGTGCACCGTGCGGCTAACGCCATTTTCCTCCCGCGCACCGAAATACTGGGAGATGATCACCGTAGCGCCCGAGGACAGGCCCACAAAGAAGCCCACAATCAGATTGACCAGCGTGCCGGTAGCGCCGCCGACGGCTGCCAGCGCCTGCTTGCCAACAAACTTGCCCACCACCATTGCGTCCACGGTGTTATACAGCTGCTGAAAGAAGGTACCCAGCAGAATGGGGAAAAAAAACAGCAGCATCTGCTTCCAGATCACGCCCTCGGTGATGCCATGCATATCCGCGGCGACGTCGTGCTTCTTGAAAACTGCCATCGTGAATGTACTCCTTTTGCGGCGCTCAAGGGCCGGCACAGACTATCATATAGCACCAAAGATGGTTTGTCCATAGGGTGGCAATAAAATATTATTTTATTGATTGCCGCGCAGAAACAAACTGCCCGCTTCCCTTGGTATTCTCAGGGATAAGCGGGCAGTTTGTTCCATAATTAGCGTTTACGTTTTACTGCGCCTTGGCGTTGGTCACTTCGTTCCACAGGGTCACATACACGTTCAGCCAGGCAGGCTCAAGATCGTTAAAATATTCGCAGCGGGCGAGCACCTCTTCGGAGGGGTTCATCACATAGCTGTTCTTGTACTCCTCGTCCATCAGCTCCAGCGCGCCGGTGTTAGGGGTTACATAGCCGATTTCCTCGCAGTTCTTGGCCGCGATGTCGGGGCGGCACAGGAAATCGATGAATTTTTCAGCGTTGCTGATGTTGCGCGCAGCTTTGGGAATCACGGCGCAGTCCATCCACACGTTGCTGCCCTCATTAGGCACGGAATAGGCCAGATCAGGGTTCAGGTTGATGGCATACTGCGCGTCACCGGAATAAACAATCGCCAGTGCGGCCTCGCCGGCCACCATCTTATCCTTGAATTCATCCAGGCCGTAGGCCTTGACCATGCCGGTCTGCTTCTGCTTGATCAGCAGATCCGCCGCAGCGCGCAGAGCGGTATAATCCGTGCTGTTCATGCCATAGCCCTGATAGCGCAGGGCGATGCCCATCGCGTCGCGGATGCTGGACATCATCAGCACCTGACCGGCATACTTCTGGTTCCACAGCACGCCCCAGGTGGAAACATCGGCTTCATCCACCATCTTGGTATTGTACAGGATGCCCAGCGTACCACCCATGTAGGGCACGGAGTGCTTGCTTTCGGGATCGTAGCTGGGGTTCATCAGCTCCTCGCGCAGGTACTTGCTGTTGGGGATGTTATCATAATTGATTTCAGCCAGCAGGCCCTTGCCGTTCAGGCGCTCCACGCAGTATTCAGAGGGAAAAACCACGTCGAACGCGCCGGGATTGGCCTCCACCTGCACCAACATATCCTCATTAGTGGTAAAACACATATAGTTTACAGTGATACCCGTTTCCTGTTCAAACTGTTCGATCACGGAGCGGTCGATATAATCTTCCCAGTTGAAGACGTTGACCACTTCCTTGGCGGCCATGCCGGTAGCAGGAATCAGCAGGCACAGGGCGAGGATGGCGCAGAGCAGTTTTTTCATTGTTGGTTTTACCTCCATGTTTTTTAATTATTGTCAGCGGTGCGGCGGTTGACGATCATCAGCAATACCAACAGCACCACAAACATCAGGGAAGAGAGGGCGTAGTAAACCGGGCTGATGCCCAGCTTGGTCGCCGAGTAAATCAGGGTGGAAAGGTTCTGCACCAGCGGGCTGGTTGTGAAATAGCTGATCGTGAAATCATCCAGCGACAGCGTAAAGGCCAGCAGTGCGCCGGTGACGATGCCCTGCTTGCACTCGGGAATCAGCACATGCCACAGGGCGTATCCGGGCGTAGCGCCCAGATCCAGCGCGGCCTCATAGGTAAAGCGGTTCATCTGCTTCAGCTTTGGCAGCACGGACAGCACCACATACGGCACGTCAAAGGTGATGTGCGCCAGCGCCATGGTCACATAGCCGCGATCCACCTTGGCAAAGATGAACAGCAGCATCAGCGAGATACCCGTTACGATATCAGGCATGGTGTTGGGCAGGTTGGTGATGGTCATCATCACGGCCTGCGGGCGCTTCTTCATGCTGTAAATTCCAATGGCCGCCAGCGTGCCCAGAATCGTCGCCACGATGGTGGCAATAACGGCGATGGACACCGTAACCCACAGCGCGCTCATAATCGAGGAATTGCTGAACAGCTGCTCATACCAGTGGAAGGAGAAGCCCTCCCACTTTGCGCGGCTCTTGCCCGCGTTAAAGGACTGGCAGATCAGCACCACGATGGGGATGTACAGGAAGATCAGGATAATGGCCAGGTAGCACTTTTTGAAAAACTGCTTCATACGATGCCGCCTCCCTCACCATTGGGATCCGCCTTACGCAGGATGGACAGAGAAATCAGAATCAGGATCATCATGATCAGCGACAACGCGCTGCCCAGGTTCCAGTTGCCCGCCACCAGGAAGGTGGATTCAATCAGGTCGCCGAACATCTGCGTATTGCCGCCGCCCAGCACACGGGGAATAAAGAAGGTCGTTACCGAGGGCATGAACACCATCGTGATGCCGCTGATAACGCCGGGAATGCTCAGCGGCATGGTTACGCGCAGCAGGGTACGAAACTCGTTGCAGCCCAGATCCTGCGCCGCCTCGCCAAGCTTGGGATCGAGCTTGCTCAGCGACGTATAAATCGGGAACACCATAAAGGGCAGGAAGTTGTACACCATGCCCAGCAGCACGGCGCTCTGGTTATACATCAGGTGCTTGCGTCCAATGCCAATCCATTCCAGGAAGGCGTTAATCAGGCCGTTATCCTCCAGCAGGCTCATCCAGGCGATGGTGCGCAGCAGGAAATTCATCCACATGGGGATAATGAACAGCACCACAATGGTGGAGCCCATCTTCATCTTGCGGTCCGCCATGAACAGCGCGGCAGGATAGCCCAGCAGCAGCGATATGGCTGTGCACAGGAAGGCCATCCACAGCGAGTACACCAGCGTATCCACATTGACGGAGCCTCGGGCCACCGTAGCGGCCACCTCATCCCCCGCCAGCGCGCGCAGGTTTTCGCGCATACTGTTGTTGCTATCCCAGAAGGAACGGAAGTTATCCAGCGTGAACGCACCGTTGGTGTCGGTAAAAGCGTAATAGGCGATCAAGATGCATGGCAGCAGGGTAAACACCAGCATCCACAGCGTATAGGGCGCGGCGAACAGTGAGCGCTTGACCCCGTGATGACGGCGCACAGACAGCGCCACCAACGCAATAAAGCACGCCAGCCCTGCGCCCATTGCCCAATAGGCCCAGGAGGGCAGCTGCATGTTCATCATGGCGCAACGTCCTCCTTCATGGGGCGCATGATATGAATATTGAAGGGCACGATGGCCAATCCCACGCGGGAGCCCGCAGGCTGCATGGTGGTAGAATGCACCTTCCAGGTAAAGTCGCCCGCGTCGATCATCATTTCATAATGTACGCCCTTGAACAGCACGCTGGTGACCGTGCCGGTCAGCTGGCCGATATCCTCGCCCACGATCACAATATCCTCGGGGCGGATGACCACGTCCACCGGCACGTTTTCGCCAAAGCCCGCGTCCACGCACGGGAAATCCACGCCGCTGAAGGACACCAGCTCATCGTGCACCATCGTGCCGCGGATGATGTTGCTTTCGCCGATAAAGCGCGCCACGAAGGCGTTCTTGGGCTCGTCGTAGATGGTCTTGGGCGGGCCGATCTGCAGGATGCGGCCGCTGTTCATCACCACGATGGTATCGCTCATGGTCAGCGCTTCCTCCTGATCGTGGGTAACATAAATGAAGGTAATGCCCAGCTGCTGCTGCATGGATTTGAGCTCCAGCTGCATTTCCTTGCGCAGCTTCAGATCCAGCGCGCCCAGCGGCTCGTCCAGCAGCAGCACGTCCGGCTCGTTGACCAGCGCGCGGGCAATGGCGATGCGCTGCTGCTGACCGCCCGAAAGCGAATCCACGCTGCGCTTGCCATAGCCGGCCAGGTTGACCAGGCTCAGCATCTTATCCACGCGGCGGTCGATTTCACCGCGGCTCATCTTTTTGATCTTGAGGCCAAAGGCGATGTTATCCCGCACGTTCAGGTGCGGAAACAGCGCGTACTTCTGGAACACCGTATTGACGCGGCGCTTATAGGGCGGCACATCGGTGATGTCCTTGCCCTCGTAAATTACCCGGCCGGTGGTGGGATACTCAAAGCCGCCGATCAGGCGCAGGGTGGTGGTCTTTCCGCAGCCTGAGGGGCCCAGCAGCGTCAAAAACTCATTTTTCAGAATATATAGATTGATATCCGACAAAACGGTAGCGCCATCGTATTCCTTGGAGATGTTCTCCAGATGTATCATGCGCGGTGCTTCTTCCATGGCGGCGGCTCTCCTTCACTGATGTATAGATTAGAAGCTGGGCGGGGTGGATACCCACAGTACCCTTGCGGGGCGTTTGCCGGTATTGATCAGGCAGTGGGCGGCGGTGGGATGGATGCAGAAGCTGCCCCCCGTCTTTACCCGGAATTTGCGCTCGCCCAGGCGCAGCATAACGCTGCCCGAGAGCACATAGCCAAACTCCTCGCCCTCATGTGGCGGCATCTCCTGGGAGCTTCCGCCCGGGCCGATCTGCATCAGAATCGGCTCCATATCGTTTTTCTGCGCGCTGGGCACCAGCCACACGATGCTGCCGTGCAGCGTTTCCTCGTTGGTTTTTTCAAACATGTCAGCGGGCTCAAAGACGATCTTTTCCTCCTGCTCCGCCTCGGAAAAGAAGGTTTTCAGATCGCTTCCCAGGCACTCCAGCATGTCCGTAAGCGTGGCGATGGAGGGCGAGGCCAGGTTGCGCTCCACCTGCGAAATAAAGCCCTTGCTCAATTCGCACCGGTCGGCCATTTCCTCCTGGGTCAGGTTGCGCTGTATTCGCAGGCGGCGAAGCTTTTCGCCGATATCCATGATATCGCTCCTTTTCAAGGTCGGGCAGGTTTAGATTTGCTAAACTTTTTGTCGCAGCGTTTGGTTTAGGTTTGCTAAACGCCGGATGACACTTTGCGGTTTAGAATTACTAAACCATAAAGCGCGAAGAAATTAAACCATAACTTTGCCCGCATGTCAATATATGATCTGAAAAAAAGTGTTGCTTTTTGATGAAATCTATGATACCATCTTGATGGTCAAAGTTAGTCAGTAATTTTCTGACAGACCAGGGAGTGATTCTCGTATGAGATTAAGCGATACCATCGAACAATTTATCAAGGATATGATCAGCGAGGAGCCGCAGGCCGAGGTAGACCTGAAGCGAAATGAGCTGGCCGCCTATTTCCATTGCGCGCCCTCGCAGATCAATTACGTCCTTTCCACCCGCTTTACGCCCGATCACGGCTACGTCACCAGCAGTCAGCGCGGCGGCGGCGGATATATCCGCATCGTGCGCATTGTGCGCGGCGATCACGAGCAGCTTGCCTATCTGCTCAGCGACCGCATTGGCGACGCCATCACGGCGGGCGAAGCGCAGATTCTATGCAACCAACTGGCTGAGCGCGGGGTGATTTCGCTCTCCGACGCGCAGTTGATGATCTCCGCCACCAGTCCCGCCGCGCTGGCCGTGCCCGTGCCCGAAAGCGTGAAGGACGCGATACGCGCACGCATCCTGCGCAGCATGCTGCTCAGCGTCGTGCAGCGCAGAAAGGAGGCTTCCGCCCCATGATGTGTGAAGAATGCGGCAAGCGTCCCGCCCGCATGGCAGTGACCATGATTACCTCCGGCAAGGCGACTACCCGCCGCCTTTGTCCCCAGTGTGCCGCACGCCTGCAGCGCGGCGACGCGCAAAGCGTGCAGACGGCGTTTCTGAGCGCGCTGGCGGGCGATAATCCCCCCGCCCTTACCTGTCCCTGCTGCGGGCGCACAACGGAGCAATTTCTGCATACAGGGCGTTTGGGCTGTCCCGCCTGCTATGACGCCTTTACCCCTATTCTGGGGCAGCTTCTGATGCAGCTGGACGGTGTTTCCCAGCAGGAGCCGCCGCAGGCCGCGCCGCTGGCCGAAAACGCCCCGGCCAAGCTGGCAGCAGATCCCCGTGCGCAGCAGATCGAGCAGCTTCGCGGCGAGCTCTATCAGGCCGTCAGTGAGGAAAACTATGAGCGTGCTGCCGTGCTGCGCGATGAAATCCGCACCCTGGAAAGCGAGGCGGAGCAGCCGTGAAAGACTTTCTGATGGGCGGCGCGGTATGCCTGCGCCGCAACTATGCCGATTTGCCCTTCTCCCCAGACAACCGGGCAGACGTGGCTCAGGCCGTAAACGAGCGCGTGCTGCCCGTGCTTGAAAAAGAAGAAGATACCTTTACCTATTTAATGGTACAGCAGATGGAGCCGGAGCAGCGCCGTGTGCTGATTGCGCACGGTCTGCTGGATCCGGACAGCGCGGACAACGCCCTGTCCTCCGCCTACCTGCGGCAGGACGACTGCCTGTGCGTGCAGACCGCTGCGGCCGATCATCTGCGCATCGCCGCCTATGACGAGGACGGCAGCCTGTCCGATTGTCTGGCGCTATGCCTCCCGCTTGAGCAGGCATTGGCAGTCGATCATCCCTACGCGCGCTCCGCGCAGTATGGCCATCTTACTGCCCGTCCCTGCGATGCAGGCAGCGGGCTGCGCGCATCGCTCCTGCTGCACCTGCCCATGCTGACGCTGCTTAAGCAAATTCCCAATATGACGCGCCTGTGCGGCATGGCGGGTCTGCTGCTGCGCTGCGCCGCCCCGGCCCAGGAGGAGCGCGGCGACGCGCTGTATCTGCTTGAGAACCGCATGACGCTGGGCATAGAAGCGGCCGATATCGTGCGTCGCTTGCAATCCCATGCCGAACGGCTGACTGCGCTGGAGCGTCAGCTGCGCGTCAAGGCTGCCGAGCGCGCGGACGATTTTGTGCTGGATGCGATTTACCGTGCCTATGGCGTGGCGCGTTACGCGCGCAAAATCAGCCGTGCCGAGGGTATGCACCTGTGGTCGGCACTGACGCTGGGGCAGGCGCTGGGCACACTGAATATGCAGCAAGCCCAATTGGAAAAGCTATATCTGATGTGCGCCGGCACGCAAAGCGCGCTGGAAGCCGCCGCAAAGCAGCAAAGCGCGGCCCCCGACGTGCTGCGCGCCCGGCGCATCCGCGATCTCATTCATGGAGGAAACTGATCAATGGCCATTTACGCAAAGTTTAACGAGCGTGCGCAGCGCGTTTTATCCGTTGCGCAAAAAGAGGCGCAGGCCATGCGCCATCCCTATGTCGGCACCGAGCATTTGCTGCTGGCCCTGGTGGCCGAGGCGCGCGACGACGTGCCGGATCTGCCCGAAAGCATGACGGAGGAGGCCGTGCGCTCGGCCATCCGCATCTTCATCGGCCAGGGTACGGGTCTGCAAGCGCCGCTGGAGCTGACCCCGCGCGCCAAGAAGCTGCTGGAAAGCAGCGTGCGCGAGGCGCAGCGGCTGGGGCATCCTTACGTCACCAGCGCGCACATCTGGCTGGCGCTGCTGGGCGAAAGCGAGGGCGTGGCCGCGCGCATCCTCACCTCCCCCGGCTGCGACCGGGAGCAGCTGCGCAAGAGCGTGCTGCGCCAGATGGCGGGCGAGCCCGTGCGCGGCGCCGCCCCGTCCCCCACTGATGAAAGTGCCGAGGGCGGCTCCCGCAGCGCGCTGGCCGAATACGGCACCGATCTGACCCGCCACGCCCAGCAGGGCGAACTGGATCCTGTGGTCGGGCGCGAAAAGGAAATCGAGCGCATCGTGCAGATTCTCTCCCGACGCACCAAGAACAACCCCGTACTGATCGGCGAGCCCGGCGTTGGCAAAACCGCCGTGGCCGAAGGGCTGGCGCAGCGCATGATCGCCGGGGCCATCCCGGAAACGCTGATCGGCAAACGCCTGATCTCGCTGGATGTTGGCGCACTGGTGGCGGGCACCAAGTTTCGCGGCGAGTTTGAAGAGCGGCTCAAAAACCTGATGCGCGTAATCAGCGCCGCAGGCGACGTGATTCTCTTTATCGACGAATTGCAAAACATCATCGGCGCAGGCAAGGGCGAGGGTGCGATGGACGCCGCCAATATCCTCAAGCCTGCCCTTTCTCGGGGCGAATTACAATGCATCGGCGCGACCACGCGCGACGAATACCGCAAGAACATCGAAAAGGACGCGGCGCTGTCCCGCCGCTTCCAGCCCGTCACGGTGGATGAGCCCACGCAGGACGAGAGCTTTGAAATTCTGCGCGGCCTGCGCGATAAATACGAGGCGCACCACCGCGTGCGCATCACGGACGAGGCGCTTCGCTCCGCCGTTACGCTCTCCGCGCGCTACATCACCGATCGCTACCTGCCCGACAAGGCGGTGGATCTGATGGATGAGGCCGCCTCGCGCGTGCGCATCGCCGCCTTTACCGCCCCGCCCGATCTCAAGGCGCAGGAGGAGCGGCTGGCCTGCATCTCCCGCGAAAAGCAGGAGGCCATCGATCACCAGGATTATGAGCGCGCCGCGCGCCTGCGCGACAGTGAGCATGCCGTGCGCGATGAAATTGCCGATAAGCGCGCCGAATGGGAAAAATCCAAGCTATCCGGCCAAAGCGTGGTGACGGAGGAGGATATCGCCCAGGTGGTTTCGGCCTGGACGGGCGTACCCGTGCAGCGCATGACCGAGGGCGAAAGCGAGCGTCTGCTGCACCTGGAGGACATCCTGCATCAGCGTGTCATCGGCCAGGGCGAGGCCATTTCAGCTGTGTCGCGCGCCATCCGCCGTGCCCGCGCCGGGCTGCAGGATCCCCGCCGTCCCATCGGCTCGTTCATCTTTCTGGGCCCCACAGGCGTTGGCAAAACCGAGCTTTGCCGCGCATTGGGCGAGGCGATGTTTGGCGATGAAAACGCGCTGATCCGCCTGGATATGAGCGAGTATATGGAAAAACACACCGTATCGCGCATGGTAGGCGCGCCTCCCGGCTACGTGGGCTTTGACGAGGGCGGCCAGCTGACCGAGGCCGTGCGGCGCAAGCCCTACAGCGTGGTGCTCTTTGACGAAATCGAAAAGGCGCACCCCGATGTATTCAACATGCTGCTGCAGATTCTGGATGACGGCCGCCTGACCGACAGCAACGGCCGCGTGGTCAATTTCAGCAACTGCGTCATCGTGATGACCAGCAACGCCGGCGCGCACGCCATCAACGACGGCCGCGTGATGGGCTTTGGCGGTGACGGCAGCCCGGCGGATTACGTCGGCATGAAAAACCGCGTGATGGAAGCCGTTAAGCAGGTATTCCGTCCCGAGTTTATCAACCGTGTGGATGAGCTGGTGGTCTTCCACGCCCTCACGCAGGAGGAAATCCTCCAGATTGCCGATCTGATGCTTCGTCAGATGCAGAAGCGCCTGTCGGGCATGGGCATCACTCTCAGCTACGATGCAGCGGTCACGCGCCTGCTGGCCGAGGCTGGCTACGACGAGAAATTCGGCGCGCGCCCCCTGCGCCGCGCCATCCAGCGCCAGGTGGAGGACGCGCTGAGCGAGGAGATTATCTCCGGCCGCCTGAAGCTGGGCGATAGCGTGCAGGCCACCGTGGAGGATGGCAAGCTGAAGCTCCATCGCCTGCCGCCCGAGCCTGCCCTCACCGGCGCGCGCCTGCCCGAGGAGCCCGTGGCGGAAGAATAAACGCAACCCTCTGCCTAAATTAAACACCTGCGTCCCTCTATGCCAGGCATTTGGCACAGAGGGACGTATTGTTTTGATCATAAAAAACCAGGCACGGTGCTGCTGCGTCCATGCCTGGCAAAATGCTGATTGTTCTGTTTTGTTTTAATCCTCGATAGCCACCGGCACAGCGTCCGGCGGGATGGGGCAGGTATAGCCTGCGGCGGCGGCTTCCTTGAACTCCGCTTTCGCCGCGCCGAGCACATCGGGCTTGGTCAGCAGGTCGATCACCGTGCCCGCCATCACCTTGCCTGCCTGCAGCATGCTCTTTTCGGCAATGCTGGTTGCGCCGCAGGATACGTTCTGCCAGCTATGCCCCGGCGCGCCCGAGGGCCAGCAGGCGGTGTGCACCTGCACGGTGGGCGTTTGCCAGCTCACATCCCCCACATCCGTGGAGCCAGCGCCGCTCTTCATGCTATGGTGCAGCGGCATCAGGAAATCGTTAATGGGCAGCTTGCCGTTGTCCGTCATCTTTTTGGCATAGGCGGCAATCTCAGGACTTTCAGCGGATGCAAAGCCCGGCACCCGGTCGGCTTTCGCCTCGTAGCTGTCGATATACGCCTGCGCCAGCCGCATTTCTTCATCGGAATGCTTGACCACGCCCAGCGCTTCAAAGTTATCGTAGGCCACCTTTTCCAGCACGGCGTTGGGCACAGTGTTGGCGGTGCCGTCGATAAACTGCTCGGTCACGGTGGTTTCGGTCATCATGGCCGCAGCCTTAGCAATCTGATCCACGCGCTTTTGCAGCGCGATGGCCTGGGCTACCTGCACGTCGCGCACCATGTAAAGCACCTTGGCTTCGGGCTGCACCACGTTGGGGCTTTTGCCGCCCGCGTCGGTGATGGCATAGTGAATACGCGCGGTGGTGGGCATATGCTCGCGCAGGAACTGCACGCCGATGTTCATCAGCTCCACCGCGTCCAGGGCAGAGCGCCCCAGATGCGGCGTGCCCGAGGCATGCGAGGCCACGCCGTGGAAGTGAAACTCCTTCTGGATGCAGGACACGCAGGTGCCGCTGGCGACCTCGTTCACATCGGAAGGATGCCAGGTGACGGCTGCGTCCAGGCGCTCCCACACATGATCGCGCGCCAGGAACGCCTTGCCCGCGCCGCCCTCCTCGCCGGGACAGCCAAAGAAGATGACCGTGCCCTCCTGCTCAGGGTGCTGCTCCAGATACGCCTTGACCGCGAAGGCCGCCGCCAGCGAGCCCGCGCCCAGCAGGTTATGCCCGCAGCCATGGCCGCTGCCGCCCGGAATCAGCGGGGCGTGATGCGTGCAGCCTGCCTGCTGAGACAGGCCGGACAGCGCGTCAAACTCGCCCAGAATGCCAATTACCGGATGGCCATGGCCCCAGCTGCCGCAGAAGGCCGTCTTGATGCCGCCCATGTTGGAGGTGACGGCAAAGCCGTTTTCAGCAAGCACCTTTTCATATAGGGCGGCGGACTGAAATTCCTTCAGCGACAGCTCGGCATATTCCCATATCTTGCGGCTTACGTCGCAAAACAGCGCGGCATGATCGTCAATTGTCTGGATGGCGGCTTTCTTCGCATCGTTCATGGCGGTTCTCCTTAATACAGTACCTTGCTTAAAAATTCTTTGGTGCGCTCATTCTGGGGATTTCCAAAGATCTGCGCGGGGCTGCCTTCCTCGGCGATCACACCCTCGTCCATAAACAGCACGCGGTCGCTGACCTCGCGGGCAAAGCCCATCTCATGCGTGACGATCACGCTGGTCATGCCGCTCTTAACCAGATCCTTGATCACCTGCAGCACCTCGCCCACCATTTCAGGGTCCAGTGCCGAGGTCGGCTCGTCAAAGAGCATCACATCCGGCTCCATGGCCAGCGCCCGGACGATGGCCAGGCGCTGCTTCTGTCCGCCGGACAGGCGGGCGGGATGCTCGCCGATCTTATCCAGCAAACCCACGCGGGTGAGCAGCTCCTTGGCCATATCGGCCGCCTCGGCCTTGGTTTTCTTTTTCAAAAGCACGGGCGCCATGGTGATATTCTGCTCCACCGTCAGGTTGGGGAAGATATTGAAGTGCTGAAACACCATGCCCATCTTCTGCCGGTGCTGATCGATGTTGACGCGCTTGCCGGTGATCTCCTCGCCCTCAAAAAGTATCTTACCGGAGGTAGGCTTTTCAAGCAGGTTCAGGCAGCGCAGAAACGTGGATTTGCCCGAGCCCGACGGGCCGATGATGGATACCACCTCGCCCCTGGCGACGTGCTGGTTAATGCCCTTTAGCACATGGAGCTTGCCAAAATCCTTGGTAATCTCCACGGTTTCGATCATATTGTCAGTCACTTGCCTTCATCCTCCTCTCAAGCACGGCGATTCCCTTGCTGAGCACAAACGTGATGATAAAGTAGATGATACCGGCGATCAGCAGCGGCTCAATGATCAGGAAGGTAAAGCCGTTGATGATCTTATACTGGCTCATGATATCGCCGATAAAGAAGGTAGAAGCCAGCGAGGTTTCCTTGATGACGGATACAAACTCATTGCACAGGGCGGGCAGGATGTTCTTGACCGCCTGGGGCAGGATCACCCGCACCATGGCCTGACGGCCGTTTAAGCCCAGCGACCGCGCGGCCTCCATCTGGCCGCGATCCACCGCGTCGATACCGGCACGGACGATCTCAGCCACATAGGCGATGGAGTTGAACACCAGGGCGATCACCACGCAGGCAAACTCGCTCAGGTTCAGGAAGGGCAGAAACTGCGGCAGCATAAAATAGAAGAAGTACAGCTGAAGCAGCAGCGGCGTGCCGCGCACGATTTCCACATAGGCAGAGGTGATAAAGCGCACCATACCCAGGCGGCTGCGGCGGAGAATCGCCATCAGCGAGCCCAGAATGCTGGAACACGCCACGGTAATGAGCGACAGCTCAATGGTGATCCACACACCGTCCGCAAACAGGTAGCCGTACTTCGTCAGCACCTTGATTACATTTTGCAGCATAGCGGCACTCCTTCCATTCTATGCGCCGGAAAGGCAGGTTTTAGTTCACATCGATACCCAGGGACTTGGCAAGCTCGGTGGCGTCGTCCTTCCACTGCTTGTACAGGCCCTTTTCGTTTACTTCGTCCAGGATCTTGTTGATGGCCTCGATCAGCTCGGTTTCGCCCTTGGTGACGGCCAGCACGTTGCCCTCGGAGGAGTAATCGAAGTGGAAATCAGCCATAGCGATGGAATCGTAGTTGCCGGCAAACAACGCGCCGTTGTCCGCGTCCACGGCCACCGCATCCACCTTGCCGGTGACCAGCATCATGATGGCGTCATTCAGGTTGGTGATCAGCTTTACCTTCACGTCGGCGGGGAGTTGAGAGGTGACCAGGTTGTACTGCAGGGAAGCGTTCTGGGCGGCAATGGTCTTACCCGAGAAGGCTTCGGCCGTGGTGTAATCGCCAGTCTTTTCCTTCAGCACCAGCAGGCCTTGGCCGTTTTCGTCCTCGCTGAAATTGAAGAAGGTGGACAGCTGCATGTTTTCAGCGCGCTCTGCGGTGTAGGCAAAGCCCGAGATGGCCATATCCACCTTGCCCTGCGTGATGGCCGCCTGCAGCGCGCCAAACTCCATGGGCATGATGACCAGCTTTACGCCCAGACCCTGGGCGATGTACTTGGCCAGCTCAACGTCCGCGCCGACGTACTGATCGTCGCCCGTGGCGTTGGGATTGATGAATTCGCTGGGAGCAAAGTCGGGAGAAGTGGCGAAGGTGATTTCGCCGATGGAGAGGATCTTTTCCAGCTTGTTTTCGGCCAGCGCTGTGCAGGACAGGCTGAGGATAAAAGCGAGGGTCAGCAGCAGAGCAATCAGCTTTTTCATTTTGTGTTCCTCCTGAATAATTATTTGGGAAACATGCATTATTATACACTCATGGCCGTATTTGTCAACATATTTATGAAAATTTATTCTGTATTTTGCATGTATATTTACAGTGGAGCAAATTCTGCCAGATCTTGCATCCCCTGCGGCTTCGCCGTATAATAGCTTTATCTTGCCGTCCATGGAGGAACGAAGGATGAAGCGCGTCGTGCCTGATTATTACGCGGATTTTGGCTGTGTCGCCGGCGCTTGCCGCCATACCTGCTGCGTCGGCTGGGAGATCGATATCGACCCGGACTCGCTGCGCCGCTATCAGGCCATGCCAGGCGAGATGGGCGAGCGTCTGCGCAGCTACATTGATATAGAAGAAACGCCGCACTTCCGCCTGACCGCCGATGAGCGCTGCCCGCTGCTGAACACAAACGGGCTGTGCGATTTGATTACCGCCGCCGGGCAGGATGCGCTATGTCAGATCTGCGCCGACCACCCGCGCTTCCGAAACATTTTGTCCGACCGCGATGAAACCGGATTAGGGCTGTGCTGCGAGGCCGCTGCAAGCCTGATATTAAAGGAAAAGCAGCCTGTTCGGCTGCTGATATCTGAGGGAAGCGGCCCCAAGCGCCATCTGTCACGCAAGGACGCTGCCATGCTGCAAAAGCGCGACCTATGGATCACCGCCGCGCAGGACCGCACGTTGTCAATTGACGTGCGCATCGCCCGGCTATGCGAAATGGAAGCATTGCAGCTTCCCGCCTGTGGCTGGGCAGATTGGGCGCAGCTTTATCTGAATCTGGAGCGTCTTGATCCTGCCTGGGAGAAAGAACTCACGCTGCTCTGCAGCGAAAAAGCAGCCGTTCCGCCTACGGACGAAGCGCTGGAAATCGCCCTGGAACAGCTGCTTGTTTATCTGCTTTATCGCCATATCGCCGCCGCAGAGGATGCCCACGAGCTGCGTCCCCGGCTGGCCTTCTGCCTGCTGAGCACGCAGCTGCTTATGCGTCTTGCCGCTCTGCACAAGGCGGAAGCTGCTTTTACCATGGATGATTTTTGCGAATTGTCGCGCATGTATTCCTCTGAAATTGAATACTCTCAGGAGAATATGGATGCATTGCTGGACGCGCTGTGGTATGTATAATCATACAGTCTATCAGCTATACAGCGCAATGCGCACAACGTCCTTGCCCTTCTTGCTTTGGCCGTCTACACCCAGATACTGTGCCCGGCCATACCCGCGCACGGAGATCACCTGCCCGTCGCGCAGTTGATAATCCGGCCGTTCGCAGGGTGCATCGTCTACCATCACTCGGCCCTGACGGAACAGCTGCTGCGCGTCGCCCCGGCTAAGGTGAAACAAATGCGCCGCAATGGCGTCCAGCCTGGGCGAGGATACCTGCAGCCGCACCTCGCGCGTTTCGCGCAGCGCGCCCTGGGGCGGCTCGGCGCGCTCACAGCGCACATCCGTGCGGCCAATCTGCACAAGGCTCTGGCAAATAAAATCCACCATTCGTTCCACGCAGAAGATATACGCGCCCGCCTCGCGCAGCACGATATCGCCGATCAGCTCCCGCTCGATGCCCAGGCCCATCAGCGCGCCCAGCACATCCCGGTGCGCGATGGGCGCGGCAAAGCGCGCGCTGCGCGGCGCGGCCAGGAGGCAGGCTATGGGAAACAGGCTTTCGTCCGGCACATCCTCGCCGCTTACAGCCAGCATGCGGCGTTCGCAATCCTGCGCGCCGCCGTACAGGCAGTATTCCGCCCCGGCGCGGCGCGCGGCAATTTCGCCCTCCCGCTGCTGCGCCAGGTTCAAAAAACGGCTGTACAGCGTGATATGCCTTTTGGCTGCGCGCTGGCAAAGCTCGTTTAGCATCGCGGCGTTTTCTTCCAATTTGATCCCCTCCGCACCTGATTATAGCCGCTTTGCGTCCGAAATTCAACCATCCCGCCCGCAAGGGGTTGTGGAAAAGGAATACTTTGGTGTACAATAGCATTGCATATCGCAGCATATGGCATTTTTGCTTATCAATATAGAAAGGAATTATGAAAAATGGGACTGATTCGTGCAGGATTGAACGCCGTTGGAGGAACCCTGGCCAGCCAGTGGAAGGAGTATTTCTATCTGGACGCCATGCCCGAGGGCGTGCTGGCCGCCAAGGCCAATAAGAAAACCAAGGGACGCTTCGGCGGCAGCCGCAATGAAGATGACAACATCATCTCCGCCGGTTCCGTCATCGCCGTCAACGAAGGCCAGTGCGCCATGATCGTCGATCAGGGCAAGATTGTGGAGTTCACCGCCGAGCCCGGCGAGTTTGTATTCGATCAGAACGCCGAACCCTCCATCTTCTACGGGCCGTTCGGCACGGATAAGCTCAAGCAGATTCTCAAGCTCACCTTCGAGCGCTTCTCCTTTGGCGGCCAGGCTGGCAAGGATCAGCGCGTCTATTTCTTCAACACCAAGGAGATCACCGGCAACAAGTACGGCACGCCCAGCCCCGTGCCCTTCCGCGTGGTGGATCAGAACATCGGCTTGGATGTGGATATCGCCATCAAGTGCTTTGGCGAATACAGCTACCGTATCACCAACCCCATGCTGTTCTATAAGAACGTGTGCGGCAACGTAGAGGGTGAATATACCCGCGAGCGCATCGACAGCCAGCTCAAATCCGAGCTGCTCACCGCCCTGCAGCCCGCCTTCGCCGCCATTTCCGATATGGGCATCCGTTACAGCGCCCTGCCCGCCCACACCATGGAAATCGCCGATGCGCTCAACGAGGTGCTCAGCGAAAAGTGGGCCGATCTTCGCGGCGTTGAAATCGTATCCTTCGGCGTCAGCTCCGTCAAGGCCTCCGAGGAAGACGAAGCCATGATCAAAGAGCTGCAGCGCAATGCGGTGTTCCGCAATACCAACATGGCCGCCGCGCAGCTGGTCGGCGCGCAGGCGCAGGCCATGCAGGACGCGGCCAAGAACTCCGCCGGCGCCTTCACCGGCTTTATGGGCATGGGCATGGCGCAGCAGAGCGGCGGCGTGAACGCGCAAACCCTGTTCCAGATGGGCGCGCAGCAGCCCCAGGCACAGCAGGCTGCCCCGGCCGACGGCTGGAAGTGCAGCTGCGGCGCGATGAATACCGGCAAGTTCTGCACCCAGTGCGGGGCCAAGAAACCCGAGTCCGGCTGGACCTGCGCCTGCGGCGCGGTCAACCAGGGCAAGTTCTGCTCCCAGTGCGGAGCCAAGCGTCCTGCCGGCGCTCCGCTGTACCGCTGCGATAAGTGCGGCTGGCAGCCCGAGGATCCTACCCATCCCCCCAAGTTCTGCCCCGAATGCGGCGATCCCTTTGACGATAACGACCTGCAATAAGCCTATGGACGAAAAGATACTTTCTTCCTATCATGCCTGGTGCGCTCATGCGTCGGCCGATCCTGATTTAGCGCGTGAGCTTGCCGCCATGGCGCAGGATGAGGCAGCCCTGTCGGACGCCTTTTACCGCGACCTTGCCTTTGGCACAGGCGGCCTGCGCGGCGTAATCGGCGCGGGCACCAACCGCATGAACGTGTACACCGTGGCCAAGGCCTCCCAAGGGCTGGCCAATTATGTGGTGCGCCGGTTTTCGCCTGAGGCGCGCCGCATCGCCGTCAGCTATGATTCACGCATCAAGTCCGACCTGTTTGCGCGCGTGGCTGCGGGCGTATTTGCCGCAAACGGCATTTCGGTGTTTATCTATCCCCATCTGATGCCCACGCCCTGCCTGTCCTATGCCGTGCGAGCGCTGGGCTGCGCTGCGGGCGTGATGGTGACAGCCTCGCATAACCCGGCCAAGTACAACGGCTACAAGGTATACGGTTCCGACGGCTGCCAAATCACCACCGAAGCGGCGGATGAAGCTCTGCGCGAAATTGAGCGCCTGGACATCTTTGCCGACGTGAAGCAAGCTAACTTCGACGCCTGCCTGGCGGACGGCAGCATCCAGTGGATTCCGGACAGCGTGTACGACAACTTCACCCGCGCTGTGCGCGGACAGTCCGTGCTGACGGCGGACGATCCCATCGACCGAGACGTATCCATCGTCTATACCCCGCTTAACGGCACGGGGCTTCAGCCTGTCACCCGCGCGCTGCGCGAAAGCGGCTTTACGCGCATCACCGTTGTGCCCGAGCAGGAACAGCCGGACGGACATTTCCCCACCTGCCCTTACCCCAACCCCGAAATTCGCGAGGCCATGGCGTTGGGCATTGCCTGCGCGCAAAAGCATCAGGCTGACCTGCTGCTGGCTACCGATCCCGACTGCGACCGTGCAGGCATTGCCGTGCGCAATGCCGCAGGCGAATACGTGCTGCTGACCGGCAACGAGACAGGCATGCTGCTGCTGGATTTTATCTGCGCGCGCCGCGCCGCCCATCATGCCATGCCATCCGAGCCAGTGATGATCAAAACCATCGTTACCACCGATATGGCTGAGCGCATCGCCGCCCATTACGGCGTACGCACTATCAACGTGCTGACGGGCTTCAAGTTCATCGGCGAGCAGATCGGTCTGCTTGAAAAGCAGGGCCGCGCGGACAGCTATATTTTCGGCTTTGAGGAAAGCTACGGCTACCTGAGCGGCAGCTATGTGCGCGATAAGGACGCGGTGGATGCGTCGCTGCTGATCTGCGAAATGTTCGCCTATTACAAGGCGCAGGGTGTCAGCCTGCTGGATCGATTGAACGCCCTGTACGCACAGTACGGCTATTGCCTGAACACCCTGCATTCCTACACCTTTGAGGGCGCGGCGGGCTTTGACCGCATGCAGGCCATCATGCAGGCCTTCCGCGGCGATATCGCGGCGTTCGGCGGCAAGGCCGTGCAGGCGTACCAGGATTATCTGCACGGCTTGGATGGACTTCCGCCCTCTGATGTAATCAAATTCCACCTGGCTGATCACTGCTCCGTGGTTGTGCGCCCCTCGGGCACCGAGCCCAAGCTGAAGACCTACATCTCCGTCAGCGCGGAAAACCGTGCGCAGGCTGAGGCGGCAGAGCGGCAGATTACCGCCGATCTGGAAAAGCTGATCAACGGCTAAGGCCATTGTCTCTCATCCAAGCAGCATAAAAACCCCGGCAAGATTTCATCTTGCCGGGGTTGCTTTTTGTGAAGGTTTACTCCGCCAGCGGATCGAGCATGACCTGCCACTGGATATGATCGGCAATCTCATAGCAGGCGGGCAGCTCAGGGCCGCAGCTGTTGCTGCCAATGCCGCGTTGCGCCATGTCCAGGCACAGCACGCAGCGCTCCTCGCGCGTCAGCTCATCATCATGGGCAACGTCCGCCAGCTGCTCCTGCGAGTAGTTAAGCGCCGAGAAACCAAAGCCCGCGCCCTCGATGCGCAGCGCGCCCTGCGCGCCATGCAGCGTCAGCGAACGCGCGCCGTAATGGCTGCCGCTCTCCTGCGGACGCAGGGGATGCGCGTACTGCGTCTCCACCGTATCCACATGCCAGCCAAGCAGTGAAGCCTGGCGCTTATCGATATAGCTTTCCAGCGGGCCATAGGCAAAATAGCGCAGCTTGTCATAATCCGCAGGCAGCATCATGCGCAGACCCAGGCGCGGGAACACCGGCACGCCGGCCTCGCGGCGCATATCTGCCTGGCAGGCAACGCGGCCGTCCGCAAACACCGTCCAGCGCACCGTGCCCTGCGCCAGCAGGCAAATGGACATGCTGCTGATATGCACCGCCGTTTCGATTTCTACCCGGTCGTCATGCTTTTGCACCTGCGTGCCCATACCGCGCGAGACGGCATAGCGGTATAGATACCGGTTCCATTCGTTCTTGATGTTGCGGTCGTTATCCGTCGGCGCGCGCCAGATATTATACGCCATGGGCGCAAGCAGCATTTCCTTGGCGCGCACCGCCATCGCGGCAAACGCGCCGGTCATGCTGTCATAGCGATAGACAAAATCATCGCCGCAGATGGTAACATAGCGTTCCTTCTCGCCGCTCACACGCAGTGTCTGCGCAGCGCGCTGCTGAATCTGCGGCACAAATTCAGGCGCTCCCACCTGCTCCATGCCCAGCACATCGCCGCGCTTGCCCCAGGGAGTATCGGCAGCGCTGAGCGCATACAGCGTGCAGCAGCCGCCCGCGCGGGCAGGCACATGCAGCGTGGCTGTGCCGCGCGGCGCGATATCCAGTTCCTCCGCAGGAACAAGGACCGTTTCTTCGGGCTGGCCGCCGCCGGACAGGACGATCTTGATATCAATTCTGCCCTTGGGCGATACGAAATCCAGATGATTCTTCAGCGTAATCCAGCCGTTAGCCAGATCAGCCGCAGCCACTCGCAGCGGGCGCAGCACATTCTTGTATTCCAACAGTCCGGGATGGGGAGTACGGTCGGAGGACACCAGGCCATCAGCGCAGAAGTTGCCGTCATGCAGCACCTCGCCAAAGTCGCCGCCATAGCGATAACGCTGCCTGCCCTGGTTATTCTTGCCGATGGCGGGCGCATGATCGCACCACTCCCACACGAACGCGCCGCAGATGCGCTCCTCGCGCTCCATCAGGCGGAAATAATTCTCCAGGTCTCCCGGCCCGTTGCCCATGGCATGACAATACTCGCACATGATATAGGGCTTGCACACCGTATGCTCGCTGAAATAGCGTTCAATTTCCTCCAGGGATGGATACATGCGGCTGTACAAATCCAGATCGCTGCGGTTGATATCGCGCCCCTCCGGCGGGAAGGACGCGCGCTCATAGTGTGTCAGGCGGGTAGGATCAAACCGTTTTGTCCAGGCCAGCGCGCGATCAAAGTTCACGCCCATGCCGGCCTCGTTACCCATGGAATAAATCACCACGCAGGCGCTGTTTTGATCGCGGATCGCCATGCGCTGTACGCGATCCAGCATCATCGGGCCAAAGGCCGGATCATCCGCCATGCGGTTGTATTTCTCATGATCGGTGCCCCCGCCGGTGGACACCACGCCATGGCACTCCAGGTCAGCCTCGTCCAGCACATAAATGCCCAATTCGTCGCACAGCTGATAGAACAGCGGCGGCTGGGGATAGTGGCTGGTACGGACGGCGTTGATATTGTGCGCCTTCATCATCAATAGGTCGCGGCGAATATGCTCCGGCGGGGTGTACGCGCCGGTATCGCAGCTGCTTTCATGCAAGTTCACACCGCGGAAACGCACGGGGCTGCCGTTGAGCAGCACCACCTCGTTGCGGATTTCAATTTTACGCACGCCTACGCGCTGGGCAATCTCCTCGCCGCCGCAGCGCAGCAGCAGGGTATACAATACGGGCGTTTCAGCCGTCCAAAGCAGGGGTCGATTCAGTTCAAACGCGCATGCGCCGTCCTCCATCGCGCGCGTTGCAAGCAGCGTGCCATCGGGCGCATACAGCTCGCATTGGCATGCACAATCGGGCTGACTGAAGGCTGCGCGCACCTGCACGGCGGCCTGATGCAGATCCTCTGCCAGCGCGGTGCGCACGCTGAAATCAACCACATGACCCGCGTCGCGACGCAACAGATACACATCGCGGAAGATGCCGCTGTAACGGAACTTATCCTGATCCTCGCAGTAGCTGCCCGCGCTCCACTTGGTCACCAGCGCACAGACGGTGTTTTCGCCGTCCACCAGCACGGCGGTCACATCATACTCCGCCGGGGAGTGCGGCACCTGACTTGCGCCGATAAACTGCCCGTTTACCCACAAAAGCAGGCAGCTATCCACGCCCTCAAACACCAGCTGATACACCGCGCCCGGCTGCTTATCCAGCGCAAAGCGACGGCGATACAGCCCGCAGGGATTATCTGCCGGCACATAGGGCGGATCATAGGGAAACGGGAAGCGCACATTGGTATACTGAATATGATCGTACCCATTCATCTGCCACGTGCCAGGCACAGGCATGGAAGCCTCCAGCGGCTCGGTCATGGGATCAAAATCCGCCGTAAAATCCCGCACGCTGGGATAATACTTAAACTCCCACTGCCCATTCAGCAGCGTAAAACGGCGGCTGCTTTCCCGCGCGCCGCGCGCATCCTGATCCGCGTCAAAAGGAATAAAATAGGCGTGCGGCGCATTTTCGCCCGCATGCATCAGGACGGGATCCAGCGTTTCAATGTATTGCTCAAACGGCATAAAAGCTCCTCCTCATTCGCAGGGGTTTTTTATTATTATACTGGAACAGGCTGCGTAATTCAAGAAAAAAGCTTTAAATATTTCCATGCTTCTTTAAATTCAGCGTCGTTTTATAATTATTCTTCCGCCGTCTTTTTACTGTTTGTCTCGTTGACTTATTTCCTTTTTAATTGTACAATGGGAGCGATTTATTCCCCATGCATTCAGGAGGATTTTGATGATGGAACGCAAGGATGGCCGCGCGTGCAACGCGCCCCGCGCGCACCGTTTTATCCCCAATTTTGTATCCACCGCCGCAGGCAGCTGCCTGATTGAAACCGGCGGCACACGGGTGATCTGCACCGCATCGGTAGAGGAGGGCGTGCCGCCTTTCCTGCGCGGCAAGGGCTGTGGCTGGCTGACGGCGGAATACGCCATGCTGCCTGCCTCCACCGGCCGCCGCAAGCAGCGCGACGGGCTAAAAAAGGATGGCCGCGGCGTGGAAATCAGCCGTCTAATCGGCCGCGCGCTGCGCCAGGCAGTCGATCGTGAACGACTGGGCGAGCGCACGATCACCATTGACTGCGATGTGCTGGAGGCTGACGGCGGCACGCGCACGGCTGCCATCACGGGCGGCTTTGTGGCGCTGGTTGGCGCGATTGACCGGCTGATCCGCGAGGGCAAGCTGCGCGAATCGCCCATTATCCACCAGATCGCCGCCATCAGCGCAGGCGTGGTGGAGGGTACGCCCTGCCTGGATCTGTGCTATACGGAAGACAGCAGCGCGGACACGGACATGAATTTTGTAATGAACGAGCAGGGCGAGTTTATCGAGCTGCAAGGTACGGGCGAGGGCTGCGCCTTTTCCCGCGATAAGCTCAACACCCTGCTGGATCTGGGTGAAAGCGGCTGCCGCGCCCTGATGCAGGCGCAGCGCGAAGCGCTGGGCGATGCGGCGGCGCTGATCGCCCCCAAGCAGAAGCTGATTCTGGCCAGCAACAACGCGCATAAAATACAGGAGCTTTCCGCCATGCTGGGCGGCAGGTATGATGTTTTGTCCATGCGCGACGCAGGCTTTACGGATGAAATTATCGAAGATGGCGAAACCTTTGAGGAGAACGCGCGCATCAAGGCCGAGGCCGTCATGCGCGCCACCGGTTATCTCACGCTGGCGGACGACAGCGGCCTGTCCGTGGATGCGCTGGGCGGCGCGCCTGGCGTGCATTCCGCACGATACGCGGGCGATCAGCACAGCGATGCGGACAACAACGCCCTGCTGATGAAAAACATGGAAAATGTGCCGGATGAAGCGCGCACGGCGCGGTTTGTCAGCTGCATCGCCATCGCCTCGCCCTTTAAGCCCACGCAGATCGTGCGCGGCGAGTGCCCCGGCCGCATCACCCGCGCGCCGCGCGGCAGCGGTACGTTTGGCTATGATCCCTACTTTGAATACGAAAATGGCCTGACCTTCGCCGAAATGGAAGGTGAAGCCAAGAACGCCGTCAGCCACCGTGCCCGCGCCATGCAGGAGGCCTTGAAGCTGCTATGAAGCGCATCGGCATTGTATCCGACAGCCACGGCATGCGCGGCATGCTGGAGCAGTCGCTGATCAAGCTGCAGGCTGGCGGCCCCCTCGACGCGCTGATTCACTGCGGCGACGGCGGCAGCGACGCCAAATGCCTGGCTGGAAATATCCTGCAAACCGTGATCGTGCGCGGCAACTGCGACGGCTGGGGATGCGACTATGAGGATGACATGCTGGTTAACATCGGCGGAGTCAATATCTTTGTCACCCATGGTCATCGCTACGGCGTAAAATCCGGGCTGGATACCCTGGCCAGCGCCGCGGCCGCCAAAGGCGCGCAGGTGGCATGCTTTGGGCATACGCACAAGCCCTTTTGCGAGTACCGTGACGGCGTGCTGCTGATCACCCCTGGCACCTGCACCTTGCGCGGCGCGTGCGCGCTGCTGACTATCGACCAAAGCGGCAGCTTCCAGGCGGAGCTGCTATAAATACGGAGGCTGCCTATGGGCTTCTTTTCCAGGCAATATCAGCCGCCAAAAACCGACGGCATGGATGCGGCCACGCTGCTAATGCGCGCGCGTGCTGCGGGCGATCCCCGCGACGCGCACGCCTATCTGACACGCGCGGAGGCGCTGGCGCCCGATGATCTGCGCGTGCAGCGTGAGCTGCTCATGCGCGGCAATCTGCATCTGCGCGACCCGCGCCATGTGTCCTTCCATGTGATCAAAAGCTATCTGCTGCACGCCTTTGAGCATCCGAAGCAGCATGACGAAGACGAGCAGCGCCGCATGGCGCGGGAGATTTTTGACGAGCCCCGCCTGCATCGCTGCCTGCAGCTGTCCGATCAGCCCGACGCCTTTCTGCAAAGCTATCTGCAGGAGCTATGCGCCGATTATGTGCGCATTTTCATCCTGCCGGACGCCTCGCACTGCCGCAGCTTTCTGGGCTTTACCATGCCGGGCACACAGGCCGCGTCCATGGCCGTGCCCGCCTATGATGTGCTGCACAACATCTTCCTCTCCCCCGATTTAACCCAAACCGAGCAGCGCCAGCTTGCAGGCGCGTTCTACCGCGCCTACCGCACCCAAATGAACGGGCGCACGCAGCCGCTGGATGAGCGTCTGGGCGACACGCTGGGGCGTTTGCTTGAATAAAAAGGAAATGGAATGCTGAAAAAAATCTTCTCCGCACTGGGCATGGGCTTTCTGCTGGCGGTGTTTTATCTGCTGCTGTCGCTGGGCGGCAGGCAGGAAAAGGCCCCGGTGCAGCAAATTCCCGCCTCTCCCCTGCCAAGCATCGGCAACGTATCCTCCGCCAGCCTGCCTGATCTGGCCGCGGTGTTCGGCGCGCAGGTGCCCTTCGTGTCCCTCTCCGGCTCCGGCGCCGTGCAGGATGCGCAAGCCGGCGCGCGCCTGCTAACCTGGCAGGAGGACAGCGGCCTGACCATCACCGCCGTGCAGCCCGCCAGCCAGGCACAGCTGCTGCGATATGACACGCTTACGCCGGATTCCGCCTATCGCTGGAGCATTCAGGAGCAAACGGCACTTGTCGCCCATGACGGCAGCAGCGCTTGCGCTTATTACGCCACGCAGGACGCGGCCTACGCCCTGTATCTGCCAAGCGGCGGCGTGCAGGCGCTTGAAAGCCTGATGACCCATTTATCCTTTACCGACCCTTAACCTGAACAGGAGAACAAAAGCCATGCAACAGCAACAGCGTCAAATGCCTACCTCCCAACTGTTAAAGCGCTTTATTCCTTATTTTTACAAATACAGAAAGCTGCTCGTCATCGACCTCATGGCCGCTGGCCTGACCACCGTGTGTGAGCTGGTGCTGCCGCTGATTGTGCGCCGCATCACCAACGGCGCGCTGGGCATGGCGGGCGAGCTATCCACTGGCCTGATTTTACGCCTGGGCGCGCTGTATATGCTGCTGCGCGTCATCGACGCATCGGCCAACTATTACATGCAGTCCGAAGGTCACGTGATGGGCGCGCGCATTGAAACCGATATGCGCACCGATCTTTTCGCCCATTTGCAGCAGCTGTCCTTTAGCTACTACAACAACACCAAAATCGGCCAGATCATGGGCCGCATCACCAGCGACCTGTTTGATATTACCGAGTTTGCGCACCACGGCCCCGAGAACTTTTTCATTTCGGGCATCAAGGTGCTGATTTCCTTTATCATCCTGTCGGGCATGAACATAACGCTGACGCTGATGATCTTTGCCGTGCTGCCCTTCATGATCTTCTTTACCCGCTTTTTCAACCGCCGCATGCGCGCCGCCTCTAAGGACTGCCGCCATCAGGTGGGCGAAATCAACGCGCAGGTGGAGGATACGCTGCTGGGCATCCGCGTGGTCAAGTCCTTTGCCAATGAAAAGCTGGAAGAGGAAAAATTCGCAAAGGGCAATCTGCGCTTTCTTGAATGCAAAAAGCGCCAGTACGCCTACATGGCGGGCTTTGGCACATCCAACCGTCTGTTTGACGGCCTGATGTACATCATCGTCGTAGTGGCCGGCGCGCTGTTTTTGATCAACAAGAAAATCGGTATCGGTGATTATACGGCCTATCTGCTCTATGTATCCACCCTGCTGTCCTCCATCCGCATCCTCGTGGACTTTACCGAGCAGTTCCAGCGCGGCATGACGGGCATCGAGCGCTTCTGCGAAATCATGGATGCGCCCAGCGATATCAAGGATTCCCCCAACGCCAAGCCCCTGGGGGAGGTGCGCGGCGACGTGTGCTTTGATCACGTCGGCTTCCATTACAGCGATGATGAGAACCACGAGGTACTCAGCAACATCGACCTGCACGTCAAGGCCGGGCAGAATGTGGCGGTGGTCGGCCCCTCGGGCGGCGGCAAAACCACGCTGTGCAACCTGATTCCCCGCTTCTATGACGTCACCGCCGGGCGCATCACCATCGACGGGCAGGATATCCGCGATATCACGCTCAAATCCCTGCGCAGCAGCATCGGCATGGTGCAGCAGGAGGTGTACATGTTCTCCGGCACCGTGGCGGAAAACATTGCCTACGGCAAGCCCGGCGCAACCCGTGAGCAGGTAATCGAAGCAGCCAAGCAGGCGGGCGCAGACAGCTTTATCTCCCAGCTGCCCAACGGCTACGATACCTATGTGGGCGAACGCGGCGTCAAGCTGTCCGGCGGCCAGAAGCAGCGCATTTCCATCGCCCGCGTGTTCCTCAAGAACCCGCCGATCCTGATCCTGGACGAGGCGACCAGCGCCCTGGACAACGAAAGCGAACGCCTGGTGCAGCAGTCGCTTGAAAAGCTGGCGCACGGCCGCACCACCTTCACCATCGCCCACCGCCTGACCACCATCCGCAACGCTTCAGTCATCTGGGTGCTCACCGAGAACGGCATCCAGGAGCAGGGCTCCCATCAGGAGCTGATGCAAAAGGGCGGCCTGTACGCCCAGCTGTACGCCATGTATACCGAAAACGTCAGCGTGGCGTAAGTCATAAGAGAATAGCAAATCCGGCCTTGAAGCAAATTCAGGGCCGGATTTGTTGTCGCTTCAGCGAAGAAGAAAACCACCAGCGGAGCTGGTGAGAGGGAAAAGCTTAAGATACAGGAAGCGCCTCCTTTGCTATAATGAGAGCAG
>SFIM01000051.1 GCA_004556155.1 Clostridiales bacterium
TGCTCTCATTATAGCAAAGGAGGCGCTTCCTGTATCTTAAGCTTTTCCCTCTCACCAGCTCCGCTGGTGGTTTTCTTCTTCGCTGAAGCGACAAAAAAGGATTTGTCCCGCTTGCGGGCTCCAAATCCTTCTTTGTCGTGTTGGGCCTTTTTTCACGCCCCCTTTTTCATCTCTGCCCTTGACACCCGCGCGGGGCGCGCCTATACTACCCTTGAACCCAAATCATCCTTTCAGGAGGTTATTCATATGAGAAAGAGCTTTGGCGCAAAGCCCCTTTGCTATCCGCAGCCGGTGTTCATCCTGGCCGCTTATGATGAAAACGGCGTGCCCAACGCCATGAACGCCGCGTGGGGCGGCATCAGCGAGGATAAGGAGATTGCCATGTGCATCAGCGCCGGGCACAAGACCACCAAGGATATCCTGGCGCGCCGTGCCTTTACCGTCAGCATGGCGGATGCGCAGCACATGGCCGCGTGCGATTATGTAGGTCTGGTATCGGGCAACAAGGAGCCGGATAAGTTTGCCAAGGCTGGCTTCCACGCCGAAAAATCCGCCTTCGTAGACGCGCCCCTGATTGCCGAGCTGCCCATCGCGCTGGAATGCAAGCTGGTCAGCTATGACGCCGAATCCTGCCGCCTGGTGGGCGAAATCGTCAACGTCAGCGTGGATGAGCGCGTGCTGGACGCGGACGGTCATGTGGACGTAAGCAAGGCGCAGCCGATCACCTTCGACCCCTTCAACAATACCTATGTGGTGCTGGGTGAAGCCGTGGGCCGCGCCTTCCACGATGGGCTGGCGCTGAAATAAGCATGCGGCAGCATAAAATACCACGCCTGAACGGCACGCAGGCCACGCTGCTGGGCTTTCTGGCCGTCATCCTGCTGGGCAGCGGCCTGCTGGCGCTGCCCGTCAGCGCGGCGGACGGCCATGCCGTGCCGTACATGGACGCGCTGTTTACCGCCACCACCTCCGTGTGCGTAACGGGGCTGGTGACGGTACCCACCTTTTCCACCTGGAGCGGCTTTGGGCAGGCGGTAATCTTACTTCTCATTCAGATCGGCGGGCTGGGGGTAATCACCATCCTGTCCGGCGTACTGATCACCCTGCACCGCCGCATCGGCCTGGGCGCGCGCATGCTGATTCAGGATGCGTTCAACCTGAACACCCTGTCCGGCATGGTGCGGTTTGTCAAAAACGTCATCCTGGGCACCTTCGCTGTGGAGGGTGCGGGCGCGCTGTTATACATGCTGGTGTTTGTGCCGCAGTATGGCGCGCGAGGCGTGTGGATGGCCGTGTTCAACGCCGTATCGGCCTTCTGCAATGCCGGGATGGATGTGATTGGCCCCAGCAGCCTGTACGCCTATGTGTCGCACCCGCTGGTCAACGCCGTCACCTGCCTGCTGATTGTGCTGGGCGGGCTGGGGTATATCGTGTGGTGGGATGTGCTGCGCGCAGTGCGCGGCATCAAAAAACAGGGGCTGCGCAGCCTGAAAACCCTGACCCTGCACAGCAAAATCGCCCTGTCGGCCACGGCGCTGCTGATTGTGCTGGGCGCGGCGGGCGTATGGATCTTTGAGCACGATAACCCGCTGACGCTGGGCGCGCTGCCCCTGGGGCAGCAGCTCCAGGCGGCGCTGTTTCAATCCGTCACCACGCGCACTGCGGGCTTTGCAACCGTGCCGCAGGAAAACCTGCGCAATCCCACGGCGCTGTTGTCGCTGCTGCTGATGTTCATCGGCGGTTCGCCCGTAGGCACAGCAGGCGGCGTAAAGACCGTAACGGTCGTCGTGCTGGCAACCTCCGCGCTGGCGGCCATCCGGAATAAGCGCGATACGGTGCTGTTTCATCGCACAGTACCGCGCCAGGCCGTGGCCAAGGCGGTGGCAGTGACGGGTATGTCGTTTGCCATTTGCTTTCTGTCCACGCTGCTGCTGTCTGCGGCGGCGGATGCAAACGCGCTGGACATCCTGTATGAAGCGGTGAGCGCCACGGCAACCGTGGGCCTTACGCGCGGCCTGACCCCAACGCTAAGCGCCTGGGGCAAGCTGATTATCATCGTCACCATGTATCTGGGCAGGGTGGGGCCGATCTCGCTGGCCATCGTCTTTGGCACCCGGCGGCAATCCGAAAACCTGATTAAAGAGCCCACCGAGGAAATCAGCGTGGGCTGAGAAAGGAAACCGATGAGCAGCAAGCAATCATACGCCGTGTTCGGCCTGGGGCGCTACGGCCGCTCCGTCGCCCGCGAGCTGGCGGCCGGCGGGGCCGAGGTGCTGGCGGTGGATATGGACGAGGATATCGTCAACGCGGCCATCGCCGATATTCCCTACTGCAAATGCGCGAATGTAACCGATCCCGAGGTGATGCGCCAGCTGGGCGTAGCCAATGTGGATGTGGCCATCATCTCCATGGCGGGCAATCTGGAGGCCAGCGTGATGGCTACCATGCTGTGCAAGGAGCTGGGCGTGAAAACCGTGATCGTCAAGTGCTCCAGCGAAATGAACTGCAAGATCCTCAGCAAGGTGGGGGCCGACCGCACGGTGCTGCCCGAAAGCGAATCGGGCGTGCGCCTGGCAAAAAATCTGCTCACCTCGGGGCTGATCGACCTGATTGAGCTGTCCCCCGACGTATCGATGGTGGAGCTGGATGTGCGTCCCGAGTGGGCGGGCAAATCGCTGCGCGAGCTGGATCTGCGCCGCAAGTACGGCATAAACGTTGTAGCCATCATGCAGGATGGCGCGGCGCACGTGACCATCGATCCGGAAAAGCCCCTGCAGACTTCCATGCAGCTGGTGGTAATCGCCAATACGGCGCGGCTGTCCAAGCTGGTATAAATTCAAACGGTCTTTCCAGCACAAAAACACGATCCCTGCAAGGATCGTGTTTTTGTGCTGTATAACACGCTTAATAGCCGATAGAGCGCAGATACTGGTTCAGCTGCAGCGTCCAGTCGGTCTGGATGATATCGTAGCCCTGGCGCGCCATCCAGCCCCAGGAATCATCGGGGTTGCCGCACAGGGCGGTATCGTCGCAGCGGGAGCCGGCCAGCGGGCGGCGATCATCGAATCGAATGGCGTTGATCCACACCTTCTTGCCCAGGGCGTGCAGCGCGTCCACATACGCGCGCTGACCCAGCGGCGCGTCGTCGGTGGAATACACCGCCTCTACGCCGCTATAACGCATATCGCGGCGGGCAGAGAGCATTTCATAGGTATCGTCCTGCTCGTACACAAAGGGCATGTAGGGCAGATCGTAGGCCACCTCAGCCACCATATCAAAGTTCGCCTGCGTGGGGCGGGATTTCACGATCACCTGATCCTGCATGCCCAGGCGGCGCACCATCTGCGCGATGCGCGCAGGGTTGTGCTCAAACTTATCGATATTGATGGTGCAGCGGCCCTTGAGGAATTGCAGCATATCCTCCAGCCGCGTCACGGTGTGCTCGGTGGGATTGCCGTCCACGTTGACAAAGTGCAGCTTTTCGATCTCGGAAGCAGGCATCTGGCGGATATCGATATCCTTGCCCAGGCGGATTTTCTCGGTCTTGGGATGGAACACAAACAGCACGTCGTCCGCGCTCTTGGTCACATCCAGCTCGATGATATCCGCGCCCTGGCGCAGCGCCACCGCAAAGGAGGCATAGGTATTGCCGGGCAGGTTGTAGCCGCAGGAGCCCATATGGGCCGAAATCAGGACGCGCTTTTTCAGTTCAATCATTGTATTGTAACCCTCCGTAAAATTTTAATCTTCGGGTTTAAACGCTTTTTCAAAGGTGGTCTGGGCAAATTTCAGGGTGTCCTCCATGCTCATGACCCCGCTGTACGCGGTATTGACCGCCATGCCCAGGATGTTGAGGAAGCGCTGCTCGTCAAAGCTGCTCACGCGCATGGGCGGGATATGGCTGGCGCGCGACAGCGCAAAGCAGTCCCGCGCCATCAGCAGCCAGGGGCAGCGGTCGATGACCTCCAGGTTCTCATACGCCTTGCTGCAGGGCGAGGTGGTGCCCATCAGCATCATGGTGGTGGCGGTTTCCTCACGGCACAGCCAGCGCAGGAAGCGCAGCGCCTCCTCCTTTTGCTCCGAGCGGCGGCAGATGCCGATGGTGCTGCCGCCCAGCATGGGATTGCCGCCCGGCACCATGGCGTAACCGATGCGATCGCTGATGCGCGAATTGGAGGACATGATGTTGCTGGTGAAGTTGGAATACAGCACGGCGATGGCCGCGTTGCCGCTGGCAAAGTGATCGATGGTATCCTTCCAGGTGGCGCAGTGGGTAGGATCGATGCAGCCATGCAGATCGATCAGCTCCTGCATGGCCTGCACGGCCTCGGGGCTGGTCAGCAGAATATGGCCGTCGTCATCGTACAGCGTATCCGTATGGCTGAAATAGCGGGACAAAAACTCCTTGGCCGCCTCGCTGGCGCTGCCCAGCGTCAGCCCCGTGCCGAACTCCACCGGCGAATCGGGATTGAACGCGCGGGTGAAGAAGCGCGCGATGCGGTTGTACTCCTGATAGGTGGTGGGCGGCAGCAGCTCGCAGTTATACAGCTCGGTATAGCGGCGGCGAAAGGCCGTGTTTTCAAACAGATCGCGCCGGTAGAACAGCAGCTGCGCGCTGGTGGTGTTGGGCAGGGCGTAGAGCGTGCCGTTCATGTGCGAATACTTGCGCGACAGGCCGGGCACGAAGGTATCGAAAATGCGCTCGATATCGGGGTCGATCTCCTTCAGCGGGGTATACACGCGCTCCATGTAATACGGCCAGCGCTTGCTGTCCAGGCGCGCCAGGTCAAACGCCGCTGTGTTTTCAATGCTGGACAGCACCTCGCTGAGCCCGTCATAGGAATAGGCGGCGAAGCTGATCTCCGTGCCCGTCTCGCGGGTGTACAGGCGCGATACGTTGCGCAGGATGTTGATGCTGGGGCTGTCCTGGGTCAGGATGCTCAGCCGGCGCGCCTTCCTTTTGCCGCAGACGGGCGGCAGCCAGCTGCGCACGCCATCCACCGGCAGCGCCTGCAGGGGCGCGGGCGCGCCTTCATCCTCAATCAAGGCAATCAGCCGTTCCGCCGCGCGGCGGCCCAGCAGGCGATAGTTCATTTCAAACTCGGTAAAATCCCCCATCGGCAGGGCAAAGAGCGGCGATACGCTGTACAGCCGGGGGCTGCCCTCATGGAAATGGCGGATGATGCTGCGCAGCGTCTGGGCAAAGGCATAGTTGCCGATAAAGATCGCATCGGGCGCAACCTCCGCGCCCAGCAGATCAAAGGCGTCGCCCGCACACTGGCTGCTTTCGGTCTGCCGGCAGGTAAGGGGCAGGCCGCGGGCATCCAGCACATCGCGCAGACCGCGCAGCAGCTCGGACTGGGAGGAAAAGGCATGGCTTTCCAGCAGCGCCGCCGGGTTGCGGCAGCCATCGGCAATGGCACGGCGGGCCATATCGCAGCCCAGCGCGTAATAATCAAAGCCCAGGGCGGGCGCGCCGGAACCGGGAGAACGCTCCACAAAGCAGATGTGCTGCACTCCCGCCGCCGCGTAGGCCGCGCCATCGTCATGCAGGCAGGTAAACGCCGCCGTGCCGGCCATCATGCCCGACTGGATTTCGCCAATGGCGCGCTCCTCCTTTTCGGGCTGATCGTCGGTCAGCAGCAGGCTGACCTGGTAGCCACAGTTCTGGGCGTAATTGCGAAAGCTGGTAAAGAAATCCACATAGCAGCGGTTATACAGGCTGGGCAGCACCACGGCCAGCGTTTTGGACGAGCCGCGGCGCAGCACCTGCGCGCGCTGATTAAGGGCATAGCCCAGCTGCTGGGCTGCCTGCTGCACCTGCCGAATCTTGGTGCTGCTGACATTGCCTTTGCCGTTGAGGACGTTTGATACCGTGCCCTGCGACACGCCCGCGGCGCGCGCGATATCCTTGATGGTTGCCATAGCCGCCGTTCCTTTCATATCTATTCTCAGGTAAAGATGCATTTTAGTATAGCATAAAGGCGCAAATAATTCAACGTTTACAAGATTGACACGTTATAATTTCTGTGCTACAATGATGCTGTACAAATCCGCGAATGAGGTGATATGCATATGCGTCTTGGTACCATGACCTCGCTGTTCCGCGATCGGAGAGAATGCGCTGAGCATTTCGGCTATATTGAATCCGTCCAGCGCTGCCGCAAGGCGGGCTTTACCGTGCTGGATATGAACCTGTGCGCGCTCAACCGCCGCCAAACCACCCTGCACCTGGATAACTGGCAGGAGCAGGTGGATGAAATCCGCAACGAGGCCGAGCGCCTGGGCTGCGTGTTTTCCCAGTCCCATCCCCCCTATCGCCGCGGCCGCGAGGGCACCTTCGCCACCGCCGAAGAGGAAGCATTTTTCCGCGCCATGTCGCTGCGCGCCCTTGAAATCACCGCGATGCTGGGCGCCAAGTGGGCGGTGATCCACCCGGTGATGGACGTGACCGCCGACATCAACGATGTGGACGCGCATGTGCGCTATAACCAGCAGATGTTCGCCCGCGAGGCCGAGCTGGCCGCCAAGTTGGGCGTGGGTCTGGCCTTTGAAAACATGTTTGACGGCGACCAGCGCCGCTTTGGCTCCACGGCGGAGGATCTGATCGCCATCCAGGATTCCTTCCATTCCGATCTGATCGGCATATGCTGGGATGTGGGCCATGCCAACCGCATGTACCGCGATCAGCTCAAGCCCATCCGCAAGCTGGGCAGCCGTATCAAGGCGCTGCACATTGACGATAACCTGGGCAAGGACGACCTGCACCTGCTGCCTTTTGAGGGCAATGTTCCCTGGGAGCAGGTGATGCATACCCTGTACGACAGCGGCTGCGAAGCCGACCTGATCTACGAAATCCGCAACAATGCCAACATGCCCGAGGCGCTGCGCGACGTGACGGCGCGCTACTGCTACGAAGTGGGCGAATATTTGCTGTCGCTTTATCGCTGAGGGGATGGGTGCCAGTCGGCTTCCGAGAAGCGCCTTCTGCTGACCCGCATGAGGGAAATGCTGCGCTTTGCGCGTGCTGGAAAATGCAGCCAACCTTCTCCTTAAGGAGAAGGCTTTGGACGGCCATTCTCCCCAACTATCATTAATCACCGCTGATTCCCGCACGCAGCCATCGCCCCCGTGGCACACTGATCGCAGATCAGCGCAGGGCTGGCGAAGCCAGACCATAGGGGAAAAAGGCAGAAGCGCGCGGGCGGAGCTTGCTCCAGACCGAGCGATTCAAGTTTTTCCCTGCCACGGGGGGCGGCAGTGCCGCCTTCCAGTTTTATCAACTTGACTTTTGCGTCACACGCAGCCTTCTTTGATTCTTTCTTGGGCTCCAAGAAAGAATCGTATCTCTCGTTCCCTCCCCTCCCCGCGGACAATCAACAAGAAAAGAGGAACCACCATGAAAAGAACTGCCGAGCGCTTTCAGGAAGCGCATTATGACGTCATCGTCGTGGGCGGCGGCATGGCAGGCGTGTGCGCCGCGCTGGCCAGCGCGCGCAAGGGCGTAAACACCGCTCTGATCAACGCCCGTCCCGTGCTGGGCGGCAACGCCTCCAGCGAAATCCGCATCCACATTTCGGGCGCGGATCAAAGCCTGAAGCAGCCCGATTACGCCGAGGGCGGCATCCTGTACGAGCTGATGCTGGAAAACAAGGCCCGCAACGACAATTTCAGCTATTCCATCTGGGATATGATCCTCTTTGAAGCCACCAAGCAGCAGGATCACCTGACGATGTACCATAATACCGTGATGTACGATTGCGAAACCGAAGGCAGCCGCATCACAGCCATCAACTGCGTGCAGGAAACCACCGAAATGCGCTTCCGCCTGACCGCGCCGCTGTTTGTGGACGCGACGGGCAACGGCACCCTGGGCTACTACGCGGGCGCGGCTTTCCGTGCCGGGAGTGAGCCGCACAGCGAGTTCCACGAGCCCCACGCCCCCGAAAAGGCCAATAACGAGCGCATGGGCAATACCATCCTGATGCGCGCCATCAATATGGGCCATCCCGTACCCTTCACCGCCCCGGCCTTCGCTAAGCACCTGACCGAAAAGCAGCTGGCCAAGCGCATCCACTGCGTAGAAATGCGCGATCATATCGACGTGAGCGACTCCCCCAATCCCGAGGAATACAAGCGCACGTCCATGACCAGCAGCGCCGCCATCGACTATGGCTATTGGTGGTGCGAGCTGATGGGCGACGGCGACGATATCATCCCCGATTATGAGAAGATCCGCGACGACCTGATGGCCTACGCCTACGGCATCTGGGATCATATCAAGAACAACAAGGAGGGGCTGCACCAGCATCACGCCGAAAACTACGCCCTGGATTGGGTGGGCGCGCTGCCTGGCATGCGCGAAAGCCGCCGCCTGGAGGGCGATTACCTGCTGAACGAAAACGATATCCTGGAGCATCGCCGCTTTGACGACGCGGTATGCTACGGCGGCTGGTGCGTGGATATGCACGCGCCCCATGGCCTGCTGGACGAGGACAAGCTGCCCTCCGACTGCAACTTCTACGAGGGCGTGTATACCATCCCCTACCGCAGCTATTACTCCCGCAACATCGATAACCTGTTCATGGCGGGCCGCGATATCAGCACCAGCCGCATGGGCCTGGCCTCCACGCGCATCATCGGCTGCTGCGCCATCGGCGGCGAGGCGGTGGGTCTGGCGGCGGCGCGCTGCATCCAGCATCATTGCCTGCCCCGTGAGCTTGCGCCCTTCGTGGGCGAGGTGCAGCAGGATATCCTGCGCGACGGCGGGTACCTGCCCGGCTTTGCCAATGCCGACGCGGACGATCTGGCGCGCACGGCGCGCTTCACGGCTTCCTCCTGCAAGGCGGGCATCAACCCGCAGGATGTGGTCAACGGCGTATCCCGCAAAATCGGCGCGGACTTTAACGGCTGGCAGTCCGACGGCTTCGCTCCCGGCGGCGAAACGCTGACCATGACCTTTGACGGCGAAAAGCAGGTAAGCGAATTGCGGTTCGTGTTCCACTCCGATTTCAAATATCCCATCCGCGTGACCATGTGCCCCAACCGCCAGGTGCAGCAGCGCTCCGGCGTGCCGGCCGAGCTGATGCAGGATTACGATGTAGAGCTGCTGCGCGGCGGCAAGGTGGTTAAGACCATCCCCGTGCGCGGCAACCATCAGCGCCTGAACGTGCTCAAGTTTGATGCGACCGCGTGCGATCAGGTAAACCTGCGCTGCCTGTCCACCAACGGCGCGCCGGACGCGACGGTGTTTGAGGTGCGCGCGTACAGCGAACAGAAATAATCAGCAACAAAAAAGACCGGACTGGCGTGAAACCAGCCCGACCTCAGGCTGTCGAAAAACCTTTTTCGACAGCCTGCCGATGCAAGTCAGCTAAAGCAGACTTGCATCGGGAACGTCATTTTCTTGTGAGCCTGCGGCTC
>SFIM01000052.1 GCA_004556155.1 Clostridiales bacterium
GCGGTTGCTGGACTGTTCAATGCGCCTTTAGGCGCGGCAGGTATCATTGCCTTGAAGGCATGGTGCATACCACCGGCTTAGCCGGTGGTTTTGATTATACAAAAATGCGCCCCAGCCTTTGACAAAGAAGACTGGGGGTGTGTTGTTGTGGGCTTGTCGGACAGAGGAAAAAGTTGCTTGATTATTTATTCGCGCCCTTTAAAGCAAGCTGAAGCAGAAGTGCAGAAACCTGGTTTTCGGTGTAAGTCTTGTCATCAGCATAAAATGCCCAGTTTTTCATATAGGTTGCACCTTCACAAGCAATCAGCATGCCCAGACAACCGAATAGAATCGTCTCGGAATCCATACCAGAGTAGAAATATGTCTTCCCCTTATAAGTCATGGTGATGGTATTGTAGTCATTAAGCCAACCAATTACAATCCAGTCTTTCAGAGAAGAGTCTACTTCGGTATCCATGGGAAGCCAGGTGAGATTGCTCGACAGAAACCATTCAGCAACTTCGTCAATCGTTTTTGGGGTATTGGCCAGGCCACAGAATGGCAGGCAAAGGGTGGCAATAACGAGCAGCAGCGCAACGATTTTCTTTGTCATAGTGGATTCTTCCTTTCTGTTTCTTTCTTCATGTTGAATACGGCGGCGGTTGCTGCCACACTTCCTTCATGGAGAATTCTGTAAGAATTATATAACAAAATTATATTGTTGTCAATAACTAATATTTCTTTTAATACAACATCATTTTCTTGTTAAACTATGCTTCAGTGATAGGAGGTGAAGTCAATGCTTCCCAATCTGAAGCTATTGCGCAAGGAGTATGGCATCAGTCAGCAGGTATTGGCTGACATGATGGGCGTAAGCCAGCAATCGATCAATCAATATGAAAACCATAGCATCGAGCCGGATATCGCGCTGCTGACGCAAATGGCTGATTATTTTAACACCTCCATTGATTATATTGTCGGCCGCACAACGATTCGCCGCCCGATCGAGCGCGTGGAAGCCTTTCATTTGAATCAGGATGAAACAACGGTAATCAGCCAATATCGTATGCTAAAGCCCAAGGAGCAGCTTTGCATTCGTTCCATGCTGCAGATCATAACGGAAAAATGATGCTTGCCCGCGACATTTTTTGAGCTTTGAATAATCCAATCCCCCGACTGCCCCAATCAGCCGGGGGATCGTTCATAAATTTACAAAACTGGGAGAGTTTTGCCCGACTTGCGGCTCTTATAAGCGTATCCGGATACGAGAAAAGGATGTGAAGCCATGGATGATCGGACAAGCGTGTTTGTTGACGCTGTGCAGGCGACGCGCGAACGCATGTATCGCGTTGCCAGGATGATGCTGCGCACGGATGCGGACGCGGAGGACGCGGTATCCACGGCGACGATGATTGCCTGGAAACAGCTGCCGCGCCTGCGCAATCTGGATGCGCTGCCTGCCTATCTGACGCGCTGCACGGTAAATGCGGCTCGTGCGATGCTGCGCCGCAGAAAGCGCGAGACGCTGATGGATGCGGCGCACTTGCCTGAGCGCCCGGCGCAAAGCGGCAAGGATACACCCGTGTGGATGTACCTGCAGCGATTGCCGGAAAAATACCGGCTGCCGTTGGCGCTGCGATATGGAGAGGATTTATCGCTAAAAGATACGGCGGAGATTCTGCGCATTCCCTGCGGCACGGTATCCTCGCGCGCATCGCGCGGACTGGCGATGCTCAGGAAAGAGCTTGAAAAGGAGGAAGCGGACGATGAACGATAAGGAGATTTTGCAAAGCCGGCTGAAAACCGAACGCCCGGCTGTGCCCGAAGGCTTTGCCCAGCGGCAGGATGCGCTGCTTGGCAGCCTGCGGCGTGATCCCCAACCTGCCGTGTGCCGCATGCCGCGATTGGCCATTGTGCTGGCCGTAGTGATTGCTTTGGCGGGTACGATTGCTATTGCGGAGGTCAGCGGGCTGAAGCTTTTGGATTTTGCCAGGCGTAACGCAACAGAGCAAGGCCTCAGAAGCGCGGAGGTGCTGGATGGCGCGGATGATCTGATTCAAGACAATGTGAATTATCATGCGACGCAAACAGAGTACGCAGAGCATATCGTCAAGCAGGCTGCTTATGACGGCATGAACCTTTATATGCTGATTGAAAGCAGACCGCTGCGCGAGGACGTGCTGCTGATAGGACGCAAGCGGAACGGTTTTTTCCCCCCGTTGGAAAACGAAAAAATGGCGGATTTTACCGGAGCTGAGGCAGTTCCCACCGAGCTTGTGGCCGAGCATGCCGCTCGAACGGGCAAGCAAATGGTATATATGGACTTTATGACTGGCTGGAGCGACGGATATGTAGGCTGGAGAGGCTGCATCAACTATAAAAACAAAACGCTGCCGGACGGCTCGCTGCTTACGCTTTTGACAATGGATACATCTGTCAATGACAAAGCAGAAATTACTGGATTGGTATGTCAGCAAAGCCCATTGTACTATGATAAGGACATCCCCCAGGAGCAATGGCTGGCGGAATGGAGGGAGGCGATGGGCGATTTGGAGTGCAGGATAGAAAAACCGGGTGAGATCATGATGGATACGGCTTATGCGGTGGATCAGGAGAATGTTCAGCGCAGCGAAATTACCTGTGATATCCCGCAGACGGAGATAAAATGGCGCGCAGAAAAAACGGTAAACCTTGATCTGACGGAGGAATTTGGCATATGCATTACGCGCGTGGAAATGGAGGGCACGCTCTTTGCCACGCGGGTCAAGATCGAGCACGTAAAGACGGATGAAGAAACGCCCCATTTTTCGTTTACTATCATGGATACAGATTATCAGCGCTATCCTTACTCGGCTTTGTTTGACAGCAGTATTGGGGGCATGCGAAATGGAGAATTGGGCAGCAGCGTTTATAGAACTTATCTGATCCCGTTTGAAAGCGCGCCGGAACAGATCAACCTGTCCGTATATCAAAAGGGAAAAGAAAAAACGTATACAATTCAAATGACCGAAGAATAACAAAAGATAAATCCCCCGACTACTCAATTAGCCGGGGGATCGTTTGCTTTGATTGTTACTGCACGGCGGCCGCAAAGGCCTCAAAGAACTCGGGGCAGCTCCAGGTGCCGCAGGCCATCACGCTTTCGTCGCGGACGGCCATCTGCAGCGTCAGGCCGTTGGAAAGCTGAATCAGCAGGGATGCGCCCGTTTCGCTGGCACCGGAGCGCGCCAGGGTGGCGTTGCCGATCAGGGTGTTATACAGGCTTTGCGCCGTGGCTGCGTCCGTCACCGTGCCAACGCCCGTCAGCTCCATGGCAACGGCGTTGCCTGCGCGCAGGGTATCGGCCAAGCCCTCGCCGCCCTTCAGGGCGGTATTGCCAAAGGATACGCGCTGGAACACGCGCATGCTGCCATCCACATTGGCGGCGACCATCGCACCACTCATGCCATTGACGGAATAGACCGTTTCACCCTGCGGCACAACGTTGCTGACGATGCCGCCGCTGGTCAGCGCGGGTTCGCTGGTGTAGGCATCCACCGTGCCCAGGGCGCTGCCGGTCAGGTCGCTGCCCAGCGAGGTGGGGTTGGTAAGCAGACGATAGTAACGGCCGTCCACGCACAGCAGCGGGAAGTTTGCCCCGCTGGCCGGGGCCCAGATGCCGCGATAGCCGGGCTTTTCACGCTGAGAGATGGAGATGCTGCCCTTGGGCAGATCCAGCGCCAGTGAGCCGAGCGCGGGCTGCGCGCTGGGGTCGCCGCCGATCTGGGTGGAGATCAGCGCGCCATTACCGTGATTGGGGTTGGCGATCATCAGCGGAATGCCCACCAGCAAGCCGATAATAAAGGCAAAGCTGCACACCGTGGCCAGCACGCGGCCCGCATGGGTGGCGCGGCGCTTTTCGGGCGCGACAGCGGCCCAGGGGGAATTGCGGTAGTGCTTTTTGCCGTCCTTGCGGGCAAGCGCACCATCGCGCAGGATTTCGTCTTTCAGGTCTTGAGCGGCGTGAAGCCCTCCAAGCATTTCGGCAGTCATTTCGGGCAGTTGTTCCAATTGCTTCACGCGGATTCGCCCCTTTCTTCTCCCAATATGGCTTCCAGTTTTTTTCTGCCGCGCGACAGGCGGCTGGATATCGTGCCCTCCGGCAGGTTCAGGATGCCTGAGATTTCGCTGATGCCGTAGCCCTGATAATAATACAGGATAAAGATCTCGCGAAAATCCGCCGGCAGGCTGTGAACCGCCTGCAGCACCTCGGCCTTTTCCATGTGCTTGCCTAAGGTGTCGGGCGCGGGAATCATCTCAAACGCCGGACTGCCCGATATCACGCGCCGCACCCAGGCGGAGCGCCAGATATCGCGGCAACGGTTCATAGCCACCTTGAGCAGCCAGGTTTTTTCATGCCCAGGCTCCAGCGCCGGGCGATTGACAAACAGGCTGACAAACGCGTCGTGGCAGACGTCCTCCGCCTTTCCGCGATCGCCCAGATAGAAGTAGCTCACGCGGATAATATCGGAGGCATAACGGGTATAGAGCGCGTCAAACCATGCCGAAAACGCTTCGTCGGACATCGTTGACCGCTCCTTTCGTACCTCGTCACCCATACTAACGTAATACCCCTTCGTTTTCTTGCATGTATTTTTGAAAAAATAAAATAAATTTGCAGGATTACCGCATCAGTCATTATACCCCAGCCGCGGACGGCAGTCAAGCGATGGAAAGCTGCCAAAGCCTGTCAAAGTGTAAGCGGCTCGTGCTCTTTTGAAGGCAGGGCGCGGCACAGCGCCATCAGGAGCAGGCATGCGCAGCCGGGCAGGGGATAGAAGCGCTGACCCGTGATGATATACAGCCCGCACAGCATCAATCCATACAGCAAATACTGCCTGGCGCGATGCGGCTCCAGCATGCAGCGCAGGACGATTTTTGCATGCTCTGGCGTGCGCTTTCGCTTGCCCAGTGCCACCAGCTGCGCATCCGTGGCTGGAAAAGCCGCGCCGGCCAGAGCGATCATGCGCGCCCGGCTGAGTGAGTGCACCCTGGGATATAGGATGGACTGCTGCTTGGCGGTATCGGTCAAGCCCTCTGCGCCGCAAAGAACGCCCGTCTCCGCCCCTTCAGCCAGGCAGGCGCGCTGAAAAGCGGCGATATCGCGCGCGGTCAGCTTTTCACCGGCAGGCAGCTGCGCGCAGGCAAGCAGCGCTTGTTTACCCTGAATGGCGCACAGCACGCCTGTATCCAGCGCGCGCAGCATTTGTCCGTTCAGCGTTTGCGTTACCAGCAGCGCGGCTTCAAAGTGCGCACGGCGGGGCGGCATAAGCACCCAGGCTTCCAGCTTCATTTCACCGCCGATCTGCCGCCGCAGCCGATCCTCGCGGTTTTGCAGCCTGCGATCCCGCGTGCGCGCGCGCAACAGCATCAGCAGCGCAAAGGCTGCAATTCCCGCCAGTACCGCCGTGATACGCACGCCCCACAAAAGCAAAAAGAATACTACGCTGCCTGTTAGCAGCGCCAGCGTGCTGCCTGCTTCATCCATGCGCCCGGCCAGGCGCGTGCGCTGCAAATAATCCTGCATACTACTGCCTACCTTTCCGTTTGTAATTTGCGCAAAAATGCAGTATAATATCACCACAAAAGGAACGGAGGATGCGCGATGCGGCTGATCGGTGTGCTGGGCGGGATGTTTGATCCCATTCATGCGGGGCATATCCGCGCGGCGCAGGCGGCGCTGGATGCGGGCGCGGAACGGGTGCTGTTATGCCCCTGCCAAATGCCCGCGCATCGGGGGCAGGCGATCGCCCCGGCGATGGATCGTTTGCAGCTGTGCGAGTTGACGTCGCGGGCGCATACTGGCATGGAGGCCTGCGATGCCGACCTGCGTGGCGGCCTGTGCTATACGGTGGATACCGTGGATATCCTACAGGCACGCTATCCTGACGCGCGCATCTGCTGGATCATTGGCGCGGATAAACTGCCCAGCCTGAACAAATGGTATGGGGCGGAGCGGTTGTTTGCCGCCTGTGAATTCTGGGTGTGTCCGCGCCCGGGCTATGACGCGCATTTGCCTGTGCCTGACGCGCGGCTGCGCGTGTTGGATATGCCGCCCATTGCGGCTTCCAGCGCTGATGTGGTGCAGCGTCTGCATGCTTATGATGATGCGGCAGGCATGATTTCACACGAAGAAGCCCGGTATATCGCCGAGAACGGGCTGTATCAGCCCGATTATAAAACGCTGCTGAAGGCGCGCGGCATGCCTGAGAAGCGCCTGCTGCATACCCTGGGTGTGCGGCAGACGGCGGTTGTGCTGGCCGGGCTGTACGGCGCGCGCATGCAGGCGGCGGGCGTGGCGGCCATGCTGCATGATATTGCCAAGCCACTGTCGCTGCCTGAAATGCAAAAAAAGGCGCAAGAATATGGCCTGCGTCTGCCGAAAGATATATATGCCGACGAGAATTTGCTGCATGGGCCGCTGGCTGCGGCCATCGCGGAGCATGAGTTGGGCGTTACGGATGCGGAAATTCTTTCCGCCATCGCCTGCCATACCACCGGCAAGCCCGATATGACGGTGTTGGAGCAGGTGATTTATCTGGCTGACGCCATCGAGCCGACCCGCCGCGATTATCCGGGACTTGCGCAAATCCGCGCCCTGGCGCAGACCAATCTTTCCGCCGCCGTGCTGCTGTCCATGCGCCGCACGCGCGAATACGTACTTTCCCAGGGACACGCTTTTTGCCCGCAAACCGAATTGGCCATGCAAAGCCTGGCCGCAAAGGAGGAAACAAAATGATGGATGAACGCACCCTTGCCCTGCACGCAGCGCAGGCGCTGTATGACAAAAAAGCGGTCGACTTGATGGTGCTGGATGTGAGCCACCTGACCGTGATTACCGATTATATGGTCATCTGCACGGGACGCACGGCGCAGCAGGTGCACTCCCTGTGCGACGATGTGGAGGATAAGTTGCTGGAGGATGGCGTGGCTCCGCGCAAAAAGGAAGGCCAAAATGACGGCCGCTGGGCGATACTGGACTACGGGCCGGTGCTGGTGCATATCTTCCACCCGGAGCAGCGCCAGTATTATAAGCTGGAGCGCCTGTGGGATGAGGGCACCAACCGTGTGGAGCTGCCCTTTGCCCAAAATGAAGAAACGAAGGCCTTTATGCCATGAGCCTGCAGCTGTACAGCCTGAAAAAGAACTTTGCCGTGCAGAAGGCCGAGCGCTTTTTTAAGGAGCGCCGCGCCCAGGTGCAGGCGGTGGATCTGAAAAAGCACAAGCTGGGCTTGCGTGAACTGCAACTGTTCGCGCGCGCCGCGGGCGGGGCCTATCAGCTGGTGGATCGCGCCAGCACGGCAGCCCTGTCGCACCCCGTTGCGCACACGGATCAGGAAGAAATCATCCTGGGCTATCTGCTGGAAAGGCCCGAGTTCCTTCGCACGCCCATTGTGCGCGACGGTCAGCGCGTGGTCATCGGCGAGGATCCTGCAGGCTGGCAAAGGCTGCTGGACGGGCAAAAGTAATTCGGGATGACAAGAAAGACTTGTTAAAGCTCCTGGGATGCATGAAGGGGCCGCAGCCCCTTCATTATAATCCGCAGCAGCGACATGTGCGGTGCGAGGAGCAGCCGTCAGGCTGTTTCCTATGTCATTTTCTTGTGAGCCTTTGGCTCACAAGAAAATGACGTGCCCGATGAAAGCCTGCTTCAGCTGACTTTCATCGGCAGCCTGTCGAAAACCCCTTTTCGACAGGCTGAATAATTAAAGGTCGTCCGCGTCCTGCGTGGGCTGCCCGCCGTCCTTGGGCGTGCCGGTATAGCTGCCCAGCACGTCCGAGTTGCTTTGCGCGCTTTGGTGAGCCAGCACATTAGGCGTTTTCTTCTTTTTAGGTTTCATGGTATGCACCTCCCGCCTTATTTTGCGCCGGGAAGAAATTTTCATACGCGCAGGCAGGAAAAGGAAATGTTTTGTCGAATCCATTTGCAGATCATTCCGGAAACCCGGAATATTGAAGGAGGAAATTTCGCAATGAAAAAGCTATGCGTTATCCTGAGCGTGGTTGTGCTGGTCGCGGCCGTGCTGGCTGGTGTGTTTTATGTGCGCACCGGTAACCTGAACAACGATCTGACCGCCGTAAAGGCCGATATGGAGAACAAGACGGCTGAACTGACTTCTGCGAAGGCCGATGTAGAAGCCAAGGCCGCCGAAATCGCCACCCTGACTGAGCAGCTGACTGCCGCCCAGGGCGATGCGGAAGCTAAGGCTGCCGAGATTGCCACTTTGACCGAGCAGCTGACCGCTGCGCAGAACGACGCCGAGGCCAAGGCCGCCGAAGCCGCCGCGCATGCGGAGGAAGCTGCCAAGCTGAGCGAAGAGCTGCAGGTGGCCAAGGCGGAAGCCGCCGGCCTGACCGACAAAATGAACACCCTCAATGCCGAGCTGGCTGCTAAGAAAGAAGAAATCGTTAACGTGACTGCCCTGAAAGAAGCCGCCGAGAGCAAGCTGTCCACGCTTCAGGAAAAGCTGCAGCCCATGATCGAAGCCTTCGATACCCTCAAGCAGTCTATCGCCGATGATTCTTTGTGGCAGAGCATCCTCAAGCCCTTTACCGACGCGATTGACGGCCTGGACGAGATTTTTAGCAAGTAACTGCTGAAACAAACGCGACCCCGCTCCTGTTATCAGGAATGGGGTCGCGTTTTTATGCAATGCGTTTTATGGCGCAGCACGAGAAGATCGTTAGGAACACTAGAGTCCGTTCCCACTAAAGAATCAAAAATCATGGCGAACAGGATAAAACCAGCAAAAATAATATCGAGCTTGTCATAGCGAGTAAAGACCCTCCGAAAGCGTTTGATTCTTCGAAAGAAACGCTCGACCTCGTTTCTGCGTTTGTAGAGTATCCTGTC
>SFIM01000022.1 GCA_004556155.1 Clostridiales bacterium
AGACCTGCTCTCATTATAGCAAAGGAGGCGCTTCCTGTATCTTAAGCTTTTCCCTCTCACCAGCTCCGCTGGTGGTTTTCTTCTTCGCTGAAGCGACAAGCAAAACAGAGCCGCTGTGAAAAGCGGCTCTGTTGAGCCTGTCGAAAAAGACTTTTCGACAGGCTGGAAGCAGCCTGACGGCTGCTCCTCGCACCGCGCATGTCGCTGCTGCGGATTATATATGAAGGGGCTGCGGCCCCTTCATGCTTCCCAGGAGCTTAAACGAGGCTTCTTTGATCGTCTGAACAGAGCCGTTATAAAAAGCGGCTCTGTTTTTTTAACGCTGTTTATTTTGTTACACGCTGATATCCCGCCGGCCCGTGAGCTTAAAGAACAGCAGCAGGGACAGCACGCTCGTCACCGTCAGCACGGTAGAGTACGCGGCGGCATTGCCGAAGCAATCGCGGATGACCTCGGTATAGACCGAAACAGTCAAGGTCTGTGTGGAGCCGCGATACAGCATGATCGACGAGGACAGCTCGCTGATGACCGTTACCCAGCTCATAATCGCGCCCGAGATTACGCCGGGCATCATCATGGGCAGCGTTACCTCGGTGAAGGAGCGCAGCTCAGACGCGCCCAGCGACACAGCGGCTTCCTCAATGGAGGGGCTGATCTGGCTGATGATGGCCGTGCTGGAGCGGATGGTATAGGGCATGCGGCGCACGGTCAGGGCAATGATGATGATGGCCGCGGTGCCCGTCAGCGCCAGCGGCGGCTTGGCAAAGGCATACAGGAAGCAGATACCAAGCACGGAGCCGGGGATGATATAGGGCAACATGGTCAGCGTATCCACGGTGGTGGTGATGATGGACTTGCGGCGCACGGCCAGGTAGGCAATCAGCACGCCCAGCACAATCACCAGCGCGATGGCGCACAGGCCATACAGGTAGGTATTGGGGATGACCAGCTTGTTCTTAGAGAAGATCGTCTCGTAGTTTACAAGCGAAAACTGATTGGTAAAGATGCCGGGCGTGGACTCCTTGAGGAAGGAGGTGACGATCACCGTCAGCTGCGGCAGCATGGCCATGAGCACCACAAAGTATACGAAGACGTGGCACAGGATCTTGGGCAGCGTGCGCTGCGGACGGGGCAGCATGGGCTTGAGCGCCGACATGGAGTAGGAATGCCGGTGCGAAATCCACCGCTGCAGGAAGAAGAAGATCAGCGTAATCGCCATGATGATCACGCACAGCGCGGCGGCGAAATAGCTGTCGTTGGTCACCTCGCCCATGAACTGGTTATACAGCACCACCGGGAAGGTACGGTAGCCCTCGCCGATCAGCATGGGCGTGCCGAAATCGGAGAACACGCGCATGAACACCAGCAGGGAGGAGGCCAGCACCGTAGGCAGCACCAGCGGCAGAATGATGCCCGTAACGCGCTGGAAGTTGTTGGCACCCAGGCTTTCGGCCGCCTCGTTCAGGGAGTTATCCAGGTTTTGCAGCGCGCCGCAAACATACATATACACCAGCGGGAAGGACTGGAGCGAGAACACCAGCACAATGCCTGCAAAGCCGTATATGCCGCCAAACGACGTGCCAAAGATCGCGTTGATCCACTTGGTAAACAGGCCGTTGCGGCCCAGCAGCTGAATCCACGCGTACGCGCCGATGAAGGGCGGAGACAGGTAGCTGACCACAATGCAGATGTTCAACGCTTTGCTGCCCGCGATACGGTATTGGCGCGTGATGTAGGCAATCACAAGCCCCAGTGTCGCGCTGATCAGCGTGGATACGACAGTCACCTTGAAGGAGTTCAGCAACGTATTGGTGTAGTACTTGCGGGTAAAGAAGCGGGTAAAGTTAGCCAGCGTGAAGCTGTTATCGGCAGGGTTGACCACGCTCTTGTACATGATCAGCACCAGCGGGTACACCACAAAGATCAGGAAGATCGCCAGCACCAGCAGCGCCAGGAAGGTCCAGATCGGGGAATGCTTCTGTTTCATCGGCTCACACCCCTTCGCGGATCAGCGTGCTGCGCGTTTCCTTATTGAACACGTTTACCTTTTCGGGTACGATATTCAGGGCGATTTCCGTGCCGTCGGGGATGATCTCGCTCAGATCGCTGGGCACCACTACTTCGATTTCCTGCCCATCCTTGAGGGTTACAAAATAGTGCTGCGACATGCCCAGGAATACGCTGGAGCGCACCGTGGCGGGAATGCCCGGCTCGCCCGCAGGGCGAATGGTAAACTCCTCGGGACGCACGGCCACATCCACAGGGCCAGCCACATCCGCACGCAGCGTTTTAACTGGCACGCGATAGCCGCAGCCAAAGTCCACCACGCCGTCCTTCACGTCGGCGTTCAGGAAGTTACTAAGGCCGATAAAGTTGGATACAAATTCGTTGGCCGGGCGCTGATAGATATGCTTGGGCGTGCCGATTTGCTGAATCACGCCGCCGTGCATCACAGCGATACGATCCGAAATGGCCAGCGCTTCCTCCTGATCGTGGGTGACATATACGGTGGTAATACCCACCTGGCGCTGGATGCGCTTGATAACATTGCGCATTTCCACACGCAGCTTGGCGTCCAGGTTGGACAGCGGCTCGTCCATCAGCAGCACCTCAGGCTCGATGACGATGGCGCGCGCCAGCGCCACACGCTGCTGCTGACCGCCGGAAAGCTGGGCGGGCATGCGGTCGGCATAGCTATCGATTTTTACAAGCTTCAATATTTCATCTACCCGGCGATAGCGCTCCTCCTTGGGCACATGGCGATTTTTCAGGCCGTAGGCCACGTTGTCGCGCACGCTCATATGCGGGAACACCGCGTAATTCTGGAACACCATGCCCATGTTGCGCTTATTGGTTGGGATGCGGTTTACCACCTTGCCGTCCACGCGGATTTCGCCCGCTTCGATGGAGTTAAAGCCGATAATCATGCGCAGCAGCGTGGTTTTGCCGCAGCCGGATGGGCCCAGCAGCGTAAAAAACTCGCCGGGCTTAATCTCGGCGGACAGGCCCTGAATGACAATATTTTTCCCATACGCCTTGGTTACGTTATCTACCTGAATGGCAACGCTCATCGTGCTATCCCTCGTTTCAAAAATCGGGAAGCCTCGCGGCAGGCGCGGGGCTTCCCGGCGGATTTGATCTTTGGCTTTCGTAGGAATGCTATTCCCTGAAAGCGTTTTTTATTCCATGGTCATTTCCACATGGTCTACGTAGGTCTTTACGATTTCCGCCTTATGCTCGGCGATGTACTTGGCAGAGTAGGTATCAAACAGCTTGATCTCCTCGTTGGGGATCATCTTTTCGTTGGTGGGGATGCCCTGACGCAGCGGACGCAGGTTCAGCGCGGCGGCCACGGCGGTCTGGCTCTCTTCGCTCAGCACGAAATCAACAAACTTCTGCGCAGCTTCCATATGGGGAGCGCCCTTGATGATCTGCACGGACTGGCCGGGGAAGATGGTGCCTTCCACAGCATAGACAACCTTGACCGGCTGCTCGCCCTTGGCCTGCAGCTCCACGCAGGGATCCTCATAGCTCAGACCCACGGCATATTCGCCATTGGCTACGCCATTGTAAACCTGAGAAGAGGAGGAAGCGGTCTTGCCATCCAGATTGACCAGGAACTTATCGATAAAGTCCCAGGCTTCCTTGCTCATCGGATCGCCATTGCCCATGCCGTAGAGCATGCCGATCAGGCACTGGAAAGCGGAGGAGGAGTTGGCGGGGTCGGCGCTGATGATCTTGCCCTTCAGTTCGGGCTGGATCAGATCGGCATAGCCGTTCACTTCAATGCCCATTTCGGCCAGCAGCTTGGTATTGACAATCATGACGTTGGGCTCGGCGTAGGCGGGGTTGAAGCAGTTGGTGCCGTCGTTCTTGAACAGGGGCATCATCGCGTCGTTTTCGGTGGATACGTACACCTCGAACAGATCGCGGTTGGCGGCCAGCATGGTTTCGTCCGCAGCCCAGTGGATATCCACGGTGACGTTGCCGGTTTCCACTTCGCTCTTTACGCGCTGCAGCACTTCGCCGGAGGAGCCGGTGATCATTTCTACCTTGATGCCGGTCTTGGCTTCAAAGGCGGGGATTACGATGTTGTTCAGGCGTTCATTGCGGGCGCTGTAAATCACCAGCGTTTCGCCATCAGCCAGGGCAACGCCGCCCATGCACAGCAGAGAAAGCGCAAGAATAAAAGCCAACAGTTTCTTCATTTTCAGAAGACCGCCTTTCATATTTGGGCGTTTTTAGCCCATCTTTGATATAATTGTACACGGCTTTGTGCATTTTGTCAATACCACATTGACAGAATTTTGCTTTTCTACGTAAATTGTGCTTTTTCGAGCGCATAGAAATAGCGCCCGCGCAAGGGCGGGCGCCATGGCTGTTTTTTGAACTTTCAATTAATTATCGCCGCGATGATAGCGGATCTTCATATTCTCAGAGGCGTTGCGCAGCACCTGTCCCAGCGCTTTATCGGATTCGGCCTTGACCATTTCGGCAATCTTCTTGTTGGCCTCAGCCAGCAGGGCCGGATCGTTTTGCGCGGCGAACTTTTCGTCATATTCGCACAAAAGCTTTCTGGCCTTGTTCCAGACGGCGTTCTGATAGCGCTCGTCCAGCAGAATCGCCTTGAAATAGTGCGCGTCGGTCAGGGCGGCAATCAGGCGGCTGTGCCAATACATGCTGTCGGTGGAAACAGTATCCTTTGTGGCACTGAAATAGGCCGGCAGGCTGTCCACCGCCGTATACAGCGGGAAGCAGGCCGTAAAGCCGCTGCCGCCCATGGAAAACCACTGCACACCCTTGAGCGCGTCTGGCATATAGCCACGGATCTGCATGATGCCGCACACATCGCTGTTGGGCACGCCGATGGTGCGATACTTGCCATGGAAGGCCGCCGTTTTGTCATAGGGATCATAGGGCGTGCCCTGATAGTGCGAGCCCAGCAGATAGCGGATATCCTCGACCGTGATCCTGCGCTCGGGCACAAAGGACCAGGGCAGGTCGTTGCTTTCGGGGGTGAAATTTGCGTTGGGGCCATCCCAGCGATAGGTACGCTCCAGCAGATACCGGGCCATAAACCAGGCTCTGGGCGTGTTGTAGATATGGTCGCTGTCGCTTCTGGAGCCAAAAGCCAGGCGGGGATTGAAGCCATCGCCAAGACCAGTGTAGAGGTGGTTTCTCTCCACAAAGTCTTTTAGATCGGCCGAGCAAAGGTTCTCCTTGCCCGCGCCGTAAGCGTCCTCAAAGTCAAAATGATCCAGGCCGAACTGGTTGGGCATGATGACCACACGGTCGTCCGGCACGCGCTTGGCAATCCAGTGGTGCCCGCCGATGGTTTCCAGCCACCACACCTCGTTTTCATCGGCAAAGGCCATGCCGTTAGGCTCATAGGTGCCGTACTGCTCCAGCAATGCGCCCATGCGCAGCACGCCTTCGCGGGCGGTATGGATATAGGGCAGGATCACCGTCACCAGATCCTCCTCGCCCAGGCCGCCGGGCACCTCCTTTTTGCTGCCCTTTCTGGGCTGATACGCCACATAGGGATCGGCCCCCAGCACCCGGGGATTGGAGGTAATGGTCTCGGTAGCCGTCATGGCCACATTGGCGGCGTTAATGCCGCAAGCCGGCCACACGCCGTGCGTTTGGGTCACATTGGGCGCCACGGTATAGCGCATGGGATCGTCGGGCAGCTCCACCTTCAAATGCGAAATCACGGTTTTATAGGTTCGTTTCTGATCCTTGGGCTGAACCACAATCAGCCGCTTGGCCTCAAAGCCGCCGTCATCGTTGCGCGAAATCAGCGTAGAACCGTCGTTGGTAGCCAGCTTGCCGGCCAAAATCGTCGTGCAGGGCATTGTTTCTATCTCCTTATGTACAGTTGATTATCAGCGGGTACGGGAATATTGTATCACTTTCTGCCCGCATATGCCTATGCCGCCGCCCTAAAAAACACGATAAAAACACAGGAAGCTTTTCAGCGCTTCCCGCCAAGCATGCAAACCCGCAAAAAAAGCCTATCCATTTGGACAGGCTTGTCTGATGGTGCGGCCGACGAGACTTGAACTCGTACAGGTTTCCCTACACGCCCCTCAAACGTGCGCGTATGCCGATTCCGCCACGGCCGCATGCATTCACAATGCAATAGCTATTATATAATATCCGCCGTCGGTTGTCAACCAGTTTTTTGCAGGGCAGGCAACTTGGATTGAATGTGCGGCAAAAATACGGCGGATTCGGGGCTTTCGCGTTGATTTTTAGCGCTATTTCATATATAATGATGGTATTCTTGATTGCCGGGAGGGGTCTATGGAGCGCCGTATCTATTCCGCCAAAATGCGCCGTCTTGCCGCGCAGGCCTATAAACGGCATCCCATGCAGCTATGCCTGTGGGTGCTTGAACAGATTGCGCTGCGCGCTGTAGCGCTTTCGCCCCTGTATATCGCGTTGCGCCTGGGATACTCGATGACCGCAGCGCTGATCCTCTGCCTGGCTCTGTACCTTTTAATGATTTATCCCCTGCGCTTTCGCGCTGCGCTGACACTTACGCGCATGGTGCGTTTGACTGACGCCAGCAGACTGCGCCCTGCCTCCTACCCTGCCCGCGTGGGCGCGGGCGCTCTGCGGCTGCTGCTGGGCGGCGTATGGGGTATGCCCTTTGCATTCTTGATTTACCGGCTGTACCAGTACATTTTCGTACTGCCCGGCTCGCGTTTCAACCATGACTTCCTGGCGATCGGCGCGTTTTTGGGGGCAGCCAGCGAAGAAATGCAAATGGCTGTTGGCACCCTCGTGTTTTTCGGGCTCATTTTTATGTCGCTTTTGCTGTTTCTCTATGGCTGGTGGCGCGGCGCTGCCTACGATTTTCAGCTGGTAGGAAACATCTCTCCCATCCACGCCCTTCACAATGCCCGCCGCGCGCGCCGTTTGCCCCATGTGCGCAGCGCCTTGCGCAAAAACGCGCTGATTCATACGCTGCTCTGCCTGCCGCCTATCCTGTTGCCGCCGCTGGCGCCCTATCTGCACCTGCGCGCCATGCTGACGGGTCACGCCATGGAGGATTTGCAGCTATTGTATGTATTTTTCCAGGCAGGCATGGTTTCGGGCGGGGTAATCTACATCGCCGCCGGGCTGTTCCTGCTGCTGTATCTGCCCTTCCTGCCTTATCGAAAGCTGCGCAACGCAGCCGTTGTGGTGAACGCCTATGCCGATGTGCGCTGACGCCGCGATGCGGCTGGACCGCCTGCTGACCACGCTGGCCGTAGGCTCTCGCAGCCAGGTAAAAACCATGCTGCGTGCAGGGCGCGTGACAGTCAACGGCCAGGTTGTGCGCAGCGCGGACGCGCATGTGCAGCCAGGCGACAGGCTGACGCTGGATCAGCAGCCGTTGGATGCGCGCACGACCCGCCATGTGCTGCTCAACAAGCCCTGCGGCGTGCTGACCGCCGCGCGTGATTCCAAGCAGCCCACCGTGCTTGATCTGCTGCCGCCCGCCTATCGCGCCTGCGGCTGCATGCCGGTGGGCAGGCTGGATAAGGACACCTCGGGACTGCTGCTGCTGACCACGGACGGCGAGCTGGCTCATCGCCTGCTGTCCCCCAAGCGCCATGTGTGGAAGTGCTACGAGGCCACGGTGGACGGGCCGCTAAACGCGCAGGATACCGCCGCCTTCGCCGCCGGGCTTGAACTATCCGATTTTACCGCCCTGCCTGCGGAGCTTGAGATTCTGCGCTCATCCCCGCAGGAGGCCGTTGCTCAGGTACGGGTGCGGGAGGGCAAGTTTCACCAGGTGCGGCGCATGTTCGCCGCCCGCGGACGCACGGTCACAGCGCTGCGCCGTCTGTCGCTGGGGCCGCTTACGCTGGACGCATCGCTGCAGCCCGGCGAATACCGCGAATTAACCGCCCAGGAGCTGACTGAGCTGCTTGCGGCGGTATCAAAAGAGGACGCTGAATGAACGATCATTATTACACCGAATCGCCAAGCAGCAAAAGCCACCCGGCCGAAGCGCGCTTTGACTATCGCGGGCGCGCGTTTACGCTGATCTCCGACGCGGGCGTATTCTCACGCGGTGAATTGGACAGCGGCACACGCATCCTGCTTTCCGCCCTGCCTGATCGCCTGCAGGGCCGCGTGCTGGATCTTGGCTGCGGCTGGGGGCCGGTGGGCGTGGCACTGGGCGCGCTGTATCCCGATTGTCAAATCGTCTTTACCGACGTCAACCTGCGCGCGCTGTCGCTGGCCGAGCAGAACGCCAAAGCCAGCCAGGTGACGGGTACGTTTATCCAAAGCGACGGCTTTGCGGGCATCGACGGCATGTTCGATTACATCATCACCAATCCCCCCATCCGCGCGGGCAAGGAGACGATTTACCGCATGTTCGCCGACAGCGCGGCGCATCTGAATCCCAACGGACAGCTATACCTAGTCATCCGCAAGCAGCAGGGCGCGCCCTCGGCGCTCAAATACCTGAGCACCCTGTTTGTCTCTGCGGAGGTCATTGAAAAAAGCGGCGGCTACTGGGTGATCCGCTGCATGAATGGAGGCGCAACTTGATGAAGTACGACAAAGCATTTTTTGACGCTGGCATTGAGCGCAAGCACACCCGCTGCGTAAAATGGGACACGGGCTTTATCGGCCCAGACGATCTGCCCATGTGGGTGGCGGACTGGGATTTTGCCTGCCCCGAGCCTATTGTACAAGCCCTGCGCCAGCGCGCGGAACATGCCTGCTATGGCTATAACTGCGACGATCCGCGCGACGCGGCCGCCTTTTGCGGCTACTGGCAGCGGCACCATGGCGTAACCATCGCCCCGGAGCAAACCTATATGCTGCCCTGCGTGGTCACAGGGCTGAAGCTGGCCGCCCGCGCGTTCACCAAGCCTGGCGATGCGATTGTGCTGATGCCGCCCGTGTACGGTCCTTTCCGCCAGTCCATCGTGTGCAATCACCGCAAGCCTGCCGCCGCCCCGCTTGTGTCCGACGCGCAGGGACGCTACTCCATGGATTACGCCGCTATCGAAGCGCAGCTCAAGGCCGGGTCGCGCTGCGTGTTCCTGTGCAACCCGCATAATCCCGTTTCCCGCGCCTGGAGCCGGGAGGAACTGCAGCGTCTGCTGAACCTGTGCCTTGCCTATCAGGCCGTGCTGGTGTCGGATGAAATCCACGCTGATTTCGTCTACCAGCCCAATCATTTCGTATCGGCGCTGACGCTGGAAGGCAACGAGCAGTGCGTGCTTGCCCTTGCCGCCGCCAGCAAAACCTTCAATGTGCCTGGTCTTCAGCAGGCCATGGCCATGTCTCACAATGCCCAGCTGCTTGCCGCCCTGCGCGAGGAGGGCGAGTGCGCGGGCGTCACCAGCGGCAACAGCTTCGCCCTGCCCGCTACGCAGGCGGCGTATACAGAGTGTGACGACTGGCTTCGCGGCCTGAAGGATTATCTGGAAGAAAGCCGCTCCATCCTGACCCGCGCCGTGCCGCAGCTCTTGCCCAGGGCCGTGCTTTCCCCCATTGAGGCCACATGCCTGTGCTGGCTGGATCTGCGCGCCTATGCCCCCACCTGCGAGGAATTGCAGCGCCGGGTCAAGAAGCATCACCTGGTGCTCAACGACGGCACCTTCTTTGATGAAACGCTGGGCCAGGGCTTCCTGCGGCTCAACTTTGCCTGCCCGCACGCGCGGCTGCTGGAAGGTCTCAAGCGCCTGGCCGAAGCCATGAACGATCCCGAATAAAACAAAAGGAGACTATAAAAAAATGGATGCTAAACTAAACGCCATTATCGAATCCATGCACGATGAAATGATCGATACCCTGCAAAAATGGATCCGCGTACCCAGCGTCAAAGGTGAAGCTGCGCCCGGCGCGCCCTTTGGCAAGGAAGTGCGCAGCATGCTGGATATGGCTCTGGCCGATTGCGAACAGATGGGCTTTAAGACGCAGAACTTTGACGGCTATATCGCCCATGCCGATCTGGGCGAGGGCAGCGATGAAGACGCGCTGGCCATCCTGGCGCATCTGGACGTGGTGCCCGAGGGTGACGGCTGGAAGTATCCCCCCTACGGCGCGGTGATTGAAAACGGCCGCATGTACGGCCGCGGCACCAGCGACGACAAGGGCCCCGCCGTGGCCGCGCTGTACGCCATGAAGGCCGTCAAGGACGTGGGCATCCCCCTGCGCCGCAAGGTACGCCTGATTCTGGGCTGCGATGAGGAAAGCGGCTGGGAGGATATTGCGCACTACAACAAGGTGGCCACCATGCCGCGCATGGGCTTCAGCCCTGACGCATCCTACCCCATCATCAACATCGAAAAGGGCATCTGCCGGCTGGAGCTGCACGGCGTGCTCTCCAACGAGGGCCTACAGGTGATCGCCTTTAACAACGGCGAGCGCCCCAATGTAATCCCCGGCCGCGCCTCCGCGCTGGTGGCGGGCGACGCCGCAACCGTTGCGCAGGCCGAAGCTGCCGCCAAGAAGCTGGATATCCCCGCCGAGGTGCAGCTGACGGACAAGGGCGTATCCATCACCGTGACCGGCATCAGCGGCCACGCCGCCTATCCCGAAACCGCCCGCAACGCCAACGGCGAAATGCTGCTGCTGCTGCGCGAACTGGGCGTGCAGGGTGATCTTCGCCTGCTGGCCGATAAGATCGGCCTGGATTACAAGGGCGAAGGGCTCGAAATCAGCGTGTCGGACGGCATCAGCGGCTACCTAACCTGCAACCTGGGCATTATCCGCGCCGGCGAGGGCGGCGTATACGCCACGCTGGATATCCGCTATCCCGTGATGACCAATCCCGATATGATTATCAAAAACGTATCCGCCTCCCTGCCCGGCATGCGGGTGGAGGCCATGGAGGTAAAGGAGCCGCACCATGTGCCCGCAGGCAGCGAGCTGGTGCAGAATCTCCTGGACGCTTATCACGAGGTAACGGGCTATGAACGCAAGTGCCTCTACACCGGCGGCGGCACCTATGCCCGCTCGCTGCAGGAGGGCGTAGCCTTCGGCGCATCCTTCCCGCAGGATGAGGATCTGGCGCACCAGGCCAACGAATACGCCGATATCGAAGGCTTGTATAAAAACATTAAAATCTTTGCTTTGGCTATTGTAAAATTGGCGGGAAAAGCGTAAAATAGGGTTGACTAATCTATCATTTTTCTAAGGAGGAATCCTTCCTTGCAAAAGAATGAAATCATCACCTGTATCAATTGCCCCATGGGTTGCCGCATGGAAGTAACGCTGGAAGACGGCGCGGTTGTATCCGTCAATGGCAACACCTGCAAGCGCGGTGATCTGTACGCCCATCAGGAGTGCACCCAGCCCCTGCGCATGATCACCGCCGTGGCTCCCGTGGCGGGCAGCGTGGCTCCCGTAAGCCTCAAGACCCGTACCCCCATCCCCAAGGCCAAGATCGACGAATGCATGCGCGCCATTGACGAGCTGCAGCTCAAAGCCCCCATCAAGGCCGGCGATGTGCTGATCGCCAACGTGGTAGGCACTGGTGTGGACGTTATCGCCACCAAGTCCGTGCTGTAAGCGCGTATCGAGTCCGTGGTTTTCTTACGCGCCGCTTTCGATCGTCGGGAGCGGCGTGTTTTGCGTATCGGAAAGGAGCTGCTTTCATGTCTTTAGCGCCCATTCTGCTTTATCCTGCCTTCCGCTACGGCGCGGCTACCCCCTGGGGCGGCGATCAATTAAAAACCCGCTATGGCAAACCAGCGCCTGACACGCGCACTGGCGAAAGCCTGGAAATGAGCGTCATCCCGGGACTGAACTCCACCGACGCGCAGGGAACGCCGCTGAGCGAGCTGCTTGCGCGCTATGGCGCGCAGCTGACAGGCACGCAGATAACCGGCGAGTTTCCGCTGCTGCTAAAGCTCCTGGACGCCAAGCAAGCGCTGAGCGTGCAGGTGCATCCGGACGATGCTTACGCTCAGGCGCATGAAAACAAGTTAGGCAAAACCGAAGCCTGGATCATCCTGGCCGCCGAGCCGGGCGCGCAGCTGGTATACGGCCTGCGTCCGGGCGTTACGCGCGATATGCTGCGCCAGGCCTTTGAAACCGAGGCGCCGCTGGAGCCGCTTCTGCGCTTTGTGCCCGTACAGGCTGGCGATGTGTTTTACATTCCCGCCGGCATGGTGCATGCCATTGGCGGCGGCATCCTGCTGTATGAGATTCAGCAGTCCAGCGACGTTACCTATCGCTTTTATGATTGGAACCGCACCGATGCGCAGGGCAACAAGCGCCCGCTGCACATCCGTCAGGCGCTGGATGTGGTGCGGCCAGAGCTGCAATTGGAAGCTGTGCAGCCGCAGCCGCTACCCGACGCGCACTGCCGCCGCGAGCTGCTGCTGGATACCCCCTATTTTCGGGTGGAGCGTCTGAATGATTGCCAGGAGGTGCCCTTCTCCGCCCATCCTGAGGCCTTTTCTGTGCTGACGGCGCTGTCGGATGGGCAGCTCTCCTGCCCCGAGGGTCGGCTCTTCTGCGCCCTGCCCGCCGGGCAAACCGTGCTGATTCCCGCCGACTGCCTGCCCTTTACCCTCAGCGGCGGCACATTTTTGATTTCCGCGCCGCGCGCATAAAAGCTGAAAGAAATTGTAAAATATCTGTGTATAGCGCTTTTGCGCTTGCTTTGAACATCATTATTTGTTATAATAGGTCTGTATTTTACCGGAGGTTCTATGTCCGAAAGCATTTTTCAGCAGCTATCCGCCCTGCTGCCCGCCGGATGCGTGCGTGAAAACGTCACACTGGCTCCCTACACCACCATGAGAACTGGCGGCCCAGCCGCCCTGTTTGCGGAGCCGAGAAACGCGCAGCAGCTTGCGCACGTTCATCAATGGGCGCAGGAGAAGGGTCTTTCCCTGCTGATATTGGGCAACGGCTCCAACCTTTTGATCGCGGACAGCGGCTTTGACGGGCTGGTGATCCACCTGGGACGCGCGCTGAGCGAAGTCTCTGTATTTGCAAATACGCTGACGGCACAGGCAGGCGCATCGCTGGCCGCCGCCGCGCGCGCCGCTGCACAGGCCAGTCTGACCGGTCTGGAATTTGCCGCGGGCATCCCCGGCTCCATCGGCGGCGCGGTGTGCATGAACGCCGGCGCTTACGGCGGAGAAATCGCACAGGTGATCGTCTCCGCCTGCGTGCTTACGCCCGAAGGCGTGCGCACGGTAAGCAAGGAGGAGCTATCGCTTGGCTATCGTTCCAGCGCCGTGATGCAAAACGGCTGGGTCGTCTTGGAAGCCACGTTTGAATTACCCCCCGGCAGCCCCGATGAAATCAAGGCCACGATGGCCGATTTGGCCGCGCGCCGCCGCGAAAAACAGCCGCTGCAATATCCCAGCTGCGGGTCGTTTTTCAAGCGTCCGGTTGGATATTACGCCGGCGCGCTGATTGAGCAGGCCGGCCTCAAGGGCTATCGTGTGGGCGACGCGCAGGTAAGCGAAATGCACGCGGGCTTTGTCATCAATCGCGGACACGCCACATCGAGCGAAATCTATCGCCTGATGCAGGAGGTGCAGTGCCGCGTGCAGGCACAGTTCGGCGTAACGCTGGAGCCGGAGGTTCGCCTGATCGGCCATTTTGAAGCATGAGCTTTTCCACAGAAGTCAAGCAGGAGCTTGTATCCCTGCGCATTGAAAAAAGCTGCTGCATGCTCAGCGAATTAAACGCGCTGACCCAATCCTGCGCCTCGATGACCCTGCATGGGCGCGGGCAGGTTTCCATTGCGTTTTCATCCGAGAACGTCACAGTGGCCAAGCGTGTCTTCATCCTGCTGAAAAAGCGGCTGGAAATCAACGCCACCCCGCACTTTAACAAGGTAGAACGCTTTGGCGGCCGCCGCGTGTGCGTGATCCGCCTGTCCCAGGGCGATACCCGCAAGCTGATGCTGTCCCTGCACATGCTGCATGAAAGCGAGCAGGGCGAGGTATATCGCGGCCTGCCCCGCCGCGCGCTGACGCGCAAGTGCTGCCAGCATGCTTTTTTGCGCGGCGCTTTTTTAGGCGAGGGCTCCGTCACCGCGCCCGAGCACGGCTATCACCTGGAATTTGTATGCAACAGCGAGCCCCGCGCGCAGGCGCTGTCTCAGCTGCTTACCCGGTGCGAATTGGATTGCGCCATCATGCAGCGCCGCGGCGCGCACATTGTGTATCTCAAGCGCAGCGGGCAGATTTCCACCCTGCTGGGGCTTATGGGCGCTACCCGCGCCATGATGCACTATGAAAACATATTGGCGCAGCGCAGCCTGCATGAAAGCGTGCTGCGCGCCACCAACTGCGACCACAGCAACATGCTGCGCCAGCTATCCGCCGCCCAGCGGCAGATCTCCGCGCTGCAATATTTAGAAGCGCGTTCTCTGCTTGCCGCCCTGCCTCCCGCCCTGCGCGAAACGGCGGAGCTGCGCCTGAAGAACCCCGACGCCTCGCTGGAACAGCTGGGCGAAATGCTGGATCCGCCGTTGGGTAAATCCGGCGTAAACCACAGACTACGAAAAATAATGCAGTATGCGCAAGCCTCCGGCGCGCCCGTACTTAATGGAGATGATCAAAATGATGACCCTGAAGCTGTCCCTCAAGCATAATTGCCCCTTTACGCAGGAAACCGCCGCACGCTTTGCGCAAATGCTTTCCCGCTATGAAGCCTCGGTGCTGCTGTGCGACGCGCACCGCACCATCAACGCAAAATCCCTGCTTGGCATCCTGTCGCTGGGCTATATCCAGCAGGAAACCCTGGAAGCTGTGATCGACGGCCCGGACGAGCAGGCCGCCGCCCAGGCATTGCAGGATTATTTTTCCAATTGATTTTTAAATACCTCATTTTATCGCCGCAGGGCCGCTCCTTCATCCTGCACAACGCTGCCGCTGGAGATCATGCCGCGGGTGATGCAAAATGGCCATCCGCTTTTTCCGATGAGAATAAGGCTCTCCGCCTGCAAAAAACAAAAAGGGTCGCCCTTCCACGCGCCGTCAGGCAGCAGGAAGGGCGACCCTTTTATCTCTGTTTTACGTTTACTCATCCAGCAGAACGTCGCTCTGCGTCTTTCTAAACTCCATGGGCGAAAAGCCGCATTCGCGCTTAAAGGACACGCAAAAGTGCGATTCGTTTGCATAACCGCAGGAAAGCGCCACCTGCTCCAACGGCAACGAAGTATTCAGCAGCATATACTGCGCCTGCTCCGTGCGAATAATGGCCAGCATTTCGCGGGGAGATTTGCCGTAGACCTCTTTAAACGCTCGAAAGAGCTGCGAACGGCTGAGGCCAATGAACGCCGCTAACTGCTCCACCGTGACCTTTTGATTCAGGTGAGAGCGCATGTACGCCGCGGCCTGATCGCAATAGCGCATGGACAGGGTGGAAGCCTTGATGCTCGTTTCCCCCGCCCAGGAGAGAAAATTCAGCATATCGCCCGCAATAATGGAGCGCATGGATACGATATCCGCGCACTTGGGGATATCGTGCAGAATGCGCTGATAGGAGCGCTGAAGCTGCTCATCCCCGCTCATTTCCCATATAGGATGGCTCTCGCTCAGCCCCATGGCGGCAATCATCCGCAGCGCATCCGCCCCGCGAAAGCCCAGCCAGGCATACGTCCAGGGATCATGCGCGTCCGCTTCATAATAAGCTGTTTTGCCCTGCCAGATCAGGAATCCCTGCCCGGTATGCAGAACATAGCGCTTTCCTTCCTGCTCAAAAAAGCCACAGCCGGAAAGGATGATATGAAACAGAAAGCACTCATGCGCCATCGGGCCGAAACTGTGCCGGGGTTCGCAGGCCATATAGCCGCTGCGTCTGAGCAGAATATCCATCCTTCCGCCTCCTTATCGCCCCAGCTATTTCGCCATGCGCACGACAAACTCCTGCTTTAGCCCTTGACCGCGCCCAGCATAACGCCCTTCACGAAGAAGCGCTGCATAAACGGATACAGGCACAGCATGGGGAAGGACGCGATCACAATCAACGCGTACTTGATGGTTTCCGTCAGCAGCAGCGCCGTAGCGGTATCCTCCCCGCCGCCGCCCTGCTCGGCAAAGTCATTGCCGGAGAAATAGCTGCGCATGATCAGCTGCAACGGATAACGCATGCGATCGCGCAGATAGATCAGAGCGCTGAAATAGGAGTTCCAATGCGAAACGCCATAATACAGGATCATCACAGCCACGATGGGCATGGACAACGGCAGCACCAATTGCAGCAGGATGGTCATCCAGTCCGCGCCGTCAATACGCGCAGCCTCGTACAATTCGCCCGGGATAGAGGTCTGGAAATAGTTTTTCATGATCAGCATGTTCCATGCGCTGATCGCGCCGGGCAGCACCAGCGCCCACACGGTATCCATCAGGCCCAGCCTTTGCACAGTCAGGAAGGTGGGTACCAAGCCGCCCGAAAAGAGCATGGTGAAGGTGAACAGGAACGTGATGCCCTTGCGCGCGCCGAAGGTTTTCTGCGAGAGCGGGAAGGCGGCCATGATGGTCATCACCAGGTTGATGCTGGTGCCAATCAGGGTGTATAGGATGGTGTTGCCATAGCCGCTGAGAATCAGGGAGTTGTTAAACACGTGCTCATAGGCAACCTTGGTCATGCCCTTGGGGAAAAGCACCACCTTGCTCTGCACCACCAGCAGCGGCGACGAAACCGAGCAGCTGACCACATAAATCAGCGGATACAGCACTACCAGCATCATCACGATCAGGATGCTGGCGTTGACAACATCAAAAACCACGTCTCCCCGAATGCGCTTAATAGCGGTCGAGGAAGTTTTTTTCGCGGTAGTCATAACAAATCGCGCCTCCTTACCACAAGCTCACTTCGGAGATTTTACGGCTAATAAAGTTCACGGTGCAAATCAGCACCAGATTGATGACAGAGTTAAACAGGCTGATGGCGGTGGAGAAGGAATAGTTGCCATCCTTAATGCCCTGCGTATACACATAGGTAGCCAGCACCTGCGAGGAGGTGCGGTTCAGGTCGTTCTGCATGGCGTAGGCTTTTTCAAAGCCGACGTTCATCACATGGCCGACGTCCAGGATAAACAGCGTAACCGCGGTGGGAATCAGCACAGGCAGGGTGATATACCAGATTTTTTGCAGCTTGGTTGCGCCGTCCAGCGTGGCCGCCTCATAATGCTGCGGATCGACATTGGACAACGTGGCCAGATAGATGATGGACCCCCAGCCGGCGCTGGACCACACGCCGGACCAGACGTACATGTGCGGGAAAGCGGAGGCGCTTTCCATGAAGGGAATGGGCTCGCCGCCCAGCATGCCGATGAGCATATTCACCACGCCGCCCGAACGCATCAGGGCAGAGGGCGCGGCAAACATCTGCTGCATAATACCCACGACGACAATCGTGGAAATAAAGTGCGGAGCATAGGTAACAACCTGTACCGTTTTCTTGAGCTTCGTGCTGCGCAGCTCGTTCATCATCAGCGACAGCAGCAGGCAGCAGGGAAATTTGGCCAGCAGCGAGTAAAGGCTCAGGCTGATGGTGTTGCCGATAATCTGCAGCGAATAGGACGAGCGCAGGAAGCGTTGAAAGTGCTTGAACACATTCACCTGGCCGCGGGAGGAAGCCCACGGGCTGCCCCAGATGCCCTTGGTCGGCTTGAAATCTTTAAAGGCAATCTGCACGCCCAGCATAGGCCAATAGTGGAATAGAATCAGATAAACGACCGGCAGAAGCACAAGCAGATAAAGCTGCCAGTTGGCAGCCATTTCATTTCTCAGCCGCTGCGTCCAGCTTTTCCGGCCGGGCACTTTCAAATTTGTAGTCATGATTTGAAGCTCCTTGTTTACGGCGTCAGGATTATAAGGAGATCGGGGGCACAGCGCGACATGTGCCCCCGATCGACGGTTGCTTTACTTCGTCTCGAGCATACGATCCAGCGCAGTCTGATACAGGTACATCATGTCTTCCAGACCGAGGCTTTCGATCTGCTGCACATATTCGTTCCAAACGGCGTCGTCGTTAACGTCCTTGGTGCCCTTGATGAAATCAGCGCGCCAAACGTCATGGCAGTTGGTGTTGATATCAGCCTTGAGGGCAGACACTTCTTCCGCTTCCTCGATGGTGAAGTTGAACAGCCAAGCCTGCTGGTTGGTGTAGGGCGCCAGCTTCTGAGAGGTTTCGTAGCCCAGGCCGCGGCACTGCGCGCCGGGGAAGGTTTCATCGGTGAACCAGCAGGGCACGTTGCCGGAGGCATAGCAGGACACCTGAGCAGTAACGAGGTCGTAGTTGGTGTTTTCATTCACCTGATCCAGGATATAATCGTTCCAGGTGGGCAGATTCTGCTCGTTGTAGTGCCAATCTTCGCCTTCCTTGCCGAAGTTGATCAGCAAGCTGCCTTCGTAGGTGTACAGGTTGTCAATCCACTTGACCAGCATTTCGGGCTGCTTGCAGTTGGCAGAGATGACGAAAGCGCCCTTGTAGATGCCGCTGTCGGTGGTATTCCAGGCCTTGTAGCCATCCGGGCCCTGGATGGGTTCGTCCATGCCGATATAGTCGGCTTCATCGATGCCAGCAGCCGCCAGGGAGTGATAGGCCAGGCCGAAGATCTGGTTCTGGCTGCCCAGAGCCACCATGGAGGAGGTCTTCAGAGAAAAGATGTTGCTGTCGATCAGGTTGTTGGTGTACAGCTTGTTCAGGTAGGACAGCATTTTGCGGTATTCTTCGGTGGTGTATACATAGCGCACCTTGGTCTCATCGGCAGGATCGGCATCCACGCACAGATCCTCGCGGCCGCGGTTGTTGATGCCGAACGCGCCGGAGAACAGGTTCATAATACGGGTGAGGCTGTTGGAGGTGATGCCCACTTCGTCGCCGGGATCGCCGTTGCCGTTAGCGTCGTTATCGCGGATGAGCACCAGCAGATCGTACAGTTCATCGGTCGTCTTGGGCGCGCCGGTCGTCCAACCGACGTTTTCCATCATGTGCTTGTTGAAGTAGAAGTTGGGCAGAATGCGGGAAGAGATGCTGTCCTTCAAGGTCGGGGTGGCATACAGCGCGCCCGTCTCAGGATCCAGCATGGAACCCCAGGCGTTCATATCGTCCATCTTCTGGCACAGGTTCGGGGCATACTCGCGAACCAGTTTGCTGATATCCAGAAACATGCCTTCGGGGCCGTACTTTTTCAGCTGCGTATCGGTGATATTGCAGCGGAAGAAGGCGTCCGGCAGCACAGAGGGATCGCCGCCAGCCAGCGTGATGCCCAGCTTATCCTTCATTTCGTTCAGGGTGTAGAGCTCCCACTTGATGTGGACGCCGGTCGCTTCTTCCAGGTACTTCCAGCACTTCATGTTTTCCCAATCGGTCTGGAAGGTGGGGTTGTACGCGGCCCAGAAGGTGAATTCCACGGGGTCCTCGGAGACGCGGTTCAGCTCGGCCATCGCCACGGTGGGCAGCAGCAGAGCCAGCGCAAGCAGCAGAGCCAGGATCTTTTTCATGTTTCGTTGCCTTCCTTTCGTTTTTTAAACGGTCTATCTCAACCCGGAAACGCCATGCGTTTCCGTTTGATTCGCTTAGTGATACTCAGGCAGCCAGCCCTTGTGAGCCTCGATCATATCATCGCACAGCGCCACGATATCGTCAATGGACAATTCGCTTTGCATATGCGGATCCATCAGCGCAGCCTGATAAATGTATTCCTTCTTCAGGGTCTTGGCGGCCTCGATGGTCAGCAGCTGTTCGTTGATATTGGTACGGTTCAGCGCCGCGCACTGCTCAGGCAGATCGCCCACATAGCAGGGCGTTACGCCTGAGCCATCCACCAGGCAGGGTACCTCCACGCAGGCGTTCTGCGGCAGGTTGGTGATCAGCCCCGTGTTGATCACGTTGCCGCCGATCTTGTAGGGCGTATTGGTTTCCATGGCGGCCATGATATGGCTGGCATACTCGCGGGACAGCTCATGGCGCAGGTTGGGATTGTTGGTCAGCTCGTCGCGCTGCGTAGCCCATTTTTCAATGTTCTTGATGCAGCGGCGCGGATACTCATCCAACGGGATATTGAAGCGCTCGATCAGCTCGGGATACTTATCCTTGATAAAATAGGGCGTGTATTCGGCGCTGTGCTCGCTGGATTCCGTTACATAGTAGCCAAAGCGCTTCATAATTTCATAGCGCACCATGTCCTCATGTTTTTCCGTGCGAGCCAGGGCGCGGCGCTTGATTTCGGGATACAGGTCGTTGCCGTCCTTATCGCGGATATCCAGCAGCCAAGCCTGATGATTGATGCCCGCAATCAGCGTGCGGATGGTCGGATCATATTCCATGCCAAGGCCAGCCAGCAGCCGCTTGGCGCACACCTGCACGCTGTGGCACAGGCCCACCGTCTTGATGGGGGTGTAGCGCTGCATATAGCCGGTCAGCATGGCCATGGGATTGGTATAGTTGAGGAACCACGCGTCCGGGCAAACCGCAGCCATATCATCGGCAAAATCCTGCATCACGGGAATGGTGCGCAGAGCACGGAAGATGCCGCCAATGCCCAGCGTATCGCCGATGGTCTGGCGCAGGCCGTACTTCTTGGGCACTTCAAAGTCCGTTACCGTGCAGGGCTCATACAGACCCACCTGAATGGCGTTAATCACATAGGATGCGCCGCGCAGCGCGTCCTTGCGGTTTTCCACGCCCAGATAGGCGGTGATCACCGCATGGCCGCCCATATTGCTGTTGAGCGCCGTCAGCATCCTGCGGCTATCGTCCAGACGAACGGGATCGATATCATACAAGGCAAATTCGCTGTCCTTCAGCACGGGAGACAGCATGCAGTCGCCCACTACATTTTTGACAAAAACACTGGAGCCCGCTCCCATAAAGACGATTTTAGCCATAAATCCGTTCCTCCCACAAGGCGTAACATTTGTGCTATAACATTTGCATTATACGGTCAAAATCCAGCCTTCCGCAATATCTATATGTTGCATATTCATTTTCTGAATGTTGCATCATTCGCCGTTGTTAGCGCTGGTTAAAACGTTAAAATAAAAAGTACCGCAAAATCATGGATCTTGCGATACTTTTGCATAAACGTGCGATCTTCCCCCGCTCACATCATCTTCTGCGGAGCAATCAGATATCCCAGCGCCCCTGCCAGGCACAGCGCGCCGCACAGGATGGGATAAGCGGCTGTCAGGCGGTTGGTGGTGCCGTAAATTTCCAGCGCGCCCCGCATCAGGCTGCCAATCATGGCGGTCATCACGCCCGCGCGCCAAGCATATAGCGTCCAAGGGTTCGGCAGGCGACGCAGGCGTGAAATCACAAAGCATGGCAGTGTGCCGCCAATCATTGGATATAAAAAGGCAAGAATCATGCTGAGCGCGTATACCTGATGGCTAAAGCACTCATAAACAAACGAGAACGCTGCGCAGGCAAAGCTGATCCACAGAAAGCGCCATCCCAGCCTTTTTATCCGGGCCCGGCTTATATCAGTAGCCGATGTAGACAATGTCGCTCACGCTCCTTTCCTGGATACGCCTGCCGTTGGTGGTGGGGTTGTTGACGACCGTACCATTGAAATACAAGGCGGACGATCCGCCGCCATCCAGATTATAGGCCGTCTGCGTGCCCAGCGACTGCATCAGCTGCGCCAGCTCATACAACGACAGGCCTGCGCTTTGGCTGGTGCGGCCATCCGACACAACAAACAAATAGTGCAGCGGCGCAACGACGCCAATGGCCGTACGTGGATTGCTGACCATAGCCTTGCCCACCTCATCCTTTTGCGATACGGTGATTTCGCCATCCGCCACCAGCGCCGGGCCAAAGGAGAGCACCTGCATCGCTCCCTGCTGCAGCAGCGAATCCGCCGAGATGCTGCCTTCGTCAATGACGGCGAATGAACCGTCGGAAAAAATCACCAAATCCTCCTGATCAGCCGCGGCGGTACTGCGATACAGCGTGCCGTTGCGCAGCACATAGCCGCGTTCGCGGGAGCCATAATAATCGCCGTTAATAGCCAGGATGGCGCTTTGCCGCGCGGCAATGGCGGAGGTCGTCTCCGTCACGTTTTTGCCATAAGCATTCTGCGCCAAGGCAGTTTTCAAATACTCCGGGGAGGATAGCGTCACATCAGCAATATAGACGGTCGTATCGTCCAACCGGCGGGTATCAATTTGAATGGAAATATGCGCATCCTGATAGCTATTCTCAGTAATGGTCGGTTCCGCGCTGGCAACGCTTGGCGTTTGCGTCGTCTGAGGCGCTTCCAGCGTGGTTTCCACCCGCGCAATCACAAACGTATCCAGCGTCACAAAGCCGGTAAAGCCCATCAGCAGCGTAAGATAAACGCAATACAGCACCTTCGCGCCCCTGCTCATGGCCGCCATCTGCCTCCCCTGCCGAAACCGCCAAACCCGCTGCCATAGATCAGCCCGTTCATCGTGATATTCTGGGTGGCGGAGCCGATTTTTAGCGTGTAGGTTTGGCCGCTCTGGATTTCAGGCAAGCTGATAACCACCGAAGAAAAGCTCTTTTTCGCCGTGCAGGAGATCAGCTCGTTGCCGTTTGCATCCAGCAGCGTTACCACGGTGCCCGCCGCCTGGGTGGAGCAGGACGCCAGTATGGAGCCCTGCGAGGAGGAATCGTCGAAGTTCTGCGCCATGCCCGACGCGCCCAGGGCGACCACCGCGCCGCCCGTAACCGTGCCCGTACCATCAAAATCAATAGCCCCATTATTGCTGCTTTCAGGACCATATACATATACATTTCCTCCTGTTACAGTCAAATTGCCGTCAGAATCCAATCCGTCGCCCGCCGCGTCGATTACAATGTATCCACCGGAAATAATCAGCTCGTTATTGCCGCTGCTTTGCATAAAGCTGCGCCGCGTATCGTCGCCACTGTCGCCGCCCGCAGCGTTCAGGCCGTCGTCTGAGGCGGCCACGTCAATCTCACCGCCCGAGATTTCGATGCACTTTCCCTCGATCCCCTCGTAGCTGGCGCTGATGGCAATCGTTCCGCCCGATATCGCAACGTTTTCATCCGCATGCACGCCATCGTCGCCCGTGGCGATCTGATACGTCCCGCCTGCGATGTTCACATCGGCGTTGCTGTGAATCGCGTCGTCCTGGCAATCCAGCGTGAAATCGCCGCCAGTCAGCGTCACGCTGCCGCTGGCCTTCAGTCCCTTGGCGCTGGCAGTATCCTGTGCGGAGTTGCTCGCACTATCCTGCCAGCCGAACCAGCCGCGGCCCCCGCGCTCCTCCTGATGAGCGGGCGCATTCTGGCTGCCGCCGCCCGTGACGATATCAAAATCGCCGTCCGTAATTTCCAACATGCCGCCCGCGTCAATGCCGTCTCCATCCGCCGCAATGCGCACGCTGCCGCTGCTGATAACCACCATTCCCCGGGTGGTATCCTCATCATTTTCGGCGTGCAGGCCATCCTGCTCAGCCGTAATATCCAGCGTTCCGCTGCAGATATACACACCGTTTTTGCCCGTCGCGCCATGGCGGGCGGCGGTAATGCGCACGCTGCCGCCGGTTATTTTCAGCTTGCCCTTGACCGCAACGCCATGTCCCGCCGGGGACGCAACCGTCAACGCGCCCGCGCCGTTAATTGTCAGGGTATCCTTGGAGAACACCGCTGCGTCAATGTTGTTATCGTCAATCGCTTCAAACGCATCGCCGCTGGAAAGGTTGTTCTCCGTGCCCGCCGCCAGCGTCAAAAACACCTTATCGGCCTGGCGTACATAGATCGCAGCGGAGGTTTCGCTATGAATGGTCACGCCATCAAGCACCAGCTGCACCTTGGCGTCCTTGGGCGCGTCCACAATGATCTGCCCATTTTGCAGCGTACCCGTCAGCACGTAAACGCCCTCTGCCGTAATCGTTGCGGTCGTACCGCTGACGGTCACGCTCTCCGTGCCTGCGGCAATTTCGCTATCAAGCAGTTGAATCATCGCCGCCTTGTTCGCATCGTAATCCTGCGCCAAATCCCGCGCGGTAAAATAGCTTTCCTCCTCCGCCAGCGCGGCGCTGAGAGGCAAAAGTGCCAGCGCCAGCATCAGGCAAACGAGTTTTTTCAGCTGCATCATTTCTTCTTCCTCCTATTCTGAAGGTCGATTTTAGCATACCCCCAGAAAATGACAAAGCAATGAATGAAGCGTAAACAAATCCATGCCTGCAAAAAGGCTTGCGAAGCGCTGCGCCGCATGCTATGATAGGGAAGAATCAAACGGATTGTGCGCTCATTCTGCCCAATATGCCAAAGGAGCCAAATATGAAAGAAACAAAAATCAGCCTTCTCAGCCTGACAGCCCTGCTTTTGCTTTCATGCATTCTTCTGCTTCCAATCGGCAGCAACGCCAATGCCGACGACACGTCTTTTTATGTCGCCTCTCTGACGGACGCGGACGTGTTCATCGATCTTCCGGCCCTGCGGCAATATGGCGATTATACCTGCGGCGTCACCTGCGTACAGATGCTGATGAACTGGCTTGATCCCTATGCAGCCGACCTGAACCTGACACAATATGAAAACCTGCTTGGCACCACGCCCGAAAGCGGCACGCCGCCCAGCGCCATTATGGCATATCTGGAAAAAAATGACGTTGCTTTCACAGCATCCCAGCAGCTATCCCTGGACGACCTGCTGCAAAAGCTGGCTGCGGGACATCCCGTTTTGATGCCGCTGCAAGCCTGGTCTTCCGCAGAGGATGGCAGTTATAATCTGGATGCCCCCTCTGATTCAGAATCCTACCTCGTTGAGGGGCATTGGGTGATCTGCGTTGGCTACTGCCAAAACGCCGAAACGCCCTATTTCATCTTCAACGACCCTGCCTGCGTGGGTCATACCATCCTCTATACGGACGAATTGAACCGGCGCTGGATCGACATGGACGGAGCCGGCGCGATCTTTGATCATTTCGGCATCGAGATCACACAGAATACGCAATACAGCAAAAACGGCTTATTCTATATGGATTAAAAGACCTGATTCTAAAAATCGAACATCATTGAACGCCGAAACGGGGCAAGCAGGCTCCGTTTCGGTGTTTCTATTATCTTCGGCAGCCATTTAGTCTCGGCGGAGCAACGCCGCGCATGCACCGAAGCAGCAAAGCGGAATAATTCAAAGCGATTATGCCAGAATAAAAGCGTCGCAAATTATCCGACTTTACGGCACGGGCCAAAGGGCCGACTGCTGCTGCCTTTTCTGCAGGGGCTTTACGGCTTTTGACGGCTTATTGCCGGCGGTCAGCAGGAGGCAAGCAGCGAAGCGGCGCGAATTTGCTGCTCCGTCAGGCTGTGCCCATAAAAGTCCAGCGTCGTCCTGGCCGATTCATGCCCCAGCAGCGCGCTGATGGTTTGAATATCCACGCCCAGCTCCATCAGCCGTGTGGCGAAGCTGTGACGAAGCGTATGAAAATGAACGCCGGTCAGGCCGACGCTGTGCAGCAGACGGCTGAATCGCCGCTGCAGCGTGCGCGGCTCGGCGGCGCGCGCGCCCTTTCCAAAGATAAAAGTCTCGGGCGACAGGCTGCCGGCGGCGAAGAAAGCCTCGCGTAGCTTTGAAATCAAAAAATCAGGAATGGGCAGCACGCGGCGCGAGCGCCTGGATTTGGGCGTGCCGACCATCAGAAACGTGCTTTCATGGGCGGATGACAGGGCATGCGCAACCCGCTGCGCCGTGCGTCTGACGGCGACGGTGCGTTTTTTCCAGTCGATATCCTGCCATTTCAGTGCGCATACCTCGCCCAAACGCATGCCTGTATACAGGCTGAGCAGGACGGGCAGGTTATTCTGCTTCAGCGCTTCCTTGCGCAGCATTTCCTGTTCCGGGCGACTGAGCACGCGCTGTTCAGCCTTTTCGGAAAGCTGGATTTTGATTTTGCGGCAAGGATTTTTTGCGGCCAACCCCTCCTCCTGGGCGCAGCGCAAAGCAGCAGATAAAAGGCGAAAAATCCCCTTTCTTGTGTTATAGGCCAGGCCGCAGGCCTCCAGCCGTCCGGCAAAGGCGTGTACGCAGGCCGGCGTTAGCTGCGAAAGCGGCACATCGCCCAGTGCCGGAATCAGATGCAAGCTGATCTGCCTGCAATAGGCCTGATAGGACGAGGGCTTCACTGTACCCATCAGTTCGTTTTCGCGCCAATAGCAAAGCCATTCCCGCAGGGTAACATCGCGGGCCGATGCGGCGCTTGCAGCGGCAGTCAGGAGCTCTGACTTCTTCTGCAGCAATCGTGTGCGCACCTGCGCGTACTGTCGCCCATAAACATATCCGAATCTGGTTTTGCCGGACGCATTCTTGCCGATCACATAGCGTCCCTCGTATCGGCCGTCCCGGCGCTTATAAATGTTCTCCCCATGTCTTGACATGCTTCGTTCTCCTTGCTCCATGAATTTTGCTGCTGATACTGAACGGCTGACACAATTGCCATTTTTGACGGCTTAGCTGACGGCTTACCCATTTCCGCGTCTTTGACGTGCTCTGCCGGCGGCACGCTTGCATGGCGGCGGTTCAAGCGCCGCCCGCGCCCGGCAAGCCTGCCGAAATCTGCTATAAAATTGCCATCGCAGGAGCCGATTATCTTGACATGGGAACGATTTCCACTTATAATATTATAGAAGATAGTCAGTGGCATTCCTCGCCGTTCATCAGTTTTAGCCAGCGTCGCAGAATCGGATAATTTGCGAAAAACCATCGCACAGGCATTATATCAAACGGGCTCGTCAGCAAAAGATCTGAAAATGCCATTTAGGAATGCAGCCCCTATCGGCGCAGCGAATCGCCGCCACCGCTATCCGTCATCGGATCAACGATAGGAGGATGCATGTGGGACTGTACAACGGTTCTCTTACCCGCGAGCAGTTTATGTTTCGGGAGATGCGCATCGTCGCGCGTCTGTACAAAAATGGCCTGTCAAATGCGGAAATAACGGACACAGTATATCGGGACAATCTGTTTCAATATCCCACGGAGCGCGTGATCACAAAAAACTGCCGCGCCGCGCTCAATCGTCTGACATGCATTGCATGCAGCGAGGCGCTGCTTGACATGCTGGCGCAGGGCGATACGCAGCAGGCCAAGCAGGCCGCCTTGGTCGCCATGATGTGCCAGAGCAGGCTGCTGGCAGAGTTTATGACCGACGTTATCGGCGAAAAATACCGCGCTTTTGATCTGACGCTTACGTCCAAGGACGTAAACGTGTTTTTTGCGTGCCTGGGCGAAAAGGATGAGGCCGTCGCCGCCTGGAGCCCGGAAACCGTCAAGCGCATCAAATCGGTGCTGATGAACGTGCTGCGCGAGAACGGCTATCTGGAAAAGATCGGAAGCACCAGGCTTTGCCCCGTACAGATTTCAGATGAATTTGAACGCGCCTTAAGGGCTGCGGGCATGCAGCGCTTTCTGCCGGCGTTCAATGTGATCGACTGAGGTGACAGCATTGCAGAATATATTATCACGGCTTGACGCGCTGCGCGAAAAGCTGCATGACGAAGCGTTTTTAAGCAACAAAGGACTTAGCAACGAGGTGGGCCTGTATGTGTTTGCCTACCGCCCCGACGAGGAAATGCCGGTTCGGCATTTTCTGCACAGCATTGCCGCCAGTGAAAACGGGCAAAACGGCGCCTGCCGGGTGATCGCATATGATCTGTACGACCTCCTGCTGGATATCTGCCGGGAGCGCCGCATCCTGGATCGCATTGCGCAGATGGAGGCGCAGCACGGCGCGGATTTTATGCTCAGGCAGATCCAGCGCGTCGCGCCCCCGGAGGCCTATATCGAGCGCATGAAATACCCCGATCACCAGACCGGCGATGTGGTGATGATCTCCGGCGTGGGGCGCGTATTTCCCTATATGCGCAGTCACAACATCCTCAATAATCTGCAGCATGTCTTCGACGACGTACCGGTCGTGCTGTTTTACCCCGGCGATTACAACGGGCAGACGCTGACGCTGTTTGAAGCCTTTATGGACGACAACTACTATCGTGCCTTTAATCTGATATAAGCAAGGAGCCTTACTATGAAACTGCAGAATATGTTCCAGAAAAGCATTGACCGCTCGATCAACGGCGTAATCAAGGTGATGCAGACGGACGACGAAAACCGCCGTCAGGAGCTGGAGGAATACGTAATCACCCGCGAGCTGCAAAAGCACTTCGGCGCATTTTATGATCAGTACGAAAAGGGCGTTGAGGGCACAACAGATAAAATTGGCGTTTGGATTTCGGGCTTCTTCGGCAGCGGTAAATCGCACTTTCTCAAGATTCTTTCCTACCTGCTGGCCAATGAAGAGGTGTGCGGCAAAAAGGCCATCGATTACTTTGCCGATAAATTCGATTACGATCCCTACCGATACGAAATGATGCGCCGCGTCGCGCAAACCCCCACCGAGGTGATTCTGTTCAATATTGATGCAAAATCCCCCATGGGCAAGGACCGGGACGCGATTCTGCGCGTATTCACCAAGGTCTTTTATGAACACTGCGGCTATTACGGCGACGACCTGAAGGTTGCCGCCTTTGAGCGTTTTTTGGATCGTCAGGGCAAGCTGGCGGCCTTCAAAGCAGCTTTTGAGCAAATCAACACCGAGCCTTGGGAAACCGCGCGCGAGGCCTTTGCCTTCTGGGAGGACGACGTGACCGCCGCGCTGACGCAGACGACGGGCATTTCCGATCAGGCCGCACGCAACTGGTTCAACGGCACGGAAACCGCCGAAATCAGCATCGACCGCCTGGCCAAGGAAATCGCCGAATACGTGCAAAGCAAAGCCCCCAACTTCCACCTGGTTTTTCTGGTGGATGAAATCGGCCAGTATATCGGCGACGATTCCAGCTTGATGCTCAACCTGCAGACCGTTGTGGAGGAGCTGGGTGCCAAATGCCGTGGCAAGGTTTGGATCATCGTAACCAGCCAGGAGGATATCGACAGCGTAACGCATGTAAAGGGCAACGACTTTTCCAAAATCCAGGGGCGCTTCAACACTCGCCTGAGCCTCTCCTCCGCCTCAGTGGACGAGGTGATCAAACGCCGTATCCTGGCCAAGAACGAAACGGCCGAAAGGCTGCTGCGCCTGGTATATCAGCAGAATATCTCCATCATGCGCAATCTATTTTCCTTTGCGCCGGGCACGATCGCCGATCTGAAGGGTTATTCCAGCGAAGACGAGTTTGTGGAGTCCTATCCCTTCGTCCCCTATCAGTTCAAGCTTCTGCAGGAGGTACTGGTGCAGGTGCGAAAGCACGGCTCCTCCGGCAAGCACCTTTCCGGCGGCGAGCGCAGCATGCTTTCCGCCTTTCAGGAGGCCGCGCAGCAAGTAAAGCTTCAGGATGAAAACTGCTTTGTGCCGTTTTATTGTTTTTACGATACGGTGCACACCTTCCTAGACGGCGCTGTGCGCCGGGTCATCGACCGTGCGGACCGCGCGGCGCAGGCGGGCGACGGACTGAAAAAGCAGGATGTGAACGTGCTCAAGCTTCTGTTTCTCATCCGTTACGTAGAGGGCCTTGCCTCCAGCATCGAAAACCTGTCCACCCTGATGGTCGACAATATCCACGCCGATAAGATCACCATCCGCCGCGCGCTGCAGGAATCGTTGGATCGTCTGGTGCATGAAAACTATGTTTCCCGCAGCGGCGAAACCTATCTCTTCCTCACCGATGAAGAGCAGGACGTCAACCGCGAGATCCGCAGCAGCGTCGTCGATCAGAACGACGTGCTCCGCATGATCGGCCAGGCTGTGTTTTCCGATTTGTATCCGGGCAAAAAATACCGTTATAAAAACCGCTATGATTTTTCATACGATCCGATGATCGATTTTGCGCCGCTGGGCCAGCCCTCCGGCAGCATCAAGCTAAATCTGATTACCCTGGCCTCCGGGCTTCAGGATACCGAGGCCGACCGGCAGCGGCTGCTGCTGCAATCCAGCGCTGACCATGCCGCCATCGTGCTGCTTGATACCTCCAGCGATTACTATCAGGAGTTTGAGGAGGTTCGCCGCATCGAGCAATACGTTAAGCAGCATAATGTTTCTCAGCATTCGGAATCCCTGCGCAAAATCGTTCAGGAAAAGCAGAACGAGGCAAAAAAGCGCGAAAAGACCGCGACCGACCTGCTGAAGGAGGCCATTGTCAAGGGCTCCTTCTATATCGCGGGTGAGCGTGCGGCGATCCGCTGCTCTTCCGTTAAGGAGGCGCTGGACGCAGCCCTGTCGCGCCTGGTGGAGGGGGTATACAGCAAGCTCGACTATGTAGATACCTTCGTGCAGTCCGATCAGGATATTCAGGCCATCCTGACCGGCGGCCTCGTGCAGGAATCGCTTGCAGGCGTGGCCCAGCCCAACGACAGGGCGCTGGCCGAGATGCAGCAGTACCTTGAAAGCCGCAGCCGCCAGCATATCACCGTCACCATGGCCGAGATGCAGAAGCGCTACCAGGGCGCGCCCTACGGCTGGCGCGAAATCGACATCGCCGCACTGACCGCCGCGCTGATGCGCAGGCAGAAAATCCAGCTGCTTTATGGCGGCGCTGTGCTGACCGCCGGCGACCGCAAGGTGCTGGACTGCCTGCGCAAGCGCGCCGAAACAGAAAAAACGGTGCTGCGGCAAAAGGTCTCCGCGCCGGATATTCTGATTAAAAAAGCCCGCCAGCTGGCCGCCGAGCTGTTTGGCGCGATGGATCTGCACACGGATGAGGACGGGCTTTGCGGCCAGCTTGCTTCCCTGCTGGGCGATAAGAAGGCGGTCAATCAAGCCCTTCTGTCCAGGTATACCGGCAAGGCTCCCTATCCTGGCAAAAGCGTTGCCGAGGGCGGCAGGGATACGCTGGATGGCATTCTTGCCCAGCGCAGCGATAACATTGCGTTTTTAGAGGCCTTCACCAACGCGGAGGACGCGCTGCTTGACTGGTCGGAGGATATGCCCGAGGTTGCGTTTTTCTTTGAAAATCAAAAGGATCTGTTTGATTCAGCCTGGCAGCTTTGCGAGCAGGTGCAGAGCGATAAAACCTACTTTGAAAACGAGGCCGGCGCGCTTGCCGCCGTGCGCGCCATGCTGGATATTCTACATTCCCCCAAGCCTTACCGCCGCATCGTCGAGCTGCCCGCGCTTGAAAAAACGGTGCAGGATACGTATCAGTGCATCAACAACGACCGCCGCGAATCGGTAAAGGCGGCCGTCAGCCAGGCGCGCGGCGATATCCACACGCTGGCCGCTGACAGGCCCGAGCTGCGCGAGGAGATCCGCCGCGCGGACGAGGAGCTGGACCGCCGCGCCCAGGCAGCCCTGGCCGCCGGCAGCCCGACGCTTCTGGACGCGAGCATTACCCAGATCATCACCTACGGAAATTCCGTATGCAAAAAGCTTGAGGCTTTAATCGCCGCCAAGGATACGTCCGGCAGCCCCAGGCTGCGCGTGGCCACCCTGCGCCGCTACGATGTGCTGCCGCAAAAGCGCCTCTCCTCCCCGCAGGAGGTGGACGCCTATGTTGCCGATCTGCGGCAAAAGCTGCTGGACGCGCTGCAGGGCAACGACGCAATTCAAATGAACTGACGAAAAGCTTGAAGAAGTGCGTTGAGCAATTCATACGATGAATTTTAGCTTTTTAGAGCCCATCGAAGCAAACGCGAACGCATGCAGCAGGCGCTGGAAGCGCTGCCCACGCTTGAAAACGGCGGATACGAAAAAATCGCGCAAATAGAACAGTAACAAAGGCAAGGAAGGTGCAGCATGAACGATAAACGACTCACCCGCGATGAACAAACAATACTTGAAAGCATGCGGGCGCTGAAAATCAAGAAAAATGCATCCGAGCCCTCCCTGGATGATCTGGGACCGCAAATGTACAGCTGGATGAGTAAAATGGCCGAGGACGCCCAGGGGGAGCTGGAGCGTTATTCCTATGCCGAAAGGCTGGAAATTTATGATAATACGCCAGGCAAATGGGCGCGCCGTGAGGACGCAGCGCTGGAGTATTGGGGAAAAGCCAGGAACAAGCTGCGCGATATATATGATCTGTCGCGCCTTCCCCATTCATGGGGCATGGCCAACGGCCTGGAATTGTTCGGCGGCTATGACTCGGAGGATGAACGTCTGCATCAGCTGCTGGGCGGCGCAGCCATTTGGATTCTGGATCAGGCGCAGGTCCAGGGAAAGCTGGACGCTCTGCTGGACATCCTGCCCGATCACATCAAATTCCTTCCCCGGCGCGGCGATAAGCAAAGATTTCCGATCCTCATGCCAGTCCTCGCTCACCCGAACTATCCGATGACGGATATCTGGGCTCTGATCCGCCTGCTGGCCAATCGCAACGCCGAACTGGTCGCGCCCGCCACATTCCCCTGCACGCTGAACGATGAGTGGACAATCAGCCGAAACCGCAAGTCCACCGACAGCTGTCCGCAGCGCAAGGCGTTTGAGGACATTATGGGCATGCTGGATGAGCAGGCCGTGCAGCTTGCCGCCCAGCGCTTTGAAAGCAAGGTATGGGAATTCTATCACCTTGCCTTCCATGCCGATCAATTTGTTGAAAACCGTATGAATGCCTATGCCAAAGAGATTTCGTCTCTTCAGGATCGTTTAGAACGCGCAATGTACCGCAGTCCGGCTCCCTACGCTTCCTCCTCTTCCTTTGCAAGCCGCGTTTCCTTTTCCAAGGCTTCCCCGGAGCAGGAGCAGCTGGAGAAGCTGCAGTATCAGTTTGACGCATATATGGTAAAAATCGGCGCTCTCTTCACCGATCTTACCCGCCCCGGCAACCGTGAGCAGCGCCTGCGCAATTTCAAGGGCGACATGCCTTCCGAGCTGTATGATGCGCTGCTTCACTTTACGGTGGACGATCCCTACGAAACCTGCTTTGCCGTGCTGTACCTGCTGGACTCCGGCAGCAGCCTGCCCTGGCTGTATTACGGCGCAATGGCCGTCACCTACACGGCGCTGGATCAGCTGCCATTTACCTATAACAAGAGTCTTCTCACGTCCAAGCCCATCCTGTCGCCGGAGCTGCTTTCCTGCCTGCATACGATGCGCTATCCCAGCAAGGGCAAAATTCTGGCGGAAGAAGCCGACGAGTTCTTCCCTGCCCGTACCCTGGGCTGCAATCTGTCGCAGCTGCTCTTTGATTATACCAATGTGTTGTGGCCGCGCTATACAGACCCCACGCCGGTCCCCGATAACCTGCGCGCCGCGCTTGATCAGGCTGCGGCGGAGGGCCTGGACGTATATCAGCTGCTGCTTGGCCGGCTGCGCATTGAAAACCCCCTCTTTGATGATTTTCTCTTTGGGGAGCTGTTCGATCAGGAATTGGACCTCGAAGAAGAAGAAAACGAGCCTGAGCAGCCCGACGCCGCCGAGCAGGAGCAGCAGAAGCTGGCCGCGCTGTGCCGCCAGTATCAGCGCGATATCAAGGCTCTGCGTGCGGAAGCCCATCAGAGTGAGCGAGCGCTCAAAAAGCTACGCGGCGAGCATACCCAGCTGGCGGCGCAGGCCGAGCGTTATCGTCTGGAATTGGCCGAGCTGCGCGAAAGCGTTTTTCGCGCTCAGAATGGCCAGGCGCAGCCGGATGAACTAACCGAGGAGCAAATCGCCTGGCCCTGCCATACGCAGGGCAGGATCGTCTCCTTCGGCGGCCATCCATCCTGGCTTCGCGCCATCCGCCCGCTGCTGCCGGACGTGCGCTTCATCCCACCCAATCAGCTGCCGGACGAGCAGCTTCTGCGCAACGCCAGCGCCATCTGGCTTCAGCCCAACTGCATGTCGCATCCGGACTTTTTCAAGATCATCCGCATCGCCGGCAGCGCCGGCAAGCCGGTTCACTATTTCACCTGGGACAGCGCCGAAAAATGCGCGCAGCAGCTTGTAAAAGCTGAAAATCAATAATTCATTACAGGAGGATCTCAGCTATGCAAAGCAAGTACATCCGCGAAGAAATCATCGTTGAGCGCACCGCCCGCGAAGAAAACAAGGCCGTATGGGAAAAGGAAACCGCCATTCTCGCCGCACTGAACGAATATTACAATTCCCTGAATGCGTCCATAGACGATGCCACTGTTGAAGCCGCTATGGCGGGTGAATTCTCTCGTGATTACATTTCCGGTGAAATGCTCAAGACCGGAGGCGGCCCGCAGTCGTGCTTTGCCCTCTGCTCGAAGGTGCATTGGAGCATTTACTACCACCGCGAGTGCATGCGCGCAGAAACCTCGGCCGACGCCCTGCGGGAGCTTGCCGCCCAGGATACCACGCACTGCCTTACCCTGCGCGTCATTGTGCAGGACAGCGATCCCAACCTGACCCCCGAAATCTACGTCAAAGCCAAGGATGACACCGCCATCCGCAACGGCGACGCGCTCTGGCAGCCCACCGTTCAGAGCGACGATACCTGGACCGGCTATGTGCCCCTCTCCGGCTATCTGCCCAACTGCACGGCCGTGCCCCAGCCCATCATCGACGCCTATAAGGCCATGTGCGCGGACTTCAGCCCCCATCATGCTGCCGAGCTTTTTGATGAGTTCACCGAGGAATATGAGGGCGCCATGGAAAGCTGTGCCGGCGAGGATTACGTCATTCCCGGCAATCAGCTGCCCCTCTTCCTGGCCCGCATGCAGGATATCAGCCACATGTATCGCCTGCTCGGCGGCCGCTGGGGTGTAAACGGCTGGCTGTTCAACGGCAGCTTCGGCGTGCTTGCCGTCACCACCGACGACGACGGCGTGATCCATGCCAAATCCCTGAAGCTGTAATCCAATTTTCATACAACAGTAAGGAGCTGCCTTCCATGAACAAAAGCGATTTGAAGAATTTTGCCATCAACGCCCGGCTTGCGCTGCTTCAACGCGTGGCGGATCGTGCCGCGCTGTACGGCATTGACGAGGAAAAATGCCAGTCCCGCGCCATCGTGCCCTCCAGCTCGTTCCATATGCTGGATGGCTCCGTGCTCTCCGCGCAGGAGGTCGGCCAGCGCAACGCCCTGATTGCCAGAATATCCAAGATTGGCTATCGCCAGACCATGGAGGAAGCTGCCTACACCTGGTTCAACCGCCTCATCGCCATCCGCTATATGCAGCAGCACAGCCTGCTGCCCGTGTCCATGCGCGTGCTGCCGGAGGCTCCCGGCGCGCTGCCGCAAATTCTGCGCGAGGCGCAGGATGTCTCCCTGCCCGGCGTGGAGCCTGACCAGGTGCTTGCCATGCTGGACGCCAACCGCACCGACGCGCTGTACAGGTATCTGTTAATCACCCTGTGCAACGCGCTGGGCGGCTGGCTGCCCGGCATGTTCCAGCAAATCACCAGCGTGGCAGAGCTGCTTTTTCCCGCCGCCCTGCTCAAGGCCGATTCCGTCCTGGGCGAAATGGCGCGCCTGGATGATGACTGCTGGAACGAAATCCAGGTCATCGGCTGGCTGTATCAGTACTATATTTCTCAACGGCACGATGAAGTTGTTGACATAAACGGCAGTGCAATTAAAAAGGAAGATATCCCTGCTGCAACCTGCCTTTACACTACAGATTGGGTCGTCCGCTACATGGTAGAAAACAGCCTCGGCCGCCTGTGGCTGGAGGGGCATCCCAACGAAACCCTGCGCATGAAGTGGCGCTATTATATGGACGAAGCCCCGCAGGAGCCTGCCGTGGCCGCGCGTCTGGCGCAAATCCGCGCGCCTTACGCTGCCCTGCAGCCCGATCAGCTTACCGTGCTGGACCCCTGCATGGGCTCGGGGCACATATTGGTGTATGCCTTTGATGTGCTCATGGATATCTACCGTTCCGTCGGCTATACCGATCGTGACGCGGTGCAGAGCATCGTGCAGAACAACCTGTACGGCCTGGATATTGACGACCGCGCCGCGCAGCTGGCCTACTTTGCCGTCATGATGAAGGCGTGCGAGTATGACCGCCGCTTCCTGCGCCGCGGCGTTCAGCCCCATGTGTGCGCCATTGCGGAAAGCGTGCCGCTGGCCGAGCTTTCTCCCTTCGGCGCTGAAAAAGCCTTGGCGCAGACCCTGCTGGATACCTTCAGGGACGCCAAGGAATACGGCAGCATCCTGCACGTGCCGCTTTCCCTGGCCGATATCCGGCGCCTGGCCGACCGCACCGCCGCTCTGCAATCCGGCCAGCACGATACCCTGCTTTCCATGGCGGATAACGCCCAGGCCGCCGCAGCCGTCCAGCCGCTGCTAGCGCAGGCGCAAATCCTCGCCCGCCAATACGACGCGGTGATCACCAACCCGCCGTATATGAACAAATTTGCGCCCAATCTCAAGCGCTATATACAGGATAACTATACTGATTATAAAGCTGATTTGTTTTCTGTATTCATGCACCGCAATTTTGACTTCTGCAAACCAAACGGCTATTCCGCTTTTATGACCCCGTTTGTTTGGATGTTCATCAAAAGCTATGAAAAGCTGCGGCAGGAGATCATTCAAACCAAATGCATCAACACGCTGATACAGTTGGAATATTCCGCCTTTGAAGAAGCGACCGTGCCCATCTGCACCTTTGTGCTGCGCAATTCAGCGCTGAACTATAAGGGCAACTACCTGCGCCTTTCTGACTTCAAGGGCGGCATGGATGTGCAAAACGAAATGGTGCTGAAAGCCCAGGAAGACCCTGCCTGTAAATATCGCTACACCGCCCAGCAGGACAACTTCTCCAAGATTCCGGGCGCGCCGGTGGCCTATTGGGTGAGTGAAAAAACTGCATCTATTTTTACGGGAGAAAGCATTGGAAGTTATGCCATTGCAGTTAAAGGCTTGGATACTTGTGACAATGAAAGATTTGTGCGACAATGGCAAGAAGTATCTATTAGCTCAATTGGGTTTAACATTGAGGATGCTTCTAGTACATATATGCACAAATGGTATCCATATACCAAAGGGGGCGGCTTCAGAAGATGGTATGGTTTTTATGAAATGGTAGTTAATTGGTATAGTGATGGCAAAGATTTAAAGAATTTGAGAACGCCTAATGGCAAAATAAAATCCAGGCCGCAAAATACAAGGTTTTATTTCAAATCTGGTTTAACTTGGTCATCCATAACAAGCTATAAATTATCCATGCGATATATGGAAAACTCAATCTTTGGTGGCGGCGGTTCCGCTATGTTCTGCGAAAAAAACGAATTATTTACGCTTGGTATATTAAATTCAGCTGTTGGTAATTATTTCCTATCCAT
>SFIM01000023.1 GCA_004556155.1 Clostridiales bacterium
ATCCAGTCTATCTCCAACCATCACTGCATTATGAAACTGGCATCCTGCTAATTCAATAGCCTTTTCAAAAATCAATCTGTCGGGTTTTGAAACTCCGAGTTCCGCAGATGCAGCCACGACATCAAAATACTTTAATAGTCCCCAGTTTTCTAACCTTTGTGCTGTTCCTGCGGATTGATTTGCAATGATACCTAATTTGTATCCTCGCTTTTTTAGTGATTCTAAAGTGTCCAATGCATCTTCAAATGGTATTTCATCCTCTAAAGGCCAAGGAGTTTTCTTCAATCCAAAATACTTAATTGCTTCTGAGTTACCATCAAATCCTTGTTTTGCCAATTCAATTCTTTTATCGTCAAATACTGAAAATGCAATATCCGCATTCTCTATCATTTCTCTTGCTCTATGATTATAGGCTTCTGTTTCATCAACAAGTGTTGAGCCAACATCAAAGAAAATCCTTATTGCATCCAACCATATCACCTCGTCAAATTCCAGTTTATCGGCCTGTTTAATCATATCATACGGCTACAATATATGCAAGAATAGTCCCGGCAGACATTACTGCCGGGACTGAAACTGTTTTACGGACACCCGGCTTTCTCTCGCGGCGGCTTTTTTCATGCTGAAAACAAAAATATGAACAATTTATGAACATTAGCACTCGCCTATTGACAGTGCTGATAACGCGAGTATAATAGGGTCTGTGCTTAGGAAAGAGGCCTGAAAGGGTCAAAGAAAATCCTGAGCATGCCCGGAAAGCGGCGCAGGACGAATGTCGGGCGCGAAAGCCTGCCGGGGATCCGCAAGGATACTGAAAGGAAGTATGTTTTATGTTGCCTATGGTTTTCAGTGAGAATCTGTTTGATGATCTGTTTAACGATACCCTTGCCCGCAGCATGTGGAACACCAACAAGGAGCTTTATGGCAAGAATGCCTCTCGTCTGATGAAGACCGATGTGCATGAGACTGAGGATAGCTACGAGCTGGCCATTGATCTGCCTGGCTTCAAGAAGGAAGAAATCAACGTGGATCTGAAGGATGGTTATCTGACCATCAGCGCCACCAAGTCCCTGGATAAGGACGAGGAAGATAAGAAGCAGCGCCGTGTCATCCGTCAGGAGCGCTATGTGGGCACCAGCCAGCGTACCTTCTATGTGGGCGATGTGAAGGCTGAGGACGTCAAGTGCAAGTATGAAGCTGGTGTGCTGATGATCGAAGTGCCCAAGAAGGATGTTAAGAAGATCGAAGGCCCCCATACCATCGCCATCGAGTAACGGCAAAGCAAACAAAAAACAAACAGCAATCACCTCATCCGGACGGCGAGAAGCCGCCCGGATTTTTTGTGGAAGCGCCGGACACGCCGCCGCTGCGGATTACAAAAGAAGGAGCTGCGCCCCTTCTTTACTTCTCGGCTAAGTTGGTTATGTTTTCTGGCAGCTTTTGCTTTGCCAGGAGCGGCAGGCTTCACCGGATTTTTGTTTAACTGATTCTTTGACGGGTAGTAATTGCCGGGCGGATGTGTTATAATATATTTGTAAAGGATTACGCAAAGGGAGGCGACGCGCCCTTGATTAAACAGATTTCCGTTTTTGTGGATAACACGCCGGGCAGCCTGGCGCAGTTTACGCGCATGCTGGGGGAAAAGCGGATTGATATGATTTCGCTTTCCATCGCCGATACGGCGAACTTTGGCATCCTGCGCGGCCTTGTGCGCAATCCCGAGCAGGCAGCCATGCAGATCAGCGCCGCAGGCTACACCGCCTGCGTCAGCGATGTGCTGGCTGTGGAGGTGCCTGATCGTCCCGGCGGGCTGAGCGAGGTGCTGCAAAAGCTGTCTGAGAACGGCGTGGGCATCGAATACCTGTACAGCTTTATGCGCGCGGCCGGCCGCCAGGCGCTGATTATCCTGCGTCCGGATGATGAAGAGCGCGCCCGGCAGACGCTGTCCGCCTGCGGCGTGCGGATGCTGACGCAGGAAGAGGTAGAAAGCCTGTGATTAGCTCCTATCCTGATAGCCGCGGCACCTGCGTGCGCGTGGATCTGCACGCGATTGCCCACAATGTGCGCGCCATCAGGCGCGAGCTGGGCGAGCAGGTGCAATTGATGGCCGTTGTCAAAGCCAACGCCTATGGCCATGGGCTGATTCCCGTGGCGCAAACGGCGCTGCAAAACGGCGCGTCCTGCCTGGCGGTCGCCATGCCTGAAGAAGGGCGGCGGCTGCGCGAGGCGGGCGTGCAGGCTCCCATCCTGGTGCTGGGCAATGTGACGGCTGCGGGCGCGGAGATTTCCGTGCGCGAAGGCCTGATTCAAACGGTATTCGATCCTGCGGGGGTGCGCTGCCTGCAAAACGCCTGCGCGCGGCAGAATCAGCCCGTTCAGGTACACCTGAAGCTGGATACCGGCATGGGGCGCATCGGCGCGCGCGATGCGGATGAAGTACGTGCCGCGCTGGCTGCGTTGGCGGATGCGCCGCTGGTTCGCCTGACAGGCGCGTTTACGCACTTTGCCGATGCGGATAACCCGGACGACAGCTTTTCGCGCGAACAGTTTGCGCGCTTTATGCGCTTAACCGAAATGCTGCCTGCGGGGCTTACCCTGCACGCCGCGGCCAGCGATGCGTCGCTGCGCTTTCCCTGGGCGCGGCTGAACATGGTGCGCGAGGGAATTGCCATCTATGGCTGCCCGACCGCCGATTACGGGCTGCATCTGCGCCCGGCCATGCAGTTTGAAACGCGCGTCAGCTATGTCAAAGCCGTTGCTCCCGGCGATACGGTGGGCTATGGGCGCGCGTTCCTGGCGGATCGTCCGCTGCGCGTGGCCACGCTGCCGGTGGGCTATGGCGATGGGTATCCCCGCGCCTGCTCGGGCCGTGCAAGCGTGCTGCTGCATGGGCAGCTGTGCCCGGTGCTGGGGCGCGTGTGCATGGATCAGATGATGGTGGACGTAAGCCATGTGCCTGACGTCGCCGCGGGCGATACCGCCGTGCTTATGGGCAGCCAGCAGGGGGCGAGCATCACCCCGCAGCAGCTGGCCGAATGGGCGGGCACTATATGCTATGAGATCATGCTGTCACCGCACGCGCGCGTGCCGGTGATTTATGAAGATGAAGAAACAAAGGGGAAAAACGCCAATGCAGAGTAACGCCAAGAACAACAAAAAAGGCCCGCAGCCGGTATACAAGCCCTATCTGCGCGGCCGCGCTTTCAGCAAAACCGCCGTCAAGCGCTGCTGGCGCATCCTGGGCTATACGCTGATTTTTACCGTCCTTTACGTCATTGTGGGCAGTGCGCTGGCCTTTGATAATACCGCCCTGCGCGTGATATGCAACGGCGTAGTTTTGCTGATGGTGATGGGCCTGATGTATAACGACGGTGCGCGCATGGGCGAAAGCGATACGGCATTTGCAGAGATCGCCATGAACCGCAAAAACGAGGGCAAAAACGTGCCCGGCAGTGAGCTGGATCGGTGCTTCCATCCCCTTAAGGGCTTTGTGACCGCTGCGTGCGGCGCCGCGCCCGTGTTTATCATCGCGCTGATTTACGCCTTTATGGCGCAGAAGCAAACCTACTCCCTGGGCGTGCTGCCCTCCTGGGTATCCGCCTATGAAGAGCATGCCGATATCGGCGCGGCCCTGGCCTATTATCACCAGACCAGCGCTGTACAGTTGGCGGAGGTTCTGCGCGTGGCAGTGCGGCTGCTCCTGTTCCCGTTTGTCAATATCGCCGGCGCGAACAATGCGGACGCGCTGCTGCTGGTGGATCGGCTGTCGCCCCTGCTTTGCCTGCTTACCCCTGCCTGCTATGGCCTGGGCTATCTGCGCGGCCCGCAGCTGCGCGCGTTGGTGCACGGCAATATCCGCCAGAACAAGCGCAAGCACAACGCCAAGGAGCGCAAGGCTCGTGAACAGCGCGCCAAGCAGATGGAGCAGAAGAACAAAAAGAAGGAATTGATCTGACCGCCCATGCGTATTATTGCCGGTGAAATGCGTTCGCGCACCATTCTGACCCCAAAGGGCACGGATACGCGCCCCACGCTGGATCGCACGCGCGAATCGCTGTTTAATATCATCGCCGCCTGGTGCCCGGACGCGCGGGTGCTGGATCTGTACGCGGGCAGCGGCGCGTTGGCGCTGGAGGCTATCAGCCGCGGCGCGCAAAGCGCCGTGCTGTGCGATAGCTCCCGCGAGGCGGCGCGGGTGATCAAGGCCAATATCGAGGCTCTGCGCGTGCAGGATCGCGCGCGGCTGCTGCCCATGATGGACAGCCAGGCGCTGGCCCTGCTGGGACGCGAGGGCGCGCGGTTCGACCTGGTATTTCTGGATCCGCCCTATCGCCTGGATACCGCACCGGCTTGCGCGCAAATGCGCAGCGCGGGCGTGCTGGAGCCCGGCGCGCTGGTGGTGATCGAGCATGCCGCCGCTGTGCAGCCCAATCCTGGGCCGGGCTACCGCATGACCGATCAGCGCAAATACCGTGATACCATGATTACATTCTATCGATACGAGGAGCAACAAGATGGCGGGACTGTGGATCTTTCCGGGCAGCTTTGACCCAGCCACGCGCGGACATGAGGATCTGATTCGCCGCGCCGCCGCGCTGTGCGATCACCTGGTGGTCGCCGTGCTGATTAACCCGGACAAAAAGGGCTTTCTGCCGCTGAAAAAGCGGCTTGAACTGCTGGAACGCATCTGCGCGGACATTGATAACGCCAGTGTGGAATCCTATAACGGCCTGCTGGCCGATTATGTGCGCATCAAGCAGGCAGACGCTGTGGTGCGCGGCGTGCGTTCAGCGGCTGAAATGGAAACTGAGCTGCCCTGGGCGGCTTTCAACCGCGTGCTGTACCCGGCCTTTGAGGCGGTATATCTGCCTGCCCGGCCCGAGCTGCGGGATGTGAGCAGCAGCATGGTGCGTCAGCTGGCGGCCTTCGGTGGGGATATCGCCCCGTTTGTGCCTGAGTGCAATGTGGAACTGATTAAAAACTACCTTACGCATCGCGTATAAAAGAACGGAGGGAAAATCATGGCGGAAATGCAAGTGTTCACCGTAATCAGCGAAATCAACAATCTGATGGAAACCAGCCGTAAGGTGCCCCTGAGCAATCTGATCATGCTGGACAAGCAGCGCATGGATCGCCTGCTGGATCGGCTGAGCGACAGCCTGGATCCCGATCTGGAAAAGGCGGAAAAGCTGCTGGCGCGTGAGCGTGAGCTGCTGGACGAGGTGGAGCGCCGCGCGCGTGAAACCAACGAAAAGGCCACCCGCGAGGCCAACGATATGACGGCAAAGGCCAAAGCCAGCGCTGATGAGACCGTGCGCGGCGCTAAGGCCAGCGCCGATGAAACTGTGCGTCAGGCCACCGAGCATGCCAATCAGTTGGTCGCCGGCGCGCAGGAGCACGCCAACCGCCTGGTCAGCGTGGCGCAGACCCAGGCTGCGCAGCTGGTGGAGGAAAACGAGATCACCCAGCGCGCTCAGGCTCGCGCGGCGGAAATTACCGAGGCCGCGCAGCAGGAATGCGCGCGTCTGCGCCAGGAAACGCTGGCCAACCTATCCCAGCTCCTGGAGCATGCCGATATCGGCATGAGCGCGCAGTTGGACGCGCTGCGCACAATGCGTCAGCAGCTGGGCGCGAGCTTCCCCCAGCAGACCGGCGCGGACTATAACCCTGCCGCCTATCCCGATAACAACGGCTACGGTGAGTAACATATTGGCTTGCCGCGGAGGCTCAACCTGCGGCTTGCCGCAATGACCATAGAACATAGCATATAAAAAACAGACGGCATACGCTATCCGTGCGGAAGCGTGCGCCGCCTGTTTTTATTATTCATTCCCATGCATCATAACTTTTGCGGAGAAAACGCCGTTTTGATAGGAAAATGTGCATGCGCCGTTTGTCTTTTCTGCGATGCGGCGGACGGACTGGACACCGATGCCGTTTCCTTTATGCTTGGTGGATTGAAAAACGCCGTTCTTTTCCTGGATGCTGCCATCATAGGCGTTTTCAACCTGGATGAGCAGCAGACGGTTGGAATGCAGATAGACCTGAGCCCGGATCTGCCGCCGGGCGGGGGCGGTGCGCAGGCTGGCTTCCAGCGCGTTTTCCAGCAGGTTGGCCAGCGCAACGCTCATGTCGATTTCATTTACAGGGATCTGCACGGGCAGGTCGGCCTGCGCCTGGAAGGGGACGCCTTCACGCTGGGCAAGGGCGCAATAATAGCCGATAACGCTGTCCGCGGCGCGGTTTTCACAAAAATGCACATCCAAATTTGGAATCCGTTCAACAGCTCCCGATATATATTCCTTTATCTGATCCCACTGGCCGCTTTCCGTCAGTGCGGAAATCTGGTTGAAATGATGCCGCATGTCGTGGCGTGCCTGGCGCGCATCCTCGATGGCGGTTTTCAGGTTTTCATAGCGCTCCCGCTGCATGGAAAGAAAGTGGTTTTCCTGTTGTAGCCGGGCGTTGCGGTTCAGGCTGTTGGCCATCACCAGAAAGATGGCGATAAACCAGGCCAGCAGAAGCAAAAGGGCCAGGCTGATGATGATATAGCCCTGCAAAATCCGGCCGGTATACAGCGTTTGCCGGTTGTTGGGAATCATGAACAGATTGAGCCCGATAAAAACAATGGGTAAAATCCAGAATACATACCAGGTTTGGGCGAAGTTTTCATCCTCAATCATTTTGCGCGCGACATGGCTGGCCGGATAGCAGGCGATGGCCAGTGCCAGCCAGCACACGGCGTTATAGCATATACCCGTTTTCAGGCAAAACCACACTTCGTCCGCCGGGGCCTTATGCAGGGCGACGGCCGCGTCAAACGCGCGGGCCAGGCTGCCCAGGCAGGCGAATACCGCGCAGACCGATAGGGCAATCGTTCCGGACTTCCACAGGGAGATATGCAGCGTCCGGATATAAATCGCCGACGCAATGAGCGTAATCAGCGCCAGCGCCGGTGCGGTAGGCAGACGCAGCCGATAGCAAAGCAGACCGCCGCCGATGGTAAGCGCCAGCATCAGGGGAAGCAGCCAGCGCATCAGGCGCGCTACAGGCTGCCGCAGATAGGACTGCACGGGCACATAGGCCAAAAACAAGGCGGGAATAACGATCGTCAGCGATAAAACCGGCCGCAGCGCGTCCAGCATGCTCAATGCCCCCTTTGCAGCAGAAATACCATAAACGCCTGCCGGGCGCTTTTCATCAGCTCCCGGCTGAAGAACACCCGGCTGCCCTCATCCATAATAAAGGCGGTATCCTCAAAATCCGCCGCGTGCTCCAGATTGACAATCACGCCGCGCCCGCACACAAAGAAGCGCGCGTCCTGGCACAGCGGCGCAATGAAGCTTTTGAAGGGCAGACGGGTGATCAGCGTCTTTTTAGCTGGGGTGTGGATATGAATCATGTGCGAAAAATGCTCGGCGTAGACAATGCTTTGATAGTTTAAGCGGATATCGCTGCCGCTGACCTTGATATCCATATATTCATCGGGTTGGGGGATACGGGCGAGCATTTCATCCGTCAGGCTGTCTATGTCCTTTTGCGTGAAGGGCTTGACAAGATAGTGCATCGCGCGCACCTGAAAGCCCTCCAGCGCGTGATCGGTGGACGTGGTGGTGAAGATCAGCAGGCAGTCGGGGTCAAACGCGCGCAGCGCCCGGGCGGTATCAATGCCGTTTGCGCCCGGCATGTAGATATCCAGAAAGGCAGCGGAAAAACGCTGCTTTTCGGCTGCCTGGATAAAGGCTTCGCCATTTGCATATTCGCAGATATCCGTCTGGACGCTGCGGCCGTTCAGCGCCTGCTCCAGGCGATTCCGCAATAGCGCCCGCTCGTTCACCAGATCGTCCACAATCGCAATCCGCATGCTTCGCGCCTCCCGAGTGATGTCTTTTGCGTTCATTATACTACAAAATCCGCCCGGCGGATATCTATCCTGAAATGAGATTTCGTGCTATTATCGCCCGTTTCGTGCCAAAGCGCTTGAAAAAGACGCCGGCTCCTATATACTGAATGCGACAAGCGCAAAAGGCCGTTTCTGAAAGGGGGAAAGCTGTGTATCGAATCGCCGTGCTGGCAGATCAGGACGAGGCAAGAAAAGGCTATGCGGAGCAGATCGCCCGATTCTGCCAGACAAAAGGGCTGTTTCCGCAGATCGAAGGCTGTTCAAACCAGGAGCAGTTCTTTGAAAACGTGCAGAAAACCGCGCCGACCAACGCGGTGATCGCGCTGCCGGGCGTGGCAGGCTTAAACGCCGTGGAGCATCTTCGCTCCGTCTGCCCCGCGTGCGCAATCATCTGGTGCAGCGATCTGGACTTTTCGTTGCAGGCGTTTCGGCTTCGGGTGGAATACTTTATCCTGGAGCCCGTAAGCGCGGGGAGCTTTCAGCAGGGCCTGAACGTCTGGTTTGCAAACAAAGAATTTTACGCAAGCGTCCCAATCACAAATGAAACAAATTAACGCTCAACGACAGAAGGAGGATATGAAAATGAAAGGGCTTTTCCGATTTGTCCTGACGCTGGCAACGATCCAGTGCCTGGCTGTGTCCGCAGCTTCCGCCGCCGCGCTGCCCGTCAAGGCGCTCAGCCCCAAGCAGGTGGATGTAAACCCCTATATGGCCAAGAGCGACGCCAATATCCATCATGACGGCTATAACACCGACAGCACGGACGAAGTGCTGCCCGTGGGCATTTATCCCGAAATCAACGTGTCCTATGAAACCACCAACGCCAACGCCTCCCCCGCGATTTATTTTGACAGCTATGGCCACGCGGTGGTGCCGCTGCTGGGCGGCATCGCCATCCGCGATCTGAACGCCGAGGAAACCAAGACGCTGGGCTATTTCTCCCCCAAGCAGCATGACGGCGGCGGCTACATGATTCAGAGCTCCTATACCTTCCTGGATCAAGAAAACCGCATCGTATGCCCCACCAGCAACAACCATGTGCTGATGCTGCGCGCCACTGACGAGGCGGGCAACGTGCTGCCGGAGTTTGAGAAGGTGCTGGACATCGACATCAAGGCCGCGGCCGAAACCGCGCTGGGCAAGGCGCTGGGGCAGAATCTTCTGTCCGTGGTGTTTGACTACGAGGGCAACCTGTGGTTCGCCACCGGCGGCTTCCGCATCTATCCGCAGCGCGCGCAGCAGGGCGTGATGGGATATATCGCCCGCAGCGCCATCGATGCGATCCTGAACGGCGAAACCGTTGATCTGGCCAAGGCCGTTTATGTGTGCGATCTGCCTGCCGGCGAGGGCGCGGAAAACGGCATCGCCGCCTCCCGCGAGGGCGCGGTCATCCTGACCAACCAGAACTGCTACCTGCTGCGCGCTAACGAGGGCGTGGAGGTCGTATGGAAAACGCCCTATGAAAGCGCTGGCGCGAAGGTGAGCAAGGAGGGCGACAAGACCACCGGCGGCGGTCTGGCCTGGGGCGGCGGCTGCTCGCCCACGCTGACGCCCGAACTAGTACTGTTCACCGACAATCAGGAAATCGTCAATCTGATCGCGCTGGATATGAAGACCGGAGAAGTGGTGGCCAGCATGCCTGTGCTGGACGATCTGCCCGAGGGCTATCAGGTGGCTGTAGAAAACTCCGCCATCGTATATGACGGCGGCCAGGGTAAGGTGAGCACCATCGTGTGCAACTGGTTTGGCGCGGGCAACGCGGGTCTGGCTAATCCTGACAGCGACTCCTCCATCCAAAGCTACGCCAACATCTACGATATGAACTGGCTGACCAAGGGCAACAGCATGATCGCTCCCGGCGTGGAGCGCGTGGATACGATCAAGACCGAAAACGGCTACGAGATGAAGAGCGTTTGGAGCCGCAACGATCTGAGCGACACCTCGATTATGAAGCTGTCCACCGCCACCGGCTATATCTACGGCTATGTGCAGGATTTGACCACCGGCATGTGGCAGTACATCATCCTGGATTTTGAAACCGGCGAAACCGTGTTCACCATGGACGTATCCAACAAGTATGGCTACAACAACATGGCCATTGGCATGTACGCCGGCAACAGCGGCAACGCTCTCTATTGCCCCACCGGCTATCTGGAGCTGCTGCGCCTGCAGGATCGCTTCGTTTACCTGCCCGAGATGCCCTATCGCAAGGTGGATCTGGATCAGACTGCGCGCAACGTGCTTTCGCAGCAGCAGTTTGCCCAGGACGGCGGTGAAGGCAGCGTTGCCAGCTGGCTCAATACCGTGACGGTGCGCAGCGTGCATCCCAACACCACCGTGGCCTTCCGCATGAACAACCTGTCCGGCAGCGCTGCCGAGCTCAAGGTGTATGCCTACGGCGCGGATGGCAAGCTGCAGCAGGTGGCAGCCGAACTGTGGAAGATCACCGCTGAGGACGGACAGACCGTATCCGAACTGGCGGACGGCACGCTGTATGAGCTGCGCGTGACCGTGGCCGACGGCGGCAATCTGGATCTGAGCGAGACCGCTAAGGAAATCAAGGTTTCCGTTGTGATCGGGAAGTAAAAGCACAACACTTGGTCTGGCGTTACCCTGCACCAGACCGTTTTCAAAAAAACAGGAGGAGCGCCCTATGAAGCGTATCATCGCCGCCGCGGTTTCTGTTTTGCTGGCGTGCTCGTTTGCCCCTGGGCTTGCCGAAGACACCCTGAATGCCGAAAAAAGCCGGCCACTACGATTACGGAAGGCCTAAACGCCGCGGTTTATCAGCAGCTTGATTTCTCCGATGAGCAGGAGACGGAGTTTGCCCGCCGGGGACTGATTGCCGCCCCGGAAAGCCTGATCATCAAGGCCGAAAACGGCATGACGATCTGGTCGCAGGATGCATATGATTTTGTCCGCGAAGCCGAAGACGTGCCTTCGTCGGCCAATCCCAGCTTGTGGCGCAATACGCAGCACAACGCGCTGTACGGCCTGTTCAAGGTGACGGACGATATCTATCAGGTGCGCGGCTATGATATTTCCAATATCACCTTTGTCCGCAGCCAGCATGGATGGATCATCATGGACTGCGCCAGCAGCCGCTACACCGCCGCAGAGGCGCTGAAGCTGTTCCGTGAGCATATGGGCGAGGCGCGCATCGTGACCATCGTTATCAGCCATGCGCACGTCGATCATTACGGCGGCATCGAGGGGCTGATTTCTGCTGGGGACGCGGCCGATCCGTCGCTGCCGCTGGCGGAGCAGATTGCCTCCGGCAAAACCGCGATTATCGTACCGCAGGGCTTTGTCGATTCGGTGATGCGCGAAAATGTGTTTGCGGGTACAGCCATGAAACGCCGCGCAACCTATCAGTATGGCAGCTTTCTGCCCTATGGCGCGCAGGGCCGCCTGTCTGTGGGCATCGGTCTGACCGCCGTGCAGGGCGGCACAGGCTATATCGCGCCTACCTATGAAATCACCCAGCCGCTATGCGAAATGGAGATCGATGGGGTGCAGGCAATCTTTCAGCTGACGCCGGGCACCGAGTCGCCCGCTGAGATGAATACCTATTTCCCGCAGATGCAGGCGCTGTGGATGGCGGAAAACTGCACTGGCACCATGCATAACCTCTACACCCTGCGCGGCGCGGAGGTGCGCGACGCCAACGACTGGGCGCGCTATATCACCCAGGCGCAGACGCTGTTCCCGGATGCGGAGGTGGTGTTCCAATCCCACAACTGGCCGCATTGGGGCAAGGACGTGGTGGCCGAATACCTGACCAATACCGCCGCTGTGTATAAGTTCATGCACGATCAGACGCTGATGTACATCAACGAGGGCTATACTGCCGATGAAATCGCCGCCATGATAGAGCTGCCCGAAGCGCTGGCCAGGGTGTGGTATACCCGGCAGTATTATGGCACGCTCAAGCATAACGTCAAGGCGGTCTATCAAAAGTACATGGGTTGGTACGACGCCAACCCGGTGAATCTGGATGAGCTGGCGCCCACTGAATACGCTAAGAAGTTAATGGAATACCTGGGCGATCCGGCCAAGGTGCTGGAAATGGCGCGCGCCGATTATGAAAAGGGCGAGTATCAGTGGGTGGCGCAGATTGCCAACACCCTGGTATTTGCCGATCCCACCAACATGGATGCGCTCTATCTTTGCGCCGACGCGCTGGAACAGCTGGGCTATCAGGCGGAATCCGGCGCGTGGCGAAACGCCTATCTGGTTGCGGCCTTCGAGCTGCGCAACGGCACGGGCGCGTATCCGCAGACCGGCCGCATCGGTGCGGGCACCACCGCGCAGGGCATGGACGCGCAGACGATGCTGGACTATATGGGCATTATGCTGGATGCGGAAAAGCTGGCCGGTCAGTCCTTTACCGTCAATCTGAAGCTGGCGGGTGACGACAACTATCTGCTTAAGCTGCATCACGGTGTGCTGCTGTACTACAAGGGCGTCTCCGACGCGCAGGCCGACCTGACCCTATCCACCGTCCGTGCGGGCATTCTGGCGATGGCGAACGGCGATCAGGAGAATATCGAAAAGCTCGTCACCCTTGAAAGCGGCGACCAGGCGCTGCTTGCGGCCCTTTGCGGCAGCATGGCCGTGCCGGAACTGTACTTCCATATTGTTGAACCATAAAGGAGAAAAAACATGAAGAAATTGATCGCACTGATGCTGGCGCTGTTGGCTGCCTGGCCGGCTTGTGCCCTGGCGGAAAAGGAAAACGTCGATCTGTTTGCGGAGGCGCTGTCTGAAAACTGCCATGTGCAGGAAGGCCATTTTGAGCATATGGACACCATCGCACTGGCCAGCCAGGGCAAGCTGATATCCTGCTTTGGCAATAATGCTGGCTCTGGGTATCTGGTGCCTATGATCCCGCCAGCGCCCAATCAGGAGCCTGCTCCGGCCACCGAAATGGGGCAGATGTCCTGGCCTGCGGAGGAGCCCTCTGCGCTTTATGATCCTGCCGCCGAGAACGCGCCCGCCAATCCCTATTTCAGCCCTGTGGGCTGGACGTATAAGCTGCGCCAGGATGAGGCGGTGGTGCTTGTGGGCACGCTGCCGCCCGCGTGCAAATACTTTTCCCTGATCAACTATGTGTTTGCCTCTGCGGTGAAGCCGGGCAAGGAATACACCGAACGCAGCTTTTTCAAGTATGGCAGCGCTGAAGCGGGCGTGTATCACCCGGTTTTTGCCAGCCTGGGCGAGCCGGTGAACATGAACAACATCCGCTATGCGGGCGGGGAAACCTGCTTCGGCGGTCAATTTGCATACATTGCATCGGGCAATCAGGATACGGCGGAAGCCATCCGCGCTGCGCTGATTGAAGCGGGCTTTGACGCGGGCATGATCAATATCGCTCCCTTCTATGCCGATACGCTGCGCATGGGCCTGGAAAAGGGCGCGGACGTGTTTACCATCCTGATGCGCACCTCCCAGCCGGAGGATGCGGCGGCCTTTGAGCAGTGGAGCACGACGCTTTCCGAATCGATGCGCGTGTATCGCGTTACGCCCAAGGCCGAAACGCCTGTGAATGCCTATGCCTATCCTGCGCTTACACCGCGCGGCACGGGCGTGCACGAGGTGCAGAGCCTGCCCGAAGCTGATAAGGCGTTGGATCAGATTCGCCAGAGCCTGATTGCGCAGTATGGCGGCGAGTACGACTATGAGGAGTTTAGCGCCCGCATCGCCGTGCCCGAGGGCATGACGGGCTATCTGAACGATGAAAACACCCAGGGTGATAACCGCGATACCAGCTATTTGATGACCAACGATTTTACTCTGAACTCCGACGAGGACTTTGTGGTGGTTTATGGTGTAAATCACGTTGCTGCTGGCAAGGCGACCTACGCGAACACCGTGCTCTATGCCCGCCCCAGACTCAACGGCATTGTCAGCCTGTATGATTCCATGTACGGGGATTCTGCGGCTGAATACCTGCCTGACGTGGACAGCAGCAAATACTATGTGCTCAAGATGGCGCGAACCGCGCTGGATAGCCATACCGCCGTCATTCCTTACAGCACCGACAACCCCAACGGGCGCTTCTATGGCGCGGATAACGGCACGCAGCTGCTCATCGCTTATCGCGCCTATGTGGAGCCTGAAACGGGCGTTGGCCCTTCGTATTATGAAATCGTGTATGATCGCGCGATTGTGTTCCATAAAAAATAAGCGATTCGCGAAAATTGTATAGTTTCAAAGGCGGTTGATTTATTCAGCCGCCTTTTTTGTCAGAATACGGATCGATATGCAAAGATTTACAATTGAACTTTTGACATTCTTTCCATGATTTGATAAAATGAAGACGCTATCTAATCCCAAACGCCTTTGATCAAAAACCCTGAAACGGGGGGATTGTATGAAAAAGACGAAAAAATGGTTCCTTATTCCCATCGGTATTGTGCTTTTGCTTCTGCTCTTTTTCTGGCTCCGTTCCAGACAGACCCGGCCCTATGGGCAGGAGCTGCTGGAAAACGGCAGCTTTGCCGATGTGCAGGAGGATGGCGTGCCCTCTGCGTGGTACACCCAGGCTTATATTCAATCGGAGGGCTATACGGACTTCTCCGTGGTGCAGGCCGGGCAGGGGCAGGCGCTCCATATTGCCAACTACATGGCCAATGACGCGCGCATTGCGCAGGACGTGGCTGTGGAGCCCAATAGCTTCTATTGCCTTTCGGGGCAGATTTGTGCCCAGGCGCAGGGCGGCCGAGGCGCAAACCTGTCCATTGCCGATGTGTATGCGTTTTCTGCTGGCATATACGACAGCCAGGGGGAGTGGCGGCAGGTGGAGCTGTATGGCCAAACCGGGCCCAGGCAGCGCAGCCTGACTGTTTATGCCCGGCTGGGCGGATACTCCGGGGAAACGTCAGGCGAAGCGTGGTTTACCAACCTGTCCCTGAAAAAGGTAGAATCGCTTCCTGCTGGGGTGGAAGTCACGCTGTTTTATCAGCCGAGCTACAGCGCGGAAACCAAGACGTTCTCCCTGGATCTGCGTCACCTGCTGCTGGCGGTGCTTGTGCTGCTGTATGGCTTGATGGCATGCCAGTGCTATTGCTTCAAAAGCGTGCTGGGGCTGCTGATGCTGTCTTTGGGCGTGGCGGCGCTGAGCCTGCTCTGCCGGGGCGCGTCGGATACTCAGCAGACGCAGAACGCTATGCCTTATGTGCCCTATATCGTGTACGGCCTGCTGCTGGCGACGCTTGCCATTGCGCTATTCCTGGCGCATCGCCTGGCCCGGCGCGGCGAAGCTGTTCCATTCTTCTGCGGCCGGCAGGCGCAAACGCCGCCCGCAGGCGTTTTCATGCAGGATGAGCAGGCCAACCACCAGCGCTCTCGCCGCGCAGACGCAAAGGATGCTGCGCTGATGCTGGGCATTACGGTGCTTTATGCCCTGCTTGCGTACTATCACCTGGGCTCCACCGTGTCCCCGCAAACGTCGTTTATATTCAGACAGGCAAGCGAGACGGTTGTTTTTGATCTGTGCGAAGCTCAGGATGACTTCCGCATGCTGTACATGGAGGGTATCAACGACGGGAATAACAGCTTCACGGTGCAGACCTCCGAGGATGGGGAAAGCTGGGGAACACCCATTTCCTGCGCGACCAATGGCGGCACGATGTTTCAATGGTTTTATGTCAACGGATACAACGCCGTGGACGCGCGCTCGCTCAGGGGACGCTATGTGCTGCTGACGGCTTCGGCTCCCGGATTGTCATTGCTTGAAACCGTTTTCCGGACGGCGGACGGAACGCCGCTGCCGGTTACGGCGGTGGATTCCGCCGGACGCGATGCTTCCGCATTGGTGGATGAGCCGGACACGCTGTCCGGCGAGCCCAGCTGGTACAACGGCATGTACTTTGACGAGATCTACCATGCCCGCACCGGCTATGAGCATTCGCATGGCCTGCAGCCCTACGAGATTTCGCATCCGCCGCTGGGCAAGGTGATGATGAGCTGGGCTATCAGCATATTTGGCATGACGCCCTTTGGCTGGCGCTTTGCGGGGGCAGCCTGCGGCGTGCTGATGCTGCCCGGCATGTATCTGCTGGGGCGGTTGCTCTTCAAAAAGCGGCGCTACGCCATCCTGACCTGCCTGTGCCTGGCGTTTGATACCCTGCACTTTACCCAGACGCGCATCGCTACCATTGACAGCTTTGTGGTGCTGTTTATTATTTGGTCGGTATACTTTATGCTGCGGTGGTTCTATACGGATTTCTTTGGGAAAAAGCTTGCGTATACCATGATTCCCTTGGTCTTGTCGGGCGCATGCATGGGTCTGGCGGTGGCAAGCAAGTGGACGGGCTGCTTTGCGGGCCTGGGCCTGGCGGCAATCTTTTTCTTTGGCATCTGGCGCAGGTGGAAGGCCGTGCGTGAGGCAAAGGCGACTGACCCTGTCGAGCGGGATCCCCTGGCTGCCGCCGCGGCAAAAAGCGGCGATAAGCGCCTGCTGATTACGATTGCCAGCTGCCTGATTTTCTTTGTGCTGGTGCCGGCGGCCATCTATTATTGCTCTTATATTCCTTACTTTGCGCCCAGCGGCGGCGTTACCCTCAAGCGCATTGTGGACGCGGCTGAGTATATGCTTTGGTATCACAGCGAGCCTGGGCGGGGCATGGATCATCCTTATTACGCGCCCTGGTATCGGTGGCCGCTTTCCGAGATTCCCATGTACTATGCCGACGACCGCTATACCCCGGCAGGCTATGCCTATGCCATCTGGGCCTTTGGCAACTACACGGTGTGGTGGGTAGGCTTTGCGGCGCTGCTGACGGTGCTGTACGCCTGGGTTAAGCATCAGGCGATTCCAGTGTTGTGCCACGGATATCGGGAGCGCATTTCTCCCTTGGCCCCGCAGGGGGAGCGGGATGCGCGCCCGGCGCTGCTGCTGATCTGCTTCTGCGCGCAGTACCTGCTCTGGATCGGGGTGCCGCGCGGAACGTATATTTACCACTATTTCCCCAGCGTACCGTTTATCATTCTGTGCACGGCCTATGTGTTGGAGCAGTTGAGCGGCTGGTTTATGGCTTATGCTGGTCAGCGGGCAGGAGCGGAGAGGGAAAGGATTGCCCAGAAGCGCGCCGACCGCTGGAGCCTGGCGCTGGTGAGCGCCTACCTGCTGATTGTCGCCGCGATGTTCGCCGTGTTCTATCCCTTTGCCAGCGGCATGATGGTGCGCACATCCTGGCTGGAGGCTGTTAACTGGTTTAGAAATCTGTATTATTAAGTTGGTTTTGATCGGTAGGGCAAGCGCTGCGCTTATCCTTCCTGCGCGGCTGCACCATCTGTTTTCTGCTTGTTGCGGATGATCACTTCAACCGTGGTGCCGATGCCCTCGCGGGAACGGACATACAGGCTGCAACCGGAGCCATAGAACTGCTCGATGCGCTGCCGGACGTTTTGCAAGCCAATAGAAACCATGCCGCGGCCATCGTTCTTGACGGCGTTTTTCACTGTATCGGAGAATATCCTTTCAACATGTTCGCGTGTCATGCCGCGGCCGCTGTCCTCAATCAGGATGACATACTGGCGAATGGCAGCGTTGATGCGCGCGTAGAATTCCTCCGCGCGGATCAGATAATAGATGCTCCATTGACTGCTGTAACGGCTGCACTGCACCAGGATGGAGCGGATCAGCGCCACCACCCGCCCGGTGGCGAGGAGAGAATAGTAGGGGGCGGAGATGACCAGCCGGTTGTGCTGCGCCTGGGAATAAAAGAAGGCGCTGTCCGCAGTCATGCTGTTAAGCAATAGCGGCTGGTCGATGGCCAGCACACGGTCGCCCTCTAAAAGAAATTCTACGCTGATGACGCTGTTTGTTTCAGAATAGCGTTGAAAGTAAGCCTGTATTTTATCCTGCTCGTCGCTGCTCATCAGGCCGCTTTGCATAAACTGATAGATGGTGTTGCGCCCGTTATCCAGCGACAGATCCAGGTAGGCTCGAAACATTTCCAGCCGTGTAGAAGCGTTTTGCAATTCCTGCGTGCGCACCGTATCGCGCACAGAGCGGTATAAAAGCGCGAACAGGCAGGCAAACAGCAGCATAAAGACCGCCAGCATCAGCGCCAGCGCACGAACCAGCAGAGAACGGCGGATACGCATCGCCTTCATCCCTTAAACTTTTTCGGATTGCAGTGATAGTATTTTTCAAACGCGGCGGAAAAGGAGCGGTAGCTTTGATAGCCCAGCCGCTCCGCTGCTTCATATACCAGCATGTGCCCATCCCGCAGCAGGGCCGCCGCGCGCTCCATGCGCATTTTAATCAGCAGTTCCTGGAACGAAAGCCCGGTGCTCTCCTTGAGCTTTTTGGACAGGTAGCCGGGGCTTAAATGCACATAGTCGGAAACCTCCTGCAGCGACAGCGAGCTTTCGTGGAGGCGTTCCTCCATGCAGCGGATGGCCTCGTCAACCAGATAGCCGTAGCCCGATTGGTTGACGGCCACGCTTCCAAGCGTTCCAGATATACGTCCAGCAGGGATTCAAGCGACGCAGCGCATGCGCGCGTATACATCTGCATCCGCGCGGGAAGCATAGTCTGCCTCCTGCCGTTGTAGCAGATGCTCAAAAAGGGCGCGCGCCTGCGCGGGCGCTGTGCGTGTGCTCAGCAGAAAGGGTACAACCCGTTCCCGGATATAGGCTTGAATTGGGGCGATGCTCAATCCCAGCGCCAGGATATCCCGCAGCCACGCGCTGCTCTGCGCGGGTGGTAGAACGGAAAGAGCGGTTTCCTGCGTGGGGAAAACGGGCGGCAGCGGTTCATAAAAGCCGTTTTCCAGCGCGCGCAGGTTTTTGCCGTGCTGTGCGCGGTAGGTGGCTTCGTCTGTTACCGGGCCTCCGAGAGCGAAATGAAGAAAATGAGGGATGCGGCCCGCATGCATCAGCGAAAGGAGCCGTCCCTGGATTTCCCGCAGCGGACGGCGCAGAAGCAGCTCAAAATCGCATTTGTCCATGCGTCCTTAATGCTCGTATTCCGCAGAAAGGCGAGGATGGCAGGCTGCGCAGGCGCGTAATGGGCCTTGGACAGCAGCACGCAAAGCTGAATGGCAAGCCAGTAATCCATCCAGCGGGCCAACCAGCCCGGCGCGCACCACACCGTCCTTGCCCTGGCGGTCAATATACGCATATCCACGCAGACGTTCGCACAGCTGTTCAAGCGTTTCCGTGCAGCGCTGCGCGCCGCTGATATCGCCAAACCACAGGCGCGTTTTATCCGCCAGCAGACGATTGCTCAGCGCGCCCGCCTGTTCAAAAGGCGGCAGGGCGGCGAGGACAGCGGCGTCGTTGGTCAGCACCGCCTGGGCAAAGCCGCGCTCGTCGCCGCAGGCAATGTGCAGCGCCGTATCCTGCACGGGTACGGGGGCGACGGGCACAATCGCGCCCGCGCGGCGCATTGCTGCTTTACTCACATCCCGGCGACGCGTCCGGCAAGGTAGCCCACGCACATTACGTCCGGGGCCATCCGCGCGTAGTTGAGCGCATCCTGATCCATGGACAACGCCTTGCCGCGTACCAACATGTTATCGATTTCCCTGGGCAGCAGGGCGCGAAGCGGCACGGGAGCATAGCGCGTCGCATCCTGCGCGGGCAGAAGCCTCAGCCGTCCGGCCGGGTGGAAGCTGCGGCCGTGCGGATCGTGCAGGCAGCGTTGAATCTCCTTGGACAGGCTATCCTTGCCGGGATCGTCCAGCGTGCCCTGATCCAGCCGCTGATAACCCGCGTGCGCGCTGTCGCACATGTGCCACTGGCTGTAATTTTGCGTGCGGCCCGTTTCGCGGTCGCCAAACGTCATGGCGCAGCCCAGCCGCTGCCGCCAGGCTTCCCATCCCGCCTTGGAATGAACGGCCCAGCTGCCTGCTGCATCCTCACCCAGCGCGTAATATGGCGTGCAGAGCGTAACCTGATGCCCCGCCTGCACGCCCGCCGTGGATCCGCCTAATACCAGCACACGCATGTAAAAATCGCCGTTGATTTTTTCACCCAGCACAGAAAAATCCTCAATTTGAAAATCGGCGCTTACAAACAGATAATCCAGAATGGCTGAATACTTGCCAAAGCCATGGACGGAGCCCTTCGCGCCGTATTCCGTCGCTACGCGCGCATCCTGATAGCCCGCGGCGTTTATCTGGGTCTCCAGATCTTTATTATAGCAATTTTTCGAGGCGGAGGCCGGATCGTTGTCTGGCCGGGCGTTGAAATCGCCCATGATCAGAGATGAAGCTTCGGGGTGTGCCTGCATGACCTGCGCGGCTTTTGCAAGCAGATACTGCGTCTGCAGCGCGCGCACCTCGTCGGCGGCTGCGCCCATGGGATCGTGCAGATGGGTGCTGAATACATATACGGACTGCTCCGTCTCTTGATCCAGCAGCAGCTTCCAGGTGCAGTTGCGCATGTAACGGTCCACAATGCTGAGGGCATGTCCGGCGTATCCGTCAGCCAGAAAACGCCCTCCTTCAGCAGCTCAAAGCGGCTTTGCTTATACAGGATCGCAGTATAGCCCTGCGCGTCGGGGTTGATTTTGACGGCCGCCGTATAGCCGTAGCCCGTGTCCTGGGGATAGCTTTCCAGCAGTTCCTGCCACACGCCCTTGGCCTCCTGCAGGCCGACCACATCGGGCGCGTATTGAGCCAGCAGCGTTTTGAACAGCTCCGACCGATGCGCGGGGGACAGCGCCGGATCCGCCAGATCCTTGCTGCTGGGCGCGCGCAGATTCTGGCACATCAGGTGTAACTGCCGCTTTCTTCGGCGCTTGCTAGTGAGCAGAGACCCAGCAAAAGCATCAGACAGGATAAAAATAAAAACGAGCCTTTCATCAAACTCCCTGCTTTCCATGTATTTCTAAATATATATAGACCATAATTTGCATTTTTACTATGCATGCAATCCATACAAATGTCATAGAATGCGGGGTGTTGCGCACAGCCGCCTTCGTCTGCCGGTGCCAGAAGCAACGCGGCGAATAAAAAATGCCGCCCGTTGGGCGGCAAGGATAAAGCCTGCATCAGCGATATAACAGGCAGACTGGCGGCCGGAAAGCCCTGCGCAAGGCTTATTCTGCGCTCTTGACGGGCGATTCCAGATAGAACTGCCCGTCGGGTTCCTGAATAAAGTAGCGGTCGTCCGCCCACTGCTCTTTGAATGGGAAGAAATAATGGACGTATCGGATTTCATTTGTGTGCTCATACAGGATGCCGACTGAGCGGTGGTATTTCATTACATCATAAATGAAATCGTTGCCAACCCCATAGGACTCGTCTTCACGAGCAAAGTGTTTTTTAACATCGGTGATTTCGCCATAGCCGCTTTCAGAATACAGAACATAGCCTGTATTCTCATGGAAGCCGAAGCCTGTGAAGCGCAGATTGGGGAAGCGCTTAAAAATAGCCATGTCGGCCCTCCGGACAATTGCCGCCGCAACGCCATTGCCAAGATCGGCCAAGGAGTCGTCTCGAATTGGGTATACGCTCATCAGCGCATAGATATCTTCAATTCGGCCGCGGCAGTGCAAAGGAGCGTATGTCGTGCCATGCAGACAAGGTAATCTGTACGAAAGGCTGCACAAGGGAGAATCCGACTTTGGCTTCATCCGGCTGTATTCCTCGGGTGTAAGCGGCTGCTTGAGCCATTGTCCCTGCTGCTTTTCATGCAGTAAGGGCGGAAGGGCGGAAAGCAGCATATCCACAGTGACCGGGCGAATCTTATAGCCGATCTTCATCTGCTGGATGATCGTATCAAGGCTTGTCATATGAACATCATTTTCATGTGAAGCAAAGATGACGCAGTATTCCCGATCAATAGGCTTTGCGTTCCAGTCCTTATTCTGTTCCCATACGCCGCCCATGTCCGTTATGCTTTTGTCAATATGCTCCTTAACGATGGAAGTGCATGAAAATGAAGTCCAGATAAAGCGAACATCCTTAATCTGAATGGGGGTATGGCGATCAAGCAGGATGTCCAGCGCAGACGCAGGGTGGACGTAATCTGCCGACCGCTGGGCGGCGGCAGCGTTGATCAATGCAAGCTGCTCCTGGGTGTAGACGGTTGAGGGGTCTCGCGGCTCCGCGCCTTTTTCCCAAGCGGTAAGGAAGAAGTTATCCTTGTAGTAGCCTGCGCGCAGATTGTGATCGCGATTGTAAGCGTACCATGCACGCTGAAGCTGCTGCAGGGAAATGACGTGCACCTGAGCGCCTGTGTTGGTTGTCACCTTGTCATATTCATTGAAAAGAATGGGATCGACATTTTTGTTTTCACTGATTACAAAATAGCTGACCTGATCGGAAAAGTGCGTATAGACCCTGCCGTGGCACCGTCTGATTTCAGTGATGATAATATTCGTCAAGCTGCCGAAGGCTGTATCGATTACAAACCCATGGCGCTCAAACACAATGTCCGCGTCTTCCTCGATGGCGATTGCGCGGCGTCTTTCTTCCAGCGCTATTCTGGCTTGTCGTTGGGCCTCAATCTTGTCCAGCGTGGTCAGCTTCTTCTCAAGGGCTTCCGTCTTCCTTTGCTCAAGGATTGCTTGTTTGCCTTGCATAAGCCCATTTTCAGCCAGATAATTGCTTAGCGACATGCCGTACAGCTTCTGGGCGGTGTTCGTCATGGTTTTGGTTTTGCCCGCAAGGTCGGGGTTAGCCGCTACCAGCTCAGTCAGGCTGGCAAAGCTTGCGCCGTTGGGATAGCGCTTTTTCAGCTCGTTCAGGTAATTATCCGACGTATCGCTTGGCCGTCCGCCCAGGCTTTTTACGTATTCAAAGCCGCAGGCTGCCAGCAGCTCCGCCCGGTCGGTATAGCCCAGCTCCTTCACAAGCGCGCTCAGATCCTCATACCAGTGATTGTGCTGCGATCCCAGGCCCGATACCTTCTTATCCGGGTAGGCAGCCTCCAGCTTTTTGCACAGGTTCTGCAGCCTGCGCGCCGCCATCGGATTGGATATGCACAGCTCGCGCATGTTCAGTTCCTTCATAATTCTATCCTCCATTCGTGACAGCAGCTTTACTGCTTTCTCTTTTTGGGCGCGGGAAGCTGCTCGGCATAGGCCTGAAGGGCGGCAATCAGATCAGCCTGCCCGCTGGCCTGGATTACGGCTGAGAACGCTTCCAGATCCTTTGCGGCAATCAACTGCTCGCGCAGCATCAGGTCAAACAGCTCGCGGTATTCAACGGCGGCGCTTGCCAGCCTGACGGCGTTTGCCTTGATGTATTTCAGGTATTTCTCTCCGTTTTCATCAGTGCAGTCGCGGTGATCCAGCGCAAAGCCGATGGCCGCGTATACGCGGTACTTGGCGGTGAGTGCGGTAATATCTTCAATGTGCACAATGGGCGGGTCGGCATTAAACAAATTATCCGCTAGATAATAAAGACGACGGTCGTGCAGCATGCTGGTAAGATATTGCCCCTGTGCATTATGGAGGGTGATGTGTTTCAAGGCCTTGCAAGCAGCGATGACGCCTTTTCCAATCACTGAGACGCTTTCAGGAATAGAAAGTTCAGTCAGGCTACTACAGGCGACAAATGCGCACGGCTCGATCTCCTTTACTCCATCCGGCAGGACAATGCTTGGCAAACTACTACAGAAATAAAAGGCTGATTCGGCGATTTTCTGTATGCTCTTGGGCAGAACAATGCTTTCCAGGCTTTCACACATCACAAAAGCACCGGCATCTATCATTCTTAAGCCATCAGGAAGCGTGACCTTGCTCAACCGCTTGCACTCGTCAAATGCATGGTCGAAAGTATTCAGCTCCGCGCAGAGCAGGGTGAGATTGGTCAAGCCGCTGCGGTAAAAGGCTTCTTTGCCAATCGAAGTTACCCCCTCAGGGATAACAAGCTTTTGAAGAGAATGACATTCATAAAAAGCTTCAATTCCAATTGTTTTCAGGCTGTTGGGAAGTGTTACTTCGGCCAGAGCATCGCAGTTGAGAAAAGCCTTTTCGCCAATTGAGGTTACGCCTTCCGGAATGGCAACCTTTTTCAGAATGTTGCAATCACAAAAGGTCCACGCTTCGATTGCTTTCAGGCTTTTGGAAAGTGTTATATCTGTCAGACAACTGGCCATAAATGCGTCTTCGCCAATCGAAGTTACGCCATCTGGAATAACAAGCTTTGTCAGATACTTACAGCTTGCAAAGGCACGCGCTTCGATTGTTTTCAGACTTTGGGGAAGCGTTACTTCTGTCAAATTGCAGCCGCGCAGGGCAGAATCAGCGATTGTTATTACTCCTTCCGGAATATGATGGCTTGTCTTGGTATGAGGGCAGCGGATCAGGGTATCGCCCGCTCTGCTATAGAGTACGCCGTCAATGGACTGATAGCAAGGGTTTTCCGGGTCTACTTCGATGCTGGACAGCTTCGGGAGGGTAAGGTATTGACCAAATGCGTCTGAAGAGATTTTTTTCACAGATTTGGGCAGATGAATGCTTACAACGTTTTTGAGATCGCGACGCTCGGACGGCCTTGTATAATACGAGCTGCCATCGTAGGAGAAAGCGTATGGGGCAATTTTCTCTACAGATGCTGGAACCACGAGCGTTTCTTCAGCACCATCCGGATTCGGTGATGTGAGCAAAACTTGTGTTAAAACGTCGTATTCGACATCAAAGCAATCGGAAACGTACTTCATTGGCTTTTTGGGCTCGAAAGGATTCTTTGTAATTGGACTTAAAAGAGATGGACAATAAGCAAAGGCTCTTTCGCCAAGTACAGTCAGGCTCTTGGGAAGAGTTACCTCTGTTAGAGAAGAACAGCCGCTAAAGGCTGAATCACCAATCGAGGTAACGCCTTCTGGAATGACAATCTTTGTAAGTGATGCACAGTCAGAAAAGGCGAAAGGGCTAATCTCTTTTAGACTGCTGGGAAGTGTTACTTCTTTCAGAGCCTTGCAGTTGCTAAAGGCTTCTTCGCCAATCGAGATAACGCCTTCTGGAATAACAAGATTTGCAAGCGATTCACAGCAATAGAAAGCTCTCTTTCTGATTGTACTCAGGGTTGCAGGCAATACGATCTCCGCCAACTCCTGACAACGTCTAAAGGCAGAAACGTCGATTGCTGTTACGCCTTCCGGAATATGCAGGCTTGTCCGGGTGTGCGGGCAGTGGATCAGGGTATCTCCCGCCTTGCTGTAGAGTACACCGTCTATGGATTGATAGAATGGGTTTTCAGGGTCTACCTCAATGCTGGCCAACTTCGGAAAGTCGGTCATGTAACAATAGAATGCCTCGGCGGAGAATTTTTCCACAGTCTTAGGCAGATGAATGCTTACGACACTCCTGAAATTATAATTAGCACCAAAAGAGTCATCGGCAATCTCCTTTACGGATTCCGGAACGATTATGGTTATCTCTTCGCTGTTATCGTCTTGGATATTATTGCAAATAACCTTTTTCAAAACGCCGTCTTCAATGCTAACTTCGGTAATGTAAATCATCTTTCTTCCTCCTCATTTTGTGTGGCAGCTGTCATGCAGTCCGGGTTGAGCGGGAGTGATTTCGGCGGGGCATTCCTCCTTTGCTGTCTGATAAACGTATCATTGACGCTGTTCCAGATGCTGCACCCAGCGATCCAGACACCTGCGCACAAGGCGGTTGACATGCCTGGCATTGCGCAGCCTGGCGGCGGCGGGCGGGCTCAGGCGATAATAGACGCGGATAAACAGGCGGCCGAGGGCTGTCTTTTTCAGCTGCTGATCGCGGAAGCGGCGCAGCGTCAGCACCTGCGGCGCATCGTAGGAGCCGTACACGGCGGTGGCGATATAGCAGCCCTCCTTTTTGCGGACAGGCGCGGGCGCTTCATCCGGGACGGCGCTCATGCGATAGCTGGCCGTGCCGGAATTCTGCATGCCGATGGACGAGGACGGCGCGCTGCTGTAATCGATGTCCAGGCTGTCCAGCGCCTGGCATAGATAAAGGGATGTGTTGTCCGAGCGATCGTCTACATTTTCCACATACTGATCCTGCAGCGGGCGGCCGTTGGCGTCAAAGCGGTTCTTGTAGGCGGTCAGCCAGATTTCCTTGATCGGAACGCTCCAGAACCAGGCGTAGTAGTTCAGTACCTGCGTGGCTAGCTCGGCGAAGGCAGTTCCGCTGGAGCGCAGGCACAGCGTGACGACCTTGCCGTCAACGGTGCAGGAGAGGGTAGTGTCATCATAGGGGGAGGGCGCATCCCGGTATTCCACATACAGCAAGGCCTTTGCGCGGGGCCAGTAAAGCCAATCCTCACACAGGGCGGCAAACTGCGAGCGCAGGCTCTCGCGCATTTCGTCCATATCCTGCTGGCACAGGCGCTGGAACTCCGGCATCTCGGTGCTGGTTATCCATTTCTGGCCGATTGAGATAGCCTTCTCATATTTTTCGCCTACGTCAAAGATGTAAGCGATGTCAAAGCAGGAGCGTGTCGTCCAACTGAAGCGATCCTCCACAGGCAGCTGCATAAACCGATGGATATAGGTCTGGCGATTAACGGCGTTTTTCATTTTTTCCTGCACCTGGTTGCGCAGCTGCCACAGCGCGGCCTGATCATACGCCGGGTAGTCCTCGCCGAAGGACTCAAAGAAGTCCTCGGCGGTCTGGTATTCCTGCTCCATGCTCAGCGCGGCGATATTGGACAGCGTGATAAACATGCAGGCCTCGTCCGTTTCGGGATCGATCCTGGCGTTTTCGCGCGCCTCCTGCAGGTTCTGCTCCTTTTCCTGCTGCATTTTCTCCTGCATGCTCTTCACGTCGGCATAGCGCTGCGCGTTTTCCCTGGTTTGCGCGGCCGCGCTGCGTGCCTGCTCTAATGCATTCAGAATTTCTTTGCGCGCCTCCGGGCTGATGCTTGCGATATCCTCGGCGGTCAGGGGCGTATCGTCCGTATCCAGGGCGGCGTCGTCATCAGCAAGCGGGGTCTCGTCCGCGACAACGTCATCAGTAAATGGGGTTTCGTCCGCATCATCGTCATCATCCGACGGCGCTTTGCCATCCAGAAAGTCCTCCAGGGCCTGTTGGCGGATGATCTGAATGGGCTTGCCGGCCTTTTGCTGCTCGATGGCGGCCTTGATCTTTGATTCGCCGGGGAGGCCGTTGCCGATGACCAGATAGTCCGTTACGCCGGAAACCTTGGAGCGGTACAGGCCGCCGTTTTCAACAACTCTTTTGACAAAGGGATCTTCTTTTTCATTGAAGGCGGAATAACCGACAAAAACAAATTTCTTTTCGGAAACGATGATGCTCGGATGCTCGCTGATATAAGAGGAATATTTCTTTTCCCATTCCTGCCTGAGCTGGGCCTCGTTTTCCTGCCTTTCCAGGTAAAGCTGGCGATCGGCTCGGATGGAATCGATGATGGGGCCGTGCGCATTGCTGTTGGCAATATTGTCCAAGCTATGATTGAAGGAAAGGGAAGAGTCTTCTTTTCCGATGATCGAGGGGCTTTGAGGGGGAGATATTTTTTTCTCGTCAAGCTTGACTTCAATAAATAATCCACCTTTTTCTCTACCGGTGAAGGTCGGTTTTAGCTTATTTGCCATTTCCTCTGCCGTGAGATCATCAAGGGAAAGCTCTTGACCATGAACGCTTATTCCCTTCAAAAGCTGCAGCAGCATGCTGAAGATAGGCAGGCTTTTTTCATATTTGTCAATAAACCCCAAATTGCTTGCGCACAAAGAAGCATATTTTCCCTTGCTAAAAGGGATATAGCTGCCAATAATAAATGCTTTGCTAATTTTTTTCTTGCCTATGTATATCGGGACCTTCTTCACTAAAACAAGGGCAGGACATTCGCCGTATATTTTGATATAATTTGTTATGTGAGTGCATTTAATAAGGTGATTTATCAAGCCTATGCCACTGCGGGAAGAGCTTTCCGGTGTTTCGTCATCTTCCTGTACGCTAAACGAGAAGGTAAGGTCAGTATCGTCTGAACTGTCGGCTTGCTGTTGGTTCAAGCTAAAATGAAAAGAGCATTTTCCGTCTATCGTTTTTTTTATGCAGGTTATTCCATCTGGGATGGTTAGGTCAACAGCGTCGTTTAGAATGGCTTTATCGGTAATCTCAAGCGGAGGGGCTGTTTCGTTATCATCGGGTGTATCTATAGAAATAGTGTATTCAGTTCCGTCTGAAGCAATAAATGTGTTTGGAGCTCGTTTATCTTCGAGACTTGCGGTATCATCGTGAATGGGCTCATTTGTAGGTATGTTTATCTGCTGATAGCCAGAATACATCAACGCATATAGAAGAGCAGTAGCTTCGCTGTGCTCTGATTCATCATATTCGCCCTCGTGGCCAATGAATTCCATCGTTTCCCAGTCGAATAGATTGCTGGAATCATATGCGATTTTGCGCTTTTTAATGCAATTTCCTTTACAATAATACTCAAAGTGATCAAATCCGGACTCTTCGGACCAATAGTGCGCCATGACGTCGCATTGAAGCACGCGGGATTTTGCGCACAGGGAATACCCGGTGCACTGCTGGGCCAATTTGCGCAGCTCGATTGCGGAAAGCTTGTTCAAATCCTGCGCAACCTCTGCGCCGTACCATTCGTCCGTTACGCAGTAGTTGACCGACCAGGCGCACACGCCCTGAATGTGCGCCTCGTACAGCTCGTCCGTGCCGGCGGCATAAAGAAGCTCTGTGCCGTGATACGTGGCAACCGAATCGCACAAAAGCATCACGTTTCCCCGTTTTCCTCTGAAATAGATATCGAAGTAGCAATCGTTCGCCATAGTAGCTCCTCCTTTATTCTGATCGGTATGCCGTGAGTGCCTGGGGGCAAGCCTGTGCAGCTTTTTGCTTTGTTGTTTCCACGTATGGATGGCATTGCGAGGGGCGCTCAGCGCGCGCCCTTATTCATATTCATCCTCGTCCGCGATATCGGGCGCAGTCTTGGCGTAATCCAGGCATATCTGCCGGACGCTGCGCTGGATGGACAGCATATCCGCCCTCTGCGATTGATACAGCTGATCCAGCGTTTCATACAGCAGTATGCTCCAAGCGGCACGGCAGCTGCTCAGTGCATTGATTTTGGCAAGCTCGTTTTCATCATATTTCAGCCAGCCGTGCAGGGTATTGGCGGCGGTTGCAAGGGCGGCGAGGCTCATCATAAAGGTAACCAGAAAATCCTCAAACCCTGCGCCGAACAGCGGATCGTAATCATGCTGCGCCAGCGACTGAAGCTCCTGGCTGAGCTTTTCCAGGGATTGCACATCGGTTCCTCGCGCATCGCCGGCGGATCTGGATACAATCGATGCGGCGGTAAAGATGCCGTTTTCGTTCAGCACCTGATAGAACCGGGGCTTGATGGCCTCGATTGTTTGAAGCAGCGTCATGCAGGCGGCGGAGAGCGCATCATCCGGCTTGGCGGCGGTGTTTATCGGCTGGAACGCAAGCTGGGGAAGCGGCGGTAAATCGCCCTCCGGCCGGATGACGTTTAGCAGCTGCTGGCAGATATCGTCCATGGCTTTGCCCATTTGATCGATGTCGATGGGCGGGACGGCCGGCTCTGCGGAAGGGCCCGACTGAAAAGCCTGCGTGATCTCTGCCAGAAAAGCGTCGCATCCGCCCCTGAACTGCGCCGTGCTGCTGCGTTTGGATTGAGAAATAAGCCATCCGCGCACGTTCAGCTGGCGCAAGGTGTATTCTTCGTGGCTGGGCAGCCTGCCCTCCAGCGCGGAGAGAACCAGGCTGATTTCGGCATGCGTCAAATTCCAGTATTTTTCCTGCACAGCGCGCTCGCTGTCGGAGCCGATTACAATGCGCGTGGTTGAGACCGCGCTTGCGCCGGGAGCCGAGGCATAGGCCGTACCGCAGAAGGGGCAAAAGGAAATCGCCTCCGCGCAGGAGAAAACACGGCTGCATTTGGGGCAGGAATAATCCATGGCTGCACGCCTCCTTTAATAAATGTCCAGCGCTTTTTTGGCTGCGTCAATGGCGTCCATGTAGAACAAAGGCTGCACTGTCGCCAGCAGCTCGCTGGGGATTTTTACTACATCCGCCATGCACTGCATCGGCAGCAGGATGCGGCGCGCCCCGGCGTTCTTGGCTACGCGGATGACGCTTTCCAGATGGCGCACCTCGCCCATGGAGCCGGACAGCTTGATTTCGCCCACAATGGCCGTCGCAGCCATAACGGGCTTATCCAGCAGCGCGCTGCAAAGGCCCACCCATTCGGCCAGGGAAACGCCCGCGCTGGGCGACTGCTCCTGCAGATCGTTATAATAGAGCAGGTAGTCGTTGCTGATCAGCCTTGCGCCGGGCAGTATCTTCTTGGCGTTATTCTGAAAGTAAATCCATGCGGCGTTCATGCTTTCGCGCACCTTATTGCTGCCGCCGGCGCCCTGCGTTTCAAACTTGCCGCTGCCGCGAACGGCCTTGTTTTCCAGACGGTAAACCGCCATCTCATCATCCGCAATGGACGCGCCCACGGCAAACACATGGCCGGAGGGCAGCTTCTGGGAAGAAATCAGCGTTTCGTCGCTTTGCTCGGGCACGCCGACGATGTATTCATGGCCGTTTTCATCGCAATAGCCCAGCTCGGTATCGGCAAACTCGGTTCCAGCCATTGTTTTAAGCTGCTCCTTTACCCGACGGCGGCCCTCGATGGCATATTTGAGCAGCGCTTCCATTTCATCGCGGGTGATGTTCTGATCGGGGAACAGGAGCTTGATCAAGCCGGACATGGTTTTGCGCACGGCGATTTCATCGCGCTTGTTGAACTTGCCGTTCAGATGAAAATACTGATCCAGCAGGTGCGTGCAGTCCAGCCGGCGCATGCCGCGCGTATATTCCGCCAGGCAGTCGGTAATCAGGCCGTATTTTTCCGTCAGCAGCTCGGAGCGCAGCTTGGGGATTTCCCAGCCCGGCAGGTAGTAATGCATGCGGTCAAAGAACGCGCTGTCGTTGTTGAATTCCGGCGGGAAGGGGCTGAACAGATGCGTGATCTTGAGCAGATTCTGCACCGTATCGTTGATGTTGCCCACGAATACCATGGATGCGTCCGCGTTGATCAGATCGCGCCCGCGGGCGAAGGAGCCGGAGGCCATGTAATCCTTCATGATCTGGATAGCGTCCGTATCGCGGAAGTGCATGCCCGCCACCTCGTCAAAGGCGATGCAATCCCAATGGCCGACCAGGCCGACGCGCTGCAGGCTAAGGGAATAGAACAGGTTTGCGGCGCTAGTTTTACCGCCGCTGATCAGGATGGAATAGGGCGATATTTCTTTATAAAGGTGGCTTTTGCCGGTACCGCGGGGACCCAGCTCGCACAGGTTGTAGTTGTGCTCCACCAGCGGAACCATGCGCTCCAGAAAGTGCAATTTTTCCTTTTCCGACAGAGCAGCAGGCTCCATGCCCTCGGTGCGCAGCAGCATGTCCATCCACTCCTGGGTGGTGAAGTTTGCGCGCTGCGAGATCACCTCGTCCAGGTCCAGATTCGGCAGCTGGATGGGCTTCAGGCTGGCGATACGGAAGGGGGAATCCTCCGGGCCGCGCTTCTTCTTTTTGCGCTTTTCATCGTCAAAGGAATCATCCTTATAGGTATAGGAGATGCGGGCGATGCACCAGATGCCGCCCATGAGGATTTTGGTGTACTGAACCGCATATTCGCTCTGAATAACAAACGGCTCAATTTCCAGGTTGGCAAATTTTGCAACGTAATAATCCTCATACTCGTTTAAGTGGGCGGAGATTTTATCGATAACAGTATATTCGCCGCGCTCGCGGATCAGCGATTTGATCTTCTCGCTTTCCTCGGGGCGCACATAGTTTTCTGCAAGGATATTGCGGATTTTATCAATGCCAACAGCAATCGCCGCTTCATCGTCCGTCGCGCAGTAAATGCCCAGCAGGTATTCCAGCACAAAGGTGGGCACGTTTGCGCCGCGCTTGAGCATGGCGGTCAGATCCTTGCGCACGATTTTTCCAGGAAAGCTGCTTACAATTTTTTGGTCCAGGGCGTCCATGGTCGATCCTCCAGTATAATCAAAAGTCCGTTCGGGTTCTTCTATTCTTGCAGGCGGCAGGACAGGCTGGCCGCTGAGCCTGTAACGGCGTTTTTTCTTTTCCGGCGTTAACCCGCTCAGGATATACGCGCCGATCAGCATGCCGGCGGCACGCAGCGAGGGGTTATGGATGGGCTTGGGTTTTTCGTAATAGGTTTTGGTATAGAAATCCTTGCCGCGCCGGTATACGATCTGTTTTTTATGGAATGGCATTGTGCTTCACCGCCTTAAAACCCAAAATCGTTTTCAAAAACGATATCGATCCGGAAGGGGATGCGCGCAATTTCGGCGCGGTCGTCCTTATCGCGCAGCACCAGGTTATACGCGGCGTTTCGGTCGTAGCCGCTGCCCAGCAGGCGGAAGGTGATGCGCATGGTGCGCAGGTTATCTTCCTTTGCCGTCAGATCGCAGACCAGCTGATGCTCGTCGCTGATGGGGCGGCCTTCGGCGTCCTCAAACCAGGCCAGCACAGTGCGCGGCTGCACCTTGCCCGCGCAGGGCTGCTTTTGATAAAAATTCAGCGTAAAGAAATTGTTGCTGATCCTGCGGCTTTCGCCCAGCAGCATGACCTCGGCCTTGGTGATGGCCGTATAGCCCTTCTGGCCCGCCCGTTTGTTCTGGTAGCGGATCAGCGGAACGACCATTTCCTGCAGGGATGGGCCGCCATGCACGTAGCTGGAGCCCCCGCCCTGCAGGCGGAAGCGCAGGCAGCCCGGCGGGAATGCAGCCTGCAGATCGGCGCGGCCCAGGGCCTCCAGCGTGATTGCAGGGGTATGCGGCAGCGCCTGCGCGCCGCGCACGACGGCGTACCTGCGCTTGTATTCCAGAAGCTCGCCGCTGAGCAGCTCCTTGCCGGTTTTATCGTATTCGGCCAGCGGGGAGCGGGTATAGAGAAAGCCATGGTCCGAGGTAATCAGCACGCTTGCGGCGTTCAGCTCGTTTACCAGGATGCGCATCAGCTGCGTCAGCTCGCTGACGGCGGTTTCGCAGGCCTGCGGCACATTGCCGCCGCCCTCGCCGGTCTGGTCGATCGTATCGTGATAGATATAGACGACCTTTCTGCCCTTCACCAGCTCGCCGCGCTGGGCCTTGCTGCATTGACGGAAGGCCGCGTAATCCAGCGCCGTGCTTTCGGCGCAGGCCGCGCGGAGCACCGCTTCACGGTCTGGGGCCTCTGTGCCTCTGCCGTCGCAGCGGATTTTCAGGCTGTCGTCCATTTCAAGGCGGCGATGGGGCAAAAGCGCGGCCATGCCAACCGGCGTAACGCTGGGCAGCGTGCCCACCATGCCCGTGCATTCCGTATTGCCGCCCAGCCGACCGGTCAGCTGTGCGGACAGAGACTGGGCGGTCTCGTAGCGCAGGCCGTCGGAAATGATAACGTATATGCGGCTGTCCGCCTTGGCGATCTGATCGCGGTAGAAGTGCCGCTGCTGGGGGAGAGCGGCAAGCTCCTGCAGCCCCTGCTGGGCAAAAAGCTGCGTCCAGGTGCGGTTTATTTCATCCAAATAGCTGTTTTTGTACATACGCTCAGCCATGTCGGCCGCAGCCTTCAGCGCATCCTCCAGCGCCATTGCGCCCAGGGCCAGAGCCTGATCATACATGCAGCAAAAGCTCCGGTAGTGCTGATCCATGCGGTACAGCTCCCTGCAATAGGCGTCCCACAGGTCGCGCAGCGACGTATAATGGAAGCCGCTGCGATAGGCCAGGCAGAAGCGCTGCATATCCGTCAGCGCCCGGACTGCGGCGTAATACGGCGCGTAATCCGCCGCCCAGGGCTGATCCTGCCGCGCGCGCAGCAGCGCTTCGGTATCGTCCAGGTTCAGCCGGCCCTCGGCAAAGCTGGTCAGCGCACCCTCCAGCAGCAGGCGATCTGCCGCTGGAAACACGCTCATATGCAGCAGCGCGTCGCGGCCCAGGCGCGACAGCAGGGATACGATGTCAAACCGCGCCTCCACACGCTGGCAAAGGTTCATCAGCCCCTCGCGGTCTGCGCGCAGCCAATCCACAAAGAAGCCATAGGCAGGCAGCGCGCGCGATGCATCGGCAGGCAGGCCGGGCAGCGCTGCGGCGTCTGAGGCGTTCAGGCATGCTGTTGCCAGCAGATGGCACGCCAGGCGATCGATATCCTCCGCGCCCTTGTAGCCGTAGGCGTCCGCGCAGGCCTGCCAGAAGGCCGCCGCCCCGCAAAACCTGGCAATCGCCGCCAGCACGGGGTTTTCCTCCTCGGGGTCGCAGGCCAATACCGCCCGCACCACCTGGGACAGGCCGTAGCTCTTTATGCCGGCAAGCACGCAGAAAACGCCCGTCTGCAGCTCCTGCTCGTTGGCGTAGGCGGGCTTCAGGGAGTGCAGCTGCGCCCGGCGTTCCTTGCTGGCAAAGAACTTCGCAATCGTCCTGGCGTATTCCCGCACGGGGCGCAGGTTCTGCACGTTCAGCTCCGAGAACACCAGCGACCAGTAATCCGCCCGGAATTCCTCGCTGTATAAAAACACATCCAGCAGCCAGTTATCCTGCATGCGCTCAAAGCCCATGGGGCAGTAGATCAGCAGGTTTTCGTCCGCGTAATCCACCTCGATCTGCTTGCGGATTTCAAACATCGCGTCCCTGCGCATGGTCAGGATGCGCGCGTTATCCAGCTGCAGCTCGGCCACCGTATCGGCAAATTCGCCCGCCTCGTCCTTCCAGATGATGATCCTGCGCTTGTAATAATCCGCCAGCGGGGCGCGGAAGCGCGCATTGAGCGTATCCTTCACTTTAATCGTTCCTTTACTTGATCTTGGTCAGCATATCGGCCAGCTTGCCGTAGTTCACCTTCACGCCGTCGTCCAGGTCCAGCGGCAGGCGCATGTCGGCGTAGTGATGTACAATTTCCTCATATTTATTCAGCTCTGCCAGCTGCTTTTCCAGCTTCTGCGCGCGCTTGGAGGCGTTCACACGCGCACGCCCCTCGGCGGTTTCCAGGGCCTTCTGCGCGCCGCTCAGCTGGGTGCGCAGCCGCTCCTGAATTTCATGCACATAGTCCGTGCGCACGCGCGCCACGGTATCCCGGTCGTAGCGGTGCAGGTACATCAGGCACTTGAAGCTATCCTGCTTGCCTGCGTCAAACTGCCAGTAGATCGGCCGCTTCTGGTAGGTTTTCAGGTGATCCGTATAGAAATCATGCAGGTAATAATTGCGGATTACCTGCCGGGGGGAGTCGCCCTTGCCGCCCAGCGCGTCGGCGATAAAGCGCAGGTTTTCCTCCAGCGTATCCGCGCCGTACACCTTGCGCACAAACTCCGCCGTGCGGGTTACAATGTCGTCGGGCAGGTAATCGTCGTCCGTTACGGGCACAATGCCGTCGTGATCGGGCAAAAACAGCCCCAGCGCGGGATCATAAAAATCGCACGCCCCGGCGCCCTGGGCAATGCGTGCGCAGACGGCGTCATAGCGCCACTCGCCCCCGGCGTACAGCAGCCCGTCCACATACGGGCTGTAGCGGCCCAGCATGCAGCCCACCATGTAGGAAAGCAGGCTGACAATTTCATCCCGCATGCTCAGCACATAGGGCATTTTGCGCTGCTCGGCGTCGGGCTGATCGATGATGCGGTACACCGTCACGTCCTTTTCGGCCACGTCTGGGGTCAGCTCCCCCTGCAGGCCGTAGATATCGATGAAGATGCGGTTCAGCTCCTCCTCGTTGGCGCGCAGCTGATTGAAGCGCTGCAGGTATTCCTGCTGAACAGCGCGGTATTTATCGGAAATTAGGCGGGACATGGCGCAGAACCTCCATCTTTTTCAATCCATTCACCTTGAGAGAGAAGGAATTCGTGTTTTTCGTTTCTACCTGTTGGGATGTCTTGCATTACAATGGTGAAGGTTGCTCCATCGGATAATAAGCATTCATCTAGATTAAAGCACAAATACAATTCGGGAACATTAATTAATCCGTGAAGTGTTTCATTCTTGTTACCATCATTGTAGGGCAATATGTCTCCAAGATCGTTTTTCAACTCCACGCGATTAACTCGTATTCTTAAGGGCAGTTTTCTGTCAACATCAAAAGTGACAATAATCTGATTAAGATCAACGTCCAAATCGGAGATAACCTTATCCTTTCTCGTCCATATAGAGTTCGTAACTGTTTTGATTTTTGGAATGCTCATCTATATCTTCTCCTTCTGCTAAATAAAAGCAAATACGATTTATGAAGCTATCGTGGCTGTGCTTTCTATACATGGTGCATTTTTTTGTGTATAAAACTTACAATCCTTATCTACTGCTCTTATCCAATCAATTAAGCAGTGAGTGGGAATGAGAATTCTCGCAGTTATTATACTGTTACTTATATCTTCTAATAAAATCATACTTCCGTTTTCAAAAAAGTAAATTCTATTGTGAGCTAATGAATTGCGTATATGACGGAATAAACAGACCATTCTTGTCTCATTTGCAGTTATATTGACTTTCCCAGTTTCTTCAAGTTTAATAGTATGCTCTTGCAATATAACCGCACGAGGGTGTTTACAACAGATTTTATCAGAGAGATTCATGGCGGCTAGTGTTTCTTTAATTCCTGATGCTTTAATTACAACGATATTTTTTAAGTTTGCAGATCGAATTAAGTGCCTTTCTAATGAAGAAAGACCTGCGACACCTTTCCATCCATAATCAACTAAACAGCGAAGGCCAAATTCTTCGCCTTTTTCGTCTTGATTTTTTCGTATAGGAGCATGTGATACGTAGAAGTCCCACACCAAAGCAATTTCATCTGCGGAAAAAGGACTATCCAACAGCGAAACATTTTGAGGTATTAATTGAACCTTGGTTTCACAGCATTCGTGCAAGTAATTATTCATTGCTTCATTCTTTTCCATTTTATTTACCTCAAATCATTGGATGTTTTTTGAAGTCCCAACTGGTTTCAAAGGAATCCCAGTCTGTTTTTGAAAGCTGAATTTCTTGTTTAACAAGACCGTTGATTTTTTCTGCGCTTTTGCAAGTACCGACAGTGGGAATTGAAAGAATGTCATTTACCAGAAAATTGATGGTTGGATTCAGTATGGATAGGAAATAATTACCAAC
>SFIM01000024.1 GCA_004556155.1 Clostridiales bacterium
ACCATTGTCATTTGCCATAAATGGCTCGCCTCCTTTGCTTTTGCTGCGGTTGCCAGACCTGCTCTCATTATAGCAAAGGAGGCGCTTCCTGTATCTTAAACTTTTCCCTCTCACCAGCTCTGCTGGTGGTTTTCTTCTTCGCTGAAGCGACAATCAAAAAACGAGGATGTCACAGACACCCTCGTTTTTATACCCGAATAACAGGAGCTTAGTCGCGGCTGACGTCCTTGATCTTGGCGGCCTTGCCCTGCAAACCGCGCAGGTAATAGAGCTTCGCACGGCGCACCTTACCACGGCGGATGATCTCGATATGATCAACGCGGGGAGAATGCAGCGGGAACGTGCGCTCTACGCCGATGCCGTAGCTGACGCGGCGAACCGTGAAGGTTTCGCGGCAGGAGCCGTTGCGGCGGGCGATTACAGTGCCTTCAAACGCCTGAAGACGTTCGCGGTTACCTTCAACAACCTTTACGAACACACGCAGGGTGTCGCCAACGTTGAAGTCGGGCCGATCGGTACGGAGTTGCGCCTTTTCGATGGACTTGATGATTTCGCTCATTTTGAGTGTTCCTCCTTCCCTCATAGACGTTCATACCCGGCCGCTTCGGCACGAAGCGTTTTGCCGGCAGAGGACCGTCCGTTTCACACAAAGCGTATTATACCACATCTTGTGCCTTTTGCGCAAGGGGAAATCACGCGCTTTTTTTATTTATTTGGCCGTTGATAGCGGATATTCACCCGCGCGGCAGGGGCGTTCTCGCCGCTTTTTGTAAAGGTGAGATAACCGTGTGAGGCAATCCTTCCACAGGGTAAAGGCGCAGCCGTTGCGCCAATCCGTGCATCCAAAGGCGCGGGCGGACTCCTGCACGGGCTTGCCGCAGAGCGGGCATACCACATCCGCCAGCACAGGCATGGCGGAGGAACGCCGCGCGCCGCGCTTTCCGCGCTTCATATCCTCGGGGAAATCGACGCTTGGAGCGTTATCGCGCGCATAGGATACCAGAAAGGCGCTCATGCGGCGGATGCCCTCCATAAAGCGCTGGGTATCGCGCTGATTGCGGGCAATTTCGTCCAGCGCCAGCTCCCACTTGCCGGTGGTTTCGGGGGAGGCAATTTCATCCGGCGCAATGGCAATGAGCTGCATGCCCTTATCGGTAGCGTTGATGGCGCGGCCCCGGCGCTGGGCATAGCCCACCTGCAGCAGCCGCTCGATGATCGCCGCGCGCGTGGCCGGGGTGCCCAGCCCTGCGCCTTTCATCGATTCGCGCAGCGCTTCGTCCTCGATATCACGGCCTGCGTGTTCCATGGCGGCCAGCAGGCTTGCATCCGTGTGCGGGGCGGGCGGCTTGGTGGCGCATTGCTGCACATCGGCCTTTTCCACCGTGCGCGTATCGCCAGGATTCAGCGGCGGCAGCGCGCCCTCGTCGCCTTCCTCCGCGTCGCTTCCCTTTTTACGGCTGCGGGTCTTCTTAGCGGGCTGATCCTGCTGATATAGCGCCTTCCAGCCCAGATTGCGCACCGTGCGCCCGGTGGAACGGAAGGCGTGGCCTTCGCAATCGGTAATCACCTTGAGCGCGTCGTACTCATAGGCAGGATAGAAGGCGGCCAGCATGCGGCGCACCACCAGATCGTACAGCGCGCGCTCGTCGGGCGGCAGCTGATCCAGATTGGCCGTCTTGGGCGTGGGCAGCAGGGCATGGTGGTCGGATACCTTGCTGTTATCAAAAATGCGCTTGGAAATATAGAGCTTGCCGTCCTCCTTGCGCTCCATGCCGGCGGTCAGCTCGCGATAGGGAGAAGGCAGCGCCTTAAGGGTTTGATAGAGCTTGGGCACCATATCCAGGGGTAGATAACGGCTGTCCGTGCGGGGATAGGTGAGCAGCTTCCACTTTTCGTAAAGCGCTTGGGCGATTTTCAGCGTTTTATCGGCAGTAAAGCCCAGCATGCGGTTGGCGTCGCGCTGCAGCGAGGTCAGATCATACAGCTGCGGGGGCAGTTCGCGTTTGGGCTCACTTTGGGCAGAACGCACCGTGGCGAGCTTTTTGCGCACGGCCTGGGCGATTTCCTCCGCGCGCTCGCGGGCAGCGATGCGCTGAGCAGTCTTTTCATCCTGGGCGTTTTCATCAAACCACAGGCCGGTATAATCGCCGAAATTGGCCGTGACAGTATAGTATTCTTCGGGCTTGAAGTTGTCAATTTCGCGCCTGCGCTTAACCAGGATGGCCAGCGTGGGCGTTTGCACCCGGCCGACGGACAACAGCACGTCATAACGCAGGGTGAAGGCACGGCTGGCGTTCATGCCCACCAGCCAATCGGCCTCGGAGCGGCAGACGGCGCTTTTGCGCAGCCCTTCGTACTCGCTGTCGGGCTTGAGCTGGGCGAAGCCCTCGCGAATGGCCTCGTCCGTCATCGAGGAGATCCACAGCCGGTCCACAGGCTTTTTGCACTTGGCCTGCTGATAAATATAGTAGAAGATCAGTTCGCCTTCGCGCCCGGCGTCGGTGGCGCAGATCAGCCGCTCGGTATCGGGGGCGTTGATCAGCTTTTTGACGATGGTAAACTGCTTTTTGGCCTTGGAGATCACCTTGGTGGGCAGGGTTTCAGGCAGCATGGGCAGATCGGCCATGCGCCATTTTTTGTATTTTTCGTCTATTTCATCCGGCTCGCACAGCGTAACCAGATGGCCTACGGCCCAGGTGACGGTGTAGCCTTCGCCGGACAGGCAGCCCTCGCCCGCTGTTTTGCAGCCCAGCACGCGGGCAATATCGCGCCCCACGCTGGGCTTTTCCGCTACGACGACGATCATGGCTTCACCTCGGCATCAATATATAGGCAGATGCGCACAATAGCGCGGGGAGAGGATGAGGGGGACGAAGGATACGTTACTTTCTTTAGGGAAGAAAGTAACAAAGAATCGGTGTGTGATGAAAAAGTCAAGCGAATAAAACTGGAAGGCGGCACTGCCGCCCCACCCGCCCCCGTGGCAGGTGAAAGCCTGAACCACCCGGATGAAAACAAGCTTTTCCTTCGTTCGCTTTCTGCTTTTCCTCATGGTCGTGCTGCGCACGCCCTGTGCTGATCTGCGATCAGCGTGTTATGGGGTGTAGTTGGATACGAAAAACAAACGTAGCGATTGGCAGCGGTTGGCAAGACCGTTCACCCAAGCCTTCCCCTCGGAGGGGAAGGTGCTGAACGTAGTGAAGCGGATGAGGTGGAACGCAACGGAAGTAATAGTACTGCTTGCATTTCCGCCAATTGGCCCCGCAGGCGCAAGCGCCATGCGGCCTCACAATTCGGCATAGTCGTTTTGCGACGCTGACGCTTGCAAAACTCGTTGCCTCATTGGCGCTGCATCCGCCTGTATCTGCCACAGAGGCGGATTACGCGCCTCACCACCGCCTGCGGCGGAGCCTCTCCTCAAGGAGAAGCCTTTTGGTGGCCGTTCTATCTAACAATCGCAAATAGCTACGAATGACAAATGCGTACAACCATCGTCCCCGTGGCACGCCGATGCAATCGGCGCGGGGCGTGCGTAGCACGATCGAAGGGGAAATATTCAAGGGGCCGGATGGCGCTTGCGCCGATCCGAACCCGCAAATTTTCCCCGCCACGGGTCTACGCAGCAATATCGCCTTCCAGTCTAACCCAATCAGCTTTCACGTCACACACAGGTTCTTTGGTACTTTCTTGGACTCCAAGAAAGTACCGTAATCCCCGTCTCCCCCAAAGCGTCTAAAACGGGAGCCTGGCTTTAACGCAGCTCCCGCAGCTTGCGCGCCTGCTCGTCCAGCGTCAGTGCGTCGATAATCTCGTCCAGATCGCCGTCCACGATGGCGTCCACGCGGTACAGGGTCAGCCCGATGCGGTGATCGGTTACGCGGCCCTCGTTGAAATTGTAGGTGCGGATGCGCTCGTTGCGCTCGCCCGTACCCACCTGCGCGCGGCGGTTGCTGGCGTATTCGCTGTCCGCCTTGGTGCGGTACAAATCGTACAGGCGGCTCTTGAGCACCTTCATGGCCTGCTCGCGGTTCTTGAGCTGGCTCTTTTCATCCTGGCAGGTGACAACCAGGCCGGTGGGCAGATGGGTGATGCGTACAGCACTGTCCGTGCGGTTGATGTACTGTCCGCCGTGGCCGGAGGCGCGGTAGGTATCGATGCGCAGATCGTCGGGCTTGATATCGACCTCCACATCCTCCATTTCGGGCAGCACGGCCACGGTGGCGGTGGAGGTTTGCTTTTTGCCGTTGGCTTCGGTGACGGGCACGCGCTGGATACGGTGCACGCCGCTTTCATACTTGAGGCGGCTGAACGCGCCGCGGCCGGTGACGGAGAGCACGGCCTCCTTGACCCCGCCGATTTCAGTATCGTTTACGCTGAGCACGGCGGCGGTCAGCCCGTGCCGCTCGGCATAACGCAGATACATGCGCATCAGCATGGCGGCGAACAGGCTGGCCTCGTCGCCGCCTGCGCCCGCGCGCACCTCCAGGATGACGTTGCGGTCGTCGTCCGGATCGCGAGGAATCAGGTGCAGCAAAAGCGCCTGCTCCAGCGGCGGAACCTGCGCTTCCAGACGCTTCAGCTCCTCGCGGGCGGTTTCGCCCAGCTCTGGATCCTCGGATAGTTCGCGCGCATCGGCAATTTCGCCCGTCAGCTTTTGATAATCATGGTACGCTGAAACAGCCGGTTCCAGCGCGGCGCGCTCCCGCAGGAGCGATTGCCAGCGCGGCAAATCGGCAATGATATCCGGCTGCGCCACGGCGATGGAGAGCTCCTCCAAGCGCCGGGCCATCCAATCAAATTTTTCCAGATATTTAGCGTCCATGCAGTTAGCTGTTTTTAGTCGTCGTTCATTTTCAATACTTTCATAAACGCCTCGCTGGGCACCTCCACCGTGCCGAACTGGCGCATGCGCTTCTTGCCTTCTTTTTGCTTTTCAAGCAGCTTCTTCTTGCGGGTGATGTCGCCGCCATAGCACTTGGCCAGCACGTCCTTGCGCACGGCCTTGACCGTCTCGCGGGCGATGACCTTGCCGCCGATGGCCGCCTGAATGGGGATGTCGAACTGCTGGCGCGGAATGACCTCGCACAGCTTTTCGGCAATGCTGCGGCCGCGGGCATAGGCACGGTCGCGGTGTACGATCATGGTGAAGGCGTCGCAGATATCGCCGTTGAGCAGGAAATCCAGCTTGACCAGATCGCTGGGCATGTAGCCCTTCAGCTCGTAATCCATGCTGGCGTAGCCGCGACTGCGGCTCTTGAGCGCATCGAAGAAATCAAAGATCACTTCATTCAGCGGCATATCGTAGGTCAGCTTGACGCGGCCGCCCTCATACTGCATATCCTTGAACACGCCGCGCTTATCCTGGCACAGATCCATCAGCGTGCCCACATAATCCTGCGGGGTGTAGATGGTGACCAGCACAAACGGCTCGCTCATGGAGGCAATTTCGGTTACGGGCGGCAGGTTGGCGGGGTTATCGATCATGATGACCTCGCCGCTGGTTTTGGTTACTTCATAGATTACGCTGGGCGCGGTGGTGACCAGATCCAGGTCAAACTCACGCTCCAGGCGCATCTGGATGATTTCCATGTGCAGCAAGCCCAGGAAGCCGCAGCGGAAGCCGTAGCCCAGCGCCACGCTGGTTTCGGGATCATAGGATAGCGAGGCATCGTTCATGCGCAGCTTTTCCAGTGCGTCCTTGAGGTTTTCGTAGTCCGCGCCGTCGGCGGGATAGATGCCGCAGTATACCATGGGGGTGACGTTGCGGTAGCCGGGCAGCGGCGCATCGGCCGGGCGGGCGGCGTCGGTGACGGTATCGCCCACGCGGGTGTCGCGCAAATCCTTGATGGAGGCGGCAATATAACCCACCTCGCCCGCCAGCAGCTCGTCGGCAGGCTCGCAGCCGGGGGTCAGGTAGCCGGTCTCTACGATATCAAATTCCGCGCCGGTTTGCATCATGCGCATGCGCATGCCGGGATATACGCGGCCTTCCATTACGCGCACATAGCAGATGGCGCCGCGGTAGTTATCATACTTGGCGTCGAACACCAGCGCCTTGAGGGGCGCGGTTTCATCGCCCTGTGGAGGGGGCATTTTATTGACGACAGCTTCCAATACATCCTGAATGCCGATGCCCTGCTTGGCGCTGGTCAGCGGCGCGTCCTCCGCGTCCAGGCCGATGACCTCCTCAATTTCATGCCGTACTTCTTCGGGCTGGGCCGAGGGCAGGTCGATCTTGTTGATCACGGGGATGGTTTCCAGGTTATGCTCCAGCGCCATATAGACGTTGGCCAGCGTCTGCGCCTCCACGCCCTGGGTGGCGTCCACCACCAGCAGCGCGCCCTCGCAGGCGGCCAGCGCGCGGCTGACCTCATAGGCAAAGTCCACATGGCCGGGGGTGTCGATCAGGTTCAGTTCGTAGGTGTTGCCATCCTTGGCAGTATAGTGCATGCGCACAGCCTTGCTCTTGATGGTGATGCCGCGCTCGCGCTCCAGCTCCATGGAGTCGAGCACCTGCTCCACCATTTCGCGCTTTTCAAACACGCCGGTCAGCTCCAGTATGCGGTCGGCCAGCGTGGATTTGCCATGGTCAATGTGGGCGATGATGCAAAAATTGCGGATACGGGACAGTCTGTCGGACATCAGGCACACTCCGTTTCGTTTTTGCAGGATTTTTCCTTGAATACCCAGTTGCGCTGAATGCGGTAATTGACAAAGTAGAGCACAATATCAATGGCGCCCTTGAGCAGCAGGCTCAGCCCCTCATGATGCGCGGGGATAAAGTGGTTCAGCCAGCCAAAGAGCAAGGTCGTGACGATCAGCACGCCCAAGGCAAGCGCGGCATAGCGCCATGCTGCGCCTTGGCTTTCCTTTACCTTAAAGGAGAAATTCTTGTTCAGCAGGAAATTGCATGGGGCCGAGCACAGGCGGGCAATGGGCGTGGCAATGAGCGCCTTGGCGCTGAAAAGCAGCCCGAAAACGGGGAGCACGACCGTATCCATATCGTGCCAGAGCAGCATCAGCAGGCTCAGCACGGCATAATCCACCAGCAGGGATACGATGGCCGCAGCCGAAAAGCGCAGGAAGGAGCCCAGCAGCAGCTTATAGATGCGCCACGAATCGCGCAGGGGATGGAAATGCGAGGACTTGTTTTCCTCCAGATAAATGGTTTCGATGGGGATGATCCGGAAGGGGATCTTGTGCATCGAAAAGTAAATGAGCATGTTCATTTCATACTCGAAGCGGTCGCCCGTGATGGCCAGCAGATCGTCGAAGCACGCGCGGCTGACGGCGCGCAGGCCGGTCTGTGTATCGGGCAGCCAGCGGCCGTACAGCAGGGCGAACACCGTGCTGGTGGCGCGGTTGCCAAAGCGGGAGCGGAAGGGGATGCTTTTGTTCTTATGCGAAAAATCGCGCGAGCCCAGCAACAGCTCAGGCTTTTTTTCGTCCATCGCGTCGGCCAGCAGCAGGGTATCGTGCACCGTATGCTGCCCGTCCGCGTCGGCGGTGATCACGCCTGCGAAGGCGGTATGGTCGCGGATATAGGCAACGCCCGTGCGCAGCGCCTGCCCCTTGCCGCGATTGACCTCGTGCTTGAGCACCACGCAGCGCTCCCGCGCGGCGAGCGAATCAAAAATCGCATCGTACTGGGCGGAGGAGCCGTCGTTGACGATGACGATCTGGCCAAAATCTGCCGCCAGCAGCGCGTCTACATAAACGGGAAGCCGCTCGTCCGGCTCCAGGGAGGGAATCAGAACGCATAGTTGCTTTGCCTGCATAGGGTCATCCATTCTCCTTGCTTGTTGAGTGAGCAAAATAAGCCAAGCCTTAACTTTTATATCATATCATTAATTGGCCAAAATCTCAAGCATTGCTTCCAAGCAAATCGCAGGCGTGCTGCTTCCAAGCAAATCGCAGGCGTGCCGCAGCCTCAGCCGGACTTTAATCGATAACGCGGGAATAAATTTTGATATCCCCTTTTTTTATGACGCGAAATATGCTATAATGACCCGGTGGAAGTTCACAACTCATTCCGAAGGAGGAATCATTTCATGCAATACTCTCGCGAAGTCGAAGAAATGGTATGCGTGATGAAGGGCCCCAACCATGGCCCCGCCCCCATCCCTGAAGAGGGCAAGTGGATTCAGGCCAAGGAAATCAGCGATATTTCCGGCTATACCCATGGCATCGGCTGGTGCGCTCCTCAGCAGGGCGCCTGCAAGCTGAGCCTGAACGTCAAGAACGGCGTGATCGAGGAAGCCCTGGTGGAAACCATCGGCTGCTCCGGCATGACCCACTCCGCCGCCATGGCCAGCGAGATCCTGCCCGGCAAGACCATCCTGGAAGCCCTCAATACCGACCTGGTATGCGATGCGATCAACACCGCCATGCGCGAACTGTTCCTGCAGATCGTATACGGCCGCACCCAGTCCGCGTTCTCTGACGACGGTCTGGTGATCGGCGCCGGCATGGAAGACCTGGGCAAGGGTCTGCGCTCCATGGTGGGCACGATGTACGGCACCCGCGCCAAGGGCACCCGTTATCTGGAAATGACCGAAGGCTACGTCGTCAAGATGGCGCTGGACAAGGACAACCAGGTTTGCGGCTATCAGTTCCTGAGCCTGGGCAAGATGATGGACGCCATCAAGAAGGGCATGAGCCCCAATGAAGCGTACGAAAAGAACATCGGCACCTACGGCCGCTTTAAGGCTGAGGACGGCGCGGTCAAGTGGATTGACCCCCGCAAAGAGTAAGAGGAGGCGCGTGAAAAATGGCTCTGTTTGAAGGTTATGAACGCCGCATGCCCCAGCTCCAGCCCGTGCTTGAAAAGTATGGCTTCAAGGATTTTGACGAGCTGAAGGCATATAACAACTCCAAGGGCGTGGACGCCTACAAAATCGTAGAAGGCATCCAGCCCATCTGCTTTGAAAACGCCAAGTGGGCCTACGAGCTGGGCGCCGCGATCGCTCTGAAGAAGGGCGTGAAGACTGCCGCCGAAGCCGCCGAGTGCATCGGCGAGGGTCTGCAGGCCTTCTGCATCCCCGGCTCCGTTGCCGACCAGCGCCAGGTAGGCCTGGGTCACGGCAATCTGGGCGCGATGCTGCTCAATGAAAAGACCGAGTGCTTCGCCTTCCTGGCTGGCCACGAGTCCTTCGCTGCCGCCGAGGGCGCCATCGGTATCGCCCGCAACGCCAACAAGGTGCGCAAGACTCCCCTGCGCGTTATCCTCAACGGCCTGGGCAAGGACGCCGCCATGATCATCAGCCGCATCAACGGCTTCACCTATGTGCAGACCAAGTATGATTACCTGTCTGCCGACGTGAAGGAAGACCATGCGCTGACCATCGTCAACGAGACGGCCTATTCCACCGGCGAGCGCAGCAAGGTTCGCTGCTACGGTGCGGACGATGTGCGTGAGGGCGTGGCCATCATGTGGCACGAGGGCGTGGACGTATCCATCACCGGTAACTCCACCAACCCCACCCGCTTCCAGCATCCCGTTGCCGGCACTTATAAGAAGGAGTGCTGGGAAGCCGGCAAGAAGTACTTCTCCGTGGCTTCCGGCGGCGGCACCGGCCGCACGCTGCATCCCGACAACATGGCCGCCGGCCCCGCCAGCTATGGCATGACCGACACCATGGGTCGTATGCACTCTGACGCGCAGTTCGCCGGCTCCTCCTCCGTGCCCGCGCACGTGGAAATGATGGGCCTGATCGGCATGGGCAACAACCCCATGGTCGGCGCCACCGTTGCCGTGGCCGTGGCCGTGGAAGAAGCGCAGAAGAACGCGTAATTCCCGCTTTGCTTTATCAAAAGGCTCCCAACCTTTATGGCTGGGAGCCTTTGCAGTTATGCGCTTTTGCATTTACACAAGGAGATTAAGATGACATCCATACGGCGATGGACTGCGCCCGTGCGTATTTTGCCGGGGAGCACAGCGAAACGCCAGTTTGGGAGATTTTGAGCGATAAGCCCGCCGAAACGGTGAGAGATATCTCTGATATATTGCAGCGTGTATAAACGCAAAGCCCTCCTGATCAATCAGGGGGCTTTTTGCGCTTTCGTCCTGGCATCATTGACAGCCTGCGGCTGGGCTGATATACTTGAAAAAACACTTATTTTGCGGAGGATGCGGCATGAAAAAGGCGCAAATTGGCATGGTTGGCCTGGCAGTCATGGGGGAAAACCTGGCCATGAATATGGAAAGCCACGGCTTTACCGTGGCGGTATACGATGTGCGGCCCGGCGTGGTGGAGCATTTTATGCAGGGGCGCGGCGCAGGCAAGGGCTTTATCGGCGCGCATTCCTGGCAGGAGCTGGCCGACAGCTTGCAGCTTCCGCGCAAGGTGATGCTGATGATTCGCGCGGGCGAGCCGGTGGATCAGGTCATCGCGCAGCTGCTGCCCGTCCTGGCGCCGGGGGATACCATCATCGACGGCGGCAACAGCCACTTCCTCGATACCATCCGCCGCGCCCAATATGTCGAAAGCCAGGGCTTGCACTACCTGGGCACCGGCGTATCGGGCGGCGAGGAGGGTGCGCTGCATGGCCCCAGCATGATGCCTGGCGGCAGCCGCGCTGCCTGGGAGCAGGTGAAGGATATTTTTCAGGCCATTTGCGCCCATGTGGATGGCCAGCCCTGCTGCGATTATGTGGGGCAGGATGGCGCGGGTCACTTTGTTAAAATGGTGCACAACGGCATCGAGTATGGCGATATGCAGCTGATCTGCGAGGCATACCAGCTGATGCGCGACGCGCTGGGCATGTCTGCCGATGAAATGCAGGCGGTGTTTGCCGCCTGGAATAAGACCGAGCTGGATTCCTATCTCATTCAGATTACCGCCGATATTCTGGGCAAGCGAGATCAGGATGGCGCGCCGCTGGTGGAGCGCATTCTGGACGCTGCCGGGCAAAAGGGCACGGGCAAGTGGACGGCCATCGCCGCGCTGGAGGAGGGCGTGCCGCTGACGCTGATCAGCGAGGCGGTGGCGGCGCGCAGCCTGTCCGCCATGAAGGAAGAGCGCCTGCGCGCAGCGGCCGCCTATGGACGCGAAATTGTCCGTTATACAGGCGACTGCGCCGCATTTGTAAAGGATCTGCGGCAGGCTTTGTATGCGTCCAAGATTGTATCCTACGCCCAGGGCTATGCGCTGATGCGCGATGCAGCACGGCACTACGGATGGACGCTTAACGATGGCGGCATCGCGCTGATGTGGCGCGGCGGCTGCATCATTCGCAGCGCCTTCCTTGGCAAAATCAAGGAAGCCTATGATAAAAACCCGCAGCTGGAAAACCTGCTGCTTTCGCCCTATTTCATGCGGCAGATGCAATCTGCGCTGCCTGCCTGGCGGCGCGTGATGGCGCTGGCCATGCTGTGCGGCGTGCCTGTGCCCGCCATGAGCGCGGCGCTGAGCTATTTTGACGGCTACACCTGCGGCCGTCTGCCGGCGAACCTCTTGCAGGCGCAGCGCGACTATTTTGGCGCGCATACCTATGAGCGCACGGATTGCCCGCGCGGGCAGTTTTTCCATACGGATTGGACGGGGCATGGCGGCGATACCGCGTCGAGCACCTACAATGCATAAAGAAAGAAGCGCTGTTTGATGAAGCTGGTTTTTCTGTTCGGCAACTGCGCCGTGGGCAAAATGACGGTGGGGCAGGCACTGTGTGATATCACGCGGCTCAAGCTGTTTCACAATCACATGACCATCGAGCCGGTCATTGCGCTGTTCGGCGATTATAAACCGCGCGCTGTCGCGCGGCTGCGGGATGTGATCTTTGAGGAGTTCGCCGCCTCCGATCAATACGGCATGGTCTTTACCTATATGTGGGCCTTTGATCAGCAGGCGGATTGGGACTATGTGGAGCATGTCAAGCAGATTTTCGCTCCCTACGGCACGGAGTTCTACTATGTGGAGCTGGTTGCGCCGCAGGAGATTCGTTTGCAGCGCAATGTAAGTGAAAACCGCTTGCGCAACAAAGCCTCCAAGCGCGATATTGAAGCCTCTAACCGGCGGCTGATTAACGATGATTTGAAGTATCGCTGCGAAAGCCTGCCGGGGGAGATTCCATTTGAAAACTATCTGCGCATTGACAATAGCCTCCTGTCCCCGCAAGAGGCCGCGCGGCGGATCCAGGCGCACTTTGAACTGTAAAAGAAAGCATATGAAAGAGTATATCAAAATGATGCGCGAATTGGTGGGCAGCCGTCCCATCATGCAGTGCGGTGCCAGCGTGATACTGGTAAATGAGCGCGGCGAGCTGCTTTTGCAGCAGCGTGCGGATAACGGCATGTGGGGCTATCATGGCGGCAGCGTGGAGCTTTTTGAAAACGTGGAGGAAGCCGCTCGCCGGGAGCTTACGGAGGAAACAGGGTTGACGGCGGGACAGATGACGCTGTTCGGTGTGTTTTCCGGCCCGGAGCTTGCCTATGTGTATCCCAACGGCGATGCGGTATCCAATGTGGACGTGGTGTACCTGTGCCGCGATTATACTGGCCACACGCATCGCCAGCAGGGAGAGGTAAACCGGCTGCGCTGGTTTGCGCCCCAGGATATGCCGCCCATGGCGGAGATTATGCCGCCCAACCGGCCCGCGCTGCGCCAATACCTGGAAAGTGTGGGCGTGAGCGCACTGACCTAAAATGCCTGCCAAAGGAGCTGATAAGCATGAGCCATAAAAAACTGATTCTGATTGCCGACGACGAGGTGGCGATCCACGATTCATTGCGGCTGTATTTGCAGCGCGAAGGGTATGAGGTATACTCCGTCTTTCGTGGCACAGACGTGATGGAAGCCTTTCAGCGCATGCGGCCCGATCTGGTGATTCTGGATATCATGATGCCTGGCCGCAGCGGCACGGAGGTGTGCGCTGAAATTCGCGCCATCAGCATGACCCCGGTGATTATCCTGACCGCCAAGGGCGAGGAGGCTGATCGCCTGCTGGGCTTTGCCTTGGGCGCGGACGATTACATTGTCAAGCCTTTCAGCCCGCGCGAGATTGTATCGCGCATTCGCGTGATCTTCCGCCGCATCAACAGCCTGGAAACCGCGCAGGAAAAGAACGAGCTGCAAATTGGCAACACGCGCATCAACCTGAGCCGTTATGAAGTGTGTGTGGACGGCGAAAAGGTGGTGTTTTCGCCCAAGGAAGTGGAGATTCTGCACCTGATGGCTGCGCATCTGAACCAGGTGTTTACCCGCGAACAGCTGCTGGATTCCATCTGGGGCTTTGATTTTGACGGCGATAGCCGTGTGGTAGATACCTCGATCAAGCGTATCCGCAAAAAGCTGCCTGAATACAGCATGCTGGCCGTGCGCTCTGTGTACGGCGTAGGCTATAAGATTGAGGCGGCCAATGCGTAGATATCGCGCCTATGTGCAGCCGCTGATGGCGCTGCTGGCCGTTTGCATCCTGCTGATTACGGGCGGGCTGTATATGCTGTCCAACCGTCTGGTTAGCAATTCCTATGCGGGTCTGTCGCGACAGGAAATCAGTCAATGCGTTTCCATTGGGCAGCGGCTGCTGGCTGATTATCGTTCGGGCGAGATTACGCTGGATGAGCTGCGCGAGGCCGTCAATCCCACCCTGAACCCGGCCGAGGCTTTTTTGCTGCTGACTGATCCGGAGGGCAATGTGCTGTGTGCTACTGAAGCGGCGGCGGATCTGCTATCCGCCCTGCCTGTGCGGCGCTTGATCCAGGGATTAACGCAAAGCGAGGAGCCGCAGCCCGTCGTCAATCATGCTACCGAGCATACGCTGCTTTTGATGGGGCAGCGCACGCCCGAAGGCGCGGTGCTGGCCGGCAAATCGCTATCCGCCTATACCAGCGCGCTGGCGGTTTTCCGCGGGCTGTTGCTGCGCATTGTGCTGCCGCTGGCAGTGCTGCTGCTGGCGGTGTCCATGTATCTGTCGCATGTGATGAGCAAGCCCGCGGATATCCTGGTGGAAGCTGCGCAAAAGCTCAGCAAGGGAGAATTGGTGCAGATCGAGCAGCCCCTGCCGCCCGATCTGAAGCCTATCGGGCAGGCATTTAACCGCATGTCCCATCGTCTGGGCGCGGTGCTGGGCGAGGTGGGCTATGAGCGCGATATGCTGGCCCTGGTGCTGGAAAGCCTGCATGAGGGCGTTATGGCCATGGATGAGGCGGGGGATATGCTGCATGAAAACCGCGCCGCGCGCCGGCTGCTGGGTGGGGAGAGATCCAGCGCCTATCGAGAGGTGACGGAGCGCTTACAGCGTGCCATTACGGAAACGCTGGAGCCTGAAAAAATGCAGCTGGGCGAAAAAACGCTGCTGATTCGTTTCAGCCCCCTGCCGGTACGGCAGGAGCAGCGCCGCGGCGCGATTGCCATGATTCTGGATATCACCGAGGCTGAGCGCCTGGATCGCACGCGCCGCGACTATGTGGCCAATATATCGCACGAGCTGCGCACGCCGCTGGCTTCCATGCGCGGCATTGCCGAGGCGCTGCGCGACGGGCTGGTGACGGACGAGGCCGAAAGGCATCGTTATGACGAGATGATCGTCAGCGAGATTCAGCGCTTGTCCCGGCTGGTCAATGATCTGTTGGAGCTGTCCTCGCTGCAGTCCAACCCTGCCGCCTTTGAAACTGAGCAAATTGATCCTGTGGAAACGCTCTATGAGCTGTACGACCGCACCAAGCGGCTGACTGAAAGCAAGGGTGTGCGCCTGACGCTGACCGTGCCGGAATACGACGTGGCTCCTGTGATTACCAATGAAGATCGCTTGCAGCAGGTGCTGACTATCCTGCTGGATAACGCGATCAAGTTTACCCCGGCGGGCGGGCAGATTACCCTGGGCTTGGAAGCCACCAATCGCGGCGCACGCTTTTTTGTGCGCGATACGGGCGTGGGCATGGATGCGGAAACGCGTCGGCACTGCTTTGACCGCTTTCATCAGGGCGATAAAAGCCATCGCGCCTCGGGCAGCGGCCTGGGGCTGGCCATCGCGCGCGAGATCATGACGCGCCTGGGCGCACGCCTGACCGTGCACAGCGAGCTGGGGGAGGGGAGCGAGTTTTCCTTCACCCTGCGTCAGGAGAATCAGGCATAAGGAGTATCAAGATGATTCGCAAGATTATCTGTATCGACGAGAATAAATGCATCGGCTGCGGCCTGTGCGCCCATGCCTGTCAGGAGGGCGCAATCGGCATGGTAGATGGCAAGGCTCGACTGCTGCGCGAGGATTACTGCGACGGTTTGGGCAACTGCCTGCCCGCCTGTCCCACCAACGCCATTACTTTTGTGGAGCGCGAAGCTCCCGCCTTTGATGAGGCGGCGGTGCGCGCCAGCCAGCAAAAGGCGGCTCAGACTGCTCAAGGCGGCTGCCCCGGCCAGAAGATTCGTCAGTTCAATACCCGAGAGCCTGCCGAGGATGCGCCCAGCGCTTCTCAGCTGCGTCAGTGGCCCTGCCAGCTGCGCCTGGCGCCGGTCAGCGCGCCGTATTTTGCGGGTGCGGAACTGCTGATTGCCGCCGACTGCACGGCCTTTGCCTATGCTGCGATCCATCGGGATTTCATGCGTGGCAGGATTACCCTGATTGGCTGTCCCAAGCTGGACGATGCGGACTACGCTGATAAGCTGACGGAAATTCTTAGCCGCAACGATATTCGCAGCGTTACGGTGCTGCGCATGGAGGTGCCCTGCTGCGGTGGGCTGGAGCGTGCTGCGCGTAAAGCTGTGGAGCGCAGCGGCAAGCATATTCCATTGGATGTAACGATTGTTTCAATTGACGGCGCGGCGGCAAGATAATTGTGCTTGTATTAAGCATAATGCAAAGAAGCTCTCCCCGCAAGGGGAGAGCTTCTTTGATAATTTAGCGTTTGAGCTTGGTACGATTACTCGTTGGCCAGACCCTGCTCAACCAGCTGCTCGGTAGCGAGCTTCATGTAGTCGGCGAACGCATAGTTGTCGTTCAGCTCCTGCACGAAGGCCTCGTACTCGCTGATGGGACGCTCACCCTTGATGAAGGCCAGCATCTGGGTTTTTACGTAGTTTTCCATGTCAGCCAGGTTGAAATCATCGGGGAGAACAACGCTGGTGTTGTAGTAGATGTAGCGGGGAGTAGCCAGACCGAAAGCGGTAGCTTCGCTGGCTTCGGGGAACTTCACCTGCAGATAGAAGGCGTCGTTGCGGCCCAGCAGCTGATACATATGGGTGTAGTTGGTCAGCTTATCGGCGCCGGGAACCAGGGCGATGGAGCCGTCTTCGTTGCGGGTCCAGTGTTCGTTTTCAACGCCGGCATAAACCAGCATCATGCCTTCCTCGGTGCACATATACTCGAGCACCTTGAAGATGGCTTCCAGTTCCTTATCGGTCACGTCGGCATTGATGACGGCGTGGTCGCCCGCATACTTGTCGTACTTGGCAACGCCGTAGCAGGGATCGCCGCCCTGGGACAGAGCGCCAATCCAGGTGTAATCGGCTTCGGGGTTAACTTCCTTGTACTGAGCGACGTAGGCAGCCTTGAGGATGTTGGACCAAGGCATGGCGGCAACTGCGGTGTTGCAGGCGATAACGTGCGCCTTCACCTGGCTGTTGGAGGAGAACATGTCGGGATCCAGCAGGCCTTCGTCGAAGAACTTCTTGCACATTTCCAGCGCTTCGACCATGCGGGGCTGCAGCAGGGAGTTGGTTACTTTGCCGTCGCGGATGATGACGTAGTTGCCCAGCACGACGTCATAGGGAGCGGTGATGGCGGACAGACCGTTGATGCCCCAGCCGGTGAAGCCGATGGTGTCCTTGATGCCGTTGCCATCGGGATCGTTGTTGGCCAGGAAGTGGCAGTAGTCATACAGCTCGTCCACGGTGGTGGGAACCTTCAGATCGGGATACTTTTCGTTCCAGTCGTTGCGAACCAGGAGCATCAGGTAGTAGTCGCTGATGGCCTTGGCGGCGGGGATGGCATACATTTCGCCGTCATAGTAAAGGGCGGAAATGTTGGTGTCTTCGCCGTAGGAACCATAGATGGTGTTGAGCATGTCGGTGTAGCTGGACAGGGGCAGCAGCATATCCTGAGCGGCATAGGTGCGCATCTGGTCAGCATCGCAGAGGAACATGTGCCAATCGTCGCCGCCCATCAGACGGGCAGCCAGAGAGGTGTCATATTCATCCAGGTAAACAACGCGGAAGTCAACGCCGGTGCGGGCCAGAATGGTCTGGTACACAAAGTCGTCCTTCAGATCGGTAGGAGCGTTGTTGGCGTTGTCGTTGGTGTAGCAGATGATGGTTACGGGTTCTTCAGCGCTGGCATTGACCAGACCGAAGGACAGCACCATCACGGCCACGAGCAGCAGAGAGATGAGCTTCTTCATAGTGTTTCTCCTTTTTGATTTATTTTAACATGCGATGCAAGCTCGCATATTAAGGAGCGGTAATCAGCCCTTCACGGCGCCCGCCAGGGTGCCCTTGACGAAGTACTTCTGGATGAAGGGGTAGATGACGACGATGGGAGCGGTGGCGAAGCACACGGCGGCCATCTTGAGGGTTTCGGCAGGCACAACCTCGTCGGCGCTCATGTCCATGTTGGCGGCCTTGAGCATACGGCGCAGGATCACCTGCAAGGGGCGCAGATCCTGATCGGTGATGTAGAGCACAGCCACCATGTAGGCGTTCCAGTGCGCTACGGCATAGTACATACCGATGGTCATCATGATGGGCAGGGACATGGGCAGCACGATGCGCCACAGCACGCCGAACTCCGTGCAGCCGTCCAGACGAGCGGATTCAAACAGCTCTTCCGGCAGGCCTTCGAAGAAAGCCTTGGTGATGATCAGGTTATACACGCTGATCATGCCGGGCACGAACATGGCGAACATGGTATTCAGCAGACCCGTAGCCTTAACGATCAGGTAGGTAGGCACGGTGCCGGCGCTGAAGATCATGGTGAATACAATGCCCTTCATGATGAGCTTGTTGCCGGGCATGCCGTGACGGCTGAGGGGATAGGCCATCAGCAGGGTGAAGAACAGGTTGCAGATGGTGCCGATAACTGTCAGGCGCACGGTGACCCACAGACCGTTAAGGAGCGAACCGTCCTTGAGCATTTCATGATAAGCGGTCAGGGTGAACTTGGAGGGGATCAGCACGAAGCCGCCGCGCTTTACCAATTCCGCATAGGGGGTAAAGGACATGGAGATAACATACAGAATCGGGATCAGGCATACCAGCAGGACGATGATCATGATCGCATAGACAACGATGTTGAATGCGACGTCGTTTTTTGATTTTACCATATCGCGCTATCCCACTTTCTGGCCAGGGCGTTGGTGCCAAACACCAGCACGCAGCTGAGCACGGATTTCATCAGGCCCACCGCGGTGGACAGGCTGTAATTCATTTTGCCGATACCCTGCGTATACACCCAGGTATCGATGATTTCACCGCTGGAACGCACTTCATCGGAGAGGAATACATACACCTGGTTGAAGCCCGCGTCCAGCACCTTGCCGACGTTGAGGATCAGCAGGACAACGAAGATCTTGCGGATGCAGGGCAGGGTGATGTACCAGATCTGGCGGAAACGGCCGCAGCCATCCACCGTGGCGGCCTCGTACAGCGAGGTATCGATGCCCATGATGGCGGCCAGATAGATGATGGCGCCCCAGCCCAGAGCCTTCCACAGGTCGGTGCCTACCAGCACGGCCTGGAAGTATTTGTTGCTGGTCATAAAGGGAATGGCGGTGCCGCCCATCTTTTTAATGAAGGTATTGACAACGCCGTTGCTCTGCGAGAGCATAGCCACGCAGATACCGTACACAACAACCCAGCTGAGGAAGTGGGGCAGGTAACTGATGGTCTGCACGATGCGGGCAAAGAAGCGGTTGCGGCACTCAGATACCGCCAGGGCGAAGATCAGCGAGGGGAACAGACCCACAGCCAGCTTCCACAGCGACAGCGTGATGGTGTTTTTAATCACGTTGCGGTTGGCAGGGCTGGAGAAAAACTGCTCAAAATACTTGTACCAGGGCGTTACCCACGGGCTGCCCAGGATACCCTTTTTGATGCTGAACTTTTTGAAGGCGATGACCAGGCCGTACATGGGGGCGTACTTGTACACCAGGAAATAAATGATGCCGGGCAGCAACATCAGGTACAGCGGCCACCAGCGCGTCATGGCGCGGCGAAAGCGCACGCCAAGCGGCTGCTTGTTGGCGGGATAGAGGGGTGTGGTGCTCATGCTTCCTCCTTGGCAGGGTGCGGACGAAAAAGACGGGGCATCCTGCTGCAACGTGTTTTGCGCATTGGGGTTAAAATACTGCGAGATAGAATTCAGAAGTTATTATATTATGTACGAACATAGCTTGTCAAGGGGTTTGTAGTATGCAATATGTGACATCCTGCGCAAATTGTTACCAGTTTTCGTGGCAACCTGTCTGAAAGCCTCCACGGACAGGCAATATGTGACACATTGCGCGGCTGAGAATAGCGGGGGTTTATGGGGATAAAACGCCCATATTACGCCTTTACCTTCAGCTCAAATTCGTTCTTGGCGATGGGGTACAGGCTGATGGTGTATTCCAGCGGGAACTGCTTTTGATCCCAGGCGGTGGAGGTGATGGCGATGGCCAGGGAACCGCTGTCCACGCCCATCAGGTGGCACTGCCGGTCGGTCAGCGCCTGGGCGGAAAGGTGCTTGTCAAAGATAGTCCGTACATAGCCGTTTTCCTTGAGCACCTTGTACAGCGGGGTGGTTTCCAGATCGTAATTCTGGAAAAACTCCAGAAAATCCGCGCGGAAGTGCGATGTAGTCAGCACCAGGGGTCCGGTGGCGAAGGCGTCCTTGGGATAGCGCAGGCGCGTCATTTGCAGCAGCCGCGCATCGGGGGCCAGCGCCAGCTTTTCATTGATCTCCGGAATGGCCGGGACAGTGCGGAAGGACAGCAATTCCGTGCAGGGAATCAATCCGCGCTTTTCCAAATCCTGGGCGAAGGAGTTGATAAACAGCGTGGTATCCTGCAAATGCACCTCGCTGGATACGTAGGTGCCTACGCCCTTGACGCGCGTAAGCAGCCCCTCCTCCACCAGGCGGGACATGGCCATGCGGATGGTGGAACGGCTGACGCCATATTGCTTGCACAGATCCACCTCGCGTGGGATCAGATCGCCCGCGACCCAGTCGCGGCTGCTGATCTTATCGCGCATGGAGGACAGCACAGATTCATAAAGCGGGATCGCCATGAGATAACCTCCTCTCCTGATTGATAACGGTTAATCGGGCAGGGTGAACACCTGATCGTAGGCTGTCAGCCATTCATGCTTGGCATAATCGAAGGCGCGCAGCAGCAGCGTTTTGCCAAATACATACACAAAGCAGCCGCAGTGGCACAGGCCGGGCGCGTCCTTCTCGTTGGGGCCGTAGCCATAGGCGCAGCCGCGCACGCCGGGCATATCAATGACGGTGTAGCGCTCGTCCTCCAGGTAGTTGATGCCCGCGCCGCCGCCGAAGCCATGGTGCACATGACCCGTGCACAGCACCACGTCCGGATGGCTGCGCAGCACGTCGTACAGGCCGTTTTCCCGGATGATGACGCTGTGCTCACGGTAATTGCCCTGGGACTGACGATCCAGCAGCTTGCGCACGCTGTTGTGAATCACCAGGAAAACGGGCTTGCCCTGGCCGCAGTAGCGATCCAGCCGCTCACGCAGATAGTCGATCTGCTCGGGCTTGATTTCGCCCGCATGGATCCACATGCCCTTGTAGCCCGTTACCGTATAGGTATCGCTGTACTGCGCCAGCACGATCACATGGCAGCCGTTGACCTCGCCTTCATAGAACAGCTTGCTGTAATCGGCGGGTACCATGCCGTGCTGATGCAGGTGATCGCAGTGATAGCGCACCAGCTCGTTGCACTTGAGCTCCAGCGTTTCATGGTTGCCCACGGTGACGAACAGCGGCTTGTCCGCCCATTCATCCTCGATCATATGCCAATAGCTGTCCAGCTCAAAATCCTTGCCGAAGAAGGAGTAATCGCCGCCGTCGATCACCGCGTCCATGCCCAATTCCTGCGCCCAACGATAGGCGCGGCGGGTGGTCAGCGTGCGCAGGCCGTCGTCGCCGTCGCAATGCTCATCGGAGATCAGAAAGAGCTTCAGATCGGGCTGATTGGTCTTTAGCAGGAAGGCTTCGTATTCCTCCCGCAGCAGGTGATACAGCGCCATGGGGTTTTCGCTGGTCTGCGCCTGCTCGGCCAGCCAGCGGGCGTGGGAGAGCAGCTTCTGCGCGGCGGCAGGATTGTAGATCGGACCCTGATCCAGCTTGCGGCCGGCAATTTCACAGGCCAGCTGGCTGGTTGCACCCACATAATAACGGCGGGCGACTTCAGCTTCGCTCATTACGCCCTGTTCCAGCGCAAAATCCGCCAGCGTATCCGGCCCCAGGCCGAAGGCGCCGTTTGCGTCCGCGCCCACGGTCAGCGGCTGATCGCCCAGGGAAAGCGCCTGCCACTGGCTGATCACGGCTTCGCGGTAAACCTGCCCATCCACATACAGGCGCAGCAGACCCGCGCGGTCGGCGGTCAGCACGATCATATGCCAGCGGCCGTCGCACACAGGGCGTACGCTGCCAAACTGCACCGGCTTATCCGCGCCCTCGGGCATAAAGTTAACAGTCAAAAAAGCGCGGGGCTGCAGCACGGCTACGCTCAGACCCGGACGGTATGCGCCGTCAAAGGCGCAGTTGGCGCACAGCACGCCGCCATGAGCCAGCTGGCCGGGGGTCTGCGCGGCACGATCCACAAAATCGCAATAGCCCAGATAATCCGCCGGATCGCCGCACCAGCCGTTGCAGCCGTTGCGGTCGGTCTTGAGCCACAGACGCAGGGTAAAATCATCTGCGCCCAGGGTGCTGCCGGTCAGGGTGATTTTGTCCTTGGCGCTTTGCCCGGCGGTATTGTCAAAATAAAGGGCGACGCCGCCGTCGTGCGCGGTCGTTTCGGTACAGCCGGAACGCAGGACGTTTTGATCAAAAAGGGTGAAAATTTCAGCAGGATTCATCAGACGCCTCCATCCTATAAGTTATGACATATTATAATACAAATCGCCATATGTTTCAATGCTTGTTTTTTATAGAAAAGCTGTTATAATAGGATTTACTCGGATTTTAACGAAACGCGACGATGGGGAGGAAGCTATGAAACCAAACATTGTGTTCATTACATCGGATCAGCAGCGGCGCGATAGCCTGGGCATTTACGGCTGCCGCTATGTCAGTACCCCCAATCTGGATCGCCTGGGCAGCCAGGCCACCGTGTACGAGCATTGCTACTGCAACGCCCCCGTATGTACGCCCAGCCGCGCCTGCATGATGACGGGCAAAACCATGCCCGGCCACGGCGTGTATAACCTGTTTGATATTTTGCCGGAAAACGAAAAGATGCTGCCCTATTATCTGCGAGAGCAAGGCTACGAAACGGCGCTGGTGGGCAAGCTGCACGTCAGCGGCACGGAGTATGAGGTAAATAAGCGCAACCCCGGCGACGGCTTTGATATTTATGATCTGGCGCACGAGCCCAGCGTTTACACCGAGGCTCCCTATAATGCCTACGCCCGCTGGCTGCTGGAAAACTATCCTGACGAGTGGCGCGCCATCCGCGCCCAGGGCCGCAAGCGCAAGCACCGCAGCGCCGAAACGCATTTTTCCACCTGGGTCAGCCAGCGCTCGGCCGAGGTGATCCGCAACCGCGATAAGTCCAAGCCCCTGTATCTGCAGGTGGGCTACTTTGATCCCCATAATCCTTATGATCATTATCCGCTGGAAAGCGAGCAGCTGCTGCATCCGGAGTACTATCCGGAGGTCATCCCGGACGATGTATCCGCCATGCCCGAGGCCTTGCAGCTGGAGGCGCACTATCACTGCCCCGCCACCCTGGGCGCGACGGGCGATACCAACCGCAAGATCCGCACGGGCTACTTTGCCGGCGTGTCCTTCCTGGATCAGCAGATCGAAAAGATCTTCCAGGCGCTCAAGGATGAAGGCATCTTTGATAACACGCTGATTATCTATACCTCCGATCACGGCGATATGCTGGGCGACCACGGCCTGTATTCCAAGGGCGCGATGTTTTATGAGCAGGGCGTCAATGTGCCTCTGATTGTCAAGTTCCCCCATCAGACGCAGGGCTGCCGCAGTGAGGATCTGGTGATGCTGGAGGATATGTTCTCCACCATTTATACCGCCGCGGGCGGCGACGCCAGCTTCCGCCCCGAAAGCCTGCCGCTCCAGGGTGAAAAGAAGCACGAGTTTGCCATGACCGAATATCGCGGCTGCGGCAAGTTCGATCTGATGGGCTTCCCGCACATCCTGCACGCCACCATGATCCGCACGGCGGAATGGAAGCTGAACCTGTATCACGATACCTGCGACGGCCAGCTCTTCCACCTGACCGAGGATCCGCAGGAAAAGAACAACCTCTACCACGATCCTGCCTGCGCGGGCAAGATCATGGAGCTGATGCAGATGTATCTGCGCTACGATACGGAGCGCGATTACAACTATAACGCAGAGCGCGGCGGCCGCTCGGGCATCCCCGGCTTTGCCAAGGCCATTTGCGAAATCAAGCTTTGATAGAAAACCTGGAGGCACAATATGTCAGTTCGCAGCAAAAAGAAAGAAGCGTCCTTTGATGTAATCGTCGTTGGTGGCGGCATGACGGGCATGTGCGCGGCCATTGCCAGCGCGCGCCACGGCGCGAAAACCGCCCTGGTGCAGGAGCGGCCTGTGTTTGGCGGCAATGCCAGCAGCGAAATCCGCATGCATATCTGCGGCGCGTCGGCCAACATGGTCAAGCCCAATGCCGAGGAAACCGGCATCCTGCGCGAGATCCTGCTGGAAAACAAGCGCGTAAACGATTATTACAACTATTCCGTGTGGGATCGCGTGCTGTTCACCGCCATCCGCGAGCAGGAAAATCTGTCGATGTTCCTCAATACCACCATGCATGATGTGGAGACCGAGGGGCATCGCATTACGGCCATTCATTGCTATCAGATGACTACCGAGATCGAGTGGACGCTGCGCGCACCGGTGTTCTGCGACTGCACGGGCAACGGCACGCTGGGCTTCATGGCCGGCATGCCCTTCCGCACCGGCAGCGAGGGCAAGGCGGAGTATCATGAGCCGCACGCGCCCGAGCAGCCCGATCAGCACCGCATGGGCAATACCCTGCTATTCAAGGCCGTGGATCGCGGCCATCCGGTGGCGTTTGTGCCGCCCAAGGGCAGCTATACCTTCACCGAGGAGCAGCTGCGCTACCGCAAGCATGCCGATGCGAAGCCGCTCTTTGGCGTGCTGGAGGCAGAAAACAAGGCCGATCCGATCCTGGACAACGTGGACAACACCACCAAGGATATGGTGTTTGACGCCTATTGTCTGGATTACGGCTATTGGTGGATTGAACTGACCGGCGAAAAGGCCGATATCATCGAGGAATATGAGGACATCCGCGACGAATTGATCAAGTGCGTGTACGGCGTGTGGGATCATATCAAAAACGGCGGTGATCATGGCGCGCAGAACTTTGATCTGGAATGGGTGGGCATGCTGCCCGGCGTGCGCGAAAGCCGCCGCATGGAGGGCGAGTACATGCTCAATGAGAACGATCTGCTGGAAAACCGCGTGTTTGACGACGCGGTGGCCTATGGCGGCTGGCCGGTGGATAACCATGTGGAGCACGGCCTGCTGGACTTTGACAAGATGCCCAGCGAAATCTACGCCTTCAACGGCCTGTACACCATTCCTTATCGTTCTTATGTGGCCAAGGATATGGATAACCTGTTCATCGGCGGACGCAGCATGGGCGCAAGCAAGCTGGCCATGGCCTCCAGCCGCGTGATGGGCACCTGCGCCGTGGGCGGCCAGGCGGTGGGTACTGCCGCCGCGCTGTGCAAAAAGTACGGCTGCACGCCCCATGAAGTGGAAGCCCATATGAAGGAGCTGCAGCAGATGCTGCTCAAGGACGACTGCTACATTCCGGGCTACAAGAACGAAGATCCCGCCGATCTGGCCCGCGCGGCGCAGGTATCCGCCGGCAGCGAAAAGCAGCCTGCGGCCAATGTGATCAACGGCGTGGCCCGCACGGTGGGCAGAAACGAAAACTGCTGGCAGTCCGACGGCCTGGCGGGCGATAACGGCGTGCTGTCCCTCAAGTGGGATGCGCCCCATACCCTGCGCCAAGTACGCCTGACCTTTGACCCCAACCTGTGCTCCTCCATCAAGATCACCCTGTCCTCCAAGCGCATTGCCGAGCAGGTGCCCGGCGTGCCGCCCGAGCTGGTGCGCGATTACGATGTGGAGCTGCTCAAGGATGGCCAGGTGCTGGCCTCCCGCAGCGTACGAGGCAACTATCAGCGCCTGAATGTGCTGAACTTTGACGCCTGCGACTGCGACGAAGTACGCCTGCATGTGCTGGCGACTAACGGCATTGCCGACGCGCGCGTATACGAGGTGCGCGCCTATGAACAGGCGGACTGATCGTCGTTGACAGACGGCGCCCGGCATGCTATATTGGCAATAGAAAATCGCTTTGGAAGCGGGAAAGGGGACGCACGATGGGCTGGAGGCTGATGCATGTTCGCCTGCAAAAGGGCAATGTATGCGCGCCTTCGGGAGAAGTGCGCCCTTTTTGCCCCTTCCTGCCGGTATAAACGCAGGAAATCCTGCAAAAATGCCGCTTCTCCCTTTCATTGCAGCAATACATGAAAGGGAGCTTTTTTATGCCTAAAATTCCTATGCCCGCGCAGATTCGCCGCCTGTATCTGCATACCGGGCTGAACGCCGTGCAGCTGGCTTCGGCCTCCTGGGTGGCGCTGCTGGCGGCGCGCGGCTATTCTCTGGTGGAAATCGGCCTGGCCGAAAGCGCGTTTCACCTGACGAGCCTGCTGTTTGAAATTCCCTCTGGGGTGATGTCGGATGTATTCGGCCGCAAGCGCGTCCTGCTGCTGAGCCAGGCATGCAGCCTGATTTCGGCGCTGCTGATGCTGCTGAGCCGCTCGCTGCCCGAAATCATGATCGCCATGGTATTCTGCGCCCTGGGATACAATTTCGCCTCCGGCACGCGCGAAGCGTTGGCCTATGACAGCCTGGAAACGGCCGGACGCGCGGCCGAATATGATCGCTATGCGGCTGCGGATATGGGGATTTACCGCGTGGCCAATGCCTGCGCGACGCTGGGCGCGGGGCTGGCGCTGACCCTGGGATATCGGCGTGCCTATGCTTTGGATATTCTGCTGGGGCTTCTTGCGTTTGCCGTCACACTGCGTCTGCGCGATGCTGCGGCGCAGCAAGTGCAGCCGCCTGCTTGCCAGCGCATGACAGCCTGCCTGCGCGAGAGCATGCGCTTTCTTAGCCAAAGCAGGCAGGCGCTGCGGCTGATCAGCATCAATGCGATTGTGGGCGCGGGGGCGACGCTGCTGCGATTCTTTCTTCAGGCTCGGCTGACGCAATACGGCATGCCGGATGCGCTGCTTGGCCCGGCGCTGTTTATCATGGGTTTGGGCGGGGCGCTGGGCGCGCGCTGCGCTGCCTGGCTGCGCGGTTGGCCTTATCGCCGCATATGGCGGCTGACAGCGCTGATAACGCTTGCTTGTCTGCTGCTGTCGCTGCGCCATGAGCTGTGGCTGATGTGCCTGTGTGGCTTTGCGGCGGCGGTGATGGATGATTGGCTGGAAGTGCGCACGGACGCGGCGCTTAACGCGCTGGTGCCTTCCGCTCAGCGCGCTACGCTGATATCGGTTTCCTCCCTGTGCTTTTCGCTGGTTATGTTGATTCTATCGCCCTTGATGGGTTATGTGTTTTCGATCCTGTAAAAATAAAAAGCCCGTTAAGGAAGTGGTCTTTCCTTAACGGGCGGGTCGGAACGAATGCGAAAGCCGATGGCTGCGCGGATCATTCCGGCCGCTTGGCGCGGGGGAGAGGAACAAGGGATCAATCGCTTGTCGCTCTCCTTAACCGCCTGACAGCCTGTTTCTTTCAGCTGTCAATGCTAATGTATCCCGCGCGGCGGCGTTTTATGCGCAGCCTGAAAATTTTTATTTGTGAATATACAGAATACCCAGGGTATTGGGGCCGCAGTGACAGCTGATGGTGCCGCGCGCATCGGTGGGCAGAACCTCGGCGAAGGGCTGATACTGCAAAATTTCATCGCGCACCATGTCCACAATGCCGTCGTCCACCGGCGTGTGGGTAATCATGATGCGGTGCGTGCGCAGGGTATCGTTGCCCTCCAGGCGCTCGCGCACATAATTGCGCAGCGCTTTTTCATATGCGCCGCGATACTTCTTGGCCACGCCCATCTGGCCGTTGTGCACCTCGATGCAGGGCTTGATACCCAGCAGGTTGGCGCCCAGCGCCGCCACGGTGGAGCAGCGGCCGCCCTTGCGCAGATATTCCAGGTCTTCCAGCACAAAGCTGCCGTCCACCTTGGGCACGATTTCGCGCAGGCGCTGGGCAATCTGCACCTCGTCCAGCGTCTGATCCTGCGCCAGCTCCGCGCCCTCCATCACGATCAGCCCCTGGGCGGAGCTGAGGTTGAGGGAATCCACCACCTGCACATGCTCGAAGCGGCGGGCGGCGTTACAGGCATTCTGATAGCAGACGGACATCTTGCTGCTCAGCGTCACATGCACAAGGCCCTCGCAATCCTGCAATTCACGGGTGAAAAACTCGATGTAGTCGTTTTCGCTTACGGCGGAGGTGGAGCACAGCGCGCCGCCGGCCGCCACGTGGGCGAAAATCTGCTCGGTGGTGATATCCACGCTGTCCCTGTAGGATACGCCGTCCATGATGACGTACAGCGGCACGGTGGCAATGTGAAAGCGATCCAGCAGCTCCTGCGTCAGGTCGCAGGTGCTGTCTGAGGTGATCTTGATCTTCATAAGAGAAAAATCCTTTCAAAGTACGCGGGCTTCCGCGCGTTTCAATGGCGGGCAATATGCGACGTATATTATTATGGCGCAGGATGTTCAACTGAAGATCAACGATTGTTAATAACCACACTTTCGCGCCTTTTGTCATCACTTTTTAAAAGGAAAGTAATGGCTTCGTGCCTTGTTTTTTCGCATGGGGCGTGGTATCCTTAAATCCAAAGGGGTGAAAACGTATGCCGTCCTGTCCGCTGAACCGCTTTTTTTCGCCTGCGCAGTGCGCGCGCTATTATGGGGTGATTTCCCGTCGATACAGCTGCCGCGCTTATGCCGCCGCGCCCGACGCGGGTGAGCTTGCCGCGCTTAATTATGCCGCCGCGCGCGTGTGCCTGCCGGGCACGCGCATCGTGCTTGCCGACTGCACGGATCAGCTGTTCTTCGGCGTGCCGCTGGTGGAGCGCATCCGCGGTGCGCGCAAGTGCGCCTATGTGATTGCACAGGATGGCATGGAAAAGCCCAAGCTTCTTGCCGGCGTTAGCGGCGAGGCCTTTGTGCTGGAGGCCGCAGCGATGGGGCTGGATACTTGCTGGGTGACGGGCACGTATCGCCGCGGTGAGGTGCCGCAGGAGATGCTAAGCGACGGCGAGCGGCTGATCGCCGTGATTGCCCTGGGGCATGCCAAGGAAACGCCGCAGCAGATTGTGCGCCATCGCAAGAGCCTGTCACAGATCTGCCTGGACGCGCCCGATCAGTGGCCGTTGTGGGCGTATCGCGCGGCGGAGGCTGTGCGTATCGCGCCCTCGGCGGTCAACCGCCAGCCCTGGCGGCTTGCCTATGCCCAGCGCTCGCTGCGCCTGATGGGCAAAAACCCCGACCATGTGGATCTGGGTATTGCGCTGATGCATATCGAAGCGGCATCGGGCGAATATAAACGATATTGGGAGTGGGGAAGCGGCGGGTGCGTCGCTCACTTGACGATCGAGGAAAAATCATGACGCTGCTGGATCAGTTGAATCAGGAAAACATCAAAAAGAACGCGCCGCTGGCCGAGCGCATGCGCGCGCGCACGCTGGATGAGTTTTATGGGCAGGAACATCTGCTGGGGCCGGGGCGGCTGCTGCGCCGCGCCGTGGAGGCGGACAGGCTGACGTCCAGCATTTTTTACGGCCCGCCTGGCTGCGGCAAAACCACGCTGGCGCATGTGATCGCCGCGCATACCAAATCCGCCTTTGCGCGCATGAACGCCGTTACCTCGGGCGTGGGCGATGTGCGCGAGGTGTTAGAGCAGGCAGCCCAGCGCCGCGCCATGTATGGGCAAAGCACCTACCTTTTGCTGGATGAATGCCACCGCTGGAACAAGGCGCAGTCGGACAGCATTCTGCCTGCCATCGAGGAGGGGCTGATCCGCTTTATCGGCTCCACCACCGAAAACCCCATGATCTCCATGACGCCCGCCATCGTCAGCCGCTGCCGCGTGTTTGCCTTCCGGCCGCTGACGGATCAGAATGTGCGCGCCATCCTGCTGTCGGCCATTGCCGATCGCGAGCGCGGGCTGGGCGATATGAACGTGCATATCGACGTGGATGCGCTGTCGCATATTGTGCGCGTGGCCAACGGCGATGTGCGCTCAGCGCTCAACGCCTTGGAACTGGCCGCGCTGACCACGCCCACCGGGCGCGACGGCATCCATATCACCCTGAGCGTGGCGGAGGAAAGCATTCAAAAACCTGTGGTACGCTGCGACTATACGCTGTTTTACGATATGCTGTCCGCCTTTTGCAAAAGCCTGCGCGGCTCGGACAGCGATGCGGCGCTTTTCTGGTTCAGCCGGCTGCTGTACGCTGGAGCCGATCCCCGCATGCTGGCGCGGCGTATCATTGCCCATGCCAGTGAGGATGTGGGCCTGGCCAATCCCATCGCCATGCTGCAGGCTGTGGCAGCCGGGCAGGCGCTGGAATTGATCGGCATGCCCGAGGCCAGGCTGCCCCTGTCGCAGGCCATCATCGCCATCTGCGAAAGTCCCAAGAGCAATAGCGTGGTCTGCGCCATTGACGCAGCCATGGCCGACGCCGAATCGGCGCGCGGTCAGGTGCCGCCGCCACTGCGCGATACGCATTATAAGGGCGCGGACAGGCTGGGCGCGGGCGGGGGCTATCTGTATCCCCACGACTACCCCGGCCACTGGGTCAAGCAGCAATATATGCCCGATGAAATCAAGGATCATGAATACTATCACCCTTCCGATCAGGGCCACGAGGCCAAGATCCATAAGCATGAAAAATGACGCGGGGTGATACAACCATGAAAGGCATATTGATTACCAACGCATTTATGCGGCAGGGCAGCTTTGCACGTATGCGTGAGCTGTTTGAACAGGCGGCGCAGCGGGCGGGCGTCAGCCTGATCCCGCGCGTGAACACGGATTTTATGCTCATGCCTCCAAGTGCCCACCTGAAGGTGGACTTTGTGCTGTTCTATGATAAGGACATTCGCCTGGCCGCGCGCCTGGAAGCGATGGGACTGCCGGTGTTCAACGGTGCAAAGGCCATCGCGCTGTGCGATGACAAGACGCTGACCTATCTGGCCTTGCAACGCGCGGGCGTGCGCCAGCCCGATACCGTGCTGTGCCCGCAAACCTTTCCGGGGCTGGGCTACGGCGATATGGATTTTCTGGAGGGCGTGGGCGCAGCGCTGAGCTGGCCCATGGTGATCAAGGAGGGCTGCGGCTCCTTTGGCGAGCAGGTCTACCTGGCGCAGGATGAGGCGCAGGCGCGCGATATCCTGCATCGCATCGGCGCAAAGCCAGCGCTCTTTCAGCGCTTTATCGCCTATAGCGCCGGGCGCGACCGGCGGCTGTTCGTGGTGGGCGACCGGGTCATCGCCGCCATCGAGCGCCGCAACGAGCATGGGGATTTCCGCGCCAATATCGAGCATGGCGGCGTGGCGAGCGCATATTTCCCCACGGCGCAGGAAAGCGCGCTGGCACTGGCCGCCTGCCGCGCCCTGGGGCTGGACTTTGGCGGGGTGGATCTGCTGGAGGCTGAGGACGGGCCTGTGGTGTGCGAGGTGAACAGCAACGCGCACTTTGCGGGGCTGTTATCCGCCACGGGCGTAAACCCCGCCGACCATATCATGCAGTATATTCGGAGAACCGTATGCGAGGAATAATCTGCTACGAAAGCCATGAAATTGCCCGCAATCAGGGCTTTATTGACCTGTGGCTGCGCGAAAGCGCGCGGCGTGGCATTGCGCTTACCCTGGCACGGCTGGAGGAAACGAGCTTTGGCCTGCGCGATAACGCGCCCTATCTGCGCATTGGCGGGCAGGATGCGCACCCTGACTTTGCGGTGATGCGCATGAAGCAGCCGCTTTTATCCCGCCACCTGGAGCGGATGGGCGTGCGCGTGTTCAACAATGCCTATACCAGCGAAATCCTCAATGATAAGCGCCGCACGCACGCGCTGTTCAGCCATCTGTCGCCCATGATGGATACCGCCTATATCACCGGCGATGCGCCTTGTCCCTTTGATTATCCTGTGGTGGTCAAGGCGGCGGGGGGCTGCGGCGGGCGGCAGGTACGGTTGTGCGGCGATGAGGCGGCCTACCGCGCGGCGATCCGGGAGTTTTCCTTCCAGGCTGTCGCGCAGCCGCTGTGCGATACGCCGGGGCGCGATCTGCGCGTGTACATGCTGGGCACCGCCTGCGTGCAGGCCATGCTGCGGCAATCAGACAGCGCGGATTTTCGCAGCAATTTCGGGCTGCATCACTGCGCGCAGCCGGTGGAGATTCCCCCTGAGGCGCGCCGCGTGGCCTGCGTTGTGGCGGAGGAGCTGCGTTCGGCGCTGATCGGGGTGGATTTCATTTACGATCATGGCCGGCTGCTCTTCAATGAGGCCGAGGACGCGGTGGGCACGCGCATGCTGTATCAATATACCAAGCTGGATATCGTGCGCCTGTATATGGATTATATCGTTGCTCAAATGGGAGATTGAAAAACGAAAGAACGCCGCCAGATTGATCAAAAGATCAGCCTGGCGGCATTTTTGCTTTTAATGCGCCGGTTCGATGGGGATGACGCGCCCGGTCTGCGCGCCGGTTCTGTGGGAAATGGAGATGACCGTGCGGTCGGCGGACACGCGCCGGAGCGCCTGCAGCACGGCGTTTTCAGTTTCCGCATCCAGGTTGGCCGTGATCTCATCCAGCAGCAGGATGCGCGGATTGGCGGCTGCGGCGCGGGCGATGGATAGCAGCTGCCATTGTCCCTGCGAAAACAGCTCGGGTGTGCAGGGGGTATCGTAGCCCTGCGGCAGGCTTTCGATGGTATCCGAAAGCCCGGCCAGCTTGGCCGCCGTGCGCACGGCCTGATCCGAAATGGCGGGATCATACAGCGTGATCTGATCGCGCACAGTGCCGGGCACCTGATGGAAGCGCTGCTCCACATAGCCGAACAGCGCGCGGCGATCCTGATCTGCGATATCCGCCGCCGGCACGCCTTCGATCAGCACGCTGCCAGACTGCGGCGCGTAAAGCCCCAGCAGCAGCTTAAACACCGTGCTTTTGCCTGCGCCTGTACGCCCGGCAAGCGTTACCTGCTCACCCGCCTGTACCTGCAGGCAGATGCTTTGCAGCACCGTGTGGTCGTCATAGCCAAAGGCGACGTTGCGCAGTTCCACCTGCGGCTGTCCAGCGGGCAGACTGGCAGGCAGAGAGACGGGCTTGCGGGGGGCAGGCTCGCTTTGCGACAGGAATTCATTGATGCGGCGTACGCCCGCGACGGCGGACTGGATGGCCTGAATTTCCATGCCCAGGCTTTCCACGGGGGTGAAAATCTGGGAGATATAGTTGATTACCGCCACCGCCGTGCCAGCCGACATGCCAAACAGCGTCAGCACCCTGGCGTTGCCGGAGACGGATAGCAGCATGACCGCGGCCACAACCACGGCGTTTAGAATCAGAATTACCGGAGAGTAAATCGCGTCGTAAAAATTGGTCTTTTCCATGGCGCGATAGCTATCCTCAATGTAATCGTCATAGCGCTGCTCCATGTAAGCTTCCTTGCCCAGGGTGTGGATGGTGCGGATGTTATGCAGCGATTCGGGCACATGACCCGCGGCGCGGCTGACGGCGCGGCGATTGTCCAGCTGGGCTGCAAGCATGTTCTTTTGCACATGCCGCGTAAACCAGAAAAGGAATGGCAGCAACAGCACCAGAATCAGCGCAAGTCCGCGGTTTTGAAACCATACCACAGCCAGAATGCTGATGATCTTGCATGCATCGGCAAACATGCTGACGATGCCGCTGGTGAACAGGTTTTCAACGGCGTCTACATCGCCCACGAAGCGCGATACCAGCGCGCCCGGCTCAATGTGGCTCAGCGTATCAGCGCTTAGACGCACCATCTTGCCCATCAGGCGGCTGCGCAGCGCGTGGGTGATCTTTTGCCCAAACAGCGTCAGCCCGCCCTCGCGCAGCGATTCCAGCAATCCAGCCAGCGCCAGCAGCGCAAAGTACAGACCCGCCATGCCGATGGAAACGCTTTGCCCGGCCGTGAGGGAATCGATGATTTTGCCCAAAATCAGCGGCGGAAACAGCGAAAATGCAATGGCTCCGGCCACGGCGCATACAATCCCCAGCGACAGCACCTTTTTACGCCGCACGGTTTGCCAGATAACGCTGCTAACGCGATCCTTATTTTTCATTGGAAGCGCCTCCCTCCTGCTCATGGAACAGCCGCGCGTATTCGGCGTTGCTTTGCAGCAATTGCGCATGCGTGCTCACCAGCGCCTGGCCGTGATCCACGAAAATCACCTGATCCATCTGCGGAAACAGGTACAGCCGGTGCGAGATCAGCAGCACGATGCTGTCCCTGCACAGCTCCTTCAGATGGGCGAACACCTGCGCCTCGGTCTGCTTATCCAGGGCGGAGAAGGGATCGTCCAGGATCATCACAGGCTTGCGGTGGCACAGCGTGCGCGCCAGCGCTAAGCGCTGCGCCTGACCGCCCGATAGCCGCACGCCGCCGCTGCCCACGCGGGTTTGCAGGCCATCCTCCATGGCGGCGACCTCCTGATCCAGACATACCGCCCGCAAATAGGCGTTGGCGTCCCGATCGTCGCCCAGCAGGATATTGTTTTCGATCGAATCGTTGAACAGCTCGGGATCGTGTCCCAAATAGCCAGCCATGCCGACCAGCTCAGCGGGGCGCAGGGAAGATAGCTCGCGATCTCCGAACTTCAGGCTGCCCTGATAAGGATACTCGCACAGGAGCATCCTGCCCAGCGTTGATTTGCCGCAGGCAACCGGGCCGGTGATACCGATGATTTGGCCGGGCTGGGCGCTAAGGCTCATATCCGCAAAGATATTGCTTCCGCCGGGATAGGCAAACCCGGCATGCGTGGCCGTAAGCGCGGCCGCGGACAGCGCAGGCACAGGCTCATCGGCTTCGGCCTGATGCATCAGAGGCTTGATGCGCCGCCAGGATACCTGTGCCTTGTGCACGGCATTGAACAGCTTGGCCGCGCTGGAAGATTTGGCTGCCAGCCGCGTAAAGCAGGCCAGGAAGGTGGTGAATACGGCGATATCCCAACTGGTCCAGCCTGTGCCGCGGATATTGCGCGCGCCGAAGAAGATGATCAGCAGCGTGCCGGCCATGGAGATGATGCGGTACAGGGGAGGCAGCACGGCGCTCCAGATATTGGCCTTGACGGCGGCGGATTCATAGCCGGACAGCTCCTTTTCATAGGCGGACTGTCGCTCATTCTCACAGCCGAACACGCGATAGGTAACGGCGTTTTCGGCGCGATCCAGCGTGGCGGCGTTCAGATGCGCCGAGGCTTCTTTAAAAGCCGCGCCCGTGCGCTGCACAACGGTCTTCATCTTTTCGGCAATCAGGAAGGAAAGCGGCGGGAAAAGCATGCTCAGCAGCGCCAGCCGCCAATCGTAGCTGAGCAGCATGACGGCGTATGCGAACAGGGCCACGCCGGTATCAAAGACCTCGGTGGTAAACTTGCGCATGCCCTCCACGCAGTCGTCCACATCTTGAATGGCTTTGGTCATCGCACTGCCTACGCCTTCGCCCTCCAGCTCGGCGCGGCTTTTGCGGATCAGGCTGCCGTACAGAATGCGCTTCATGCGGCGGTTTACATCATTGGCAAAGCGGCGCACACAAAAGCGCTTAATATAACGTGCGCCCTGCACCAGCGCGGTGACGGCTGCATAGCAGACGGCCAGCCTTAGCATGGAGGTAAACGTGCCGCTGCCGCCCAGAATATCCACAAGCCGTCCGGCCATGCGGCCCTCAAACCACGGAGCAGCCAGCAGGCCGATATTATAAATCAGCCCGGATACCGTGACGGCGGCCAGTGTGACCCATTCGGCCTTGAAATAGGAAAGAACGCGGTTGGCCTGAAAGTCCTTTTTCTTATTCATGCGTTTGTTCCCCCTCGCCCGCAATCAGCGTGCGCACGGCGGGGAAGCCCGCGCGGCTTTCCTGCTTGGCGCGCAGATAAAGGGTATCCAGCGTGGCCAGGAAGGCTTCGCGCTCTTTCTCCGACAATGTGGACAGAAGCCATTCATAAAACACGGCCTCCAAGTGCGCTTTGGAGTTTTTTAATCCTTCAGCCTGTTCGGTGGCGTACAGCAGCTGGCTGCGCCCATCGTTGGGATTGGCCTGACGCACCAGATAACCCTTGGCCTCCAGACTGGATGCGCGCCGCGCAGCTGCGCCTTTATCAATCTTGAGCCGCTCACGTACCTCGGCCTGTGTGATGCCGGGATTGTGGCGAACCAGATGGATAAAGTCGAACTCCGCTGTACCGATCCCTTCGGCTTTCATTGTTTGTACGGTGAAGGCGCTCACCTCGCGCGCAATCTTGGTGATCTTGCGTTCGCTTCTGTCCATATCGGTAACTCCTTTGGACTACCTGCAAATTAGATGCATATACATCCAACAAGATGATAGTACAACTAAATGAAAATGTCAAATGCAACGCAAAGCGAAAAATCAAAAATATTTGCATTTGCCTATTGCTTTTTTTCTTCGCTTTTGCTATAATGATCAGGTACTAGCGATGTGGGGCATTAGCACAGTTGGTAGAACAAGCCTTCAGTTGTTTATCCCCGCCGGTGGTTCCCGGAGAAAAGCAGTTTCTGTCAGATCTGCACAAAATTCGACAAGGAAATTTGGGGCATTAGCACAGTTGGTAGCGCGCGACATTCGCATTGTCGAGGTCAGGAGTTCGAATCTCCTATGCTCCACCATTTACGATGAAATCCGAACCCTGCTACATCTTCGTAAACGGGATGTTCGGATGCATCTTCCAAAGAGAAGATGAGCGGAAAGGTCGGGTGTGAAAACACCCGACCTTTTCGTTTTCATCCAGAAGAAAGGCGCAAAGTAGTCCACATCAAAGGTGAAATTTTGGGATACCCTGATTTCACTTTCATTTCCATCTGCGCTGCGGTAAAAAGCCGTGGCGCATGGCCATTACGCTAACCTGGATATACTTTTCTTGCTTAGTCATCCTCACACCGCCTTTGCCGTTTCAACAGGATAGTCTTCAAGGGTCAGACCGAGCACAGCAGATAGTTTTATAAGTTCGGAGGCCGTCATCTTTCTTTTGCCGTGCAGCGTTTTTCCTAAAAGATCGTCATCCATATTGGCACGCCGAGCCAGAGAACGTATGGTCATGCCAATATGTAATCTCTTTTGATTTATTACATTCTCATGGATGCTACTCGGTTGAGCAGACACGAAAACAAAAGCCTGTCATAGAATTATATTTTTCCAGGCAATCCTTTTTCTCTTCCACGGGGATAAAACCATAGGGCTTTATAATCTGCGCCAAATAAT
>SFIM01000025.1 GCA_004556155.1 Clostridiales bacterium
GCGACGGCTCCAGGCTGGCGCTGGCCAACGCTTCCGTCAAGATCGTCAGCGGCAGAATCCCGCATGGCGAAGCCCTCCTTCGCGTAGGGACGCTGGCCAATGGCGAAAAGCTGCTGACCGTGGGCTACGTCTACGGCGGCAGGCTGTCCAAGGCTTCCTGCCAGGTGAAGATCACCCTGCCCGCCGGGCTGCTGGAGGGCTATGCGCTCTGTCTGCTCTCCGAGGACGGCACGGAAGCCGAGCTGACGCTTGACGTGCAGGAGGATACGGTCAGCTTTGTGATTGACTATACCGACTCTTTGGACACCGTGAAAGTGCTACACCTTGTACCGGCGGTATAATCGTGCTGTTTCGGCTGTAGCTTCTCACTTCTGGCAATGTGAATGAAGAAGCGCTGAGCAATCATCTTGGTTTTCCATTTAGTTCCCCCGTATACGAGTAAAAAAAGATGTATCAGCGACTCAGGTTGCGTGGGTTCACATCATCTGAATTCCACGCGCCTGAGTCATTTTGTTGTAAGCGCACTATATAAGCACGTATTGCATACCCCTTGCTAAAGACATAAAATATCAGAAGCAAGCATTTAACTTTGCAAAAAGCAAGATAGCAAGCATGATACATTCTGGTGACACGCCCCTTCCCGGAAGACAATGAAAGGCTGGCACGGATGATCGAGTTCGCCATCGAAAAATAAAAACAAACTTCGATCGAGATGTTGTCCTTGACATTTCAACACGAGAACTGGAATTCAAGCATGAAATGTTCCCGCTGAATATCATTTTTGATAGCAGCGAACGTGAAGACTGAGCAGATAGTTACAAGGAGTACCATGGCTACGCCCCAGAAATAATGTCGAAGTATAAGCGTTTTCGCAAAGAAATCATCGACACAATAACCAAGTATAAACTTCCGGTAATAAAACTGGACAAAGATACTCCGCGTGAGGCAGTATGCAAGGTTTTTGAAAATGTCAACACTGGCGGCGTTGCTTTGACTGTTTTTGAATTGGTTGCGGCGACGTATGCGACATATGGGCATGATCTTCGCAAGGACTGGGAATCGTGCAGAGATCAGATCTGGGGAAAACATGAGCAACTGAATACGGACGTAATGTACGGTGTAGACGAATCAGCGTTTCTCCAGACTATAACGCTGTATAGCAATTTCTGTGCAGCAACGATGACTACTTGTAAAAGAAAAGATATACTCGATCTGCCCTTTGAAGTATATCAAGCAAATAAAGAAGCGGTTCTTGAAGGATATCGTTTAGCTCGGAAATTCCTGTTCAGTCAATATGTGTTCAGGCAGAGAGACTTACCTTATCCCACACAGTTAATACCACTCGCAGCTATTTGTGCTGTGATAGGAAAAACCGAATTTGATAAGCCTAGGACGCAAGATATCCTGTCGCAATGGTTTTGGTGCGGCATTATGGGTGAGATGTACGGAGGTGCAAACGAAAGCCGATATGCCAATGATATTGATGACATTGTTGCTCTCATACTATACGGAAATGATTTTCCCGGAGGCAGACGTTCGGTTCATTGCCATCAATAATGGCGTGGACAGCGCAAGCCAGCAGGATAGCGATTTCACCCCGTTCTTGAACATCATCAATGAGTGGTACGCCAAGGACACCAGCAAGAAAATTCGTGCGGTGTTCAAGGCGAAAGGGCAATCGGGAAAGTCGCTTTCAACGATTCCTCCTTACGGCTACATCAAAGATCCGAAGGATAAGAATCACTGGATCGTTGACGAGGAAGCTGCCGAAGTGGTGCGGGAGATATTTCATCTCTGCGTTTCGGGCTATGGCCCGACGAGATTGGCAAACGAGCTGCAAAGGCGAAAAATACTGACCTCGGTAGAATACGCCAAGAGCAAAGGATGGCCGATGCGCTCGGTTAAACAGAAAGATGATCCTTTTGCATGGGAAACATCCACGGTCGTTCATATTCTGGAGCGGCAGGAATACCTCGGAAATACGGTGAACTTCAAGACCTACCGCAAATCCTATAAGCAGAAGAAAACGTTGCGCAAAGATCCATCTGAATGGCAGATTTTCGAAGGCACGCATGAGGCCATCATCGACAAGGAGACGTTTGCGATTGTGCAGCGCATTCAGATTACCTACAACGCCATTGGCGCAGTAGAAATTCCCAATGAAAAAGACACAGTAGAAATTCCCAATGAAAAAGAAGCGGCATAGCCGATATTTCTACCGACTATGCCGCACTTTTTTCCGGGATTAAAAATCCCTACGGAGCGTTCCCCGAAGGGAGGGCGCTTGCTGTATGCTTATGTTGGCCGTCGCCTGATAAGCGGGGATTAATAGTTGACCAGGTTATAGGTTTCGATCGCGTCGTTGGCCAGCTTCACCAGCTCTTCCACGGCGGCTTCGGGGGTCAGGGTGCCCTGGCAAACCTTTTCGGTTACGTCCTCAACGTACTGGCGCACTTCGGGGAACACGCTCAGCAGGGATCCGACGTACTCGGGAGCGGAGTCATGCAGCTGATCCAGCGCGGTCTGGAACTGGGGATACTTTTCGATGTTGGCCTTGAAGGTATCGGTTTCCTGCGCATGGACGTTGATGGGGAAGTAGCCGGTCATGGCGTTCCACTTGGCCTGGTTTTCGGGGTTGACGCAGAACTTGATGAACTCAAACGCCGCGGCTTCCTTGGCTTCGTTGCCGCTCTTGATCATCCACAGGGTGCCGCCGCCGGTGGAAACGCCGCCCTTATCGTCCGCGTTTACATAGGGGAAGTAAGCGGTGCCCACTTCAAAGTTGGTGCCCACGTTGGCCAGAACGCCCGCCAGGTTGGCGGTGGAGGCCAGGAAGATCGCCGCGTCGCCGGCAACGAAGGCCGCGCGGGCCGCGCTGGTGCCGCCGCGCTCCACATAATAGGTGGCCTTGGACTCGGAGATCTTCTTCCACATGTTAAAGATATCCAGCGCCGCGCCGTTTTCACCGAACATCACCTTGGTGGCGTAGCTGGTGCGGCCGTTGCCGTTGTTGACATATTCTCTGCCCATCTTGCCAACCCACTGCTCGAAGAACCAGCCGTAGTTGGAGAAGATGAAGCCGTAGCGCTTGATGCTGCCGTCGGGGTTCTTGACGGTCAGCTTATCGGCGATTTCCAGGATGCCGTCCACGGTGGTGGGAATTTCGGTGATGCCGGCCTCGTCGAAGGCGGTCTTGTTATAATACATCAGGGGCGTGGAGCAGTTGAAGGGCATGGAGTTGATCTTGCCGTCAACCGTGTAGTACGCCAGGAGGTTGGGCTCGATGGCGCTGGTGTCCCAATTGTCCTTGTCGATGTATTCCTGCACGGGCACGATCCAGCCGCTGTCGATGATGAAGCGGGTGCCGATCTCATAGGAATGCACGATGTCGCAGGGCAGCTGGCCCATGCCGGCGGCCTTGAGCTTGTTGATGGCGTCGTCGTAGGCGCCCTGATACTGCGCGTCCACGAAGATCTTATCCTGAGATTTGTTAAAGTCATCCACGATCTGCTTGATGCACTCGGCGTTGGTGCCCTCCAGCGAATACCAGAAGACAACGGTGGTCTTTTCCTCGGCGGCGGCGAAGGCTGTCAGGGACAGCAGCATCGCAAGGCACAGGAGCATGGCTACGAGTTTCTTCATTGGATGGAATCCTCCCTTGATATATTTTATATTGAACGCCCTGTTCCGGACGCTCGGATCGATGGGAAAATCAGCCCTTGACCGCGCCGGCCATCAGGCCGTTGATGAGCTGCTTTTGCATGAACACAAAGATGGAAAGCGAGGGTATCAGCACCACGATAACGGCGCTCATCATCAGCGCGATGGACTCCGAATCGATATCGTACATCTGCGATACGCCAATCTGCACCGTGCGCACGCGGTCGGAGTTGGTTACCAGCAGGGGCCAGAGGTACTGGTTCCATTGCAGCAGGAACACATACGCGCCCAGCGCGCCCAGCGCGGGACGCGCCAGGGGAATGACGATGGTGGCCAGGAAGCGCCAGTTGCTGCAGCCATCCAGCTTGGCGGCCTCGTGCAACTCCTTGGCGAAGGTCAGGTAGTTCTGCCGCATCAGGAACACGCCCATGGCGCTGCATCCGTAGGGCAGGATCAGCACGCGGTAGCTATCCAGCCAGCCCCAGGTGGACACGGTGAGGTAGTTGGCGATGATGGTAGCCTCCCAGGGCACCATCATGGTGGCCAGGATGCACATGAACACAAAGTTGCGCCCCCTGAACTCCAGGAACGAGAAGGAAAAGGCGGCCATGGAGCAGGTGATCATCTGCAAAATGGTAACCGAGCCCGCCACGATAAAGGAATTGAGGATGTGGCGGGGGATCATCGTCTTGGTGAATACCGACAGATAGCTGGAAAAATCCGCATGCGAGGGCCAGAAGCGGGAGTACAGCTCGTCCGCGGGCATCACGCTCATCATAAAGGTGTAGAGCAGCGGAATCATAATCAAAAACACAAAGGGCAGATTGATCAGGATCGCGCCCAGCTTGCCCAGGGCTTTGCGCTGGCGGCGGGTCAGGCTCAGTGTCATCAGTAATGCACGCTCCTTTTCTCAGTGCTGAATTGCAGCAGGGTAATAACCATGATGATCACGAACAGCACAATGGAGCGCGCCGCGGCTGTGCCGAAGCGGAAATTGCGGAACGCATCCAGATAGATGGAGTATACGATCAGGTTGGTTTTCTCCTGCGGGCCGCCCGAGGTGAGCAGCTTTACCAGCGTGAAGGACTGGAAGGCGTTGATGATATTGACGATGATCTGGAAAAACAGCGTGGGGCTCAGGCAGGGCAGGGTGATGTTGCGCAGCTTTTTCCAGTAGCCCGCGCCGTCGATGGCCGCGCTTTCGTACAGCTCCTCGGGAATGTTGCGCAGGCCCGCGCCGATAAAGATGAAATTGATGCCGCTGGCCAGCCAGATGGACAGGATGCAGATGATGGGGAAGGTCCAGGTGGTGTCACTGAGCCAGTTGATGCTGGTGCCCAGCAGGTGGTTGAGCAGGCCGATGGACTTGTGCAAGATCATTTTAAAGCTCATGGCCGCCGCGGAGGAGGCGATGGCGATGGGCATGGCGTAGATGGCCGAGGCCAGCGCCTTGCCGGGAAACTTGTTCACCGTGATCAGGCTGGTGCACAGGCCCACCAGCAGCCCGCCGCCCGCCACGAAGAACACGAACCGCACCGTCACCCAGATGCTGTTCCAGAACTCGCGGCTGTACTTGCCGTAGAGGATATCGGCGTAGTTTTTCAGGCCGTAGAAGATTTTTGCCTGGCCGAACTTGTTGGTCAGGAAGGTGCTTAGATACAGGGTTTTAAAGAAGGGAAAATACAGGAACACGCCGAACACGCACAGCGCCGGCAGCAAAAATAACCATGGCTCGATGGTTTCATAAAAGGTTTTCTTGACGCGATGCGGTTTGATCTTGCGTATTTCTGCCGGTCGTGTGCTCATGCTGCAACGTCTCCTTGCCTTTATTTGTTTCTTTCCGGGCGTCATTTAATGGTATGCGCGGCGATGATAAAATATGCCTGTAAAAAACGCTCCCCCCATTGGGGAATACTCTGAAGATAAATGCATTATGCCATACTATTCCAGAAATGTCAATACATTTTTGTCTTATTTGTCTATAATTTTACCACCAAAAGCATTTTGGCAAATTCTGAGATTCCGAATGCGCCATCCTGCAAAACGCGCGGGATAACGCGCCGCGCGCCGCGATAAACGGGAGAATACAGGACTAAAATGTCGTTTGTGGAAAATAAACATGAACGCGGTCGATTCTTTCACGCGCGCGTGCGCCGATTTGCCGCATTGAACGCGCGCACGGCCTGTGCTATAATCAGATGAAATGAACGGAAAGGCGGGAGGCGGATGCGGCGGGCGCTTTCGTGCATGGAAAACGCGCTGTTTCCGCGCGCGGCGCTATGCCTGCTGTGCGGCGATCCCCGCCGGGCCGGCGGGCAGGATTGCCTGTGCCCCGCCTGCCGGGAAGGGCTGAACCGGCTGCGGCTGCGCGATCAGGTGTGCCTGCGCTGCATGACCCCGCTGGACGAGCATGGCCGCTGCGCCTTTTGCGCGGCGGGCGGATTGGAGGGGCTGCAGGAGGGCTTCGCCGCCTTTCGCCATCGGGGCGCGGCGCGCGAATTGGTGATGCAGCTCAAGTATCGGTATTGCGATGAGGCAGCCGATGCGTTGGCGCTGGCCATGGCGCAGTGCGTGCCGCTGGGGCGCTATGACGCGCTGGTGCCTGTGCCCCTGCACGCCCGCAGGCAGCGCACGCGCGGCGGCAATCAGGCGGAGATCCTGTGCCGCGCCCTGTCGCCAAGGCTGGGGCTGCCGGTGCTGAATCTGCTTACCCGCGTGCGCGAAACCCGCGAACAGACCAGCCTGGCGCGCGGGGACAGGCTGCGCAACGTGCAGGGCGCGTTCTCCCTTGCGGGCGAGGCCCGCGGCCTGCGGCTGCTGATTGTGGATGATGTGCGCACCACCGGCGCGACGGCCCGTGCCTGCGCGCAGGCACTGTCGCAGGGCGGCGCGCGAAAGTTAGGCATTCTTACGGCCACGGCGGCCGTTCAGGAGGAAGGCAAGCATGGAATTAACGCATGATTTTCGCCAGCGCACGGCGCTGCTGCTGGGCGATGAACGCATGGCGCGGCTGCAGAATGCGCGCGTGGCGGTGTTCGGCCTGGGCGGCGTGGGCGGCGCGTGCGCCGAGGCGCTGTGCCGCGCGGGGGTGGGACGCCTGACGCTGGTGGATAACGATACCGTGAGCCTGAGCAATATCAACCGGCAGATCGTGGCGCTGCATTCCACCGTGGGACAGCCCAAAACGGCCGCGCTGCGCGCCAGGCTGCTGGATATCAACCCGGCGTGCGATATAGAAGAAAAGAATCTGTTTTTTGATCAGAGCACGGCGGACAGCATCGATTTTTCGGCGTTCGATTATATGATCGACGCGATTGACACGGTGTCCGCCAAGCTGCTGCTGGTGGAGCGCGCGCGCGCCGCGGGCACGCCCATCCTGTGCTGCATGGGCACGGGCAACAAGCTGGAGCCTACCCGCCTGCGCATCAGCGCCATTGAAAAAACCAGCGTGTGCCCGCTGTGCCGCGTGATGCGGCGTGAGCTGCGCGCCCGCGGCATTGCAGGCGTGCGCGTGCTGTGGTCGGATGAATCGCCCTGCGTGCCCATCCAGCAGCTCAGCGAAAACGGCCGCCACCCGCCGGGCAGCGTATCCTTTGTGCCGCCCGTGGCGGGCATGATCCTGGCTGGGCAGGTAGTGCGCGAGCTGGCCGGGCTGGCGGGGTGATATCCTGCGGCAGGGCGGAAACCTTGCCCTTTTGCTGTATTCGTGTCGAATTTAACAATATAAAACATTGTTTCCCTTGCGGGCGTGTGCTATAATGAAGGGGTGAAATCAAGTATGCTTCGGGCTGGCGGCGCGCATGCGGCCGGCCCAGGGAGGTGAAGCCCTTGCGCGGCAAGAAAGTATTGCTTAGCGTTGTCGGCATCGCGCAGGATGTCGGCGCGGATGAAGCGTCGGATGAGATGCGTTTGGTCACTACGGGCGAATTGAGCGGCAAGGACGACGCCTGGTCGCTGCGCTACACCGAAACGCAGCCCGACACCGCCGAAACCCATAAAGTTACCTTTACCATGCAGGATGGCGTAGTCACCATGTCCCGCGAGGGCGATTACCGCACCAGCATGATTTTTTCGCAGGGCAACCGCTACGAAAGCAGCTATAATACCCCTTACGGCGCGCTGGATATGGGCATTTTCCCCACGCAGGTGAAATACTCTGTGGACGACGCGCGCGGCGAGGTGCTGCTCAAGTATCAGCTGGATATTCAGGGGCAGTATTCCTCCATGCGCGAAATGCGCATCCGTTTTGCCCCCAGCCACCGGGCATGAGCTGCCTTGGCTCTATACAGGATGAAATACGCGCGCATCTGCGCGGCGCAGGCTTTCTGCGGCGCGATCGGGATGCGCGCGCGCTTTTTATCACCGATTATCCGCTGCGAAACGACGATGCGCCCGCCGTGCTGGAGGCGCTTACGGGCGCGGGCTTTGCCGTAACGTGCGAGCGGGGGCTATGGCGCATCGATCTGTCGCCCTGGCGGCAGGCGGCGCTGATAGACAGCTTGCCCCGGCGTTCGCTGCCTGCGCGCGTTCCCGATGAGCTGCTGCCGCTGCTTTCCCTGTGCCGCAGCCTGCTGTCGCAGGGGGATGTGCCTGCGCGCGACCAGCCCTGGCCGCCCATCCGGCAGACGCTTTTGCTGCTGGCCGCGGGAGACAGGCAGCGCCTGTGGCAGACGCTATCCGCGCAAACGGCGCTGTGCAAGCGCACGCATGCACCCTTGCCCGCCGCCGCGGCATACGCAATCATGGAAGACACGCTGGGGGAAGAAGGGGAACGATTCTTTCTTGAGCCAAGGAAGAAAAAACTGGTTGTGACGTAAAAGACAGTTTCGTAAAAACTGTGCGACGATAAAAGCCTTACATCTCCGATGCTTGCGTTACCACAAAATCATTTTCAAGGAGGCCCCGTTCATGCTGATTTTTCATCACGGACACAGCGAGTTTCTATTGGAGCTGGCCGACGGCTATCGCATCCTGACCGACCCCTTTGACGCGCATGTGGGCTATCCCATGCGCCGGGTACGCTGCGACGCGGTGACGGTCAGCCACGCGCACGGCGATCACAGCGAGGTGAACAAGGCGGAAAATTACACCGCGCTGGTGGATCATGCCGGCACCACCGTGCTGGCTCCCGGCGTGGTGGTCAAGGGCATTGAGAGCTGGCACGATGATCAACAGGGCGCGCTGCGCGGGCCCAACCGTATCTATATTCTGGAGGCCGACGGCCTGCGCATTGCGCATTTGGGAGATCTGGGCGCGTGGGACGACGCGCTGGCCGAGCGCCTGACCGGGCTGGATATTCTGCTGATCCCGGTGGGCGGGTATTACACCATCGACGCGCAGAGCGCCGCCGCCCTGTGCCATCGCGTGCAGCCGCGCATGATCATTCCCATGCATTACCGCACGCAGGCAAACGCGGATTGGCCCATCGCGCCGGTGGAGGATTTTCTTTCCGCCATGGACGCGCAGGATGCGCCGCGCATGCCGCTTTTGCGCGTGACGGCCAAGGATTTGAGCGAGCAGCCCCGCGTGGCCGTGCTGACCGAGGGCTGACCGGCGCGCAAAATAATGCTTGCCAGCTTCTGTAAAGGCATGCTATACTATCCGTGACGCTAGGGAACGGAACGCAAAAGAACAGAACGCGAAGCAGCGGAACGCTAAAGAACGGAACAGAATAGCATGAATATGGAACAACGCCGCGAAAAAATCGTCAGCCTGATCAACCGCGAAGGGTCGGTCAGCTTTACCAAGTTAAAGGAAAATTTCCATCAGGTGTCCGAGATGACGCTGCGGCGCGATCTGGAATACCTGGATCGCAACAAGCGCATCATCCGCACCCATGGCGGCGCGCGCTCGGTGGAGGTGCTTATCGGCACGGACGATCTGTACCTTAAGCGCACCACCCGCAATGCGGATGAAAAGAAGATCATCGCCGAAAAGGCCGTCAGCCTTGTGCAGGAAAACACCACCATTTTTCTGGATTCCGGCTCTACCTGCACGGAGTTTGCCCGCCATATGCCCGATGGGCCGTACATGATCTTTACCACCTCCCTGAGCGGCGCGCTGGAGCTGGCGCGCCTGCAGCAGGCGCAGGTGCATATCATCGGCGGGCATATGAACGCGTCCAGCCTGTCGCTCAAGGGCGCCATGACGGTGCGCGATCTGGCGATGATCAATTTCCACACCGCCTTTATCGGTGTGACGGGGTATATCCATTCCCGCGGCTTCACCTGCGGCTCGCCCGAGGAATGCGAGCTGAAGCGCACTGTCATTGAACACTCCGAAAAGGCTGTGATGCTGATGGATTCGCAGAAAATCGGCGTGACCAGCATGTGCACCTTCGCCCGGGCGGAGGATGTGAGCGCGGTGGTTTCCGATGGCGGGCTGGATGAAAAGACGCTGCGCGAGTTTGAACGCGCGGGAGCGGAGGTGCTGTAGCCGCCCGGCGAGCCGCAACCGTCGCGCGCCCGACCTGACGCACGAAAACAAGCCCTTCCCCATGCAGAAAGCGGGGAGGGGCTTTTTGCGCGGAAATCGCCGTATCTGCGCAGGTGATGGCTCTTATTGTTTATTCTCGCCGCCGATGCGGATGGTGATTTCGCAGCCCTCATGGTAGCCGTCCAGGGTGGACAGCAGCCCACGGTTTACGCCCGCGACCATCCGCTGCACAAAGGGGACGATGCTCAGCTCCTGCCCATCCAGATAGATATGCGCCTGTGCGCCGGCGCAGCCGCGCTGCCCGGCAGTCAGGCTTAGCACAAAAGCCGCTACGGCCTCGATATCGCCGGGTGCGAACACGGGCAGATCGCCGGGACAGGGAGACGCCGTCACCACCGCGCGCCGCCATTGCGCGGGCGAGCGCATGGGCAGGGCGGGATCGCGCCACACCTCGATCATGGGCAGGCAGGCCTGCTTTTCAAAGCCCTCTATCAGGATTAAATCCACATCGCGCACGCGGGAAAGCAGCTCGGTCAGGCGCTTGTCCCCGGCCTCGCGCGTCAGCGCGCCCTCCGGATTGGCCAGCGTCACCGTCGCCGCGCCCGCCGCCTGAAAGCGGGCGGTATCCTTGCCTGCCTCATCCTCCGGCAGGGGGTGGTGCGTGTGCTTGATCACGCCCACGCGCATACCCTGGGCGGTAAGCTGGCGCAAAAGCCCTTCGATCAGGGTGGTTTTGCCGCTGTTGGCCCAGCCGACGATGCAGATAGCCGGTATCGACATATAAAATCCCCCAAACGATCAAAATTGGCGCGGTGGACTGGCGGCCCTGGCGCGCCTGATGCGGAGATGATTCTATCTGCATTTTATCGATTTGCCCGCCTCTTGTCAAGTTAAGGGGAGAGAATTAAACGCCGCTTCCATCAAAATAGTGTTTACTTTTGTTACGAATATGTTATAATATATTGAGCAATCATGTGCTTTGGAAGGAGGAGGACGAATGAGCGAAAACCGGCAAAAGTATTCATCCTCACCATTATATGGACTAAAGCATAGCCGCCCCTCGGGCGGCGGGTTTCAGGTGCCGCCCGAGCATCAGCCGCGCCCGGCCCGGCAGCGCACGTTTGTGGGCCTGCAGGTGATCATGAGCCTGCTGCTGCCTGCGCTGTTTGTGGTGGCGCTGATCCTGCGCTATACCGAGCTGCACTGGGCCTTCCTGGGCCTGTCCGCGCTGGCGCTGCTGATCATGTGGCTGGGGCATGCCTTTGTGCCCCAGGCGCGCACCACCATGACGCTGATCTATACCGCGCTGATGATCGTCTCCCTGGCCGCGGCGCTGTGGTTCACCCATCCCATCGCCGGGCAGGGGGAGCAGCAGCCCAAGGACGGCGGCATCAATTATGGCGCGCTGTTTGGCAATAATGTAACGGCCAGCGATGTAGGCGCTTTTGCGGGCGGTGCGGATATTACGCAGCCCAGCAGCAGCGTCAGCGCCGCGCCTACGCCCGATCCGCGCTCGGAGGCGCAGAGCCGCCTGGAAACCTTCATGAACAGCTGGATGAGCCAGGATGTGAACGGCATGCTGGCCTGCTGCACGCCCTCCTGGATTAACTCTCATGAGAACCCGCAGCGTGAAATCTTTAACATTCGCGGCGTAAACACGCCGCTGAGCTTCAACATTACCTATGTGGCGGGCAGCGATTCGGACGATTCGCGCACCATCACCATGGAAGCGCTGATGGATCGCGCCAACGGCACGCAGAAGAACTATCGCTACGAAGTGCTGATGCTGCGCGTGAACGGCGTGTGGTATGTCGATCCCGCGTCGCTATCCTCCGCCACCGAGGTGAAGGAGGAGGCCACCGCCGCCCCGGTTTACACCCTGATGCCGACCAACTCCCCCGATCCCGGCCAGGTGCTCTACTACAATCCGGACGGCGGCTCTTACTACCATGCGGATCAGAACTGCTCGCGGATCAACAATAAGTACCTGCCGCTCAAGGGCTCGTTCCTGTATTCGCAGCTTGACGAGACGGCCTACGCAAAGCTCCAGCCCTGCTCCAATTGCAACGCGCCCAACCGCAATTAACGCCCCTGCAGCGCGGCTGCAAAATCCATCATGCCCACGGCGGCTGCCAGCTGGCAGCGCTTGAGCGCCGCGCCTGTCCGCGCGGCGCTTGTTTCTTTTTGCAGCGCGTCGGATTCGGCGCAGATGCTATCCAGCAGCGCGGCGGGCTGGGAGAGCAGCGCTGGCAGTTCGCCTTCAAAGGCGCTCAGCAGCCGCTTTTTCAGCCCCGCGCAGGTGCTGCCCTCGGATTGCAGGGCGCTGCGGGCGGCGTCGGCGTCCATGTCGTGCGCGTCCAGCGCGCAGGAGAGCGTGCCCAGCTTATCGGCCAGCGCGTCCAGATATGCCAGCGTTTCCTGCACGGCCTCCACCTGGTCGGCGCTGCCCTGGGCGCGCAGGGACAGTTCGGGCTGCGTGAAGGGATGGATGTACACGCCCACGTTCTGGGCGCTCAGCCGCGTTTGCACGGCCTGCGCCTCGGCGCGGGTGGGATAGGCGGCGGCCAGCACGCGATAGGTGCTATCCTGCTGCTGCACATAGCCTGCCGCGCCGCGGGCGATATATTCCTGCGCCAGCTGCCGCGCCGAGCCCTCCTGGGTGAACGCGCCCAATTGCAGGGCGTACCAGGTATGCGCGGCCAGGGTGATTTCACCTTCGGCGCGCTTGGGGGCGGGCGTGGCGCGCGACGGCACTGCGGTGGCCGGGCTGCCAAGCGAAAAAGGCAGGCTGCCCCCGCGCCCCAATTGCAGATATACGGCCAGCGCCAGAATGCCCGCGCCCAGCAGCAGACACAGCGCGGCGCGCGCCGGGCGGTGGGAGATAGGATAGGTGTTGGTTTGCAGACGATCCGCGCGCATGCTCATCCCTCCTTGCATATCAGCATATGCGCGCGCGGTTGCGCAAATACCGCCGATTGTGGTAGAATAGAGCGGTTGTTTTATACCGCTTTTGCGGGGGAGGGGGGAGCCTGCATGCTCCTCGCCCCGCACGATTTTTTCAGCATGCTTTCAGGAGGCACAGGCATCCATGCGTTATCATATCGATACCATCCCCGTGTGGGATGCGCTCAAGCAGCAGGGCGAGTGCCCGCTGTGCGCGCTGCGCCGCAGCATCGAGGCGGCCGATGTGGATCGGTTTCTGGGCGGCTCGGTGATGGAGCCCGATACCCGCGTGCGCGTCAACGAAAAGGGCTTTTGCCAGCGGCACCATGTGCTGCTTTACGCCCAGCAGAATCGCCTGGGTCACGCGCTGATGACGCACACCCATCTAAAGGAAACGGCCGGCAAGGCGCATAAGCTGCTGGACGCCGCCGCGCAGGGGGCCAAGGCGGGCGCGGGCGCGCCGGCGGTCAAGCGCGCGCTGGGCAAGGGCGGCGGCAAGGAAGCGCTGCTGGCTGCGGCGGACGGGCTGGATAAGCTCACCTCCTCCTGCATCCTGTGCGACAGCATCCAGGATAACATGAACCGCTATGCCTACACCTTCCTGCATCTGTATGCCAACGACGCGGCCTTCAAGCAGGCGTTTCAGCAGTCCAAGGGCGTGTGCCTCAAGGATGCGGCGCTGCTGCTGCGCATGGCTGCCAGCCAGCTCAATGCCCGCGAGCAGGCGGATTTTGCCGCCGATATGGAAAAACTGACCGACGACAGCCTGTCCCGCGTGGCGGACGAGCTGGAGTGGTTCACCCTGAAATTTGATTACCGCAACGCCGATAAGCCCTGGGGCAACAGCCGCGACGCGCTGGAGCGCGCCGTGACCAAGCTGCGCGGCTGGTGCGTGGGCGCGGAGCCGGGAGCCAAGAAATGACCGTGAAAGCAAAGAAGATGCGCCTGCTGGCGCTGCTTGCCAGCCTGTGCCTGCTGCTGGCAGGCTGCGGCGAGCTGCCGCCTGCTGCCTTGCAGCAAAGCACGCCCGAGGGGCAGACGCCCCTGTCCGCCGAGCCGGAGGCCGGGGCCGCGCGCGAGCAGACCGCCACGCTGTATTTCCGCTATGGCGATTCCGCCCTGCTGCGGCAGGAAACGCGCGAATTGACCGTGATGCCCAATGAAAGCCGCGAAAAGGCGCTGGTGACGGCGCTGCTGGACGGCCCGCATGAGGGCGGCGGCAGCGCGCTGTTTCCCGATGGCACGCAGGTGCTGTCCACCCAGGCGCAGGATAGGGTGATCTACGTCACCTTCAACGAGGCGCTCTACGATCGCTATCCCGATGAATCGCTGTCCGGGCAGGCGCGCGAGCAGGCAATCCTGCGCCGCCGCCTGGCCATGGCCGCCCTGTGCGCCACCCTGACCGAAAGCGGCGAGTACCGCGCCGTGCAGGTGCTGGTGCGGGCGGAGTCCAATGTGAGCTCCTCCATGCGGCTGCGAGAAAGCTATTTCCTTGCGGATAGCGAGCTGCCCTGCGACGCGCTGACCCGCGAGGAGGCGTATCTGCCCACGCCCGCGGCCTCGGCCCGGCTGGCGCTGGCCGCCTGGCAGACCCGCGATTGGGAAAGCCTGAGCCAGTGGATCGCCGCGCGTGGGGCTTCCGCCGCCGATATCGCCCCGGCCAGCCTGGCCAAGGCGCAAACGCTTCTGGCTGCGCAGGCGGGCGAGGGCTGCGTATCGCCCGACGGCCAGAGCGCCGTGGTGTGCGTGGATTTGACCCTGCGCGGGGACGACGGCGCGGAGTCTGCCTGCGCCGCCTGGCCGCTGCGGATGATCCGCGAGGGCGGGGTGTGGAAAATTCCCGCCGCCGCGCTGCTTGAAATGATGCAGGCAGCAAACAAGTGAGGGGGCTGAACATGCGAATGAAAATCAAGCGCACGCTTGTATCGGCGCTGTGCCTGGCGCTGTGCCTGTGCCTGTGCGGGTGCGTGGCGGGTGTGGACGCGCTGAACAAAACCAGCTCCGTCACCCTGCCGCCCGCGCAGGTGGAATACGACGCGCCCACGGGCGATACCAATCAGGAAACGGCGCAGAGCGTGCTGCTGTATGTGCCAAGTGCCGCCGGTACGCGCCTGATCGCCCAGACTGAAAAAATTGTGCTGTCCGCCGCGCGCCACCCGGCCGAGGCCACGCTGCGCCGCCTGTTTGCCTTTGCGGGCAACGACAGCGCGCAAAGCCTGAGCCCCGATGTGACGCTGCAGTTGTCCACCGTCAATCCCGTGGAAATTTCGGGCGATACCGCCACGGTCAACCTGGCCGCCTCGGCGCTGTCGCTGTCGCATAGCGATCTGTACGTTGCGTGCCAGGCCATCGCCAATACGCTTACGCAGTGGGGCGATATCCGCTATGTCAACGTGCTGGTCAGCTCCATTCAGCCCGGCCTGGACGTGGGCGCCAGCGTGCCTGCGGGCTGCTTTGCCGCCAACGCCGCCGATACCATCGACGCCATGCTGACTGCCGCGCAGACGCAGTCCGCCGCGCCCGCCGACCGGCGCATCAGCCTGAACGCCACGCTGTATTATCCCACCTACTCGGGCAAGGGCATCCTGGCCGAAACGCGCACGCTCAGCTTTGCCGGGCGCGATAAGGGCGAGATGATCAAAACCCTGCTGTCTGCCCTGTCCCAGGGCGCGCAGACGCTGGGCAACACCCCCGCCATGCCCGATCTGTCCGCCTACCTGACCGAGGCCCCGGCCGTGCAGGAAATCGCCGTGTCGGGCGGCCAGTGCGCCGTGCTGCGCTTTACCCAGAGCTTTAACGACGTGCTGATTGCCGCGGGCATCCCGCGCTCGGTGATGATGGCCGCGCTGACCTACACGCTGACCACCTTTGTGCCCGGCCTGAGCGGCGTGACGGCCTACATCGGGGACGAGCTGGTATCCGTGGTGGTGCCCGGCGGCGTGTACGAGGGTGCGGACGAGCCGGTCAATTTCCAGAACGGCGTGATGCGCCGCAGCGATTTTTCGCACTTTCTCCTGTCCAATTGCACGCTGTATTTCAGCGACGGCGCGGGCCATCTGACCGCCGTGCAGCGGCCGATTCCCTATTATGAAACGCGCTCGGCGCGGTATCTGATCAACTGCCTGATGCAGGGCCCCCAGCCCTGCGACAACGCGCCGGGCATTCAGAACGTGCTGCCCGATACCCTGGGCGATGCGGATGTGCTGGGTCTGGGTCTGAGCGGCACGACGCTGCTGCTGAACCTGTCCCAGCATGCGGCGGCCGATATGGCGCAGGTGGAGCCTGCCTCTGAGCGGCTGATGGTTTACGCGCTGGTGAACACCCTGACCGAGCTGCGCGGCGTGAGCGGCGTGTGCTTCTTCTTTGCCGGGGCGCAGCGCGACAGCCTGGCCGGGGTGATCTATTGGCCCGGCGTCTTCCTGCGGGACGGGAGCATTGTGCAGTAAACAACGGGGAGGCGCACCATGAAGCGGCTTTTGGGCGATATCCGCCGGGCGGATGAGGATTTTCACATGATTGCGCGCGGCGACCGCGTGGCCGTGGGCGTATCGGGCGGCAAGGACAGCCTGGTGCTGCTGCGCGCGCTGGCGGTGTACAGCCGCTTTGCCGTAAAGCCCTTTGAGGTGGTCGCCATCACCCTCAAAACGGGCGATCCCTTCGACGTTGCGCCCATCCGCGCGCTGTGCGAGGAGCTGAACGTGCCCTATGTGGTGGAGGAGTGCGACCTCATCCACCAGCTTTTTGATGTGCGGCGCGAGGAAAACCCCTGCGCCCTGTGCGCGCGGCTGCGGCGCGGCGCGCTGCTGCGCATGGCGGCCGAGCAGGGCTGCAGCAAGCTGGCGCTGGGACATCACCGCGAGGACGCGGAGGAAACGCTGCTGATGAGCGTGCTCTACGAGGCCCGGCTGCATACCTTCCATCCCGTCACGCACATGGAGGACAGCGGGGTCACGGTGATTCGCCCCATGGTGTACGCGCCCGAGCGCGAGATCATCCATCTGGCTAAAAAATACGCCGTGCCCGTGATCAAAAACCCCTGCCCGGCGGATGGACACACCACCCGGCAGGAGATGAAAGACATGCTCGAGGAGCTGTCCCGCCGCTATCCGCGCGCCAAGGAATACCTGCTCACCGCCCTCAGGGACGACAGCCGCTATGGGCTGTGGAACAAGACTGAACCGTAAGGAAAGATTGATGGAAGAATTACGCGCAACCATAAACGAAACGGCCTTTCGCAACGCCGAAAACGGTTACACCGTGCTGACCGTGCGCGCCGGGCGCGAAAACGTCACCGTGGTGGGCGTGATGCCCGAGGTGGCCGCGGGCGAGCAGGCGGTGTTCCAGGGCGAGTGGGTGCAGCATCCGCAGTACGGCAGGCAGTTCAAGGCCGCCAGCTGCGAGGTGCTGGCGCCCTCCACCTTGCTTGGCATCGAGCGGTATCTGGCATCGGGCCTTATTCGCGGCGTAGGCGCGGCCACCGCGCGGCTGATTGTGCAGGAGTTCGGGCTGGAAACCATGGATATCCTCAGCCAGCAGCCGCACCGCCTCAGCGAGGTGCCGGGCATCGGCGTAAAGCGCGCCAAGCAGATCGGCGACAGCTTCCGGGAGCAGTACGCTACCCGGCAGGCCATGATCTTTCTGCAAGCCTACGGCGTAACGCCCGGCATGGCGGTGAAGATCAGCAAGGTGTACGGCGAGCGCACGCGCGAGGTGATCCAGCAAAACCCCTACCGCCTGGTGGAGGATGTGGAGGGCGTGGGCTTTCTGACCGCCGACCGCATCGCCCTGTCCATGGGCGTTGCGCCCGAAAGCGACAGCCGCCTGTCCGCCGGGCTGATCTACGCCCTGCAGGAGGCCGCCGCCTCGGCGGGGCATACCTACCTGCCCATGGACGAATTGCTGACCCTGGCCGGAAGGCTTTTGCGGGTGGAGCCGCAGCTATTGCAGACGCACCTGACGGCGCTGCTGCTGGCCCGCAAGCTGCGCGCGCATGTGATGGACGGCGTGGAGGGCGTTTTTCTGCCCCAGATGTGGCAGGCGGAAAGCGAGATCGCCCGCCGCCTGCGCGATTTGCAGGCCGCGTCGCAGACCATCATGGACGGCACGGTGGACGCGCAGATCCGCAATTTTGAAAAGGCCAAGGGCATTTCGTTTTCGCCCACGCAGAAAAAAGCCATTTCCATGGCCGCGCAGCAGGGATTGCTGGTCATCACCGGCGGCCCCGGCACGGGCAAAACCACGATTATCAACTGCATCCTGTCCCTGCTGGACAGCGAAAGCGTGCTGCTGGCCGCCCCTACCGGCCGCGCCGCCAAGCGCATGAGCGAGGCCACCGGGCGCGAGGCCAGCACGCTGCACCGCCTGCTGGAATACGGCGGCGACAGCGGCGAGTTCACGCGCGATGAGGAAAATCCGCTGGACTGCACCTGCCTGATTGTGGATGAGATGTCCATGGTGGATGTGTTCCTGATGCGCGCCTTCCTGCGCGCGCTGCCCCGCGGCGCGCGGCTGATCCTGGTGGGCGACGCCGATCAGCTGCCCTCCGTGGGCGCGGGCAACGTGCTGGGCGATATCCTGCGCAGCGGGGTGATCGCCTCGGTGCGGCTCAACGAGATCTTCCGCCAAAGCGAAAGCAGCCTGATCGTGCGCAACGCCCACGCCATCAACCATGGCGAAATGCCTGTGCTGAACCAGAAAAACAGCAATTTCTTTTTCGAGCGCCACGCCTATCCCGAGGATTCCGCCCGCGCGGTGGTGGAGCTTTGCCGCCGCCGGCTGCCTGCCTACATGAAATGCGCCGATCCCCTGCACGCCATCCAGGTGCTTTCGCCCACCAAGAAGGGCGCGTGCGGCGTGATCGCCCTCAACGCCATGCTGCAGGCCGCCCTCAACCCGCCCTGCCCAGAAAAGCCCGAAATTCAGTACGGCGAGCGCATCTTCCGCCAGGGCGACAAGGTGATGCACATCAAGAACAACTATCAGCTGGAATGGATGGGCGAGGACGACAGCGACGGCACGGGCGTTTTCAACGGCGATATGGGCGTTGTGCTGACCGTGGATACCGAGGAAAAAACGCTGGTGGTATTCTTTGACGATGGGCGCACGGCCGAGTATGAATACGCCATGCTCGAGGAGCTGGAGCTGGCCTACTGCCTGTCCGTGCACAAAAGCCAGGGCAGCGAGTTTGCCTGCGTGGTGATGCCCTGCGTGGGCGGCCCGCCCATGCTGCTGACGCGTAATCTGTTCTACACTGCCCTTACCCGCGCCAAGGAGCTGGTGGTGCTGGTGGGCCGCGAGGACGCGATCTCCGCCATGGTGAATAACAACCATATCGCCCGCCGCTATACCGCCCTGTGTCAGCGGCTGGGGGAAATTCCCGCGGGGGAGTAAGCTTAGGCATTTTTTCAAAAGCGCAATAACCAAAGGAGGCTCCTTCCATGCCCAAGCGTTTGCTGATCACCGGCTTTGACCCCTTCGGCGGGCAAAGCGTCAATCCTGCCTGGGAGGCGGTATCCCGCCTGCCTGCGCGCGTGGGCGATTGCGTCGTGCACGCTTTGCAGGTGCCCACGGTGTTTGGGCTGGCGGCGCAGCGCGCCATCGAGGAGGCGCAGACGCTGCATCCCGATGTCATCCTGTGCGTGGGGCAGGCGGGCGGCCGCGCGGCGGTCACGCCCGAGATGGTGGCCATTAACCTGCGCTATGCCGCCATCCCGGACAACGCGGGCCTGCAGCCGCAGGATATTCCCTGCGCCGAGGACGGACCGGCGGCGTACTTTGCCACCGTGCCTGTGCAGGAGATGGCACGCGCCATTGCGCAGGCCGGCCTGCCGGGCAGCGTGTCCTACACGGCGGGTACGTTTGTGTGCAACGATCTGCTCTATACCCTGCTGCATCACTACCATGATACCGCCGTGCGCGTGGGCTTTATCCACGTGCCCTTCCTGCCCGGGCAGGCGGGGCAGGGTCAGCCGTCGATGGCGCTGGACGATATCGTGCGGGCGCTGTGCGCAGCGATTGAGGCGCTGTAGCCTGCGCCGCAGCCTGTATGCTGAAAGGAGAATCCCCCCATGCTCAAAGCCGCGCTGTTTGATATGGATGGGCTGCTGTTCGACACCGAGGCCATGTATGCCCGCCTGGCCAACGAAGCCGCCCGCCCGCTGGGCTTTGCCTTTACGGAGCAGATGATTCTGGACACCCTGGGCGTGAACGAGACCGACTGCAACGCCTACTACGGCAGCCGCATCCCGGCCTACCGCGCCGAGACATTCTGGCCGGCCTATCATGCCGCGGCCGACCGCTATGTGGCCGAGCATGGCGCACCGCAAAAGCCCTATCTGCTTGAAACGCTGCAAAGGCTGCATGCCGCGGGCGTGCGCATGGCGGTGGTGTCGGCCAGCCCCAGGGCGGATGTGCTGCGTAACCTGCGCAGCGCCGGGGCGGAAACGTACTTTGACGCCATCGTCTCGGGCGATATGGGGCTGCCGGGCAAGCCGCAACCCGATATGTATCTGCGCGGGGCGGCGCTGGTGGGCGTGCCCATCGGCCAGTGCGCCGTGCTGGAGGATTCGCCCCACGGCCTGCGCGCGGGGCGCGACGCGGGCGCGTATACCATCATGATTCCCGATCTGCGCCCGTATACCGATAAGCTTGCGCCCATCTGCGATTGCGTATGCCTCACGCTGCGCGAGGCGGGGGAGGCGATCCTGTGCCGATAGCCATCGTGTGCGCAGGCCGCCTGCGCGAAAGCTACTGGCGCGATGCGGCCGCTGAGTATCAAAAGCGCATGACCCGCTATAACAGGCTGGAGATCATCGAGGTGCCCGATCAGCCCGAAACCGAGGGCGCGCAGGCCATGAAAAAGGAGGGCGCGGCCATGCTGGCTCACATCCGCCCAGACGATTATGTGGCGGCGCTGTGCATCGACGGCAAATACCTGGACAGCCCCGGTCTGGCGGATTTCTTTCGGCAGCGCGCCATGCAGGGGGCGCGGGTGGTGTTTGTCATCGGCGGGTCGCTGGGGCTGTCGCCCGAGGTGCAGCGCCGCGCGGACTGCCGCCTGTCCATGTCGCCCATGACCTTTCCGCATCAGCTGGCGCGGGTGATGCTGCTGGAGCAGATTTACCGCGCCCATAAGATCAACGCCAACGAGAGGTACCACAAGTAATGTTTATCCAGTCGCTGCGGCTGCACGATTTTCGCAGCTATCATCAGGTGCTGCTCACGCCCCCAGCGGGGGTAACGGTGTTTGTGGGCGAAAACGGCGCGGGCAAAACCAACCTGCTTGAGGCCGTTCACCTGTGCTGCCTGGGGCGCAGCCACCGCACGGCCTTCGACCGGGAGATGATCCGCGCCGGGCAGGAGACCGCCGCCGTGCAGGTGCGCGTGCAGCGCGCCGACGGCGTGGATGAGGTGGGCGTGCGGCTGTATTCGCCCTTGCAGAAAAAGCGCAAGCTCCTCTACATCAACGGCAAAACCGCCGCGCGCACGGGCGAGCTGATGGGGCATGTCACGTGCGTGATGTTCTCGCCCGAGGATCTGGACATCGTGCGCGGCGCGCCCCAGGGACGACGGCGGTTTGTGGATATGCTGCTGTCCCAGTGCGGGGCGGGCTACTATTACGCCCTGCAAACCTATAACGCCGCGCTCAAGCAGCGAAACGCGCTGCTGCATGATCTGGCGCGCGGGGGCAATCCCGCCCAGCTGGATGCGTGGGACGAGCAGCTGGCCGCCGCGGCCGCACCTGTGGTGCGCGCGCGCCAGTACGCCGCGCAGAATTTAAGCACGCTTTCCCGCGGGCATTATGCCTATATCAGCGGCCGCGAGAACGAGCCGTTCTCCCTGCGCTACGCGGGCTGCCTGGCCGAGAGCGCCCAGCCTTCGGAGGATTTGCTGCGCCTTTTGCAAAGGAGCCGCGCGGAGGATATCCGCCGCATGACCAGCACCGTGGGCCCGCACCGGGACGATCTGGCGCTGTCGCTGTGCGGGCAGGATATGCGCGCCTTCGCCTCGCAGGGGCAGATGCGCACGGCAGTGCTGTCGCTGCGGCTGGCCGAATTGGATATGCTGACCGAGCGTCAGCACGAGGCCCCGCTGCTGCTGCTGGACGATGTGCTGAGCGAGCTGGACGTCGGCCGCCGCGCGCGGCTGCTGGAGCGCATCCGCGGCGTGCAGACGCTGCTGACCTGCACAGACCTGTCCGACCTGACGGGCGCGTCGCCCCAGGCCGTGCTGCGCGTGCACAATGGGGAAATACTGTCGGAAATATAAAACTGGCGATCAGCATAAAACCACCTCGCCGCGCATAGGATGCGGCGAGGTGGTTTGCTATGATCGGGTTTGTGTGCCTGTGCGCGGCTTTCTTCGCCATGCTGACCCTGATTGCGCTGCGCGTGCGGGTAGGCTCGCGCTTTTACCGGGGCATGCGGCGCGCGGTGTGCGCGGCGGCGGCGCTGGCCGTCAGCGGGCTGATATCGCCCGTGGGGGTGAATCTGCTCAACCTGCTGTGCGTATCCGCGCTGGGGCTGCCCGGCCTTGGGCTGCTGCACGTGATCGCGCGCATGCCTTAAGTCTGCACGATGTCAAAGCCCGCAGCGCGCGCCATGCGGTTCATCACCGCCAGCCCCACGCCCGATTCGGGATAGGTTTCGCTGAACACGCGGGTGATCCGATCGTCGTCCGCCTGGCGCAGCAGGGCGAAGACGCGGTGCGCGGCGGAGGCTTCGTCGGGCCCCAGATCGGCCGTGCGGCGATTGCCGTACAGCGGCAGGTGCTCGCTGGCGGCCAGGATCAGCGCGCGCTCGGTTTCGGGCAGCGCGTCGTATTCGCTGCGGATGCGCGCGGCCACCGCCTCCGCCGTGCCCTCATACAGGGTCATGCGCGCGCGGGGCGCGTAATGCTTGTGCTTCATGCCGGGAGAGGGCGCGGCCTCGCCCTCTTTGAGCGGGCGCATGACGCTGTCGGCCACCTGCACCTGCCCCAGCACGCCCGCGAGCATATCGGGCGTGATGCCGCCGGGGCGCAGGACGGTGGCGATATCGCCCGTCAGCGCCACCACGGTGCTTTCCACGCCCACATCGCACGCGCCGCCATCCAGAATCAGCGGGATGCGGCCGTCCATATCCTCCAGCATGTGCGCGGCCAGCGTGGGGCTGGGGCGGCCGGAGCGGTTGCCGCTGGGCGCGGCGATGGGCAGGCCGCACGCCTCAATCAGCGCGCGCGCCACAGGGTGCGATGGCATGCGGATGGCTACGCTGTCCAGCCCGGCCGTCACCACGGCGGGCACGATATCCTTTTTGGGCAGGATCATCGTCAGCGGCCCCGGCCAGAAGGCTGCGGCCAGCCTGCGCGCCATATCGTTGATGTGGCACAGCGGCTCCATATCGGCAAGCGCGGCGATGTGCACGATCAGCGGGTTATCCGCCGGACGCTCCTTGGCGGCAAAGATCTTGCGCACAGCAGGATCGCTGAGCGCGTTTGCGCCCAGACCGTACACGGTTTCGGTGGGGAAGCCTACGATTTCGCCCGCGCGCAGCAGCTGCGCCGCCTGGGCGATGCTGGCGCTGTCGGCCGGTAAACAAAGGGTGCGCATAGGGTGCGCCTCCGTTTCTTGCAATACCTGTTTTAAAAACAAGGAGGAACAAGCTGTTCTTTTCTGCTTGTCCAAAAAGCACAGCTAACTAGCCGAGAAGTAAAGAAGGGGCGCAGCTCCTTTTTTTGTAATCCGCAGCGGCGGCGTGTACGGCGCGAGGAGCAGCCGTCAGGCTGCTTCCTATGTCATTTTCTGCCCGTGAGCCGTTGGCTCACAAGAAAATGACGTACTCGATGAAAGTCTGCTTTAGCTGACTTTCATCGTCAGGCTGTCAAAATTTATTTTGACAGCCTGAGAGGAACATGCTGTTCCTCCTTTATTATAGCACATTGTGAAGGAATGTAAAGCGACGCGCCATCCCTGAAAAGCAAGGCTACGCGTCGTCCCCGGCGAAGGCGCGCACGCGCGCGTCGGCAAACACCTGGGCAGGCGTGCCCTCGCACAGGATCTCGCCCTCGGCCATGTACAGGATGCGCCCGGCCACCTCGCGGGCAAAGGACATTTCATGCGTAACCACGATCATCGTGTGACCCTCCGCCGCCAGATCGCGGATGACGGAGAGCACCTCCTGCGTAAGCTCGGGATCCAGCGCGCTGGTCGGCTCGTCAAAGCACAGGATATCGGGATCCAGCGCCAGCGCCCGGGCGATGGCTACGCGCTGCTGCTGGCCACCGGACAGGAAGCACGGGTAGGTATCGGCCTTGTCGGACAGCCCCATGCGGGCAAGCAGCGTCCGCGCACGCTGCTCTGCCTCCTTGCGGCTGCGGCCCAGCACGCAGCGCTGCGCATCGGTGATATTGCGCAGCACCGTAAAGTGGGGGAACAGGTTAAAATCCTGGAATACATAGCCCATGCGGCGGCGGATGACGCGCAGGCGGCTTTCGGGCTCATAGCCTTTTTTCTCGGTATCCACCATGGCTTCACCGCCGATTTCAATGCGTCCCGCGTCGATGCGCTCCAGCTCCGCCAGGCAGCGCAGAAAGGTGCTTTTTCCCGAGCCCGAGCGGCCGATGATGGCTACCACATCGCCCTTTTGCAGGGACAGGGACACGCCCTTGAGGATATCGCGGCCGTCAAAGCGCTTGCGCACGCCGCTGGCGGAAAGAATCAAATCGCTCATTGCCTTACCCCCTGTAATAGTCCATGCGCTTGTTCAGCCGGTCGAAAACGACCTCGACCACCGTGTTCATCAGCAGATAGAACGCGCCCGCCAGAAACAGCGGCAGCAGCGAACCGGTGGCCGACGTGGCCTTTTTGGCATAGTAATACATATCGCACAGGGCGATGCAGGTAACCAGCGCCGTATCCTTGACCAGGGTGACCACCTCGTTGGATACGGGCAGGAGCGAGCGCTTGAACAGCTGCGGCAGCAGGATGCGGAAGAAAATCTGCACCCGGCTGAAGCCCAGCGCCTTGCCGGCCTCGCGCTGGCCGCGCGGGATGGATTGCAGCCCGCCGCGGAAGATCTCGGCAAAGTAGGCGGCGTAGTTGATCACAAAGGCTACCACGGCCGAGGCCATGCGGTCAAAGGGATGCCCCAACAGCCGGGGCAGGATAAAATAGATGGCGAAAATCTGCAAGATCAGCGGCGTGCCGCGCAGCACCAGGATGCACACGCGCGTGGGCACGGATACGATCTTGAGCTTGCACATGCGCATCAGCGCCACGATTACGCCCAGCGGCAGCGAAAAAATCAGCGTATAAAAGAACAGCGGCAGCGTAACCTCCATGCCAGAGAGCATCTGGCGCATCAGACCCAGCAGCATGTCGGGGTTGCTCAGATATTTCATGGAATCCTCCCTACAGATACGACAAATGGGGCTGCCGCTTGCGACAGCCCCTGAACGTACACAAAATTACTTGCCAACGATGGTCATATCCTGGCTGAACCACTTGGACGCGATTTCGGCCAGCGTGCCGTCCTGCGCCAGCTCCGTCAGGGCGGCGTTGACGGCCTCGGTCAGGGCGACGTCGCCCTTGCGGAAGCCGATGCCGTATTCCTCGCCCGCCAGCGTTTCATCCAGCAGCACATAGTCCGCGTCCATGGCGGTGATGTAGTAATCGGCCACCACGAAATCGACCAGCACCGCGTCCACGCCGCCATTGCTCAGATCCATCAGCGCCGTGGCGTTTTCCTCAAAGTAGCACACCTCGCCGAGCGAAGCCTTGAAATCCGCCGCGGCGTTGAGCGCGTCCTCAGCCGTGGAGCCGGTTTGCAGGCCCAGGCGCTTGCCGGCCAGATCGCTCAGGGTTTTATAGGGGGAGTCCTTCAGGACCGTAACGACCATTTCGTTTTTCATGTAGGGGATGCTGATGCTCATGGCCTCCAGGCGCTCGGGGGTGATGCTCAGGCCGTTCCAGATGCAGTCGATATTGCCCGAATCCAGCTCCATCTGCTTGGCGTCCCAATCGATGCCCAGGCGTTCCAGCTTTACGCCCAGCTTATCGCACACGGCCTTGGCCACGTCGATATCAAAGCCCGTAATTTCGCCCGTGACGGGATCCAAATACCCCATCGGGGGGAAGCTGGCGTCCAGGCCCAGCACAAGCTTGCCGCGCTTTTGCAGATCGGTCAGCGACGTATCCTCCGCCAGGCAATGGTGCGCCGCGACACCTACCAACATCATACAGACCAGCAACAGAGAAAACAGCTTTTTCATCGCAACGCACTCCTTTCGGAAGATTTTTATTCAGCCGGCCGATGAAAGCGCCATGCTGAATGCAGGCAGAATATCACCATTTCAACATGGTGTCAATAAAGAGAAATGTTTTTTTACTGCTTTTTGCATAATTATGTAGAATCCGGAAAGGCTGCGGGCAAAAAAGAAAGCATCCGGCGCGGAGCGGTTCCATGCCGGATGCCATATTAACGAAGAAAGGGATTAGTCCTTGCGCTGCTCATAGGAATCGCTGCCTACGCCGAAATACACGGTGTTGGGGGCAAGCTCAATGCCATTGACGGCGAACAGCTCCTCCACCGTAACGCACAGGAAGCCGCGAGCGGCCAGCAGCTGGGGCAGGGTTTGCGTATAATCCGCCGTGCCCGAGCGCAGATCGTGGCACAGGATCACATCGCCGTCCAGCGCCTTGCTGGCCAGGCGGCGCGCTTCGCTTTCGGGGTTTTTCACATTGCCGCCCGCATCGGCGGATACCAGCGTCCAGTGAATCAGGGGCAGGTGCACATCTTCATTGATATACACCTTTTCATCGCCGCCCGGCGCGCGCATGATGGATACGCCCCGGCCGGTGACGGCGGTCAGCTTTTCATTCAGCTGATCGCGATAGGCGATCACCTTGCCCTTGACCTGATAGGGATAATCGTGCACATAGTTGTGGCTGCCGGTGATGAAGCCCGCGTCGTGCTGCATGGCCAGGTATTCAGGGCCGTAGGGGATGCGCTCGCCCACAATGAAGAACGTGGCTTCGGCGCAGCCGCGGCGCAGATTGCGCATCACCCGCAGGGTAACGCTGCGCGTTGGGCCGTCGTCAAAGGTGAGGGCCACCATCTTGTAGCGGCTGTTATCGGTTTGGCGCAGGGCTTCGCTGGTCAGGTGCCCGGCCAGGGCAGCGTAGGGCACGCGCACGTGCATCAGCGTTTGCTTGCCGTCGTACAGGCGATCGGCGCGGAAGTGCAATTGCAGATAGGCCACCGTCAGGGTAAAGGGCGCGCTTGCAAGATCCTGCGTCAGCGCGTCCAGGCGCGCTTCGTCCGCGGGCTCGCCCGGGAAATAGGCGCTTGCCTGCGCGCGCACCGCATCGGCCACGATCTGCCAGCCCGCCTCGTCTGCAATCACATCGGAAAGCGTTATGGCCTTGCCCGTCAGCAGATCATAGGCACGGGTATCCACGGCGGTGTAGATCTGCTTGCGATCGTCCTGCACGCTGGCCGTCATCAGGAAGGAAGCCCAGCTTTCGCCCGTGCGGTACACCGTGGCGCCCACGTCCAGCAGCGCGCCCTCCTTATCGCGGGTGGCGCGGGCAGGCAGGAAGGCGCGGCCCTGGGTTTCCAGCTGATCGATGGCGGCGCGCAGCTCGGCGTTGACGCTTTCGTTTACCGTGACCGGCCAGGCGCGGTCGATGGATACGTTGTTGCCGAGCCGTTCATGCTCGAAGGACTGGGTCATCTGCATGTGCTCGGGCAGGGTTTCGTATTTTTCAGCGGCCAGCGCGCCGGGCAGCGGCAGCATCAGCAGGGCCAGAAGCAGCGATAGAAATTTACGCATGAAGCGCCTCCGTTTGTATCATTTTGATCCTATTATAGCTGGTTTTGCATCTAAAGTAAATCCAGTAATTACGCTTGCGCGCTTTCCAGCAGTAATTGTCGCAGCGGCTCTGCCCAGCGGTTGAGCGGCCGGGCAGTATCCTCCAGCAGGTAAATCTGCCGCCGCGGCCAGTCGCATTGCAGCGGGATGGCCACCAGATCCCCGGCGGCGAGCGCCTCGGCGGCAAAAAATTGCGGGATAAAGCCGATGCCCAACTGGTGCAGCAGCAGCGGCAGCAGCTGCGCGGCGGTGGCGGCCTCCACATCCGGGCAATAGATCAGCTGTTCCCGCAGAAACAGCTGCGTGTGCCAGGCATGGGTCTGCGTGCCGCGCCGCAGGCCGATCCAGGGATACTGCGTCAGCTCCCGCAGGGTGTGCGCGCCCTGCGCCAGGGCCGCAAACTGCCGCCCGCCCACCAATAACTCCTGAAACGAGCTAAGCGAGGTGCGCCGCACGCTGCCGGGCAGCGATACGGGCGACGTGACTAAAGCGATATCCGCTTCGCCGTCCAGCAGCGCCTGGGTGGTCTGCTGGTTGGTATCGTTGCGGATGCAGCAGCGCACCTGCGGATGCCCGGCCTGAAAGCGCTTGAGCACGGGCAGCAGCGCCCCGTGCAAGGCCGTTTCGCTGGCGCCGATATTGATCACCCCGCCCGAAGCATCCAGGCGCAGCTCCTGCTCCGCCTGGGATAATTGATCAAAGGCGATGCGCGCATGGGCGTACAGGCGCTCGCCCGCTTCAGTGAGCTGTACGCCCCGGTGCGAGCGGGCAAACAGCGCGCAGCCAAGCTGGTTTTCAAGGTTCTGGATGGCTTTTGATACGTTGGGCTGGTTGCTTAGAAGCGCCTGCGCGGCGCGGGTGAAGCTGCCGCAGCGGGCCACATAGTAAAATACGCGGTAGTAATCATAGGTAATGTTCATGAAACAGCCTCTCCATGCCGGTTTTACATGGTAACGATTCCATATATGTATGATCTATATGGATAAAAGTATTATATACTATCCCCGCTGCGCCGTAAAGCGCAAAAGGAGGAATCCGCGCCGTGAACAAGGATTTAACCGTAGGAAAGCCAGAAAAGGTGCTGTGGGCCTTCTGCCTGCCGTTGTTTGGCAGCATCATTTTTCAGCAGCTTTACAACATTGCCGACAGCCTGGTGGCGGGCAAGTTTATCGGCGAAAACGCCCTGGCTGCCGTTGGCAACAGCTATGAGATCACGCTGATCTTTATCGCCTTTGCCTTTGGCTGCAATATCGGCTGCTCGGTGGTGGTGTCGCGCTACTTCGGGGCAAAGCTGTACGCCGATATGAAAACCGCCGTGCATACCACACTGATTTTCAGCGGCGCGGTGTGCGCTGTGCTGATGACGCTGGGGCTGATTTTCCAGCAGCCGCTGCTGCAATTGATCAAGACTCCTGAGGACGTGCTGGCCGATTCCTCGCTGTACCTGGATATCTACATCTGGGGTTTGCCCTTTGTGTTCTTCTATAATATCTCGGAGGGCATCTTCTCGGCCATGGGCGATTCCAAAACGCCCTTTATCTTCCTGGCCTGCTCCTCGCTGTCCAACATCGCCATGGATATCCTGTTCGTCACGGCGTTCAATATGGGCGTGGCGGGCGTTGCCTGGGCCACCTTCCTGTGCCAGGGGATCAGCTGCCTGCTGGCGCTGTACTTTGTGCTGCGCAGGCTGGCGAAGATCCGCATCGAGGACGACCGCGCACGCCTGTTTTCGCGCCGCATCCTGGGGGAGATCGTACGCATCGCCCTGCCAAGCACTTTGCAGCAGAGCTTTATCTCGGTGGGCAACATCGTTATCCAAAGCGTGGTCAACAGCTTTGGCGCCAGCGTAATGGCCGGGTATTCGGCGGCAATCAAGCTGAATAATCTGGTGATCACCTCCTTTACCACACTGGGCAACGGAATATCCAACTATACCGGCCAGAACCTGGGCGCGGACAAGCCCGACCGCGTGCGTGCGGGCTTCAAGGCCGGGGTCAGGATGGTGTGGCTGCTGTGCGTGCCGCTGGTGGCGCTGTATCTGCTGTGCGGCGAGGCGCTGATCCGATTCTTTATGAACGCGCCCTCCGTGCTGGCGGTGGAAAGCGGCTTGCAGCTGCTGCGTGTGGTTGCGCCCTTCTACTTTGTGGTATCGGTCAAGCTGGCAGCGGACGGCGTCCTGCGCGGGGCCGAGATGATGCGCGCCTTTATGGTAAGCACGCTGACGGATCTGGTGCTGCGCGTGGCGCTGGCAGTGTTCCTGTCGGGCGGCATGGGTACGCTGGGTGTGTGGAGCGCCTGGCCCATCGGCTGGTGCGTGGCTACGGGGCTGTCGCTGCTGTTCTATCTGCGCAAGTTCAAAAAGCAGCCGGTCGCCGCCTAAAAATTCTTGACAGGTCTAATTTTCGCCGTTTGGCCGGGTAGCCAGACGGCGATTTTTGTTGTATAATATAAACCTTAATACGAAGCATATCGCACACGATGGGAGGACGCCGGATGAACATCCTGCATTTGAAGTACGCCGTTGAGGTGGCCAAGGCCGGGTCGCTCAGCAAAGCGGCCGAGGCGCTGTACATGAACCAGCCCAACCTCAGCCGCGCCATCAAGGAGCTGGAGGCATCGCTGGGCATCACCATCTTTGGCCGCAGCGCCAAGGGCGTGTACGTTACCCCCGAAGGGGAGGAGTTTTTGGGCTACGCGCGCAAGATCCTCAGCCAGATCGACGAGGTGGAGGCCATTTATAAAAGCGGCGCGCCCGTGCGCCAGCGGTTTTCCATCTCCGTGCCGCGCGCCAGCTATATCAGCGCTGCCTTCGCGCAGTTTTCCAAGCGCCTGGGCCCCGAGCGCGCCGAAATCTTCTATAAAGAAACCAACGCCATGCGCGTGATCCGCAATATCCTGACCGCCGATTACAAGCTGGGCATCCTGCGCTATGCCTCCAACTATGATAAATACTTTAAGGAAATGCTGGATGAAAAGGGCCTCACGGGCGAGCTGGTGACGGAGTTTCACTATGTGCTGCTGATGAACGAAAAGCACCCCCTGGCCGGTAAGGAGACCATCTCCTTCGCCGACCTGCGGCCTTTCATCGAGATTGCCCACGCCGATCCCTATGTGCCCTCGCTTCCCCTGGCCACCGTCAAAAAGGAGGAGCTGCCCGACGATATCGATCGCCGCATCTTCGTGTTTGAGCGGGCCAGCCAGTACGACCTTTTGCAGCAGAACCCCGAAACCTTTATGTGGGTGTCGCCCGCGCCGGAGGATACCCTCAGGCGCTACGGCCTGGTGCAGCGCGCTTGCCCCGAGAATCAAAAGGTGTACCGCGATATGCTGATTTATCGCAAGGATTACAAGCTGACCGAGCTGGATCAGGATTTTATCACCGAGCTTTGCAAGGCAAGAAGGCAATATCTCAACATTTAATCGCCGCGTTTCGCGCCGGATTTGTCATAATCTGAAGTTTTTTAACCAATCGCTCATTATATATCGATAATGATAATACAGATATATCAAACTTACAATTCCAATCGCGCTTCCGTTATCGTATAATAGCCATGGTTCTCCGGTGGAGGGCCCTGCGCGCTTCAGGGAAGCGTAGGAATGAAGGAGTGAGCGATAAGATGAAAAATTATGAAATCGTTGACGGCGTAGAAAAGCTGGAGGCTGCGATTGCCCGCGTGCGCGCGGCGCAGCAGCGCTTTGCCACCTATACCCAGGAGCAGGTAGACCGCATTTTCCTGGCGGCCGCCATCGCTGCCAACCAGCAGCGCATCCCCCTGGCCAAGCTGGCCGTGGAGGAAACCGGCATGGGCGTGGTGGAGGATAAGGTGATCAAAAACCACTACGCCGCCGAATATATTTATAACGCTTATAAGGATACCAAAACCTGCGGTGTAATCGAGGAGGACAAGGCCTTTGGTATCCGCAGGATCGCCGAGCCCATCGGCGTGATCGCGGCGGTTATCCCCACCACCAACCCAACCTCCACCGCCATTTTTAAAACCCTGGTCGCCCTGAAAACCCGCAACGGCATCATCATCAGCCCCCATCCCCGCGCCAAGAAATCCACCATCGCCGCCGCCAAGGTGGTGCTGGAGGCTGCTGTGGCCGCGGGCGCGCCCGAGGATATCATCGCCTGGATCGATGTGCCCTCGCTGGATATGACCAATCTGGTGATGAAGGAAGCCGATATCATCCTGGCCACCGGCGGCCCCGGCATGGTGCGCGCGGCCTATTCCAGCGGCAAGCCTGCCCTGGGCGTGGGCGCGGGCAACACCCCCGCCATCATCGACGACAGCGCCGATCTGGTGCTGGCCGTCAACTCCATCATTCATTCCAAGACCTTTGACAACGGCATGATCTGCGCCTCCGAGCAGTCGGTCATCGTGCTGGACAAGGTGTACGACGCGGTCAAGGCCGAGTTTGCCGCCCGCGGCTGCTACTTCCTCAACCCCGATGAAACCGACCGCGTGCGCAAGACCATCCTGATCAACGGCGCGCTCAACGCCAAGATCGTGGGTCAAAGCGCCGCCAGGATCGCCGAGCTGGCGGGCGTTACTGTGCCTGAGAATACCAAGATCCTCATCGGCGAGGTCAGCAGCGTGGAGCTGAGCGAGGAGTTCGCCCATGAAAAGCTGTCCCCTGTGCTGGCCATGTACCGCGCCGCCGATATCCAGGACGCCTTTGGCAAGGCCGAGCGCCTGATTGCCGACGGCGGCTTTGGCCACACCTCCTCCATTTACCTCAACACCCTTACCGAGCAGGCCAAGCTGGATGAGTTTGCCGGCCGTATGAAGACCTGCCGTATCCTGGTGAACACCCCGGCCTCCCAGGGCGGCATCGGCGATCTGTACAACTTCAAGCTTGTGCCCTCCCTGACGCTGGGCTGCGGCTCCTGGGGCGGCAACTCCGTATCCGAGAACGTGGGCGTAAAGCACCTGCTCAATATCAAGACTGTGGCTGAACGGAGGGAGAATATGCTGTGGTTCCGCGCGCCGGAAAAGGTGTATCTGAAGAAGGGCTGCCTGCCGGTGGCGCTGAGCGAGCTGAAGACCGTGATGGGCAAGAAGAAGGCCTTCATCGTAACCGACTCCTTCCTGTATCATAACGGCTACACCAAGCCGATTACCGACAAGCTGGACGAAATGGGCATCCAGCACACCACGTTCTTTGACGTCGCGCCCGATCCCACCCTGGCCTGCGCCAAGGCTGGCGCCAAGCAGATGACCGATTTCGCGCCCGACTGCATCATCGCCCTGGGCGGCGGCAGCGCCATGGACGCGGCCAAGATTATGTGGGTGATGTACGAGCATCCCGAGTGCGACTTTATGGATATGGCCATGCGCTTCATGGATATCCGCAAGCGCGTGTACACCTTCCCCAGGATGGGCGAAAAGGCCTACTTCATCGCCATCCCCACCTCCGCCGGCACGGGCAGCGAGGTAACGCCCTTCGCCGTTATCACCGATGAGCGCACGGGCGTAAAGTATCCCCTGACCGATTACGAGCTGCTGCCCAAGATGGCCATCATCGACGCGGACTTCCATATGACCGCGCCCCGCGGCCTGACCGCCGCCAGCGGTATCGACGCCGTTACCCACGCGCTGGAGGCCTATGCCAGCATGATGGCTACCGATTTCACCGACGGTCTGGCGCTCAAGGCCTTGAAGGTCATCTTTGAGTACCTGCCCCGTGCCTATGACAACGGCCCCAACGATCCCGAGGCCCGCGAGAAGATGGCCAACGCCGCCACCATGGCCGGTATGGCCTTCGCCAACGCCTTCCTGGGTGTGTGCCACTCCATGGCGCATAAGCTGGGCGCCTTCCATCACCTGCCCCACGGCGTGGCCAACGCCCTGATGATCGAGCAGGTGCTGCGCTTCAACGCGGCCGAGGCTCCCGCCAAGATGGGCACCTTCCCGCAGTACGATCATCCCCACACCCTGGCGCGCTACGCCGAGGTGGCCGACTACCTGAAGCTGGGCGGCGGCATGGATGAAGAAAAGCTGGAAAACCTGATCAAGGCCGTCAACGACCTCAAGGCCCGCGTGGGCATCAAGGCCACCATCCGTGATTACGGCGTGGACGAAAAGGACTTCCTGGATCGCCTGGACGATATGACCGAGCAGGCCTTTGACGATCAGTGCACGGGCGCGAACCCCCGTTATCCGCTGATGAGCGAAATCAAGCAAATGTATCTGAACGCCTACTATGGCGACCACTGATTGCCGCAGCGCAAGGAAAGGACAGGATAAAACATGAATCTGGACCGTGTAATCGCCGTCCGCACCAACAAGACGGTATACCGCGATGGGGACAAGTGCATCAAGGTGTTTGATTCCGATTACTCCAAGGCGGACGTGCTCAACGAGGCGCTCAACCAGGCGCGCATCGAGGAGACGGGGCTGAACATTCCCAAGGTGCTGGAGGTATGCACCATTGAAGGAAAATGGGCCATCGTGTCCGAATATATCAAGGGCAAGACGCTGTCCCAACTGATGCAGGAGCATCCCGAAAAGAAGGACGAGTACCTGCGCCTGTTTGTGGAAACCCAGCTGCTGGTGCAGAGCAAGACCTGCCCGCTGCTCAGCCGCCTGAAGGATAAGATGAACCGCAAGATCAGCCAGGCCGATCTGGACGCGACCACGCGCTATGATCTGCACACCCGCCTGGAGGGCATGCCCAAGCATAACAAGGTATGCCACGGCGATTTCCGCCCCTCCAACGTGATCATCTCCGAGGATGGCACGCCCTATGTCATCGATTGGAGCCACGCCACTCAGGGCAACGCCTCCGCCGACGCGGCGCGTACCTACCTGTGCTTCTGGCTCAAGGGCGATCTGGAGGATGCGGAAAAGTATCTGAATCTGTTCTGCGAGCTCAGCGGCACCGACAAGCGCTATGTGCAAAAGTGGATGCCCATCGTGGCCGCCAGCCAGTCCGTCAAGGGCAACGCGCACGAGCGTGAGTTCCTGCTGTCCTGGGCCAACGTAGTGGATTATGAATAAGGAGAATACCGCCATGAAAATTACCGTTTGTATCGGCTCTTCCTGCCACATCAAGGGCTCCCGCCAGGTGGTGGAGCAGCTGCAGCAGCTTATCAGCGAGAACAACCTGAAGGATCGCGTGGAGCTGGCCGGCACCTTCTGCATGGGCAAGTGCCAGCAGGGCGTATGCGTGACGGTGGACAACGCTTTCCACTCCGTCAGCCCCGATACCGTGAAGGATTTCTTTGACAAGAACGTGCTGAGCCAGCTTGCCTGAACCGCATGATCGGGTATAAAAAACGCCAGTCCCGCGACTGGCGTTTTCCCGCGATTGGATGTATAATGCGGGAGTACAGAAGGAGACGGGGGACGAGGGGAGGACGGTACTTTCTTGAGTCAAGAAAGTACCAAAGAACCGGTTTGCGACGTAAATGCTGCTTGTGTTAAACCGGATGTGGCTTTGGTTACAACGCAGGGCAGGAAAAACCTTGCGCTGCCTGGTCTGGAGCAAGCTCCGCCCAGTCATCCCTTCGCTTTTCCCCTTCGGTCTGGCTTCGCCAGCCCTCGCGTCCAGCTGCGCTGTCTTGCGGGCGATAGCTGAGTGCGGAAAACATTCGTGCGATTGGCAGCAGTTGGCAAGAGTAATCCGCCAAAAGCCTTCTCCT
>SFIM01000006.1 GCA_004556155.1 Clostridiales bacterium
ATCAGCGTCGCGGATGAACTGGCTGGTGCTGCCGCCGCCTATATCTACGTGGAAATCGAGTACTGATAACCATCGCAATAACAAAGTGTCGCCGTGGGGAAACCCACGGCGATATTCTTTTATGTAGACTGCTCTTTGAAAAAAGCTTTGCTGCCCCAAAGATGTAAAACATGCGCGAATCCCCGCCTTTTGCAGCAATATGCTTGATAAATCGGCCGAAAGCTGGTATAATAACAAACTGAGATTTTGTCTTTTATGATCTCTGACGATTTATAAGGAGTATGCAGCATGGCTGATCATTTTGATTCCAAAACCGGGGCGGATCAGAATACCCCCAACACCCCCGCGCGCCATCGCCGCGTGGACAGGCATAAGCAGCTGTATCAGGATATTCAGCGCGAAAGCGAAAACCAGCCCGCGGCGCAGGATACCGATGCGCAGGCGACCCGGGTGATGCCCGCCCTGCGCGGCGGCGCGCGCCCTGCCCCTTCCACAGGGGATACCAGCGCCAATAAGCCTGGGCAGGAGCCGGTTTTCCACCGCACGACGGAGTATGCCCAGCCGCAGCCCGGCGCGCGCGTATATGGCGAGGAGAGCGAGGACGCGGCCGATTATCGCGGCAGCGGGCAGTATCAGCCCCGCAACGCGCAGCTGGATTCGCGGCTCTATCCCGAAGGCGACGATTATTATGAGGATGAGGACGAGGCTCCCCGCGGCCGCCGCTGGCTGGCGGTGATCATCGCCGTGGTGCTGGTGCTGGCGCTGTTCTTTGGCGCAATGTGCCTGCTGCCCAAGCTGGTGGAGCGTCCCAAGGATGATTCCGGCTTTGCCGGCGCGCTGTATAGCCTGCGCGATAATATGAGCGGCGTGCTGCGCCTGGTTGGTGTGGAGGAGGAGCCTGCAGGCATCCATCTGTTCCAGACCGTCAGCAGCGATATTTCCACCGGCACGCAGGTGCAATTCAGCATCACCACCACCAAGGCGGTGCAGAACGTGCGCCTGATGGACGAGCAGGGCGCGCCCCTGCCCGGCAGCGCGCAGTGCAAGGATGCGCCCACCAATACCACCTGGGTGGTAACGGTGCGCTTTGAAAATGCCTATCTTGGCAATGTATATGCCGCTGTGCAGGAAAACGACGCCTGGCGCACCACGGACAGCGCGATCATGATGAACGTGACGCAGCCCGCCACGCCCACGCCCACCGTTGTGCCTACCCCGACCCCTGCGCCCACCGAAGCGCCCACTGACGAGCCTGTGGTGCGGGAAACTGTGCAGCCCACCTTCTTCGTGGTGCCTGCCGTTATGTCGACCGATAAGCCCGTGGTGGTGGCGACGGAAGCGCCCACTGAGGTTCCCACGACCGTGCCGACGGCGGTTCCCACCGAAGCGCCTACCCCCACCCCCACCGTGGAGCCGACGGCCACGCCGACCCCCACGCCTACGCCTACCCCCGTTCCCACACCCACTCCCGAGCCGACGGCCACGCCCATGCCCATTCTGGAAGCGGCCGCGGCGGATAGCGCCGATCCTGCCAAGCTGAGCCTGACGCAGACGGTCTATCGCAATGGCAAAAAGGTGACGGATTATCAGCGCGAAACGGCCATCAGCATGAACGCGCCGGATAAATATACCTATTATGATGGCGGCGTGTTCACCTTCCGCGGCAATTCCTTCCGCCAGAACGCGGCCTCGGGCACCGTTGAGGTGGAGGATGAGAAGCTCTCCATCGAGTGGAAGTACCAGATGGGCAGCATCCGCACGGCGGATTATGGCACCTGGTACGGCATCGGCTGGACGGGTCAGCCGGCCATCATCAAGTGGGCGCAGGAAGCCCGCGAAAACCTGATGAACCTGTACGAGAACAAGCGCACCGTCAAGGCGCTGAAAGAGGTTATCTTTGCTGGCCTGGATGGCAAGATCCATTTTGTCGATCTCAACGACGGCCAGGCCACGCGCGACCCCATCAATGTGGGCTATCCGCTCAAGTCCAGCGTGTCGGTCAACCCCTATGGCTATCCCATGCTGGGCGTGGGCCAGGCCATTTCCAAGCTGGCCAACAAGCGCGGCGATTACGGCTACTATCTGTTCAACCTGCTGGATGGCTCCGAGCTGATGTTCATGAGCGGCAAGACCTCCAAGCAGCAGGATGCTTACTGCGCCAACGGCGCGTTTGACGGCACGGCGCTGTTTGATATGAACAGCGATACCATGATCGTGTCGGGCGAAAACGGCCTGATCTATACCATTGCGCTGAATACCAACTTTGACTACAAGTCCGAAAAGCCCTCGCTGACCATCAACAAGGATGTTGTGTTCCTCAAGACCAAGGCCAAGTCCGAGGATGCGGGCATGACCGGCGCGGAAACCAGCGTGGCCATGTACAATAACTACATCTATACGGCCGATACGCAGGGCATCCTGCAGTGCATCGACAGCAACACCATGAAGGCTGTTTGGGCCAAGGATGTGGGCGATAATACCGATGCGGCCATCGCGCTGGACTTTGACGAAAACGGCGATCTGGCTCTGTATACCGGCAACACGGCCTATAAGCGCCTGGGCAGCAAGAAGCCTGTGACCATCCGTCGCCTCAACGCCCTGACCGGCGAGGTGATTTGGAGCTATGAAATCTCCTGCGTGTACAATAAGGATCAGCTGTCCGGCTGCAAGGCCAGCCCCGTTGTGGGTCAGAACGGCATCTCCGGCCTGGTGATCTTTACCGTGAACATGACCGGCAGCGCCAATAAATCCACCGTGATCGCCCTGAACAAAATGGACGGCACCGTGGAGTGGGAGTATGAGCTGAACGCCGCGGCCATTTCCTCCCCTGTGGCCGTGTATAACGAGGCCGGCGACGCGTGGATCATCCAGGGTGATCAGTCCGGCAACCTGTACCTGCTGGATGGCAGCACGGGCAAGGTGTGCAATGTGCTGTCCCTGGGCGGCGAAATCCAGGGCTCGCCCGCCGTGTACAAGGATATGCTGGTCATCGGCACCTGCTCCAAGGATAACGCCTATATGTACGGCGTGCGCATTCAATAATCGTTATTAAAAAAGGGGAAGAGAAGCCAAGCACCTCTCTTCCCTTTCGTTAAAAGGAGATATTCATATGAACAAACGCTATCTGGTGGCGCTGGATCAGGGCACCACGTCCTCCCGCGCGGTGGTGTTTACCATCGAGGGGCGCATGATTGGCTCTGCCGCGCAGGAGTTCCCGCAGCACTATCCCAATCCTGGCTGGGTGGAGCATGATCCAGGCGATATCCTGTCCACGCAGATTGAATCGCTGCGTGCCGCGGTACGCAATACCGGCATCGACCCGGCTGAAATTGCGGCCATCGGCATTACCAATCAGCGCGAAACTACCGTGCTGTGGGATCGAAAAACCGGCGCGTGGCTGCATAACGCCATTGTGTGGCAGTGCCGCCGCACGGCGCCCTATGTGGAAAAGCTGGTCAGGGACGGCCATGCCGAAATGATCCGCGAAAAGACCGGCCTGGTGCCTGACGCCTATTTCGCGGGAACCAAGCTGCAATGGCTGCTGGACGCGCTGAATGTGCGCGATCGCGCGCGCCGGGGCGAGCTGTGCTTTGGCACCATCGATAGCTTCCTGGCCTGGCATCTGGTGCAGGGGCATCCGCATGTGACGGACGCCACCAACGCAGGCCGCACGATGCTGTTTAACCTGCATACCCAGCAGTGGGACGACGAGCTGCTGCAAATCATGGATATCCCGCGCGAGCTGCTGCCGCAGGTGGTGGATTCCTCACAGGTGATCGGCATGCTGGATGAGGATATCCTGGGCGTGCCGGTGCCCGTGGCCGCCATGGCGGGCGATCAGCATGCGGCGCTGTTCGGCCAGGCGTGCTTTGAGCGTGGCATGGCCAAGAACACCTATGGCACGGGCTGCTTCATGCTGATGAACGCGGGCAGCGAGTTCAAGCTGTCTGAAAACGGCCTGCTGACCACCATGGCCTGGCGGCTGAACGGCAAGCCCACCTATGCGCTGGAAGGCAGCGTGTTCATGGGCGGCGCGACCATCCAGTGGCTGCGCGACGAAATGAAATTTGTGGAAAAGGCCAGCCAGAGCGAAGCGCTGGCCACCTCCATCACCGATAACGAGGGCGTTTACCTGGTGCCTGCCTTCACGGGGCTGGGCGCGCCGCACTGGAGCATGTATGCCCGCGGCACGCTGTTTGGCATGACGCGCGGCACGGGGCATGCGCAGATTGTGCGCGCGGGGCTGGAGAGCATTGCCTATCAGAGCAACGACCTGTTCCAGGCCATGGCGCGCGATCTGGGCGAAACGCCGGCGGTGCTGCGTGTGGACGGCGGCGCGACGGCCAACAATTTCCTGATGCAGTTCCAGGCGGATATCAGCGGCGTGGCCATTCAGCGCCCCGCGGTGCTGGAAACCACTGCGCTGGGTGCGGCGCTGCTGGCGGGTCTGGCGGTGGGCGTGTATGATAACCTGGCGGAGACGGCGCACGGCTGGCATGTGGAAAGCAAGTTTGTGCCCTCGATGGATCCTGCACAGCGGCAGCAGCTGCTGCATGGCTGGAAGCGCGCGGTGGACGCGGTGCTGTACTGGGCGCGGGAGGACTGAGTATTCCGATAAAAGCCGGCTAAAATGAACTGAATAAAAAACCTGGGCGGAAGCAGTTCCGCTCAGGTTTTTTCTATTTGCTTTACCGGTTATATATCGCGCACGCCCAGCTCGCGCAGCAGGCGGGCAGCGGTTTCAGGATCGTTGCTGGTAAACATGCGGCAGCCCAGGTGCACGCTCTTTTCGTAGTTTTCCAGGGTATCCTTGATGCACACGCAGGGCTGGATGCCCAGCGCCTTGCAGGCGGCGTAGTGCGACTCAGAGGGGATGGTATGATCGTCGGTATACAGGCAGGCCCAATCCCAATAATCCTGCGGGGCGCGGGTGGCCTTGCCATGCATGCGGCTGGTGGGGGCTACGCCCTGGCCGTGGATGGGCATTTCGCCGCAGCTTTCAGCGGCCACATATTCCAGCACTTCGGAGGAAAAGCTGTTGAGCATGCTGCGATCGGTCAGGTCATAATCCGCAATGGCGCGCAGCAGCCCATCCGCGCTGCGCAGGGCGAAATCCTGCCCGCACACCTCGGGATAGTCCTTGAGCTCCCAGTTGACCCACAGGCCGGGCGTGGCCTGCACAAAGGCCATAAACTCTTCCAGCGAGGGGATGGTGGTGCCGGCAAACTGCGGGCCGTACCAACTGCCCGCGTCCAGCGCTTGCAGCTCCTTCCAGGTCATCTGGTGGGTCATGCCGTGGCCGTTGGTGGTGCGATCCACCAGATCGTCGTGCATAATAAACATCACCCCGTCGCTGGACATGTGGATATCGGTCTCGATCATATCCACGCCCAGGCGGATGGCGCGCTCGAAGGCGTGCATGGTGTTTTCAGGTGCGTGCGCCTGATCGCCGCGGTGCGCGGCCAGCACAATATGCTCCGACAGCTTATTCATAACAACAGGCTTCCTTTCGGCTTAAAAATCCTTAAACTCGAAGCGGCGGCAGTACACGTATTTGCTGATGGCCGAGCGGCACGCGCCGTCGCGCAGCGCGTAGGTGAGCAGGCTTGCGATGTAGGGGGGCAGCACCTGGTTGTACTTGACCTCCAGGATGATCTCGTCATGATCGAAGGGCGGCACTGTGGGCAGGTAGGGATTGAACATATCCACGCTGTTCAGCCCCGAGCGCAGCTGCATATCGAAGGTGATGCGCACCTCCTCCGCCGGGTGCAGATAGGCCTCGCGCAGGTAGTCCACGATGACCACGGGGTGCAGAAGGTTGGTGCGCATCTCGCGGAATGTGTCGCTGACCAGCCCCGAGGCCGTGCTTTCCAGCCCCGTAGGATCGGCCGAAATCAGCTGCTCGGCCAGGTCGCGGGTGATGCGCACAGAGCGCTTGGAGATCAAATCGCGGAACTTGCTTTTGCATTCCAGGCGGATCATCTGATCGCTGAAATTGTAAATGCGGATGCGGTATTTATCGCGGTTCGCGGTACCGTTGATCTTGTCGTACAGAGCCGAATCGTACGCGGTATCAAAGTACAGCGAACGAATATGATACTGATTGTTTTCATCGCCGTTGGGATCGGGGTTGAGCGTGGCTTTCAGCGTGCGCGACAGCACCTGATACTGCAAAGGCGATATGAAAAACTTCAGCTCATGTCGAAGCGGCACAGCCATGATCAGGCACCCGTTTCATTCTGGCAGGCTACCAGGGTGGCGTCATGCACGCCCTTGATATCCAGCATATGGCCCACGATGTCGGAGCGGTTGCCCAGGCGGATTTCCACCGTCATTTCCGCGCCGCCGCGGGTGACGGTCTTGGAGCGCATGCGGCGGAAATGCGTGCCGCGGCGCAGCTCGGCCTCAATGTCGGGCTCCGCGCCCTCATCATAGTGGATTACCAGCAGGTAGGCGTTGGGGTGGCGGAAATGCACATAGCTCAGGAAGATGAGGATCACGCCGATGCCCACCGCCACCACCAGCGCGATGGCGTACTGTTTGGCGCCCAGCAGGATGCCCATGGTGATGGCCCAGAACATATAGCAGGTATCCAGCGGCTCCTTCACAGCCGTGCGGAAGCGCACGATGGACAGCGCGCCCACCATGCCCATGGACAAGGCCACGTTGCTGCCGATGGCCATGACCACCGGAGCCGTTACCAGGGTAAGCATAATCAGCACCATGGAAAACTGCGGGCTGTAGAGCACGCCGCGGTAGGTGATCTTATACACCAGCGAGATCAGCACGCCCGTAATCAGCGCGAACGCCAGGGTGAGCAGCACCGTGGCGGGCGTGAAGGAGGAAAACTGCGCCGTCCAGAAATCGGTGGCGTTGGCGACGTCCGATTTGGACATGGCCGTCATCAGTACCGGGATAAAGTTCATTGGAATACCTCCTCATGTGTGATTGCACACAGCTTTTTCATTATACAATCGCGGAGAAAATCGCGCAAGGGGATTTGTTCGCCGCGCTATTTATTCGCCGTACAGTGCCTTCCAGTTGCTGCCGTACAGATAGGTCATGGCCGCTTCCTTGTCCTTTTCCCTATCCCAGGTCACCCCCTTGGGGATCAGCGGGATGGGGCCGAAATATTGCTCCATCTGCGCGTCGGTCAGCTTGAAATACTCCGCTACCTGCCGCCAGCAGTAGGCCGGGCGCTTGCGGGCTACGTTGCGCAGGCGCTCCACACGGCTTTCCCAGTAGCGCAGGCAGCCGTCCTTGGTTTGCGGCTGGTCAAAGGAGATGGACTTGAGATTCTGTTCGGCCCAGCGGTCGTAGTGCATGGCCATTTCAGGTTTGATAATCTGATAGCACTCGTCGATCTGCGCCAGTATCCGCTCGGTGGTGAAGAAGCGGAAGGCCTCGCCAAAGCGGGTGAGGAAGCGATCCTTCATATCCGCGTTTTCAAGGAGCTTAAGGATCAGCACGTTGCTGATATCGTTGTTTGCGCCATGGTAGCCGCTGGGATTCAGATAGTTGCCCACGCCGTTGCTGTTGGAGAAGTACAGGCCGTAGTCCATATCGTACATGATCCATTTCCACTTGCCGCCCGGCACCTTGTAGAAGCGGATATTGCCCGTATCGGTGTTGGCGAAGAGGCATTCCAGAATTACATAGTCAAAGTAGTTATCTACGTCTATATTATCCAGAATATATTGCAAGTCTTCCGGATTCTTGCCGGGAGAAAGGGTTTTTACCTTGGTGATAAGAGCTTTCCATTCGGCGTTGGTGCCGTTGTTGATCTGGCTGGACTTGGTACCGTTGCTTTCCAGCACATCGATGGACTTGGCCTGATCCATGCTCAGCCCTTCGTGCTGGGCGACAAAGTATTCGCTCACGCGTTCGCGCAGGTTGTAGTGGCCCCAGTATTGACCGTTGATGTATACGATCACCGGCCGCCATGCCTGATGGATGACCGTGGTGTCCCACTGATCGACCAGGCGGCTCTGCACGCCGTCCACCATGCGCGTTCCTACGCAGTCGTTGCCGCTGTTGCGCAGCACGAAGGCGCGGTACTGGTCATAATCCCGATCCGGGAACAGATGGCCGTTGATGTACTTGCTGCCATAGCGCGCCTTGGCCATCACCTTGAGGGATTTCTGCGGCATATCCAGGCTGAACTGGCCGATCAGGCCGAATTCCACGCCCTGGCTGAATACGGTTTCACCCGTATCCACCTCAAACATCTCGGCATAGGCGCTGACGCGCACCTTGTTTTCCTTCTGAATGCGGTATAGCGGGGTGGGGTTTTTGAAGGTAATTGCCTTATAGCTCTTCAGGTCGATACCCTCGCCTGCGGCGAAGATGCCCGTCTGCTCGTTCCACAGCCCGTCCGGATCGGTAATCAGGCACACGACAGGCAGGGTGTAATAGGTCTTGAGCACGTAGGTGGCCGATACGGTTTCGGAGGGCTGCAGGCCCGTTTCAAAGGCGCGCGCGCGCACGGCGGTGGTGGTGTTCAGGGTGAAGGGGCCGGTATACACCGTGCCGTTGCTGAGGGTGGGGATGGAGCCGTCCAGCGTGTAGCGCACGGTGGTGCCCGCGGGCACGGTGATGGAAACGGTTACGTTTTCGGCATACAGCCCGCCGGGCAGCTCCAGCGCGGGGGTCTCGGAGAAGCCCAGGAAGCCTGTGCCATTGGCGCTGCCGGGCGTGGGAGCGTCATAATAAAAAAAGCCGCCCGTTCCCAGGGTGCGCCCATAGCTGTAATCGGTGGGAACAAGGGGCAGATACAGCTTATCCAGCACATAGCCGCTGGAATCGGAAAGGGTGACGATCTCCCCGCCCGTGCGCTTGAGCTTGTAGGAGGTATGCAGCGCGCCGCTGGCGGAAACGGTGTTTTTGCCGTCGAGCATAATCACCTTATACTCGCCCGGCCAGATGACCGTGCCCTGCGGAAATTGCCACTTGCGGGGCCAGTTGATGTTATCCGACAGGCCCCAGCCGCTCAGATCCACCGCGTCGGTGCCGGCGTTGTAAATTTCCACCCAGTCCTTCTTGGCCTCGCCCGCGATGGCCTGGATGTTATCATTGGAGGACATTACCTCGCTGATATACACCTTGGAAGCGTTGAGCGCGCGCAGATATTCATCCGCGCGCGCGATGCCATTGGCGTTATTGGGTTCGCCCGGCGTGGCCAGGGTGTACACCTTCCAGGTGCCGGTGGCGTCGTCGCGGCCATAGCTGCAATCCACAGCCAGGTTATCATATTGTACGCGGTCAACCAGCTGCCCCAGAGCGTTGGACAGCGTGATCGTTTCGCCCTCGGCGGACAGACCGAAGTTGGTGTGCGGATAGCCCGTCTCGCGGCCGTCGCGATTCTTGCTCGAGCAGAACACGATGTAGTATTGGCCGGGATCGATGTAGGCGTTTTCAGGGAAGAACCACTTGAGCGGCTTGTTTTCATTGTCGCTCAGGGCGTAATTGCTTAGATAGATTCGCTCGGAGCCGGCGTTGTACAGCTCCACCCAGTCGGACAGGTCGCCGTCCTCATCGCGCAGACCGCTGCGCGGGGCGGCCATGATTTCGTTGATGCGCAGGGTATCGGCCTGGATGGTGTATTGCGCCAGGTACTGCACATGGCCTTCCTCGGTGTTGGGATAGCCGGGGCTGAACTGATCGGTGATCTCGAAGCTGCCGTCCTCCATGCGGGCGTAGGATTCATTGGCGTTGAGGGTAGGCACCTCCACGCTTTCGATGGCCAGACCGGAGGGATTGAACATGTACACATGCGTGCCCAGCGAGGACAGCTTGAACTTGGCGTGATAGGCCTTGCCCAGCTCGTTCTGATTATAATCGTTGCAGTAGACGATCACGCTTTCGCCGGGTTGCAGGAGCTGCGCCGGGAAAATGAACTTGGCCTTGTCGGGGCGGTTGGACAGGGTGATGTTTTCCAGGCTGATGGGCTCAGCGGTGGTGTTGGTGATTTCAATCCAGTCGCAGAAGGAGCCGTTTTCATCCGGGAAGGCGGATTTGTTGGAGGACATGATCTCGCTGATGACCAGCCCCTTATAGCGGCCCGAGCCCGAGCCCTCGGCGTTCATGGCCCGCTCCACAGGCTTGAGCGGGCACAGCAGCAGCATAAACACGGCGAACGCAATAAAAACAACCAGCACAGGCGCGCGAAAATCCCGCCGTTTGATGCGGCGGCCGGTACCCTTGCGGTTGCGAGCAACTTGAGGCATGGCAATCTCCTTTGGAGGCAAAAATGTTACAAAAACATTATAACACATAACAGATCGATTGCGCCAGTTATTTCTTGTCAGAAATGCAGGTTTTACATAAATTTTATGGGGCAAACGGCGCCGCGTTCAGACGGGAGGGAAAGCGCCATATCCCCCAGCATACCCTGCCTCCGGCGCGCATAGAATGGAAGCACAAACGAAAGGGGGTATGCATATGCATACGCAGGCCATCCGGCGGGGGGCTTCGCCGGTCGGGGCGGTGGCGCGGGGCGTGCTGCTGGCCGCGCTGTTCACGGCGGCGGCAGTCATTGTCTTTGCGCTGGTTCTATCCTTTGCGCGGCTAAGCGACGGGGTGATCCGTGCGGTTAATCAGGTGATCAAGCTGGTTGCCATCTATCTGGGCGTGCGCGCCGCGGTGGGCACGGGGACGGGCAGGCCGCTGCTGCGCGGCATGCTGGTGGGGCTGATCTACATGGCCGTGGGCGTGATGCTCTACGCCGTGCTGACTGCCCAGCATCTATCGCCCTATGCCTACGCCGCCGATATCCTCATGGGCGTGGCCGCGGGCGGATTAATCGCCATGCTTCGCGCGCGAAAACGCTGAATAGGGCGAGTTATGACTTGTTTGCGCGCATTTGCGCGAGGTTTGTCGGGTGCGTCATACGCGCGTACTGCGCCGCATAGGATAATAGTGTATTCCATGCGGCGCGTTTTTTATCGGTTCTACCCGTCTGCCCCCGCGCATAGCCTGATAAGCACAAGGGGAGGGGAAAACCATGATTAAGCAAACTGTGATTACGCCGCGCCCGCAGACGGTCAAAAAGCGCCGCCCACGCGGAGCGGGCTGGCTGGCCGCGCATGCGGTATCGCTTTTGAGCTTTGCGCTGCTGCTGACCATCAGCGCCGCCTATGTGGGCGCGCTGCCCGATACCGTCAGCGTGGTATCCGGTAAGCGCGAGCTGCCCATCTACTGCGTCAATCGCGATGACAACAAGATTTCCATCAGCTTTGACGCGGCCTGGGGCGGGGATAAAACGCTGGGCATCCTGGATCTGCTGGATGAATACAACATCAAAACCACCTTTTTCCTGGTGGATATCTGGACGCAGAAATACCCCGAGCTGGTCAAGGAGATCGTGGCGCGGGGGCATGAGATTGGCAATCACAGCACCAGCCACCCGCAGATGTCCAAGCTGAATGAAACGCAGATCGCCAAGGAGCTCAACACCCAGGCCGACAATGTGCTGGCCATCGCCGGGGTGAGGCCGGTGCTCTTCCGCCCGCCCTACGGCGATTACAATAACCGCGTAATCACCACCGCGCGGGCGCAGGGCTTTGTGCCCATCCAATGGAGCGTGGACAGCCTGGACTGGAAAAACCGCGGCGCGCAGGAAATCATCAACCGCGCCACCAAGGTGAAAAGCGGCGATATCGTGCTGTTCCACAACGATTCGCAGTACATCCTGGACGCGCTGCCCGCAGTGCTTAAATATTACGCCGAAAACGGGTATAGCGTCGTACCCATATCGGAAATCCTCTTAACGGGGGAAACCACCATTGATATACAGGGCCGACAACAGCCCGTATCAACAAAAATACCGGAGGTGTAGCATTATTATGGAAATCACTACCAACCAACTGAGCCTGACCGGCGTTATCATGGAAAACCCGCAGTTTGACCACGAGGTGTTCGGCGAGGCGTTTTTCCGCACGGTGCTGAGCGTGCCGCGGCTATCCGGCGCCTTCGATCTGCTGCCGCTGACCATCAGCGAGCGGCTGATGGGCGAGGACTTCCAGCAGGGCGCCACTGTGGCCATTGGCGGCCAGCTGCGATCCTACAACAAGGTGATGGGCGGCGCGGGCAGGCTGCTGCTGACGGCCTTTGCCCAGCACCTGCGCCCGGTGGACGAGGAGGAAAACCCCAACACTGTGTTTCTCTCCGGCGCGCTGTGCAAGCCGCCATCCTTCCGCACTACGCCCTTTGGGCGCGAGATTGCCGATCTGATGCTGGCCGTCAATCGTTCCTATGGCAAGAGCGATTATATTCCCTGCATTGCCTGGGGGCGCACGGCGCGCTTTGCATCGGGCTTAAATGTGGGCGATCATGTGCAGCTGCAGGGACGCTTCCAGAGCCGCGTGTATCAAAAGCAGCTGCCTGACGGCACTGTGCAGGAGCGCACGGCTTACGAGGTATCCGTTAGCCGCCTGACGCTGGAAAGCGCCGCAGGCGCGCCTCTGGCCGAGCATGACGCGCCCTCGCGGCCGGGCTATAGCGGCGCGCTGCAATAATAATAGGTAAAAAACAAATCGGTTGGTCGGACGAAAGCGCTCGATCAACCGATTTTCATTTTGCCTTACCTTTTGCCTGCGGCCAGATCCATGGCTTCTACCTCGCTGTCCGGGGTGAAGCTGCGCCAGAAATGCATCAGCAGCATGCCCAGCGGCAGCATGGTAACTGCGCGGAAAAGCGTGGTGAACTGCACAGCGGTGATGGGCACCGCGCCGATATAGAACATGCGGCTGCCAAAGCCCTTGCACCACAGCGTGCCCGTCATCAGCCCCAGGAATGCGAATACATTGCAGAATACCGATTGGAAGCAGGTGTGCGTGGTGGCGTTTTCCTGCGGCAGGTTCATGTAAAATACGTTGGCATAGCTCAGGTTCAGACCGACGGAAACGACATGCTGCAGCATGGCCGCGGGCAGGAAAATGCCCTTGCTGGCGGAGGAAACAAAGAACATCATGATCTCCGTGGGCACCCATACGGCTGTGCACAGGCCAAAGGTGCGAATCCACGAATACCGCCCCAGCACGCGCCGCCACATGGGGGTGAACAGCAGCAGAAAGATGGGATAGGTGGCGCTGGCAAAGGTGACGGTGCTGTAAGGAAAGCCCACGGTGTTAAGCAGATAGTAGTTCCACAGGCCGCTGTTGAGGTTTGAAATATAGTTCCACACAAACATCAGCAACAGGCAGGCCATAAACTTTTTGTGCTTGAGCGACAGGGTGAATACCTCGCGCAGGTGCACGCGCTCCTTGCGCACCGGGTAGGGATATTCCTTGGCCATGGCCTGCATGCCCACATCCAGCAGCACCAGCACAAAGGCAAAATAGCGCATGCCCAGCACCAGCTGATTCTGCCGCCCAGCGCGCGCGGCGGCGATGGTCATAAAGCCCGATAACAGCAGGGCTGCGTTGGAGGCCAGGGAGCTGAAAATCTGGTTATCGCTGATATACGCCGCCCGCAGGCGTTGATCCTGGGGATAGAAGGCGTAAAACCAGGGGGTAAAGCCCGCGCTGAAGATGCTATACACCGCATGGGAGAGAAACTGCAATATGCAAAACCACACCACCCGCGCGTGGGTATCGGTGACGATCAGCGGCATGATGGTGGTGGCCAGGATGTACATGGCGTAAAAATAAATCTTCGCCCCTACCAGCACCCATTTGCGGCGCTGGATGCGCTCCAGGATCATGGGCGAAAACATGAAAAAGCAGTTGGCCAGCGGCGGGATAAAGGAGATGATGCCCACGCCCACCAGGTCAATATCATACATGCTTAAAAAGCCGGTGTGGAACACGCCGGTAATAAACACGTTATACACGCTGGTCAGCAGGGAGCTGATCAGCGAGATGGTTCTGCCTTTTCTTTGGTCGTCGTGCCAGCCGTAGATCTGCCGCAGCTCCAGGGCCGCGTGGGATGGGCGTATTTTCATAACGTCACCTCATGGTCAGGCTGAGGCGATTATAGCATATTCGGCGCCGCGCGTATAGGGGCAAAATGAAAAAAGCTGCTGCTTTTTCCATCTTTTATAATGGGGAAAGCAGCGGCTCTTCAGCTTTGCTTTAGCACTCGTAATCCGCGGCGACGCGCTCCTTCATCGCGGCATGCACGATCTTTTGCGCGGCCTTGTGCAGGGGATTGTCGCGGTAGGCGGCGGCGGCCTCGCGGCTGTCAAATTCGCTGTACAGGCACAGGTCGTAGCCGTTATAGCAGCGGCCTACCTGCAAAAAGCGCAGGCCGGGGATCTTGCCGTTCAGGTCTTCCAGGGCGGCCTTGATGGCCGCGGCGTTTTCTTCCTTGTTTTCCTCATGCAGATTCCACAGAACAATGTGACGTACCATGCTGATTACTCTCCTTTTTGATGATTCACGCGCACCACGCGCAGCACCTCGCCCTGCACCTGAAAGCCCACGTCCAGCCCTGCGAAGGCCAGGCCGTAGATTTCCTGCGGCTTGTCCTCATAGCCGGGGCGCGGATCGCAGGCCAGCACACCCAGCAGCGCCTGCCGCTTGTCCGGCGGGATCAGCGCAAGCAGCGCCTCCGGGCACTCCACGCGCAGGCAGTGCCCGCGCGTCTGCGCCGTGTAGCCGGGCAGCGCCTCGGGGCGGCAGTCCGACAGGGGAATGTAGGGCTTGATATCAAACACCGGCGTGCCGTCCAGCAGATCGGCCCCGCCCACCAGCAGCGCCGGCGCGTCGGGCGTATCGCGCTCCACGCCCAGCAGACGCACGCAGGACAGCCCCAGGCCGTTAGGCCGATAGGGCGCACGGGAGGCGAACACCCCCACCCGGCGGTTGCCGCCCAGGCGCGGCGGGCGCACGGTGGGGTGAAACTCGCTGGTCAGCGCCTGCGAAAACTGCCAGATCAGCCACAGGTGCGAGAAGCCTTCGATATCGCGGATGGCTTCCGGGCGGCGAAATTCCGGCTCAAACACGATGCGCGCTGTCAGCGCGTCCACCAGCCCGCTTTGACGCGGGATGCCGAATTTTTCGCTGAAATCGCTGCGGATGTAGGCGACCGGGCGAATAACAGCCTCCATGGCAGGCCCTCCGATGCTGAAACTTCGTTCTTATTATAGCATGCTTGCCTGCCCGTGAAAAGGGCGGCGCATAGCGCGAAAAATTTTTTTCATAATACTATTGACAAACGCACAAAGAGATGCTATTCTATCATCGTTGTTAGCACTCACATACAACGAGTGCTAACAAAAGGAAAGGAGGAAATCAACGATGGACTTCAATGATCGCAAAAAGCGCATCCTGCAAGTCATCGTGGAGGATTTCATCCTGACCAACACCCCTGTGGGCAGCCGCACCATCAGCAAAAGCAGCGGCCTGGGCGTATCCAGCGCCACCATCCGCAATGAGATGGCCGACCTGGAGGAGATGGGCTACCTGATCCAGCCGCACGTGTCGGCCGGGCGCGTGCCCAGCGATAAAGCCTACCGCCTGTATGTGGATGCGCTGCTGACCCCGGGACTGCGCGAGGATGAGCGCGAAAGCGTCCGCCGGTATTTTACCTCCCGCGTGCACGATATGGAGGACGTCATCTCCCTGTGCGCGCAGACGCTCAGCGACCTGACCCACTACACCGCCCTGGTGCTGACCCCCCGGCAGAGCGATCTGCGGGTGAGCAGCCTGCACCTGGTCAGCGTGGCGCGGGGCAGCGCGCTGCTGATCGTCGTGACGGATTCGGGCGTGATCCGCGACACCACCATCCGCGTCAGCGAAAAGCTGGACAGCGATGGGCTGTACGCCATCAGCAAGATGCTGACCGAACGGCTGCGCGGCCTCTCCCTTCGCCAGATGCGCGAAATGCTCTACGGCTTCGCCGCACATTCCGATGCGGACGCGCGCGTGCTCTCGGGCATTGCGGAGCTGGCCGGGCAAATGGAAAAACAAACCGAGACCGACCGCGTGATGGTCGGCGGGGCGCACAACATCCTGTATTATCCCGAGTATGCCGACGTCTGCCGGGCGCGCGCCTTCATGGACGCGCTGCAAAACCGCGACGCGCTCATCACCCTGATGCGGCCGCCGCAAAGCCCCGTCAGCGTGCGTATCGGCGGCGAAACCGGCATTCCGGAGCTGTCCGATTGCTCGGTGATCACCGCCCCTTACCGTGTAGGCCGCGGGCATATGGGCACGATCGGCGTGGTTGGCCCCATGCGCATGAACTACGCACGGGTGATGGATACGCTCACCCTTGTCTCCCGCGAACTCACCAGCATGCTGTCGGTGGACGCGCTGGAAGCATAATACCAGGAGGAAACAATGAGCAAGGAAAAGAAAGCCGCCCCCGAGGCGGAGCGCGAAACCAAAGCGCCCGATCCCGCCGAGGATGGCGCGCAGGACGCGCAGGAATGCGTAAGCGAGGACGGCGCGGCTGTGCAGACCGAAATTGACGATCTGCAAAAGCAGCTGGAAGCCGCCAAGAAGCAAAGCGACGAATACCTGAACATGGCGCAGCGCGTGCAGGCGGATTTTGAAAACTTCCGCCGCCGCAATAACGCCGTTCGGGCCGACGCCTATGAGGACGGCGCGCGCGCCTTCATCAAAACGATCCTGCCCGTGATGGACAATCTGGAGCGCGCGCTGGCGGCCGAAAGCGCCGACGCCGCCCTGCACGAGGGCGTAAGCATGGTGCATCGCCAGCTGAGCGAAGCGCTGGAAAAGCGTGGCGTAACGGTGATCGACTGCGCGGGCGAAAAGTTTGACCCGCGCCTGGAGGACGCCGTCATGCAGGCGGACGCCAGCGAGGGCGAGCCGGGCACCGTGTGTCTGGTGCTGCAAAAGGGCTATCAGCTGGGCGACGTTGTGCTGCGCCACGCCATGGTAAAGGTTGTGGCGGAGGCGTAAAGGGAAGCGCGCAGCGCCTCCCCTTCTCCCGCAAAAAACAGCATCCGCTGTTTTTACATATAAAATCTGACTACTGACCATTTCAACATAAAACTGGAGGAAACAATTATGAGCAAGATTATCGGTATCGACCTGGGCACTACCAATAGCTGCGTTGCCGTCATGGAGGGCGGCGAACCCGTTGTCATCGCAAACTCTGAGGGCGCGCGCACCACGCCTTCCGTCGTAGCCTTCACCAAGGACGGCGAACGTCTGGTGGGCCAGATCGCCAAGCGTCAGGCCATCACCAACCCCGACCGCACCATCTCCTCGATCAAGCGCCAGATGGGCACCAACTACAAGGTCACCATCGACGGCAAATCCTACAACCCGCAGGAAATCAGCGCCATGATTCTGCAGAAGCTCAAGGCGGACGCTGAAAGCTATCTGGGCGAGCCCGTAACGCAGGCCGTCATTACCGTACCTGCCTACTTCTCTGACAGCCAGCGCCAGGCCACCAAGGACGCCGGCCGCATCGCCGGTCTGGAAGTGCTGCGCATCATCAACGAGCCTACCGCCGCGTCCCTGGCCTACGGCCTGGACAAGGATGAAACCCACAAGATCCTGGTGTACGACCTGGGCGGCGGCACCTTCGATGTAAGCCTGCTGGAAATCGGCGACGGCGTATTTGAAGTGCTGGCCACCAACGGCGATACCCACCTGGGCGGCGACGACTTTGATAACCGCATCATCGACTATGTGGCCGACGCTTTCCAGAAGGAAAACGGCATTGACCTGAAGAAGGACCGCATGGCGTATCAGCGCTTGAAGGAAGCTGCCGAAAAGGCCAAGATTGAGCTGTCTGGCGTGATGAGCGCCAACATCAACCTGCCCTTCATCACCGCCGACGCCACCGGCCCCAAGCATCTGGATATGACCCTGACCCGCGCGAAGTTCAACGAGCTGACCGCTGATCTGGTGGAAAAGACCATCACCCCCATGCAGAACGCGCTGCGTGACGCGGGCTTGACCGCCGCGCAGGTGGATAAGGTGATTCTGGTGGGCGGCTCCACCCGTATCCCCGCCGTGCAGGAAGCCGTTAAGAAGGTTACCGGCAAGGAGCCCTTCAAGGGCATCAACCCCGATGAGTGCGTTGCCATCGGCGCGGCCATCCAGGCCGGCGTGCTGGGCGGCGAAGTCAAGGACGTGCTGCTGCTGGATGTTACGCCCCTGTCTCTGGGCCTTGAAACCGAGGGCCACATCTTCACCCGCCTGATCGACCGCAACACCACCATTCCTACCGAAAAGAGCCAGGTGTTCTCCACTGCCGCCGACGGCCAGACCACCGTTGAAATTCACGTGCTGCAGGGTGAGCGTCCCATGGCCTACGATAACAAGACCCTGGGCCGCTTCCAGCTGACCGGCATCCCCGCCGCGCCTCGCGGCGTGCCGCAGATCGAGGTCACCTTCCGCATCGATAAAAACGGTATCGTCTCCGTATCCGCCAAGGATAAGGGCACGGGCAACGAGCAGAACATCACCATCACCTCTTCTTCCAACATGAGCGAGGAAGAAATCCAGCAGCGTGTAAAGGAAGCCGAGCAGTTTGCCGAGGCCGATAAGAAGCGCAAGGAAGAAGTGGAAACCCTGAACCACGCCGACAGCCTGACCTATGAGATGGAAAAGCAGCTCAAGGAGAACGGCGATAAGCTGTCCGCCGAGGACAAGGCCGCGGTGGAAAAGGAGCTGGCTGATTTCAAGGCTGTGCGTGAGCGCAACAACCCCGATGAAATCAAGACTGCTATGGACGCGATGACCCAGAAGGTGTACGCCATCTTCGGCAAGCTCTATCAGCAGCAGGGCGGCGCGCAGGGCGCTCCCGATATGGGCAACGCCGGCCCGCAGCCCGGCACGCAGAATGACGACGGCTCCTTCAACGCCGACGGCAGCGTGCAGTAAGCCCAATAAAAGCAATTTACTGTGAACCAAAAATGCGCAATGCGTGGGCGTATCCTGCGCATTGCGCATTGCGGGTTTAAGATAAGAGGACAAAATGGCAACGAAACGCGATTATTACGAGGTGCTGGGCGTTCAAAAAAACGCCTCGCAGGAAGAAATTAAAAAGGCATACCGCAAGCTGGCCAAGGAGTGCCACCCCGACCTGCACCCCAATGATAAGGAGGCCGAGACGCGTTTCCGTGAGCTGAACGAGGCCAACGAGGTGCTGTCCGATCCGGACAAGCGCGCGCGCTACGATCAGTTTGGGTTTAACGACCCCATGAACGGCGGCGCGGGCGGAGCCGGTGGGTTTGATACCAGCGGCTTTGGCGGCTTCGGCGATATGGGCGGCTTCAGCTCGATTTTCGATCAGCTTTTCGGCGGCGCGGGCATGGGCGGCGCGCAGCGCGCGAACGCCCCCCAGCAGGGCAACGATCTGCGCTACGACCTGCGCATCAGCTTTGAGGAGGCGGCCTTCGGCTGCGAAAAATCCTTTGATTTCTACCGCTCTGAAATCTGCGAGGATTGCCACGGCTCGGGGGCAAAGCCCGGCACTCAGCCCAAGACCTGCCCCACCTGTAAGGGTACCGGCCAGGTGCGCGTGCAGGGCGGCTTTATGGTAACGGTACGCACCTGCTCCACCTGCGGCGGCACGGGCAAGGTCATCCAGGATAAGTGCCCCAAGTGCTTCGGCACGGGCCGCGTGAAGCGTAAGCGCACCTGCACGGTCAAGGTTCCCGCCGGCATCGATAACGGCCAGACCATCGTGATGAACGGCCAGGGTGAGCCGGGCGTGAACGGCGGCCCCAACGGCGATCTGTACATCGTGGTGACGGTGCGCCCGCACAAGCTGTTTAAGCGCGACGGCACCAACCTGTATCTGGATATGCCTATCAGCTTTACCACCGCGGCGCTGGGCGGCGAAATCGACGTGCCCACGCTGAACGGTACCGTCAAGTATACCGTGCCCGAGGGCACGCAGAACGGTACGGAGTTCCGTCTGCGCGGCAAGGGTATTCCTCAGGTGCGCTCCAGCTATGTGGGCGATCTGATCATCCGCGTGCGCGTGGAGGTGCCTACCAAGCTGACCGAAAAGCAAAAGGAGCTGCTGCGGCAGTTTGACGAGGCTACCACCGGCCGCGAGTACGGCGAGCGCAAGAGCTTTCTGGAAAAAATGAAGAGCCTGTTTGATAAGTAATGCCTTGGCATATAAAACGAGGGAAACGCTGCATGCGCTTCCCTCGTTTTTTGCTGTTGTGTTTTGGATTAGACTGCGCCCTGTGCCATCATCGCATCGGCCACCTTGAGGAAGCCCGCGATGTTCGCGCCCACCACATAATTGTCCGGCGCGCCGTACTCGGCTGCGGCAGCGTCTGCTGCGGCAAAGATGCTTTCCATAATGCCGACAAGCTTTTCGTCTACCTCTGCGAACGTCCAGGATAGCCGCTGGCTGTTCTGGCTCATTTCCAGCGCGCTGACGGCCACGCCGCCCGCGTTGCTGGCCTTGCCGGGTGCAAACAGCACGCCCGCGGCTTGCAGCGCCTGCGTAGCGGCAAGCGTGGTGGGCATATTAGCGCCCTCGGCCACGGCGATGCAGCCATTCGCAATCAGCGCCTGCGCGTCCGCCTCGTCCAATTCGTTCTGCGTGGCGCAGGGCAGGGCGATATCGCAGCGCACGCGCCAGATGCCGTGGCTGCCCTCAGTGTATATCGCGCCGGGCACGCGCTGCGCATACTCGCGGATGCGGCCGCGCTCCACCTCTTTGATCTGCTTGACGACGGCCAGATCCACGCCGTTTTCATCCACGATAAAGCCGTTGCTGTCGCTCATGGCCACCACCTTCGCGCCCAGCTCCATGGCCTTCTGCGCGGCGTAAATGGCCACGTTGCCGCTGCCGGATACCACCACGCGCTTGCCCTCAAAGGACAGGCCGCGCTTGCGCAGCATGGCGCGGGTGAAGTAGCACAGGCCAAAGCCCGTGGCCTCCCTGCGCGCCAGCGAGCCGCCGTAGGTGAGCCCCTTGCCGGTCAAAACGCCCTCGTAGCTGCCGGTGATGCGCTTATACTGGCCGTACAGATAGCCAATTTCGCGCGCGCCCACGCCGATATCGCCCGCAGGCACGTCCGCATCCTGGCCGATGTACTTGTACAGCTCGGTCATAAAGCTCTGGCAGAAGCGCATGACCTCCTGATCGCTCTTGCCCTTGGGGTCAAAATCGCTGCCGCCCTTGGCGCCGCCGATGGGCAGGGTGGTCAGGCTGTTTTTAAGCACCTGCTCCATGCCCAGAAACTTGATGATGGACAGGTTGACGCTGGGGTGCAGGCGCAGGCCGCCCTTGTAGGGGCCGATGGCGTTGTTGAACTGCACGCGGTAGCCGCGGTTGACCCGCACCTGCCCCTGATCGTCCAGCCAGGGCACACGGAAGATGATGATCCGGTCGGGCTCGACAAAGCGATCGAGCAGGCCGGCCTTTTCATATTCGGGGTGCTTATTAAAAACGGGCGACAGGGAGGTGAGCATTTCCTCCGCCGCCTGCAAAAATTCCTTTTCGTGGGCGTTGCGCGCGCACAGCCCCTCGTATACCCGCTGCACATAAGCGTTCATGATGGATTTCCTCCTTAAAAATGCAAATAAATACCGGGACAGGCAATATTGTACCCTGCCGTCCCGGCAAAAACAATAGACTTTTCTGTTCAATCGCTGTTCTTTATGCATCATGCAGCCAGGCGACGGCGCGCACCAGGCTGGCCTCGGCGCTGATTTTCAGCGGCAGCGCGGCAAAATCGAAACGGCGGCCGCGCAGTGCGGCCAGGTTGGTCAGGTTTTCCACCATGGGCACGCCCGCGGCCAGCAGGCGCTTATGCACTGCAAGGGGCGGCAGATCGGGCGAGGCCATATCCACGCCCAGGCAGCGCGGACGCGCGGCCAATATGCGCTCGCACAGCGCGGGGCTAATCTGCGGCTGGCTGGTAAAGTAATCGGGCTGCCCGTAGCGCGCGTCGTGCCCGGTGTGGATCAGCACGCAGCAATCCGGGGGAATCTCGCGCGGATCGTCCAGCCCATCCAGCAGGAAGCCCGGCCCGCAGAAGCGCTCCAGCGGCAGCTCCGCAATCGGGCGCTGATCCTTATCCAGCAGGTGCATGGGCGCGTCCACATGCGTGCCCGCGTGCAGCGCGGTATGCAGGGTATAGCCGTTGTAATAATCGCGGCTCAAAAAGCGCTCCTGCACAAGGCGCGTCTGCACATCGCCGGGATAGACCGGCATGACATTGCAAATGCGATGCGAAAGATCGATGATCGTCATTTTCCCGCCAGCCTTGCAAAGATTTTCTGCGCGATGGGCGCGGCGACCGCGCCGCCCGTGCCCGCGTTTTCCACCGCCACGCACACGGCGAAGGGATAAGCGTCGTCGTCGATAAAGCCGATGAACCAGGCGTTGTCCTTTTCCTGGGTGTCGATTTCCGCCGTGCCCGTCTTGGCGCAGACGGTCAGCCCCCTGACGGCGGCGGATCTGCCCGTACCGCCCGTGACCACGGCGCGCATGTATTCGCGCACAGTGGCGGCGGTCTGCGCGTCCATGGCCGTGCGGTATACCGCGGGCTCAAAGGTCTGCCGCTCGGCGCCCTCCGCGCCCACGGCGCGCAGCAGCAGGCGTGGCTCCATCATTACGCCGTCGTTGGCCACGGCGGCGGCCACCATGCACATGTGCAGCGGGGTGACGGCCAGCTGGTTCTGACCAGCGCCCGTCCAGGCCAGATCGGCCCCCAGCAGGGCGGCAGAGGAGGAGGCGTAGGCGGAGTTTTCCACCACCAGATCGCGGAAGGTAAAGGCGTCGTCCAGGCCAAAGCTCTGCGCCGTTTTGCGCAGCGCCTTATCGCCCATCTGGCAGGCCAGCATGGCGAAGGTGGAATTGCAGCTTTTCATAAAAGCGTCCTTGAGCGTCAGCGTGCCGTGCGCGGCCGCGCCGTAGTCGGTCACTACGCGCTGATGCTCGCCAAAGCTCACGCCGCCCGTGCAGGTATAGCTGCTCTCCGCCGCGCCGGGCAGGCTTTGCAATGCGGCGGCCAGGGTGATCACCTTGAAGGTGCTGCCGGGCGCGCTGAGCCAGCGCGTGGCGCGGTTAAGCGCCTGGCGGACGGTGACGGTTTTGCCCGATTGCGGATCGTAATTGGGGAAGGATTGCAGGGCGTAGATTTCGCCCGTCTTGTAGTTCATCACCACGATGGCGCCGCTTTTATCCTGCGGGAACAGCGAGGCCGCGTAGGCGCACAGGCTGCTGTCCAGCGTCAGGGTGATATCGTCGCCGCGCAGCGAGCCGGTGGACAGCACCTGCTTGAGCCGCTCGGCATAGCTCATATTGGTTCCATAGAGATACTCGGCCATAAAGCTCTCGGCCGCGTTTTTCACATTGCCGCGCGTATCGCCCACCACATGTACCACCGCCGCGCGCACGGATGCATCCTGCGCGTAGGTGCGGGTGCGCACGGTTTCACCCGTTTCGTCGGTGGATACCGTTGTGCTGGCCAGGGTAACGCCGTTGCGGTCGTAAATGCTGCCCGCCGTTACGCCCGATTTCATGGAGGTCAGGTAGGTGTTATATTCCGATGTGCGCCAGCGCGTGCCGTAGCGGATCAGGCTGTAGCCGCCGTAGCCGATGGGCAGCAGCACCATCAGGGCCAGCACCAGGGCGATCACGCGGATGCTCTTTCTTAATTGCTTCATTGCGCGTCCTCCCCGCCCTCCGCCAGGCGCTGATCCTCGCGCAGCAGCCGCTCATTGCGCGACGCCACGCCCTGCACCACGCCCATCAGCCCCAGGCAGGACACCAGCGACGTGCCGCCATAGCTGAGGAAGGGCACGGTGACGCCCGTCATGGGGATAAACTTGAGTACGCCGCCCAGGATGATAAAGGCCTGCACGGCCAGCAGCGCCGCGCTGCCCGCGGCCAGCAGCGCGTGGAAGGCCGAGGTGGAGCGCAGAGCGATATCCGCCGAGCGCAGGACGATGAGCACATACACGCAGGCCACCAGCGCGGCGAACACCAGGCCGAACTCGTTGATCAGGGCGGAAAAGATAAAGTCCGTGCGGAACTCCGGAATCACGCTGGCGTTGCCTAGCCCCAGACCCGTGCCCCACCAGCCGCCGTTGGCGATGGCGATCAGCGACTGCACAATCTGGTAGCCGCCGCCCAGCTGATCATAGGTGCTGAAGGGATCCAGCCAGTTGCTGATGCGGTTTTGCACGGTCAGGAAATAGCTGTTCTTAAACAGCGCGTACAGCACGGCCACCGCGCCCACGCCCGCGCCCAGGATGCCGCCGATCAGCAAAAGGCTGGAGGTGGCGGCGTACAGCAGCACCAGGCCCGCGCCGCCGTAAATGGCCGCCGTGCCCAGGTCGCGCTGCAATACCAGAAAGCCCAGCATCAGGCCGATGAAGATCATGCCCGTCACAATGCGGCGGCGGGATAACAGATAGGACAGCACAAACAGATACACGATTTTTACCAGCTCGCTGGGCTGGATGGTAAACCCGCCGAAGCCCACCCAGGCTGTCGCGCCCTTGCCCGCGTTGACCGCGCGGAATACAAAGGGAAGCGCCATCAGCGCGCAGCTTAGCCCCATCAGCGGCACCATCAGCAGCCTCCAGCTTTTGATGTGACGCACGGCCAGCGCGCACACGACCATGGCTACCAGCCCCGCGCCGCAGTTGAACGCCTGCGTCAGCCCGCGCGAGGGGGTGTAGCGGTATTGCAGCAGCACGCCCAGCGCGCACAGAAATGCGATGAGCGTAAGCAAAAACTCATCCATGGGGAAAAGCCGGGGCAGGATGCGCACCATGGCCCACACGGCCAGCGGCACCAGCAGCGCCATGGCGGCTGTCAGCAGCGAGGGCGACTGCACAAACAAAAGCAAAAACGCCGTAAAGAAAAACAGCATCACACCCGCCAGCAGCATCTGCTGCGGCGTGCGGCGCTTTTTTTGTTTGGCGTTTTTCATGGCAATGTTCATTTTCCCTGCCTCCTGTCGCTTCTGCGGTGGCGGCGCGGCGCTTCAAAGGGCGCGGGGATTTCCTCCGCCTTTGGCGCATACATGCCCCCGTCGAAGGGCGCGGGCGCGGCGGCGTCCTCCTCCGCCGGGGCGGCGGGATAGGCCGCCTGCGCAGGATAAACGGGCTGCGCGGGCTGGGCATAGGCTGCCTGCGCGGGATCGGGACAAACCGGCTGCGGCGGACAGGCAGGCTGCGGATAGACAGGCTGCTGGGGATAAACCGGCTGCGGCGCGGCGTTTACCGCCGGCATGGACAGGGTATCGAAGGCTTGAAACGCGGGCGGCACGGGCATGCCCGGCTGATCATACGCGCCCTCGGAATAGGGGGCGCAGCCCAGCTGCGCGGCGGCGAAGGCGGCGTACTCGGGGGCGTAAAGCTCCTCATCCTCATAGGCGCTGTGCCAGTGCTCCTCATACGGGGCGGGGCGCGGCACGTTCAGCCCGGCGAACAGGCGAATGCGCAGCGTATAGCCGCCCACGCGCAGCATGGCCCCGTGCAGGGCATAGCCGCCCTTGCCCAGCGGCGCGCCGTCCAGCAGCACCCCGCCCCGGCTGTGGCAGGGGGTCAGCAAAAGCCCCTTGCCCTCCACAAAGGCAAAGTTGATATCCCTTCGGCGCAATCCGCGCAGGCGGATATCGCACGCGCTGCCGCCGCCCAGCACGCCCTCGCGCGGCAGGGGATAGGCGCGGTCGTTGTCGATATCGCGCATCTCGCCCACCATGCCCGCGTCGGGCAGCTTTTTCAGCAGCTTTTTGCGCTGATAATGCTCATGCAAAAGCGCCGCCGCGCCGCGCCATACCAGCACGGCCGCCAGCAGCACAAACCAATAGCGCGCGCCCAGCGCCAGCAGCTGATACGCATTGTGATCCATGAACGCGCGCCCTCCCCCTTGGCTGAAATGTTACGGAATTGTGTTTTTAGTATAGCATACCGCGGGGAAGAATGCAAAGATTTTCGCGGGAGGGAAAACGATATTTACAGTTCATGCACGGGCGGTTCATACTTCATGGCGTTTCCGCTTTACTTTTCCGTCACGTACTTCTCCATCACATATCCATGCATGCCGTTGGCTTCGATCTCGTACCAGCCATTTTCATGGGATAGAATGGTTACTTCCGTGCCGGTGCGCCATTCGGCCACCTTGGCACTGTCGCCCTTGGGCGTGTTGCGCACGTTGACAGTAGTTCCGCCGCCCGTGTTGCCTTTGTAGCTGAGAACGCCCTGGGCGGTGCTTTCGCTGTCGCCATAGAATTTCAGGCACGCGGTTTTGATGTACCCTACCGTACCTTTATAATTGATACGGGTATAGCCATTGCCGATGGCCAGCACAGATACAATGGTGCCTGCTTTGCAGTTCTTCAGCAGCGTGCCCTTGGACGAGGCCGTCTGACGCAGCGAAGCCTTGCCGGTGCGCGGGGCGTAGATGGTGGCCAGCTTCTTGTTCTCTGGCACGTTTTCGCTGAACGTCAGGTCAGACGTTGACACGCTGACGGTTTTGCCCTGATACTGAATTTTAGAGGACGTGCGCCCAAGCTCCACAACGCCAACAGCCGTTCCGCCCTCGTTGGCCTGTGTATCGGTCTGAGCGGAGCTCTGTGATTGTACAGTATTGCTACCATCCTTTCGTTCAGGCTCGGGGCCAGCACCAGCACGGTAGAGATAATATGCACTTGAATCACTATATTTCGTTACGTCAAATTCAAGCACACCTTCTTTAATCTTGGCATCATAATTCGGGTCTTTTTCATGAATGTCATAAGCAAGACCATCCGATTTACGGATAGTAGAGGTACAGTCTATTAATTTAACCTTTATTGTTCCTTGTTTTTTTACACCATTTTTCATGTAGACCACAGTTGTTCTGCCATCTCTCGTGGAACTCTTACATTGCACATACGTACCAGCCGGAATGTAATCAATCACTTCTCCTTCAGAGGAATTAAGATAGCTATAAACAGTCGCTGCAACTGCTGTCTTTTTAAAGCAGCGCAATTCAAATTCTTCCTGTGTCTCAGCAGTGGCAAATACAGGCAGCATCAGCAGACATATCAGGATGAGAAGAACCAAAAGCTTACAACGCTTCATCATGTGAACCTCCGATCATCGTTGGATTTGAAATAAATTTGCAACATTTCCGTAATATACAATACCACTATTCTCCACTTTTAGCAAGCATTGTAATTGTAAATTATGCTATTCTGCGATTGTAAATTGAACGGGTCGGACGGCAAAAATTCGCGCGGCGGATTGACTTGCGCGGCTTTTTTCTATATCATGAATGCAGCGCGCCGCGTGCGCGCACCCTATGGATATCGAGGCGCTGTATGAAGTTTTTGCTGTATCCCAATCGTTCTAATCCTGCCGCGCTGGCGCTGTGCGAGCGCGCCGGGCATTTTTTGCGTCAAAATGGGCACACGGTGCTGCTGGCTGCGGGGGCCGAGGGCGCGGACATGCTGCTGGTGTTCGGCGGCGACGGCACGCTGCTGCGCGCCGTGCACGAGCTGCACGCGGCCTGCCCGGTATGGTGCGTCAACTGCGGGCACCTGGGGTATCTGACGGATTGCGAGCTTGCCCAGGCGGAGGCGGTGCTGCCCCGGCTGCTGGCTGGCGATTATCACCTGGAAAAGCGCATGCTGATGCACGGCGCGCTCAACGATCAGCCGGAGTTTACCGCGCTGAACGAGATGGTGCTGCACCGCGGGGCCTATCAGCACGCGCTATATCTGTATTTATATGTAAACGATCAGCTGGCCATGCGTCTGCATGGGGATGGGCTGATCGTCAGCACGCCCACCGGATCGACGGCGTACAACCTGTCGGCGGGCGGGCCGGTGCTGATGCCCGAGGCGCGGCTGCTGGCCGTTACGCCCATTTGCGCGCACGCGCCCTCCGGCGTGCCGATGGTGGTGTCAGCGCAGGATACGGTGCGCGTGCAGTGGCTACCCGCCTACGACGCGGAGGAGCCGGACATGCCCTACCTGGTGGTGGACGGCCTGCGCCGTGAGCCGCTGCGCCCGCGCGACAGCGTGACGCTGCACTGCGGCACGCAGAGCGTTTTGCTGGTGCGCACGGGCGACGAGACCTTCTGCCAGCGCCTGCAGGGCAAGCTGCGCATGAGCGGGGAGTAAGGGACGGGGAACGTTGCTTTCTTCCGTCATAGCGCCGCCGCAGGCGGCTGAGGGCGCACTGCCGCCCGAAAAACGCGCAACGATAAAAGCCTTCTCCCAAACGGGAGAAGGTGTCGAGCGCATAGCGAGACGGATGAGGGAAAACGGAATATTTTATGCAGGCTTCTTTTAATGAAGAAGCTTTTTATAATGAACGCTCCAGCTCATTCTTCGGCGCCGCATCCCGCCTTTTCCTCCATCAGCCGCACGTTTTCGGCAATACGCGCATCCTGCGGGGCCAGGCGCAGCGCTTCGCGGGCGGCCTGCGCGGCGCGGGGATACTGCTCCAACTGGTAGCAGGCGATGGACAAAAAATCCCACGGCAGCGCGCCGAAGGATTCCGGCTCGGTCATATAGGTGCGCGGGCGGTCGGCAATCTGCAGCGCCCGCTCGCAGGCATAGGCCACGCCGGGCCAGTTCTGCCTGGCATAATACATGCGCGCCAGATCCAGCCAGGGTTCGCGCAGATGCGGCGCTTCGCCCGCCGCGCGCAGCAGATAGCATTCCTGCTCGTAGGCGTTGCCGCGTGCGCCATAGGCACGGGCGATATAGCGCATGGACGCGCAGCGCTCATCCCGCCAGGTGGCCGAGGGCAGGGCCAGATGCCGCTTGAGGGTGGCGATGCAATCATTCCACCGCTGATGGAACAGGTACTCCCGTCCCAGATAGTGCAGGCTGCGGTCATCCTGCGGCGCTTCCTGCACAGCCAGCTCCAATAGCGGCAGATACTGCGCGCGGGATTTCTGCGCGTCCGGATGATGCTCCAGCCGCATGTCCTGGCACAGCGCGCGCTGCGCTTCGCCGCCGCCCGTATAGTGCAGCACCTCATGCACGGGATGAATCCATTCAAAGCCCTGCCGCGCGTGCATCTTATCGGCATAAAAGAAGGTGCCTTCGCTGCCGTCCGCATTGAATGACCACACATAGGGATAGCGCAGCTGCTGCGCGCCCTCCGCCCAGGCGGATTCCACCTGCTCGCGCCAGCCTGGGGTAAAGTATTCGTCCAGATCGGTGCAAACGCAGATATCCGCATCCGCGGGCACCAGCTCCAGGGAGCGGTTGCGCGCCGTGTCAAAGCGCCAGGGCGTGATTTCCTCGCAGGTCACCTGCGCGCCCAATTCCGTCAATGCCTCCGGCGTGCCGTCCGTGGAGCCGGTATCCAGCACATAAACGCCGTCCGCCTCGCGCATGGATTGCATCCACCGCGCGGCGAAAGCACGCTCATTTTTGCAGATGGCGTATACATACACCCGATAATTGCCCATAAAAATCCCCCCTCTTTCGATGTTATGCGGAAAAAGAAGGGGATGTGATGAACGGAAACGCTGCTTTTTGCCCAGTACAATGAACCAATTGCGCCGCATGAAACGTCCTATAAAGAGAATTATTTGTCCATGCGATATGTTGGAGGGAAAAATGAAAAGGTATCTGCTTTGGATTATGCTGGTATGCCTGCTGCCGCCTGGCGGCGCCGGGGCGGAGGTGCAGCGGTATGCAATCCGCGATCTGCCTGCGGTCACTTCGCCGCGATGGGAACAAACCTATACGGCTTACGGCAGGACGATTCAGGTGAGCGAGGAGGTTCAAATTCCCCGCGTGGATAGCGCGCCGGTGCTTACGGTGCGCGCCGCGCCGCCCGTGGCGGATACGATCGCGCAGGAATTGACCGCCTTCTGCGAAAAATCTATGCGGGAGGATCGCGTCCATTCCTACAGCTTTGCCTCCACAGCCTATGTGACGGCCTACGACCACGCAACCCCGCCCATGTGGGGCAAGACGCGGCAGGCCGATGTTTATAGTCAGGTGGAAATGGGCTGGGATGCGCATCTGCTGGCGGATTATCAGCTGGGCGCGGCCTATGCGGACAATAACCCGCTGCTTCTGGGCGAGGCGGCGGATATTGCCCAAGCGCAGATTACGGCGCTGTTTCCAGGCGATGCGCTGTATCTGATGAACGCAGCCGTGTTCGACCGTACCTTTTACAAGGCGACCGGAAAGCCGATCAGCGAGAAGGGATACTATCACCTGGAATTCCATCAGGTTTTCCACGGCATTCCCTATATGGGAAGCGTGCATAGCGCGTTTAGCGTCAAGGCGGTTGGCAATGAGGATTACTGGCTGGAAAAACGGGGCTGCGCCTCGGCGGATGTTTTCGACGCGGATGCGTTTTTGCTGGCGTGCTGGTTCTATCAGGAAACCGGCGTGCTGCAATCGGATATCCCGCTGCTGCCCTTTGACAGCGTAAAGGGCAAGGTAGAGGCGCTGATTTATGCCGGGTATGTGCGCGCGGTGGATCGGGTGGCGCTGGGATATGTGCAGTTTGATACAGAAAACAGGCAGGAGCAATTGCTGCTGCCTGCCTGGGTGGTGTGGTGCGAATACCAGCAGGATGGCCCGCAGGCAGAGCGCAGCGGTCCCTTCTATACGGATGGCTGGCTGGAGGACGAGCCCTATTACCGACCCATCATCATCAATGCGCAGAGCGGGGAAATCATCGATCCGGAGAATAACGCGAATGGTCGCTGTATGGCCCCGGAGATTGAAGCGTGGTAAGAAAACAAGGCTGAGCGCTGCAAAACCACGCAGCCTTCTTTGATTCTTTCTTGGGCTCCAAGAAAGAATCGTTCCCCCATCGTCTCCCCCTCACCGCTGCTTCATCTGCCGGGTGAAGCACCAGGCGGCAACGGCCAGAATCCCCACAGCATAGGCAAGCACGATGGCCAAATGCCCCCACACAGCGCCGCCGTTCAGCGCGGCGCGGCAGGCTTCCACAGCATGATAGAAGGGCAGGGCACGGGCGACGCTGCCAAAGGCATCGCCCAGCAGTGAAATATCAAACCAGATGCCGCTGAGCCAGGCAGTCAGGTTGGTCAGCAGCGCGCCGCATGCGCCGCCTACCTGCTTGTCGTTGAGCACCGTGCCGCATAGCAGCCCGATAGCGATGAACAGCAGCGAGCAGACCAGCCCGGCCAGCAGCGCGGGCACAAGCGCCCAACAGATGGGCAGCCCCAGCAGAAGCGCCACGGCGTATACCGCCGCGCCCTGCATCAGTGCCAGCGGCAGCAGGGGCAGCAGGTATCCCAGCAGAAAGCTCAGCCCCGTCACGGGCGCGGCATACAGGCGCATCAGGAAGGAGGTGCTGCGGTCGCGGGCAATCAGCAGCGCGCCGAACAGCGACAGGAAGGACTGCCCAAACACCACAATGCCCGGCGCAAGCTGCTCAATGCGGAACATATCCACCGGAATGTGGGATTGAATCAGCGATAGCAACAGCAGGATCAGGATGGGGAACGCCAGCCCGAAAAACAGCGTCAGCAGGTCGCGCAGCATTTCCTTCAGCGTGCGCTGCGCCAGCACGGCGGCTTTGCGAAATTGCTTCATTTGGCAGCGTCCCCCTCTCCGGCCAGGGCGATAAAGGCGTTTTCAAAGCTGCTTTCACCGGTCTTTTCAATCAGCTCCTGCGCCGTGCCCAGGGCGATCAGATGGCCGTGGGACATGATCCCAATGCGGTCGCTGAGCGCTTCGGCCTCCTCCAGATAATGCGTGGTCAGCACCAGCGCGGTATGCCCGCGCAGGCTGCGGATCACGCTCCACAGCTCGCGCCGGGTCAGCACGTCCAGTCCCAGCGTCGGCTCATCCAGAAACAGCACCCTGGGGCTGCTCACCAGCGCCATGGCGATGGAAAGACGGCGCATCCAGCCGCCCGAAAGCGTCTTGGCGCGCTGATTTGCCACCTCATTCAGCCGCAGGCGATCCATCATTTCATGGGTAAGCGCGCGGCACTCGGCGGCGCTATGACCGTATACGCCGGCCATCAGCTCCAGATTTTCGCGCACGGTTAGATTGCCGGCAACGGCGGTTTCCTGCGGGGATACGGCGATCATGGATTTGACCTGCGCCGCCTGATGCACGATATCCTGCCCCAGCACCTGCGCGCTGCCAGACGTGGGTGCGCACAGGCAGCAGAGCATGCGAATCAGCGTGGTTTTGCCCGCGCCGTTTACGCCCAGCAGCGAAAAGAACTCGCCCTCGTGCACCGTAAGGCTGACGTTATCCACCGCCTTGCGCTGGCCGAAGGAGCGCGATAGCGAGTTGGTTACAATTGCTTCCATTGGTTATTCCTCCGACTCGCCGCGCATGGCCTTCAAAATATCGGTGGCAAACTGTTGCAGCTGGCTGGCTTTGACCAGCGCGATGCCTTGCTGCTCATCGCCCAGCACCAGCAACTGATCGCCAGGATGCAGGTCAAAGATGTCGCGCGCCTTCTTGGGGATGACGATCTGCCCCTTCTCCCCAATGCGCACCATTCCAAATAGATGCTTGCCGTCCGGCATGGCTGATTCCTCCAAGCATACAAATTGTAAAAGTAAGAAAAGTTATACTTTTCGTACATATGATACGCCGCAACTGCCCTTCTGTCAAGAGGACGGGATAAATAATCTTTTCGGCTTTCTTAATTTGTGTTACAATTTCCTTAACAGTACAATATATAGATTTCCAATACTTGAATTTGTGATGAAACGATGATACAATACACTATATTTAGGAAAGAGGGGGCGGCCTGCCATGGGTTCTTTGGCGTATATCGCGCTGGTGCTGGCGCTGGCCGTCGGAATCTATCTATTGATCCGCTATCAGCGCGAGCGCCAGAAGGAACTGTACCGCATGGAAGCGCTGCGCGACAGCCGCCTCTATAAGGACATTTACCCGCTCATCCTGCGCGCCGCCGCGCGCGATCTGGATCAGGTGCGCATCGAGCGCGACCGCATCACCTTCACCCTGGTCTGCCCGCCCGGCACGCTGGGCGTGTTTGAGCTGTGCCAGTGCGGGCACCGGCAGATGAGCCGCACGCGCACCCGCGTATTGGCCGAGGTCATCGCCGAGGATATCGAGATCCTGCGCGACCGGGGCAAGTACGGGCTGTCCCGCTACCGCATCACCCGCGCGAACGGCAGCGTGGATTACGGCTATGTATACACCATTCGCACCCCCTATAAGGATGCAGTTATGGAGGCGCGCCGCAGGATTTCCATGCGGATCGGAATATGAACGAAGCAAGGCAGCCAAAGCCAAACGGAGCAGCCGCGCTCCTTACCTTCGCGGCCGGATTATCATGGAGCTTCACGGGCATGTTTACCAAACTTGTCGGGTGGAACTCCTTTACGCTTGCGGGCGTGCGCGCCATCTTCGCGCTGCTGGTGCTGGGGCTGGCGCGGGGCAGCTTTCGCGTCCGTCCCAACCGGGGCATGTGGCTCAGCGCAGTGGGCGTTACGATGACATCCCTGCTGTTTATGTCCGCGGCGCGCCTGACCACCGCGGCCAACGCCATCGTGCTGCAATACACGGCCTCCATCTTCGTGATCCTGTATATGCTGCTCTTCAAAAAGCAGCGGCCGCTCAAATCCGAGCTCGTCGCGGCGTTTTTTGTCATGCTGGGCGTGTGCCTGTGCTTTGCCGGCGGCCTGGAGGGCGGGCGGCTGCTGGGCAACATCCTGGGCCTGTGCAGCGGCGTTACCTTTGCGATGATGTTCCTTGCCAACCGCTATTCGGGCAACGACCCGCTGGACAACGTGTACTTTGGCACGCTGGCCGGCGTGCCCTTTGCGCTGTCGGCCTGCTTTGATCCGCATTTTTCGCTGTCCCTGCCGCAGCTGGGCTGCGGCGTGGGGCTGGGTGTGGGGCTGGGACTGGGCTACCTGTTTCTGGCGCTGGGCGCGCGGCGCGGCATATCTCCCGTGGCCTCGTGCATCATCAGCAATGTGGAGCCGGTGCTCAATCCTATCTGGGTGTTTCTGGCCGTGGGCGAAAACCCCGGCGTATACAGCATTGCCGGGGCGGCGATCGTGCTGCTGGCGGTAACGCTGCAAAGCCTGTACGAAATACGCCGCGCCGCGCGGGCTAAGCCCGAAAAACAATAGAAAAGCAACCTTTTGATTGACATCCCCGGCTTTTGCGGGTATCCTTGAAGAATCATCTGACGGGAGGCCGACGCATGAGCCGTGTTGTCGTATCCGAGGGCTACCGCTCGGTATTGTCGCTGTACGATACCCAGGAAGCCATCGCGCTGATTAAAAAAACCTTTGAAAAATCCCTGAGCAACGCGCTGAACCTCAAGCGCGTATCCGCTCCGCTGTTTGTGGAGGGCGCCAGCGGCCTCAACGACGATCTGAACGGCGTAGAGCGCCCGGTCAGCTTTACGCTGCGCGAAACCGGCGCGCAGGCGCAGGTGGTGCATTCGCTGGCCAAGTGGAAGCGCCTGGCGCTGCACGATTACGGCTTCCCGATGGGCGAGGGGCTGTATACCGATATGAACGCTATCCGGCGGGATGAAGAACTGGATAATCTGCACTCGGTCTATGTCGATCAGTGGGACTGGGAGAAGATCATCTCCGAGCAGGACCGCACGCTGGATACCCTAAAAGATGCGATGCGCCGCATTGTTACGGCGGTGTGCTGCACGCTGGATTTTCTTAAATGGAAGTATCCGCAGCTGCCGGTGGAGCTTTGCCGCGACGTTAGCTTTGTCACCACGCAGGAGCTGGAGGATATGTATCCGGATCTAACGCCCAAGCAGCGCGAAAACGCTTACCTGCGGGAGCACCGCACGGCGGGCATCCTGCAAATCGGCGGCAAGCTGCGCTCAGGCAAGCCGCATGATGGCCGCGCGCCGGACTATGACGACTGGGCGCTCAACGGCGATATCATGTTCTACAACGACGTGCTGGGCTGCGCGTTTGAGCTGTCCAGCATGGGCGTGCGCGTATCGCCCGAATCCCTGCGCGCGCAGCTGGCGGAGGCAGGCTGCCCCGAGCGCGCCGAACTGCCCTTCCACCGGATGCTGCTGTCGGGCGAGCTGCCCTTCACCATGGGCGGCGGCATCGGCCAGAGCCGCATGTGCATGCTGCTGCTGGCCAAGGAGCACATCGGCGAGGTGCAATCCTCCCTGTGGGACGCCGAAACGCGCCGCGTGTGCCGCGATGCGGGCATTGTGCTGCTGTGAGGAAAACAAAGGCAAAAAGCCGGAAGGCTCTAAAAAAGATCTGAAGCAGATAAAAAAGTTGCCTGGTTAGGAGCAAGCTCCACCAGGCAATTTTTTCATTGCTTTTCAAATAGGTTGGAAAATGCGAAAACGCTCATGGCTCCCCTTGCGTATTTATCCTATCATTCCGCCAAGAACTGCGCGCACAATCCTTGCGCTTCGCTTAGCGGGTCGGCGCGCATATCCAGCCAATGGATGCGCGTATCCCGGCGGAACCACGTCATCTGCCGCTTGGCAAAGCGCTTGATGGCGCGGGAAAGCGCCTCCAGCATGTCCTCCTGCGTGGCAAACTGTCCCAGCAGGTATTGGCTGATCAGGCGGTATTCCAGCCCCAGACGATACAGAAAATCAGGCGATACGCCTGCCTGGAGCAGGCCGTCCACCTCTTCGATCATGCCCTGCTGGACGCGGCGCGCCAGCCGCTCGTCAATGCGCGCGCACAGGGTGGGGCGATCCCAGGTGACGCCCAGGCGCAGCACGTCGTAGCGCGGGCGCTTCTGCGCGGGCAGGGTATCGCCGTCGTGCAGCTTTTCCAGCGCGCGCATCACGCGGTTGCGGTTCTGGGGATCGATGGCATTGCCGGGTGCGGCGGCCTGCAGCATGGCGCAAAGCTGCGGGGTGGGCAGCCTTTCCAGCTCGCGGCGATAGGATAAATCGGGCTCGATATTGGATAGCACATAGCCGTCGCACACCGCGTCCACATACAGCCCGGTGCCGCCCGCCAGCACGGGCACGCGGCCGCGCGCAAGCACATCATCAATGGCGCGATAGGCCAGGCGTTGAAAATCCGCCATGGTGAAAAATGTGCCGGGGTCGCATACATCCAGCAGATGATGCGGCACGCCCTGCATTTCCTGCGCCGTCACCTTGCCGCTGCCCAGATCCAGCCCGCGGTAGACCTGGCGGGAATCGGCCGAGATTACCTCGCCGCCCAGCGAACGGGCCAGGCTGATGGCCAGGCTGCTTTTGCCCGAGGCGTTGGTGCCTACCACCGCAATGAGCTTGGGAAGCGCGCCGCTCATGGCTCGTCCTCCTCGTCTGTATCCTTGCCGGCCAGCGCGTCGCGCACGCGGTCGATATCCTGATTGATCCAGCGCACGGCGGCCAGGTTTTTCAGCTGCTCGCGGCTGACCACCGTGTTGGTGCCCAGGCACGCGCTGCAGCGATGCCCGCACTCGGGGCACACGCACGCCTCCGCGTCGTCGGCATGGATCATAAACGCGCCGCACTCAATGCATCCGCAACGCATGGTACATCCTCCTTAAATACGCAAGTATCGGCTTATTATAGCATACATCGCAGCCGTTGTGGGAGAAAAACAGGCGATTTTGCAATTTTCGCATTGACAAACCTCCCCTGCGCGCGCTATGCTGATTTTTGCGTATGCGCAATTACGAAGAGTTGAGGATACCATGAGAATGAAGCGTTTTCGGGGTGAGGGATGGGCGCTGCTGGGGATGATCTGGGCGCTGGCCTGGCCGACCATGCTGGAGCAGCTGATGAGCACGGCCGTGCAGTATGTGGACGCGGCCATGGTGGGGCGCCTGGGCGCGCAGGCCACGGCGGCCGTGGGCGCAACCACCACCGTCAGCTGGCTGATTGGCAGCACGGTGTCGGCGCTGGGCATCGGGTTTTTGTCCTTTATCGCCCAGGCCTACGGCGCGGATGACCGGGCGCGCGCGGCGCGCACCTCCTCGCAGGCGGTGCTGGCCGTGCTGTTTTCGGGCACGCTGTTTACGGTGATCCCGCTGCTGCTCAGCCGCCGCGTGCCGGTGTGGATGCACGCCGCGCCCGAGATCCAGCAGGTGGCGTCGCAGTACTTTGCCATCCTGTATATGCCCATGCTGGCGCGCGCGGCCAGCACCATATTCGGCACCGCGCTGCGCGCCACGGGCGACAGCAAAACGCCCATGCGCGCGGGCCTGGCGATGAACCTGGTCAACGTGGTGCTGAACTTCCTGCTGATCTATGAATCCCGCACCGTGCGGGCGCTGGGGCTGTCCATCTGGCTGCCCGGCGCGGGCATGGGCGTGATCGGCGCGGCAATCGCCAGCGCGGTCTCCTATGCGGTGGGCGGCGTTTGGATTACTTGCGCGCTGTGGAAGCACCCGGTGATCTCCCCGCGCGGCCAGCGCCTGCGCCCCGACTGGGATGTGCTGCGCCCCTGCCTCAAGGTGGCGCTGCCCTCTGCCCTGCAGCGCTTTGGCACATCGTTTGGCTATGTGGCCTTCGCCTCCATGATTAACGCCCTGGGCACCATTCCGCTGGCGGCGCACAGCATCGCCAACACCGTGGAATCGGCCTTCTACATTCCCGGCTACGGCATGCAGACGGCTGCGGCTACGCTGATTGGCAACGCGCTGGGCGCAAGGGATGAAAGGCTGATGCGCAGGCTGGCGCGGATGCTGGTGGGCATCGAGATGGTGCTGATGGTGGTTTCCGGCGGGCTGCTGTTCATCTTTGCGCCGGGCATGATGAGCCTGTTTACCATCGACGCGGCGGTGATCGCCCTGGGCGCGACGGTGCTGCGCATGGTGGCGGTGTCCGAGCCGTTCTTCGGCGTCGCCATCATCCTGGAGGGCATGCTGCAGGGAACGGGCAACACGATGGCGCCCTTTGTGTTCAATATCATCGGCATGTGGGGCGTGCGCATCCTGGGCACGTTTGTCTGCACGCGCCTGCTGCATATGGGGCTGGTGGCGGCCTGGGCGTGCATGATCGCGCACAACCTGCTGCTGTTCCTGCTGCTGCTGACCTACTGCCTGCGCGGCAGGTGGAACCCGCTGACCCGCGGATAACGCGCCGGACGGCGGGCAAACTACAGATGTAAATGTTTCATCTTCTTTACGAAAACATTGCAAATAATGTCGATTCGCGGTATACTAAGGGTGTAAATCTGTCTTTGAAAGGAAGCAGCCATGCAGCAGAACCAGGTTCGCTCCATTGTATACTCCCTGCAGCAGAACATCCGCCGCGTCATCGTGGGCAAGGATGAGGCCATAGAGCTGGCGCTCATCGCCCTGCTGTGCAAGGGACACGTGCTTATCGAGGATGTGCCGGGCGTGGGTAAGACCACGCTGGTGGCCGCCTTGGCGCGGTCGCTGTCCTGCTCATTCAAGCGCATTCAGTTTACGCCCGACGTAACCCCCAGCGATATCACGGGCTTCACCATGCCTTCGCTGCAAACGGGCGAAATGGAATATAAAAGCGGCGCGGTGATGAGCCAGATCGTGCTGGCCGACGAAATCAACCGTACCTCGCCCAGGACCCAGTCCAGCCTGCTGGAGGTGATGGAGGAGGGGCAGGTGACGGTGGACGGCGTTACGCATCCGCTGCCGCGCCCCTTCATGGTGCTGGCCACGCAGAACCCGGTGGATTTTGTGGGCACCTATCCGCTGCCGGAGGCGCAGATGGACCGCTTTTTCCTGCGCATTACCATCGGCTATCCCTCCATCGAGGAGGAAATGGACGTGCTGGAGCGCTATTCCGGCCAGGCGTCGCCCCTGTCCAGCCTGCAAAGCGTGTGCGGCGCGGGCGATGTGGTTGCCATGCAGGAGCTGGTGGGCGCGGTGTATTGCAGCCGTGAGGTGCGCGCCTATGTGGCGCAGCTGGCGGCGCTGACGCGCAAGCATCCTGCCCTGGCGCTGGGCGTATCGCCCCGCGGGGCGATTGCGCTGATCCGCGCGGCGCAGGGCTGCGCGGTGCTGGCGGGACGCGACTATATATTGCCTGACGATGTCAAGCGCATGGCGCTGCCGGTGCTTTCCCATCGCCTGATTTTGACCCCCGAGGCGCGCATGAAAGGGCAGTCTGCCCAGCAGATTTTGCTGGGGCTGCTTTCCAGCGTGCCGGTGCCGGGCGCGCAATGACCCGCCGGGGCGGCGCGCTGCTGGCGATATCCATCTTTTGCCTGTTCTGCGGGATGTCGCTGGGCGGACGGATGCTGTATCTGTCCGCCGTTTTTGGCGTGCTTACGCTGCTGTTTTCGCTTTTGACCGTGCTGATTGCCAGGCGCCGGCTGCATGTCCGCTGCCGCCTGACAACGCCCAGCGTGCCGCGCGGGGAATACATGCAGGCGGAGCTTGCGTTTGATTATAAGCGCCTGCCGCCCATATCGCCTGTGCTGGTTATCGTGCGCGGGGGCGACAAGCTGTATGAGTGCGCCTATGAGCGCTTTCCTGCGCGCGCTCAGATATCCCTGCCCGCCCCGCATGTGGGCGTGGTGGATGTGGGGATTGAAAGCTGGGTATTTTCGGATATCTTCGGATTGTTTGAAATTCGGGTACGCGGGGGCGAGACCGCGCAGTGCCTGGCCCTGCCGCGCGATTTTGAGGTGGAAGCGCTGCACTTTTTGTCCTCGGACGATGGCCGCGCGCTGCCCAACCGTACCAGCGAGGATTTGTCCTCGCCTGATGATACGCGCGCCTATCGCGCGGGCGATCCCCTCAAGCGCGTGCACTGGAAGCTGTCTGCCCGCCGGCGGGAGCTGACCGTGCGCCGCTATGAAACGCCCGCGCCGCCCGATACGTTGATCCTGATGGATTGCACCCTGCCTGGGGCGGCGGATGAAAGCGAGGAAAACCGCGCCATCCTGCGCGATACCCTGTGCGAAACCGCGCTGTCGGTGGCCATGATGCAGTCGCGCGATGATTCGCCGGTGCGTATGCCCTTTTATGGCGAACGGACGGCGGAATTTTATATGGCTGCGGGGCGCTCGGACGGCATTGCGCTGCTGCCCGAGCTTTTGGCGCGCCAGCCCTTTACGGGCGGCACGGATTTTGCCCGCGTGCTCAACCTGGAGCTTCGCCGCATGCGCAGCACGGGCGCGACGGTGATTATCACCTCCCGCCTGAGCGCGGACGTGGTGGAGGGCATTGCGCATATCCGGCGCATGGGGCCGTCTGCGCGCGTGTATCTGATTACGCGCACGCCCGACGCCGAGCAGGATCGTCCCTATGTGGCGCGGCTGCAGCAATGCATGGTGGAGGTGTGCTATGTCTCGCCTGCGTGATAAGGGGCTGCGCGCGGCCCTGAGCGCGCTGATTGCCTGGCTGCTGGCGCTGGGTCTGGGCCTGCCGCTGCTCAAGGGCTTTGGCCTGGAGGGGCAGATGCTGCGCTTTGCCGTCTGCACGGCGGGCCTTTCGGGGGTGTTTTCCCTGCTGCGCACGCGCAAATACCTGTTTTCGCTGTCTCTTTTGCTGGCTGCCGCGGCGGCCGGCGTGCATTATTTGCTGGGCGGCGGCTGGATACAAAGCGCTCTGAACGCCGGGAATGCCATTGCGATGCATCTGCGCGGGGCGGGCGTTGCGCTGCCGCTGTATGGCGATACGATCGCCTTGCAGCTGACGCTGTACTGCGCCTTGCTGGGCACTGCGTTGGCTTCGCCCGATAACGGCCTGTATGCGCCGATTTTTATTGTAGGTTCGCTGCTTTGCAGCATGTGGCTGCTTGGGCTGCGCGGGGCCAGCGCGTATATGCTGCCCGCCCTGCCCGCGCTGCTGCTATTGTATGCCTGGACGCATGCGCGCGATCCCGAGGGCGATACGCCCCAGCGCCGTTCTATGCCTGCCATTGCGCTGGTTGCTGCGGCGGCGCTGTGCGCGCTGTCCATGGCGCTGGCTCCGGCGGACGGTACCAAGGTGCCCGCGCTGGCGCAGTTAGCGGATCGTGTGAGCGAAATACTGGACGATACGCTGCTGTTCCGTGAGCAGCGCTCGCGCTACAGCCTGGCTTTAGACGGCTGGATGCCCCAGGGCGAGGGCCGTCTGGGCGGCGAACCCTCGCCCAGCGATCGCATCATCATGCAGGTGGAAACCGATGAAACAGTCTACCTGCGCGGTGCGATTCTGGATACCTATACGGGCGGAGCGTGGTACGATAGCATCAGCGCCCAGCGCTATGGCTGGTATTCGCGCCGATATCGGGAGCTGCGCGATCAGCTGACCCAGGCTGCTTATCCGTTGGTATCGGCGCAGAGCGAAAAAATGGCGCGTGTGATCATGCTTACCGACAGCGCCAGCACGCTCTTTGTACCCCAGCGCCTGCGCACGCTGACCGTCGAGGGCACGGCCAACGCTTATTTCAATCTGGGCACCGAGGTGTTTTTGAGCCGCAATTTGCAGCCCAGGGATACCTATACCGTTGAATATTTGCCCATGAAGGCCACCGACGCAGGCATGGCTGGGCTGGTTGCCAGCAATCAAAACGCCCAGGATGCGGCCTATGCCGGCGCGCAAGCGCAGTATATGGACGTTCCCGGCCATATGCAGCAGGATATTTATGATATCGTCCAGCGCGTGACTCAGGGGTGTAATACGCCGTGGGAAAAGGCCGTGGCGCTGCGCGATTATCTGCAAAATACCTGCACCTATACCCTGCAGGTGCAAACGCCGCCCACGGATGTGGACTTTGTGGCCTGGTTCCTGTTGGCCGAGCGCCAGGGCTATTGCACCTATTTTGCCTCAGCCATGACCGTGATGTGCCGCATGGCGGGCCTGCCTGCGCGCTATATCGAAGGGTATTTGGTGCGCCCAGAGGCGGGCGGCACGACCGTCGTGCGCGGGCTTAACGCCCATGCCTGGACGGAGGTGTACTTGCGCGGAGTGGGCTGGGTGGCGTTTGACGCGACCCCCGGCGCGGGCGATCAGGATCAGAGCAATACGCCTGACGGCAGCCTGCCGCCCGAGCAGCAGGAGCAGCCGACCCCCACGCCCGAGCCTGCGCCCACGCCTACCCCCTCACCTACGCCTGAAGCGCAGCCGACTCCCACGCCGACCCCCGCCCCCGAGGGCGCAACGCCCACGCCATCGCCTACGCCCGAAGCGCAGCCTACTCCCACGCCTACGCCTCCGCCGCAGGATCCGCCCAAGGATCCTGGCCCGCGGCTGCCCTGGCTGGCGCTGCTGTTGCTGCTGGCTTTGATGCTGCTGCTTGCCTGGCGCGCACGCTTAACCGAACCCATGTACCGCGCTGCCCGCGCGAAGGATGATGCGGCTGCGCTGCTGCTGCTGTGGCAGGCTGCGCTGCAATGCGCCGCGCAATTGGGCAAGCCCCGGCAGCATGCCGAAACGCCGCTGGCCTATGCCGCGCGCCTGGGGGACAGCCTGGGCGTATCGCTGCAGAGCCTGGCTGAGGCGGTCAGCGCCGTGCAGTATGGCCGTCACATGCCGTCGTCTGCCGCCGTGCAGGAGGCTGGGCGCGTGTATACCGCGCTGAACGAACAACTGAATCTGTGGCAAAAGGCTGTGCTGTGCCTGCGCCGCATGCTGCATGTGACGCGCCGTCGCTGACGCATGCAATTACTGCCCTTGGGACACACTGCTCCTAAGGGCTTTTTGCATGAAAAGGAGGCGTTCATATGACCGGTACGCCGCTGTTTACAGGCGTATGCACCGCGATGATCACGCCGTTTTGCGGCGGGCAGATCGATTATCCTGCCCTGGATGGGCTGCTGGAACGGCAGATCAACGCAAAGGTTGACGCGCTGCTGATTGCCGGCACCACGGGTGAACCCAGCACGCTCAGCGATGCGGAATGGGAGAGCCTGACCGCCCACGCGCTGACGCGCATCGCGGGCCGCGTGCGGGTGATCGTAGGCACGGGCAGCAACAATCTGCGCGTCACCCTGCGCCGCGCGGGCTTTGCCGCCGATCATGGGGCCGATGCGCAGCTGTGCGTGACCCCCTATTATAACAAGGCTACCCAAGCCGGGCTGTATGCCTATTTTACGCGCATTGCGGATGAATGCGCGCTGCCGGTGATGCTCTATAACGTGCCTGCGCGCACAGGGCTGAACATGCTGCCCGAAACCTGCGCGGGGCTGGCGCATCATCCGGGCGTGATCGGCGTGAAGGAGGCGTCGGACGATCTGGGACAGCTGGCGCGCCTGACCGCGCTGACGCCGCTGCCCGTGTACTGCGGCAGCGATCAGTGGATGGCTCCCGCCCTGCGGCTGGGCGCGCGCGGGGTGATCTCGGTGCTGGCCAACCTGTGCCCCGAGGCCGTGCGCATCCTGTGCCAATCCCAGCAGAAGGGCTGCGAGCAGTCCGCCGCCGCGCAGCAGCGCCACTTGGCTGCGCTGACGGACGCGCTGTTCTGCGAGGTCAGCCCAAGCCCGGTCAAGTACGCGCTGTCGCTGCTGGGGCTTTGCCGCGCCGAGGTGCGCCTGCCGCTGGTGCCCCTGCAGCCAGACAGCCGCGAAAGATTGCAGAGCCTGCTGGCCCGGCATGGGCTGCTGCCCGCATGACGGGGCTGCTGTTATTTGGCGCGGAGGGCCGCATGGGGCGCGAGGTGGCGGCGCTGGCGGCACAATACGGCTTTACGCTGGGGGAAAAGGCGGAGGCGGCGATTGATTTTTCGCATCCGGATGCGTTGGATGCGGTGCTTGACGCCGTGCTGGCGCGCGGCATTCCGCTGGTGAGCGGCACGACGGGCTATTCGCTTGCGCAGCAGCAGCAAATCCACGCGGCGGCGCAGCGCGTGCCCATCCTGCGCTCGGCCAATTTCAGCCTGGGCGCGGCGGTGATGGCGCGGCTGCTGGCGCAGGCGGCAAGCAGCCTGCCGGGCTGGGACGGCGCGCTGATTGAGCGGCATCACGCGGGCAAAGTGGATGCGCCCAGCGGGACGGCGATTGCGCTGGCACAGGCCATGGCGCTGCCGCGGGAGGGCATCCTGTCCGTGCGCGGCGGCACGGTGCGCGGGCTGCATGAGGCAGGATTCTACGGCCCCGAGGAGCATTTGACCATCGTACACTGCGCCGAAAGCCGCGCGGTGTTCGCCCATGGCGCACTGCGCGCCGCCCGGTGGAGCATCGGCCGCACGGCAGGGCTGTACGGCATGGAGGATCTGCTGGAAACGGTGATATAAAAAAGCCCCGTCTGTGACGGGGCTTCAGCCTGTCGAAAAAGGGTGTTCGACAGGCTGCCGCTGAAGGTCAGCCTTACGGATCCAGCAGGCCGATAATCGCAATGCCCGCCACCGTAATGGCGATGGCCGCGTAGTGCTTCCAGCTCAGCTTTTCCTTGAGGAACAGGCGGCTCCACAGCACCGACACCGCGCAGTAGGAAGCGATGATGGGCGCGCTCATGGCCACGTGCGCCTTGTCCGCCAGGGCATAGATGTAGAAGAACTGGCCGATGGTCTCGCACACAGCGCCCAGATACTTGGGGCCTTCGCTGCGCACGGTCAGCTTTTCGCGCTTGACAAACAGCACGTACCCCCCCGCAAGCAGGCCGGCGATCAGGAAGGTCAGCTCGTAGGCCACGTTGGCAGAGCCCTCGTCGAGGGTTTCCAGCACCAGGCTGTCGGCAAAGGTGCCTGCCGCGTCCAGCACGCAGTAGAGGATGGGCAGCAGCAGCGCCAGGAAGGACTTGGCGTATTTGCGGTTGCCCGCCTCCTGACGGGCGGCGCGCAGCTCGTCGTCCTCGGTGGCTTCCACCACGCCCAGCAGGATTACGCCGCCGGCCACCAGCGTGATGGCGATCAGCTGCAGCGCGCCCATATCGCCAAGACCCGCCGTGATGAGGGTCAGTATGGCCACCAGCGCGCCGGAGGAATTGCAGATGGGCGAGGAAATGGAAAGCTCGATGTAGCGCAGGCCGATATAGCCGATGGCCATGGATACGATGTAGAGCAGCGATACGGGAAGGTAGGTCAGGATGATGCTCAGGTTGATCTCTACGCCGTTTACGAAGATTTCGTAGCAGGCGTGCAGACCCATCACAACGCCCACGGCCATGACCATCTTCAGGTAGGCGGTTTTATCGCCGCTCTCACGGCAGCCAATTTTGGAAAACAAATCCGAGCCGCTCCAGCACAGCAGGGCAGCCAGGGAATACCAAAACCACATGGTTGTATTTCTCTCCTTTTTTTCTGATGAAGATCCGTTTACTGCGCCCGCGCGCGGCTGAGGGTGATCAGGTGATACTGCGCCCGCGCGCCCAGCCGCAGCGGCAGCCAGGTGGTGCCCACGCCGTTGGAAACCAGCACGGTGACGCCGTGCTCCTCAATTTCGCCCGAGCGGTAATGGTTGCCGTAGCGCAGCCCGCGCCGGCTGGCGGTATAGGGCGCAAAGCCCAGCAGCGTCACCTGACCGCCGTGCGTATGCCCGCACAGAGCCAGATCAAAAAACGGATCCCTTTGTACATTATAAGCGTCCTCCAATGCGTCGGGCGCATGGGGGGCGTAAATCACATAATCCGCGCCGCGCACCTGGGCGGCCACGTCCTGATAGTCGGGCTCACCCCAATAGCAATCGTCCGTGGCGCACAGGGCGATGGTATCCTCCCCGCTGCGCAGCGTCAGCGCGCTGTTAAGCAGCGGGGTGACGCTTTTTGCCTGCATGGCGGCGCACAGCGCGTCTATATCGCCGTCCGCACGGTCATGATTGCCGATGACTGCGCACACGGCCAGGCGCGCGTGCAACGGCGGCACGATGTGCCAGAATTCCAGGCTGTGGGCTGCGTCCTCGCCGTAATCCCCGCCCAGCAGGATGATATCGGCTTCCAGGGCGTTGAGACGCGCCGCCAGGTCGTTTACGCGCGCCGCATCCAGCAGCGCGCCGTAATGGATATCCGAGGCGTAGGCCAGCTTCAACCCGCTCAGCGATCTTGGGACGTGCGCGGAGCTGATCTCGTGCCGCTCCAGCCGCAGCTGGCGCGCCGTGTAGATTGGATACAGCCAGCGCCGGGGACGCAGCGAGGCCATCAGGATGCCCAGCCGCGAGGGCGTATGGGGTCGCTTTGCGGGCGTTTTCATGGGCGAATCAGCTCCTTTCCTATCATTGAATAGGGATATAATATCATAGCCGCCCCAAAAGCGCAAGATGGCGAAAGCGGCAATTATCAGACTGCGCCCTCCCCACGCAGTACAGCGCCCGCAGCCGTGTCAGCGACAGGCAGGCTCCTGCCAGGGCATGCAAAAGCGCCTGCAATCTGATTAGCGATTGCAGGCGTTTTGATTTGCAATTTAAACGTCCATGATTTCGCACCCATACAGGCCGATATCGCCGCCGCCCCAGGATGATTCCAGGCACAGGGTAAGGCGGGATGCGCCGTCCGGCAGGGGGATGCGCAGCAGCGCCTGATGGTTTTTCAGCTTCAGGGAAACGGGGCCGTCCGGCATTTCGCAGATCAGCGTGGCCTCGCGCAGCAGCGGGGCGGGCATTTGCAGCGGCGGATCGTCCGCAAACACATGCGCGCGCATGGCAAAGTCCTGATACTTTTTACGCGGGGAAATGCTCTCCCGCGAAAAATCAGCATCCAGCGCCAGCCGCAGCGCCTGACGGCGCGCAGGGGCGGGCAGGGTGATGGTCAGCCGCGTGCCAGCGGGCAGCAGGATGCGGTTTTCAACGCCCGCGTGCGGGCGCTCCCAGCCGTTTTGCAGGAGGGCCAGCTGCTCGGACGGCAGATCGATCTGCGTCGGCGCGGGCTTGCGCACCAGGCCGGGCAGGTAGCAGCCGTCCTCCATCAGGCGGCGCTGAAGCTCCGCCATGTGGCACAGATAAACCCCGCGCGGATCGCACGTTTTTTCCACGGCCAGCGCGGCGGCGGCGCCGGCTGCCTGCCCCATCAGCGAGCAGGTAGCCATCACGCGCGTGGAGCTCATGGCCAGGTGGGAAGCGCTGATGTTGCGCCCGGCGAACATCAGGTTATCGATGTTGCGCGAGTAGAGGCAGCGATAGGGAATGGGATAAGGCGCGTTGACGGGCAGATGATGCGAGGAGTAGCCCGGCGCGTAAAAGCCGGCGGGCAGGTGATTGTCCATTGTCCAGCCGCCGTAGGCCACTACATCGGGGAAGGGACGGCCGGTGGACAGATCCTGCTGGGTGAGCATATAGTCGCCCTCGTAGCGGCGGCTTTCGCGTTTGCCGGGCAGGAAGCCCACCCACTCCAGCTCCCAATTATCCGCGCCGTGATCGCCACGGTTTTTGATATGATCCCACACGCCAAAGGCGATTTTGAGCAGCTCCATGTTCAGCGTTTGCGTGTCGGCAATGGTATCCTGCTCGCCGCCCAGCTCAATCCACCAGAAGTTCACGCCCGTGCCGATGAAATCATGGTTCTTGTCCATCATGCTGGCGTCATCGGGATAGACGTTCGCCCATTCGGGCGCGGTGAAGGGGCAGGGATGATCGGTCTGCCGGGCTTCGATCAGGCAGGAATTGCCCATCGTTTTGCGGTCAGCCTGCGCGGGAGCCTCGGATTCGCCCAGATCGTTTTGCCCTTCTCGGCCCACGCGGTAGGCTGCGCCGCACAGCGGGGCCAGGATGCTGTCGCCCGAGCAATCCAGAAAGATCTGCGCTTCCACGGTGTGGAAGGCATAGGTATTCAGCTGCCAGCCGGTAACGGACGTGATGCGGTTGCCCGCAGTTTGACAATCCAGGCAGGAGCAGTTGAGCAGCAGGGTGATGTTCTTTTCCGCCATCACGGCCTGCAATAGCACGCTATCCCAAAGGGAATAGTTCATGGTGGGATTGCGGTAGATGTTTTCCAGCTCCAGCTCCTGCAGGATGCCCGTTTCGCGGTTTTCCCTGCCGGCCGCGCCGCGGATCCACATGCGGATCTCGCTGCTGGCGTTGCCGCCAAGCACAGGGCGATCGTGCATCAGCACCACCCTGGCACCATGGCGCGCGGCGGAGATGGCGGCAATCATGCCGGCCATGCCGCCCCCGATGACGCAGATATCGGCCTGATGGCAGATGGCGTTATTCATGCTTAGCATGTGCTTGTTCCTTTACGGCGGCGGAGAGATCGCGCAGCCGTTTCATCACATCGTTGGCGCCGCGGCCAAAGTAATCGTGCAGAGCGATGTATTCCTGATACAGCGCGTCGTAGGCGGCGGCCTGGCTGGCGTCGGGCTGATAGCGGATATCGCTCAGGCAGCTCATGCGCGCGGCAGCCTCGTCCAATTGATCGTAGCCGCCCTTTTGCGTGCCCGCCGCACAGGCGGACAAAATGGCCATGCCCACGGCCGGGGTAGGCAGGGGCTTGGAAATGTAGAGCGGGCGCTGAATGATATTGCTTAGCAGCTGCATGAACAGGGGGTTTTTGTAGGATATGCCGCCGCTGACATGCAGGGCGCGGATGGGCACGCCCGCGCGCTCGTGCGCATCGATGATGCAGCGCAGGCCAAAGCCCAGCCCCTCCATCAGCGCGCGGTATATCTCCTCGGGGCGGGTTTGCAGCGTCATGCCCAGCAGCATGCCGCTCAGGCGCATATCAGCCAGGCAGGAACGGTTGCCGTTCCACCAGTCCAGACAGATCAGCCCGCTTTCGCCCGGGCGCAGGCGCGCGGCGCGGCGGGAAAGCTCCTCATGTGCGGAGATGTGCGCATCCTGCGCGGCGCGAAGCACTTCCTCGGGCGCGCAGCGGCTGACAAACCAGCCCAGCAGGTCGCCGAAGGCTGCCTGACCGGAGGCATAGCCGTACAGACCGGGCAGGGTGTTGTCCAGCGTGATGCTGGTGGTGCCCTCTACGGGCAAAAATTGGGAGTAGCACAGGATCATGGCGGAGGACGTGCCGGCTGCTAGCGCGGCGGGGCCGGGGCCTGTGATGCCCAGCGCGGGCAGGGAAGCCATGGCGTCGGGATGCGGGGCGGTGACGACGATGCCCGCGGGAAGACCCAGCCAGGCAGCCTGACGCGCGGTCAGATAGCCGCTGACCGCGCCGATATCGATGAGCTTGCCGCGCACCTTGGCGCCGATCATGCCGGCCAGGCGCGGATCGGCATAACGCAGCAGCGGCGGATAGCCCACGCCCTCGCGGTACTGCGCCTTGTGCGTTGCCAGCGAGCGCGCCAGGTTCTCATTGCCGGTAAGCCGCTGGGTCAGCCAGTCGCCGACCTCCAGAAAGCGGTCGGCCGCGTCAAACACATCGGGCGCCTCGCGCAGCACCTGCCACACCTTGGGAAAAAACGCCTCGGGGGACAGCCTGCCGCCCACGCAGGGAAGCAGCTCCGGGTCATGCTCGCGCATCAGCTCGGTCAGCCGCGCGGCCTCCCACTGCGCGGCATGGTGCTTCCACAGCTTGATATAGGCGTGCGGATTGCGCTCGAACCGGGGATCAAAGCACAGCGGCGTGCCGGCCTTATCAACAGGCAGGGGCGTGCTACAGGTAAAATCCATGCCCATGCCGATGATATCCGCGCGGTTGATATCGGACTGATCCAGCACGCCGTGCACGGTGGCATGCAGGCCGTCCAGAAAATCCTGCGGGTGCTGCAGGGCATAATCGGGGGGCAGGGGCGTGCCGCAGGGCAGACGATCGGACATTACGCCGTGGGCATAGGGACATTCGGATTCAGATAGCACCGCGCCGTCGGATACGCGGCACAGCACGGCGCGGGCGGACTGGGTGCCAAAATCAACGCCGATGGTATAGGTTTGCTTCATAAAAAGTGCTTAGCCCTTTACGCCGGAGGTGGCGATACCTTCAACAAAGTATTTTTGCCCAACGATAAACAGGATGACGACCGGCACGATGGCGCTGGTGGCGGCGGCCATGGTGAGGTTATGCTCCTTGAATTCATCGAGCATGTACCACTGAATATTCTGCGATACGGTGTACAATTCCTTCTTGACCAGGAAAATCAGCGGAGCCATATATTCATTCCAGCTGCTGATGAAGGCCAGGATGATCAGCGACATCAGCGCGGCCTTGGTCAGCGGCAGCATGATGCGCAGGAAAATGCGCAGATGCCCTGCGCCGTCGATCTTGGCGGCTTCAATCAGATCGTTGGGCAATCCCATATAGAACTGCCGCAGCATGAAGATGGACGTGGCGCCAAAGAAGGCGGGCAGAATGATGGCCCACAGGTTGTTGTACAGGCCAATGGTCTTAAACAGCATAAAGCGGGGGATGATGGTCAGCTGGCTGGGCACCATCATGGAGGACAGGAACAGCATGAATACGACCTGCTTGCCCTTAAAATTGATCTTGGCAAAGGAATAGGCCGCCAGGGAGGAGATGAACATCTGCCCGATGATGCTGAACAGCGCGATATACAGCGTGTTGGCAAAGGCGCGCAGCATGGAGGCTTCTTCGTTCATCCATACGGTGGCGTAGTTTTGCCACTGGACCCTGGCAGGCAGCCAGTGGAAGGGCCGGGCAAATACCTCCGGCGCGGTTTTGAGCGAGGAGAGCACCATCCATACCAGCGGAACGACAAACAACACGGCGATGAGCGAAACAACGATGGTGCGCACGATGGCGGCCGCTCTTTCATTCTTTTTCATGGGGCGTTCTCCTTTCTTTAATAATGAACCCACTTCTTCTGTCCCCAGAAGTTGAGCAGGGTAATGACGAGAATGAGCACGAACAGCACCATGGACTGCGCTGCGGCATAGCCAAACTTGTAGCTGCCAAAGGCGTTGCCGTAGATTTCCACCACCATGGAGGTGTTGGCGTAGGAGGGGGAGCCCATGGTCATGATGTTGACGGAGGAGAAGATCTTGAATACTGCGATCATACGCACGATGACCAGATAGAAGGTGGTGGGGGATACCATGGGCAGCGTGATGTAGAAGAACTTCTGCATGCCGGTGGCACGGTCGATGTCGGCGGCCTCGTACAGGCTGGCGGGCACGCTTTGCAGCGCGGACATGTAGATAACCAGCTCGTAGCCCACGGCCGTCCAGATGACCATCACGATGATGGGAATTTTGTTCAATTGCAGGCTTACAAACCATTGCGGCGGGTTCTTAATGCCCAGCGCCAGCAGGATGGAGTTGATCACGCCGTCGTCGCGGAACATGAACTTGAATACGGCGGCCAGCGCCACAGCGCTGGAGATGTAGGGGATGAAGAAGGCCATGCGCAGCAGCTTTCTGCAATAGACCTTGTTGTTGAGGATATAGGCCAGCACCAGGGCCAGCAGGATGGAGGTGGGCACGGTGGCGATGGAATAGATGAACGTGTTGGCAAAGGCCTGGCCGAAGCGGCGATCCCTGGCCAGGTTGGCAAAGTTTTGCAGGCCGACCCACTTCAGCTTTTTCCAGCCGCCCAGAAAATTCCACTTGGTAAAGGACAGACCGATGGAGGCGAAGAAGGGGAAGGCCACGAAGACCAGAAACACAATCAGCGCGGGCAGGATGAAGGCATAGCCGATGAGGGTTTCCTGCCGCTGCAAGGCGCTGGTGCGCTTTGTCAGCCGCTTGCGGGCTGCCAGATCAGGATTGGACATGGTGTTTTCCTCATTTCTATGGCCCTCCCGCCCCTTGGCGAGGCGGGAGGGCGCTGTGTTGCTTCAATCCGCCCTGGGATTGAAATAAATTAGTCAGCGTTCTTGATGGCTTCGTCGGCGATTTGCTTGGCCTGGGCCATGGCCTCCTCAGCGGTCATCAGACCCTGATGCGCATAGCGGGTATACTCGTTGATCGCCTTGTTGACGTCGGTGTAGGCGGTCAGGATGGTGTCGGTGTAGGGAGGATTGTCATAGTTGACAACCACGCGCTTGAAGGATTCCACATCCACCAGCTTTTCGGCGTTTTCCTCGCTGCCAAATACCAGATCGACCAGCGCGTTGGTGTCGGTGCCCTTCCAGGAGGACTGATGGCCGGCGCAGATCAGATAGCGGGAGCCGTAGGTGGAATACCAGGCCAGCCAGTACCAGGCGGCCTCCTCATCGGCGCAGTTGGCGGCGATGCCGGCATGGGAGAAGTTGGACACGCCCGCCATGTAGTTGGTCTGACCCTTTTCCTCCACAGGCCAGGGGGCGAAGCCGGTGATCCACTGGGTGGGGTACTTGCTGGTATCGCGGATGAAGCGCACCATGTTGGGGCTGATGGCGGAGGCGGCGGTGTGACCCATGAACACGTCCTGGGTCTGGATGTTATCGTTGCGGTACACCTCCAGCGGATACCAGATCTTATCCTCTACCTCCGCCTTGATTTCGCGCTTGAGGGCGTTGACAATCAGCGGATCGGTGAAGTTGGACAGGCCGTCCTCGCCGAAATACTGATCGTGGCCGTACACCTGGTACCATACATAGGTGAAGTAGTTGACGCTGTGATAGTCGGAGCCGCCGTAGAGCACGGTGTTGCCCGCCTCGTCCTTCTTAGTCATGGCGGCGCAGGCGGCCAGGTACTCGTCCCAGGTCCATTCGGTGGGCAGCTCGCCCAGGCCGGCCTCGTTCCAGTCGGTCATGTTGATGGAAACATAGTAGCTCAGGCCGCCGCAGGGGAAGGTGTAGTACGTGTCGTCATACTTGTACACATCGGTGCCCCAGTTGTCTACCAGGTTGATGTTGTACTTTTCAATGTAGTCGGTCAGCTCCATGTACAGGCTGTTTTCCCAGCGGCGATAGGCGTTGGCCAGGCCGAAGGAGGCCAGTACGTCGATTTCACCGGCCATCAGGGCGGCGTCAACGGCCAGGTTGCCGTCGGAGTTGTTGTTGTAGGAGGTCAGCTCAACCTTGACGTTGGGATAGGTCTGGTTGAACTCGGCGATCATGTCGTCCATGCCCTGGGAGCCCTTGAAGGGGATCCAGAAGCGCACGGTGCCGCTGACGGCGGCGGGATCCTTGGCCAGGATCCAGGAGGTGATGTCGGGCTGCTCATCGGCCATGGCCATGGGGAGGGCGCACAGCAGCAGCACCAGCGCGGTCAGGAAAGCGAGTGCCTTTTTCATGTGGGGATACCTCTTTCTTTTATATTTTGGAAACGCTGCGGCGTTTGCCATTCTCTGTTGTCAGCCCAGGAAGGCGCCCTGTCTGCGCAGGGCGTCGCGCAGGGCCTGCACGTCGATCTGCCGGGGGGAGATGTGCGCTGCGGCGGCCTGCGCGGCTGCCGTGCCCGCCGCCTGCCCCAGCGCCATGCAGGGGGGCATCACGCGGATGGCCCCGGCAGCCTCGGACGTGGCCGACACGCTGCGCCCTGCCACCAGCAGGTTTTCCACCTTCAGGGGCACAAGGCAGCGGTAGGGCACGCCGTAGTACTCGCCGTTTTCCACCGTGACGTACTCGTTGCTCATCGGGCCGAAGCGCCCGTGCACGTCGATGGAGTTGGCGGCCAGCAGGATGCTGTCGTCAAAGAGCACGCCGTGCAGCACATCGTCGGTGGTCAGGATATATTCGCCCTTGATGTGCCGTGTTTCGCGCACGCCAATGTGCGCGGGCGTGCTGAGCAGCACGGCGTTTTCGCAGCCGGGCACATATTTGCGCAGGAAGCGGAAAATCTGCTGCACCTGCCGGCGGCCCTCCATCTCGGCGCGGGACAGCTGATCGGGATCGGTGGCGTCCACGCCCATGATGCGCGAGGTGTTGATATTCCACTCATCCTCGCGCACACCGCGGAAGATGCCGATGGACACGCGCTGCAAATCCCAGTCGCCGTTGGCTCGGGCCTGAGCCACCCGCCAGTGGAAGGAGCGGTAGTTTACGCCGTCCTTGCGGTAAAAGTTATCGCGGTTCGCATCGATATCGGCCTCCACCTTGGCGGAATCCACATGGCCGATACGGAAGAACATCGTCACCGGCTGGATGCGGCCGCTGGCCTCGTCGCCCATCTCGCAGGGCACGCCGCTGCGATAGGCAACGTCCGCGTCGCCCGTGCAGTCAATCACGATATCGCTCTTTACCAGCTTCAGCCCGCCCTTGGTCATGATGACCAGGCCGGTCAGGCGGTTTTCATCCATCACAGGGGACACGAACGTGCTGTGGAACAGCACCTGCACCCCGGCCTCGCAGCACATTTCATCCAGCACCACCTTGAGCGTTTCTGCGTCAAAGGGGGTGACGTGGTTGTGCCCCACCACGATGTAGGAGGTAAAGGCGGAGCCTGCGGGCACCTGGCCGGGATCGATGGCCGCCCCGCGGGCAACCAGGCGATCGACGATTTCCTTGAACAGGCCGCGGATGATCATATTGTCGCCATCCTTGTCATAGCAGGTCATAAAAGGATTGACCTGCCCCAGCGTCGCCATACCGCCCAGGCAGTTGCCGCTTTCAATCAGCAGGGTTTTGGCGCCGTTGCGCGCGGCCGCAATGGCGGCGCATACGCCCGCCGGGCCGCCGCCCACCACCGTCACCTGCGCGGCGTAGCTTTCATTCAGCGCACAGGAAAAATTGTACATGCTCGGTTCCTCCCCTTGTTTATTCCTGGTCAAACAGCGTGCAGCCCGCCTTTTGCAGCGCATCCTGCACCAGATGGTAATCCAGCTCACGCGGCAGCTCCCCGCGCTTGGCGCACAGCGCCGCCGCCGTGCCCGCCGCCTGACCCGTAGCCAGACAGATAGCCATCACGCGGTAGGATGCGTGCGCGCGGTGCGTGCCGCTGATGCAGCGCCCGGCGGTCAGCATGCCGTCCACGCCGCGCGGCACCAGCGCGCCGTAGGGGATATCATAGGGAATGGCGGGCTGGGAGTGCCCCTCGGCCTGGCCGCCGCCCGCGGGATTGTGGATATCAATCAGGAACCACGCCTTATGCACCGCCACGTCGGGGCAGCGCGTGCCCGTTTCCACATCGATATCCTCGATGCGGCGCAGACCCTCGATGCGGCGCGTCTCGCGCACGCCCAGCGTGGCGGCGGAGGACTTGACGCGGCAGTTTTCATAGCCGGGCACATACTTGCGCAGGAAGGCGATGATCTTGTCAATCTGCGCGCGCAGGGTCAATTCGGCCGTTACTTCGTCCTTGGGGGTCAGGATATCCAGGCCGTTTGCCTGGGTGGCGTTCACATTGCGCTCGCCGGGATAGAAGGTTTTGTGCAGGCGCACGATGGATACGCTCTGGGGCAGCTCGCCGCGCTCGCAGCACTCGCGGCACAGCTGGCTGTATTTTTTGCCGTCGGGCAGGGTGACGGGATCACTGCCGCCAAAGCAGGACAGCGCGCGGCTTTCATCCAGATGATCGACCAGGAACTCGATGGTTACAGGCTGGCAGCGGCCATCCTGCTCGCGGCCGATGTGATACTGCGCGCCCGCGCGCATCGCGGCAAAGCCGTCGCCCGTCGCGTCGATAACTACGCTGGCGTGCAGCTCCTGCAGACCCAGCGCCGTGCCTGCCAGCACGCCCGTCACGCGGGAGCCGTCCTTGAGCACCTCCACCACCGGGGTGTGCAGGAAGATTTCCACGCCGCTTTCGTGCGTCAGGCGCAGCAGGCGCTCCTTGGCTTCTTCTACATCCACGTGGATTTCGCGCCCGTTGCGGGTGGAGAGCAGCGGCACATCCTCATGGCCCTCGGCCAGCAGGGCGACGATTTCATCATAAAAGCTGCCTGGGGCGACATTGCCCAGGATGGGCTGCACCTGCCCGGCGGTGAGCATGCCGCCCAGCAGGCCGCCGCGCTCCAGCAGGGCGGTGTGCGCGCCCATACGCGCCGCGGCAACCGCCGCGCCAACGCCCGCCGGGCCGCCGCCCACCACAAGCACATCATACTGCAAAGAGGGAACAGTAGCGGAAATCATAGCTGCTTTCGGCTCCTTTTTGATTTTTATACCGGTCTAAAAACTAAAAATAAGAAAAAATCGGGCTTTTATGTTAAACGCTTTCGCGCTCAACCATATAGGAAGGCACCACGATGGAGCGCATGGGCTGCTTGGGATCGGCCAGGCGGGAGAGCATCATCTCCGCCGCCTGCGCGCCCATGGCGTCCTGACGGATGTTAACGGCCGTCAGCGGGGGCGTGGCGTAGCCGCACAGGGAGTTATCCTCGTAGGAGATGATGGAAACGTCCTGCGGCACGCGCAGACCCGTCTCGTACAGAAAGCGCATCGCACCCAAGGCGGCCTGGGGGTTAGCACCCACCAGCCCATCGAAACGGCGGCCCGCCTGCCAGCTTTCGCGCAGCGCCTGGCAGGCGCTTTCGCCGTTGTTGTGCTGGCCGTAGAGCACCATATCCGGCTGGAAGGGCGTGCCCGTATCGCGGCAGAAGCGCTGCATGGCGCGCAGGCGCGGCTGCGCGGACAGGAAGGTGTGCGGGCAGTTCATCAGGCCGATCTGGCGGCGGCCGCGGCGATACAGTGCCATCAGCGCGTCATAGGTGCCGCCCTCCAGGTTGGATATCACGCAGTCGCACAGCGTAGAGGGCGAGTCGATGCCCACCGCCACCAGCGGGATGCCCGTGGCCAGGCAGTCCGGCAGCAGATGTCCGTCCAGAAAGCCGCCCAGCAGGAACACGCCGTCCACCTTGCGCTCGCGCAGGAGCTTGGGCAGCTGCGGCGCGCCGGGAGCGGAGCTGGGCAGAAAATACTCGATGATCACGCTGTATTCGCTGTCGGCCAGGCGGTCAATCAGCCCCTGCATGACGTTGAGCGAAAACAGACCCACCGACTGCGAATAATCGTAGCAGGCGGAGCGCTTCTGATCGGAAAGGATGACGATGCCCAGGCACTTGGTGGCGCGCCAACTGAGATTGCGGGCGTTGCTGTTGGGCACATAGCCGGTATCTTGAATGACGGCCAGCACCTTTTCGCGCGTTTCGGCCTTGACCAGGGGACTGTTGTTGAGCACCAGCGACACCGTGCTGCGGGAAACGCCTGCGATGGCGGCGATTTCGCGGATGGTGATCATGTGCGCACAGCCTCCCTTGAGAATTTAGACCGTTCCAAATTGCCTGAAAATAAAATTCCCTTGTATCGGGAAAGAATAACGATTGAACTATTGCCAGTATAACGCGGAAAGACACGGCTGTCAACTGTATTTTCAACCGGTACAAAGGAATTTTTTCTACATGCAGCGCGGTGTCAGCGCCCAAGCAGCATCTTGGCCGCGTCCACCAGATAGCGCGCGTGATCCTCGCGCAGGGCCATGGGCAGGTGCGTGGCGGCGACTTCATAGTTGAACGTGCCCTCATAGCCGATATCGCGCAGCGCGCGCATGATTTCCTCCCAATCGATGGTGCCAAAGTAGGGCATGCTGTGGTCGTCGCGGGTGCCGTAGTTATCATGCAGGTGCAGCACGCGGATGCGCTTGCCCAGCAGGGTCATGCTTTCATACTGCGGATGCTTGCCGAAATTGGCATGACCCACATCCCAGCATGCGCCGCACGCCATGCGGTCCACAATCTCGCGCAGCTCCTCGGGATAGGTGGTGTACATGTTTTCCACGCACAGGGTAACGCCGCGGGCCTTGGCGTATTCGTTAAAGGGGGTCAGCAGCGCCACCGTGCGGTCAATCAGCGTGTGCTTTTCGGCGTCGCGCTGGGGGTGGATGACGGCGTATTTTGCGCCGATATAGGCCGAGGCGTCGATGGCGCGGTAGGTCATCTGATCGCAGAAGGCCAGGCGCTCCTTGTCGTCCATCTCATAGTTATAGAAGGGCAGGTGGGTGTGGGAGACCACCAGATTATTGCGGCGGATGGCGGCCAGCACGGTATCCAGATTTTGCTGCCAGTCGCCGTCCAGGATGGGCTCGTGCTTTTCAGGCTCGTCATAGATGGTGGCGGCAAAGTTTACGTCCACTGCCTCAAAACCCATGCGGCCAAAGAAATCCATGGCCTCGGCCATGGGCACGCGCAGATCGTTGGGACGGGCGCTGTAAAGACCGGAATTGGTGGAAATCAGCATCAGAATGTCTCCTTCAGTGTGAAACGGACAATTTAGACCGCTCCAATTTCCGAGAAAACAGAAACTGCGCCGATTGAGATTCATCACTTTCGCGCAGTCTGCCGTTTCTCGATATTGTTATCTTAGCGCAAAGAAAAAGGGATGTCAAGCAAAACTAAGCGTGAATCGCGTGCACGTTGATTTCAAATTCCGCGTCGTCCAGCGGCTCGCCAAATACGTCGCAGCCCGCGTAGGCAAAGCGGCGAATGCGCACGGTATCGCGGTCAATGGGGTGCAGCTGCAGCGCGCCGCGGCGCAGGATGGGGCGGGACGCGCGCAGCGCCAGCGCCTCACGGGTGATGGTCATGACCTGCGCATCCTCGCGTCCCCAGGGATAGGGGAAGCGGCAGAAGGGATCGGCCGCGCCCTCCATGCCTGCCTCGTCGCCGTAATAGACGCTGGGCATGCCGGGCAGGGCGGCGTAAAGCTTCCACATTTCGGCCAGACGGCGGATGGCCAGCGCGCGCTGCGCATCGCTCAGGCGGCAGCCCCCGCGCTCCAGCGGATCCACCTGCTCCCAGGTTTCGCCGGCCAGCACGTTCAGCAGGCGCGCACGGTCATGACTGCCCATCAGGTTCATCAGCGAATAGAAGAAGGGCAGGGGATAGTTTTCCCGCAGGCTTTCTACCATGCGGCAGAAGGCATAGGCGTCCAGCGTGCCGGTGACAAAGCCGATGGCGGCTTTGCGCAGGGGATAATTCATCACGCTGTCCAGCGTATCGCCCAGGCAGTAGCAGCGCTGCGCGCCGTAGGATACCTTGTTGCTTGCGTCCTCCCATACCTCGCCCAGCAGCGCCGCCTGCGCATCCTGCGTGCGGACGGCGGTGCGCAGATCGCGCAGGAAGCGCATGGGCAGCTCGTCCGCCACATCCAGCCGCCAGCCGGCTGTGCCCGCGCGCATCCAGCGGCGCGCCACGCCGTCCTCCGCCAGGATGAACCGGCGGTAGTCCTCGTTGTCCTTGTTGACCTCGGGCAGGGTATCCACGCCCCACCAGCACTTGTATTTATCCGGAAAACGCTCAAAGGTGAACCACCCGGCATAGGGGGAATCGGGGCTTTGATACGCGCCCACGCTGTCGTAGCGGCCGTAGCGGTTAAAATACAGGCTGTCGTCGCCCGTGTGGTTGAACACGCCGTCCAGCAGCACGCGCATGCCGCGCTTGGCGGCCTCCTCGCACAGGCGGGTTAAATCGGCCTGCGTGCCCAGCATGGGGTCGATCCGGGTATAATCGCCGGTATCATAGCGGTGATTGCTGCGCGCCAGAAAGATGGGGTTCAGATACAGCACGGTGACGTGCAGCGATTGCAGATAATCCAGCTTGGAGATGATGCCCTGCAGGTCGCCGCCGAAGAAATCCCGCGAGTGCGTATCGCCGTTGCGGGGATCAAACAGCGCCAGCGGAGCCTCGTCCCAGTTTTCATGCAGATAGATATCCTCGCGCGTATACCGCGGCGCGCGGCTGCGGCAGAAGCGGTCGGGGAAAATCTGATACATGACGCCCTCGCGCAGGAAGGCGGGGGGCGCATAATCCCGCGCGTACACGGTCAGCTGAAAGGACGGGGGCGCCGAAGCATACGTTTCGCCCACGCCGCCCAGGCCGTCGCGCGCGTTGCCCAGGTATTCGGTTTGCCCGTTTTCCATCACCGCCGCGAAATAGTACCACAGCAGGCGCGGGGTGGCGGGCGCGGCAAAGCGCAGCTCGTAGCCGTCGCGGCCGTCGGGCTGCAGAGGGATGGTATAGGGCTGGTTGTTGAGCGTAATGACGGCGTTGACCGCGCGCGGCCTGCCCTGGCAATAGACGCGAAGACGGACGATATCACCGCAGCGAACCGCGCCGAAGGGGGCGCGGCAATCCAGCGAGCGGGAGTCGTGATACAGCTTCATAAAAGCACCTCGGTCGTTCAGGCTTGAAGATGCACGCGCAGCGCGCGGCCAAGCAGCAGGCTGACGGCATAACACACGGCGGCGCACAGCACCACGGCCGCGCCTACGCCGCAGCCCAGCGGCACGGATACGCACAGCCCGGCCACGCCGCTGAATACGGAAATCAGCACGCTCAGCAGCGCATGCTGGGCAACGCTGCGGGCGACGTTGCGCGCCGCGGCGGCAGGCAGAATCAGCAGCGCGTTAATCAGCAGCACGCCCACCCAGCGGATGGAGAGCATGACAGCCACGGCCACCAGAATGACAAAGGCGTATTCCACCCATTTGACGGCGATGCCGCGGCTTTGCGCCAGCTGCGGATTGACGGCGGTGAGCAGGAGCTGGTTGTACAGCGCCGCCCACAGGAGCACGCCCGCAGCCAGCGCGACGGCCAGCCACAGGATATCGGCGGGCGCGATGGCCAGCACATCGCCTACCAGGATGGAGGAGTATTTATTGTATTGTCCGCTGCCGGAAAGGATCAGCAGCCCCAGCGCGATGCCGGCGGAGGAGAATACGCTGATGGTGGTATCCGACGAGGCTGAGCCCGTGCGGTTGATGCGGGTAATCAGCACCGCCCACAGGATGCCGAACAGCACCAGGATCAGCGTAACGTTGCTGAGCCCCAGCAGCACGCCAAGCCCCAGGCCCGCCAGCGCGCTGTGACCCAGCGCATCAGAAAAAAAGGCCATGCGCTGATTGACCGCCATGGTGCCCAGCAGCGCCAGCAGCGGGGTCAGCAGCAGCAGCGCCAGCAGCGCGTTTTTCATAAAGGCGTAGCGGAACAGCTCAAAGGGCAGCAGCGCATCCATCACGCGATATACGGTTTCCATGCTTTACGCCTCCTTGCCGGCCGCCGCGGGGAAGGCCTCGCGGAAGGTTTCACAGCCAAACACCGTATCGGGCGTGCCCTCGCACAGCACGGTTTTGTTCAGCAGCACCATGGTGTCGGCATACCTGCGCACCAGCGACCAATCGTGGGAGATGAGCAGGATGGCCATGTGGCGGCTCTTTTTCAGCGCTGATACGGTATCCAGAAACAGGCACAGGCCGTTCTGATCTACGCCCGATACCGGCTCGTCCAGCACAAGCAGGTCGGGGGTGGGAGTGAGGGCCATGGCCAGCAGCACGCGCTGCAATTCACCGCCGCTGAGCTGTCCCAGCTGGCGGCTGGCCAGCTTTTCGGCGCGGGCCAAAGCCAGCGCTTCCAGCACCTGCGCGCGCGTTTTTTTGCCAACGCCCGTCCATACCGGGCGGCGTGTGAGCGATGCGGCCAGAAAGTCCGTCACGGTGACGGGCATCTGCTTGTCAAAGGGCAGCTGCTGGGGCACATAGCCCGTGCGCACCGAGCGCAGCGGCCGCTCCTGATTATCCATATGGCGGATCTGCCCCGTATGGGGAATCTGCGACAGCAGCGCCCGCACCAGCGTGGTTTTGCCCGCACCGTTGGGGCCTACCAGCGCGGTGAGCTGGCCGCAGTGGATGTGCATGTTCACATCGCTCAGCAGCGTATCGCCGCCGGCGGATACCGAAACATGCTCCAGCTCGATCCGGCACAGCCCGCAGTGCTCGCTGTGCATATGTTCCTGATGGTGATGACCGTGCGTGGGATCATAGGGCGAGGGTATCTGACTCATGAGCACTCCTTGCGGCGGATTCCGCCTGACGGGTTTGATAATCGCGGCACAGCGCGGATAACGGGCATGCGTCGCAGTGCGGATTGCGCGCGGTACATACCCGGCGGCCATGCCAGATCAGCCAGTGATGCGCGGCGCTCCAATCCTCGCGCGGGATGGCGCGCTGCAGCTGCTTTTCGGTATCCAGCACGTTATTGGCCTCCGCCAGACCCAGCCGGTTGCTGACGCGGAAAACGTGCGTATCCACCGCGATGGCGGGGATATGAAAGGCGTTGGATAGCACCACGTTGGCCGTTTTGCGTCCTACGCCCGGCAGGCTGGTCAGCGCGTCCATATCGGCGGGCACCTCGCCGTTGTATTTTTCGGTGATGATCTGGCAGGCGGCCACGATGTTGGCGGCCTTGGTCTTAAAGCCGCAGGACTTTATATAAGGGTATAGCACCTCAGCCGTGGTGGCCGCCATGGCGCGAGGATTGGGAAAATCCCGAAACACGGCGGGTGTGACCTTGTTCACCTGCTTATCCGTGCATTGGGCGGACAGCATGGTGGATACCAGCATTTCATAGGGATTGGAAAAATGCAGCTCGGCCTTGGCTTCAGGGTAGGTTTCCTGCAATACGCGCAGGATCTCGGGCTTGTTTACCGTCATTTTCGCAGCGCCCCCTCCAATGGTTTGCGGTATTTACGCAGCAGCAACAGGAAAAGCAGGTATACGGGATACAGAATGGGCTGCATGATCAGCCGCGTGCCGATGTATTCCGCCGCGGCGGTCTTGGTGACCCAGTTGAGCGCCCAGATGGAGTTGAGCAGCGCGTAGCAAACGATGGACACCAGCAGCTGGCACAGGGCGCAGCGGGCGAGGGACAAATCCTTTTTGTGCAGGAACAGGGCATAGAAAAGTCCCACCAGGAAGGCTGTGAGTGTATAGCCAAAGTAGAAGGAGCCCGAGCTGAACAGCAGCGCGCCCAGGATATCGGCCACCACCGCCACCGTTACCGTGGGCGCCACGCCAAAGAGCATGCCGCACACGGCGATGGGCAAAAAGCCAAAGGACAGCACCAGGGCATTGGGGATGATGGTGATCTTGCATACCTCGGCCAGCACAATGTTGAGCGCGGCCAGCATGCCCATCACCGCGATTTCGCGCACGGTGAAGCGGCGCTTCTGCACAGTCAGGCACAGCACCATGCCCACGCCCAGGGCAATCAAAATCAAAACCGTCAAAAGCGCCGAGTGCGCGCCGACAAAATCAAGAATTGCGTGCAAAACAGTATCCAACACAGGCAGAACCCCCTCAAAAATGCGGATGTATATTTATTACCAGTCCCAGTCATCCGCGTCGTCCACACCGCGCACGGTATAGCTTTCCAGCAGGAAAGCCTGCAGGGCTTCGCGGTTGGCCTCGTAGTCAATTTCCTGCGTGGCCATATCGTAATAGTAGAATTCATGCCCCGTATTGCCCACGGGGATGCGCAGCTGCTCAATTTCGGCGCTGCGCAGGTCAAAGGCATAGCCCGCCGCGGTCATCATATCGGCCAGGGTCATATTGGTATCCACAATGCTTTTCCAGATGGTCACAGTGGCCAGCTTGGTAGCCTCGGGCCAGGTGATATCGCGCAGGCTATCGGCCAGGGAGGATACCACGTTGCGCGCGCGGGTGGTGCGGCGGTAGTCGTAGCTCTCGCCGTCCACGCGGCCGCTGGAACGGATGCGCATATAGATAACCGCCGCATAGCCACGGAAGTGATAGGTGCCAGCGCCCGACAGCACAGGCTCCGTCCAGTCGGACTTATAGGTCAGCTTATCGCGCAGCCGGGTGGCTTCGCCGCTGGTAATGGTGATATCCACGCCGCCCAGCGCGTCGATGATCTCGCCCACGTCCGTCCAGTCCACCAGGATATACTTGTCGATTTCCAGGCCAAAGTGCGAGTTGATGGTATCCACCAGCCCCTGCAGGCCAAAGCGGCTGGCTACAGCGTTGATGCGGCCGTACTTGCCGTCAGGGCGCAGCACCAGCATATCGCGGATAAACGAGGTGAGCATGATGCGGTGCGCCACGGTATCCACCGTCACCAGCATGATGCCGTCGGTGTAGTTATCCATGTTGTTGATATCGCACTTCCAGGTGTCGGCGCACAGCAGCAGGTAATGATGCACGCCCTCAGGCGTTTTGGGGATATCCTGCGGCGCGTAAGTGGCGATGGGCTTGGGATCCTGCTGCGCCAGCGCGCAGACGGGCAGAGACAGGCAGAGAATCAGCAAAACTGCAATGATCTTTTTCAGCATGGCGTAGTACCTCCCGTGGCGGGGTCGTATTGTTCAATGGGAATCTGCGCGTCATGGAACAGCTGCAGGGAGAAATCGTCCGGGTATCCCTGCTCGTACACAACGCGGCGAATGCCGGCGTTGATGATCATGCGCGTGCACAGCGAGCAGGGCTGATGCGTGCAGTATAGCGTTGCGCCGTCGATGGACACGCCCAGCCTGGCGGCCTGAATGATGGCGTTTTGCTCGGCATGCACGGCATAGCAGATTTCAGCGTGCGTGCCGCTTGCCACGCCCAGCTTGCGGCGCAGGCACTCGCCGCGTTCCTTGCAGGTGGGCAGGCCGGCGGGCGCGCCGTTATAGCCGGTGGTCATCACGCGCTTGTCCTTTACAATCACAGCGCCGATGGCCCGGCCGGGGGTATAGCAGCTGGTCCAGGTGGATACCAGATGCGCCATATCCATAAAGCGAACATCCCACTTGTGCAAGCAATCGCCTCCAAACGCAGCGTATAGCATACGCATAATACTGTATCATTGTATCCTGTTGCGCGGTGGCTGTCAATTGCATGAAACGTAAAAATGAAGGAGCCGAAGCTCCTTCAAAGATAATCCCTGGTTTAGGGGATGGCCTTTTTTAGCCTTTTACCGCGCCCGCGGTTACGCCCGCGATGATGTACTTCTGGCAGCACAGGTAGAAGATGATGATGGGCAGGATGCTCAGCATAATCAGCGCCATCATGGCGCCCAGGTCTACATGGCCGTAGCTGCCCTGCAGATACTGGATGTGGATGGGGATGGTCTTGTACTTGGTGCTGTCCAGTACCAGGTAGGGCAGCAGATAGTCGTTCCATACCCACATGATTTCCAGCACGCCCACGGAAATGAAGATGGGCTTCATGATGGGCAGCACCACGCCGAAGAACGTGCGGATGGGGCCGCAGCCGTCGATGGCCGCGGCTTCCTCCATGGCCAGGGGCATGCCCTTGACAAAGCCGCTGAACATAAACACCGCCAGGCCCGCGCCAAAGCCCAGATACACCACGGGGATGCTCCAGGGGGTGTTCAGCTTCAGCGTGTAGGCCGTGCGCGCCAGGGTGAACATGACCATCTGGAAGGGCACTACCATGGAGAACACGCACAGGAAGTACACCACCCTGGAGGCGATATCATCCACGCGGGAGATGTACCACGCCGCCATGGAGGTGCACAGCAGGATCAGGATAGCCGACAGGATGGTGATCATAAAGCTGTAGCCCGCCGAATACAGGAAGGGATACGCGCCGGAGGTGAGGCCGTTTACATAGTTGCTCCAGCCCACAAAGGTTTCCTGGTTGGGCAGGGCGAACACGTTTGAGTTAACGGCAATGTTATCCTTAAAGCTATTAATCAGCACCACGACAATGGGCATCAGATAAAACAGGCTGATAATTGCGAAAAGCACGGACAGCGCAATGCCCCATTTTTTACTGGCACGCATCACTGCTGCACCTCCTTTTCATGGGTCGCGCGCAGCTGAATCAGCGCGATGGCGGCCACCAGGATAAAGAACAGCACGGCCTTGGCTTGGCCTACGCCGCGGGATTTTGCATTCATATAGAAGGTATTGTAGATGTTCAGCGCCAGCATCTCAGTGGTTTTGATCTGCACGCCGTTTTGGAAGATGTAGGGACGACCCTCGTTGAGCACCATGTTCTGGTCAAACAGCTTAAAGGAGTTGGTCAGCGTCAGGAAGGTGCAGATGGTGATGGAGGGCATGACGGTGGGAATGGTGATCTTCCACAGGATCTGCCAGCCGTTCGCGCCGTCGATACGCGCGGCTTCCAGCATATCCTCGGATACCGATTGCAGGCCGGCGATATAGATAATCATCATATAGCCCACCTGCTGCCAGCACATCAGCACAATCAAGCCCCAGAAGCCATAGTGGGTATTGAGCACGATGGCCGTGGGCAGGATGCCGTTGAAGATGCGCTGCCAGATGTAGCCCAGCACGATGCCGCCGATCAGGTTGGGCATGAAAAACACGCCGCGGTAGATATTGGCCCCTGGAATTTTGCGCGTGAGGGCGTAGGCCACGGCGAAGGACAGCACGTTAATCAGAATCAGTGATACAATGGCTACCAGCGCCGTATACCAGAAGGCATGCAGAAAGCTGGCGTCCGTCAGCGCCTTCTGATAGTTTTGCAGCCCCACCCATTTGGCGTTGCTGGTGGTGGTAAAGGTGCAGAAGGAAAGATAAAGCCCCTTTACAAACGGCCAGAGAAAGCCGATGCAGAACGCCGCGAAGGTAGGCAGCAGAAAGATGGCGAAGCAGCGCTGAATCGGGCGGCGAATCAGGCGCGAATTGACGGCGACGGTTTCTTTTTTACGCTTGTGCTGCGTTTTTTGCTGCATGGTAAATCCCCCTGTACGGAAAAATCGGGGGGCGGGAATGATCCCGCTCCCCCGCGCTTAGGTGCTCTTATTCGTTTGCGTTGGCATACTGCACGGCCCAGCCCTGAACGAACGCGTCAACCACGTTGTCCCAGCTGCCGCCGGCGCAATACTGCATCATGGCGTCCACAACGCCAGCGCGCCACGCGTCAACATTGGGGGTGTAGTTGAAGGCCCAGGTGACAACGTAGTTGCCATCGGCGATGTAGGCGTTGGCGTCGTTGAAGAATACGTTGGAGGAAGCCTTGGCAGCCTTGAAGGGGATGGGGCCAAACTGCTCGGCCATCATCGCGGTGCCTTCTTCGCTGGTGACAACCCAGTACAGGAAGTCCAGGGTCGCCTTAATATCGGCCTCAGAAGCCTTGGAGTTGACAGCCCAGCAGTTTTCGGTGCCGCAGCACAGGCCGGCCTTTTCCTCGCCCTCAACGCCGCAGTAGATGGGGATCATGGCCAGGTCTTCGGACTTCATGCCGAACTTTTCGCCAATCAGGGTGGCGTATTCCCAGGTACCGTTCTGATAGAAGGCAGCCTTGCCGGTGCCGAACTCGGATTCAGCCTGATCGCCGGTAGCGGTGGCCAGATCAGCGGGCTTGGTGGCGGAGTTGTTGATGTACAGATCCCAGATGTTCTTGAAGTTATCCAGGTAGGTGCCCTTGATGGTGGCGGGCTTCTCGGTTACGTTGTCATCGCGGAACTCGTAGTACAGGGGCATGTTGGCCAGATGGCCGGAGAAGCGCCAGGAGGAGGAGCCGTCCAGGCCGGCGGAGGTGAAGGCGTCAAAGCCCAGCTCCGCAGCGCGGGCGTGGATATCCTCGGCGACAGCCTTCAGACTGGCGAAATCCTTGATTTCCTCCAGCTTGTGGCCGGCCTTTTCCAGCAGCGCCTTGTTGACGATGATGCCGAAAGCCTCGTAGCAGTAACCAGCGGCCAGCAGCTCGCCGTTTTCGCCGTAGAGGTTGAAGTCGGAGGTGGTCATTTCGTTGGCGAAATCAGTGCCGCTCAGATTCAGCATATAATCGCGCCAGGTCTGGAGACCTTCCAGGTTGCCGCACTGGAACAGGGTGGGGGCAGCGCTGCTCTTGTCCATTTCAGCGGTCAGGGTCTGGGAGTAGGTGCCGGAGGCGGCGGTTACGACGGTCACCTGCACGCCGGTCTTTTCGGTATAGGTCTTGGCCAGCGCCTGCCAGGCGGCATCGGCTTCAGGCTTGAAGTTGAGGTAGTACACCTTGCCGCCCTCGGCGGAGGCAACGGAGGCGACCATCGTCATTGCCAGGCACAGAGCCAGAAGCAGCGCGAAGAACTTTTTCATGAAGGTATCGCTCCTTTTTGCGGATATACCGCGAATTTGCGCGGAGGAAAGGGCTTTTCCATATTCGATTATCGCTTTCTTTCCCGTGCAACGGTATCATATACGATTTTGTGCTATTTGTCAATATTTTTTATTGAAAAATTGGAATACTGCAAAATGACAACCGTTTGCATGGTACAAAAATGCACAAATGCAGCTATTCGCCGTCGATGGAGAGCAATTGCAGAAATTCGCGCATGGGGCGGGTGATGAAGCGGCTGCGCTTGTATACCAGGCTGACGGCGCGCCGCGCGTGCGGGCTATCTAACAGGTAGAAATGCAGCCTTTCGTCGGGCGGCACGCTGCAGGCCAGCGTGTCGCTGACAAAGGTAACGCCCAGCCCGTAGCAGGCCAGGTTGTAGGCCGTCAGCTGCTGATCCAGCAGCAGCCGCGCGCCGGGGCGAAAGCCCGCTTTGGCGCACAGCCTGTCGGCACGCTGACGGGTATCGTTGCCCTCCTTGAGCAGCAGGAAGGGCTCGTCCTTGAACAGCGCCAGCGGCACGCCCGGCGCGTCCCTGCCTGCCTGCAGCTCCTCCGCCGTCAGGCGATAGGCCGCTGCGGCCTCGTTAATCGCAAAGCTGGCGGGCACGGCCAGCAGCAGCCGCTCGGCGCGATAGGCAATGCTGTCGTATACCGCAGGGTCGAACGCGCAGTTTTCCATCACAAAGTCCAGCTCACCCTCGCGCAGCTCGCGCTCCAGCGCGGCGGTGTGCGCCTCCAGAATGCGCACCTGCACGCGGGGAAAGCGATCCGAAAACGCGCTGATCAGCGGCGGCAGCACATAGGAGGTAAACAGCGTGGTGCCGCCCAGCGCCAACGTGCCGCTAAGACACGCCTCGGTATCGCTGATATATTGTTGAAAGGAGCCCTCGATTTCCATGATCTGCTCGGCGGCGCGGATATACTGCCGTCCCGCTTCGGTCAAGCCGATGGGCATGGTGCTGCGGTCAAACAGCGGGCTGCCCACACGTTCCTCGGCCTTTTTGATCATCAGGCTCAGCGAAGGCTGGGAGATATACAGCTTCTGTGCCGCGCGGGAAAAGCTGCGCTCGCGGTAGACCTCGTAAACATAGCGCATCTCTCGAAACATGGCCGCCCTCCTATAGATAAAAATAAATAAGAGAGATAACAATATAAGTATTTGCAGATAGTATAGCAGCTTCATATAATAACATCAACAACAATTTGCGATATGCGAAAGGGGCGGCCAACCATGAGCGAGGCGTTCAGGATTGAGCACGATATCATCGGGGAAATGCACATTCCCCAGGATGTTTACTACGGCATCCATTCCGTCCGCGCGGCGGAAAACTTTCCCATCACCGGCCAGCGCCTGCAAAGGGATATGATCGTCAGCATCGCCTGGATCAAAAAGGCCTGCGCGCGCGCCAACCTGGCCGCCGGCACCATCCGGCAGGAGGTGTCCCGCGCCATCGAGCAGGCGTGCGATGAGATCATCGCGGGCAGGCTGCACGATCAGTTCATCGTCGATCCCATCCAGGGCGGCGCGGGCACCAGCACCAATATGAACGCCAACGAGGTCATCGCCAACCGCGCCATCGAGATCCTGGGCGGCAAAAAGGGCGATTATACGCTGGTCAACCCCAACGACGACGTCAACTGCGGCCAGTCCACCAACGATGTGTACCCCTCCTGCGGCAAGATGACGCTGCATACCTTCGCCCTGCGCCTGCTGCCCGAATTGCAGCGGCTGATCGACGCGATGGACGACAAAGCCCACGAGTTTGACACCGTGGTCAAGATGGGACGCACGCAGCTGCAGGATGCGGTGCCCATCCGCCTGGGGCAGGAGTTTGCCGCCTACGCCGCCGTGCTGCGCCGCGAGTACCGCCGCATCGACCGCGCCCGGGAGGAGCAGCTGCTGCTGAACCTGGGCGGCACGGCCGTGGGCACGGGCATCAACGCCGCCCCCGACTTCGTGCGCAGCGTGGTGCCCATCCTGGCTGAAATGACGGGCATCCCCTTTGCGCAAAGCGATAATCTGATCGACGCGACGCAGAATCTGGATTGCTATGTCACCCTGTCCTCCGCGCTCAAAAGCTGCGGCGTCAGCCTGTCCAAGATCTGCAACGACCTGCGGCTGATGTCCTCCGGCCCGCGCGATGGCCTGGGCGAAATCAACCTGCCCGCGCGGCAGAACGGCTCCTCCATCATGCCCGGCAAGGTCAACCCCGTCATCGCCGAGGTGGTCAATCAGATTGCCTTCCGCCTGATCGGCTTTGATACGACCGTCACCATGGCGGCCGAGGCCGGCCAGCTGGAACTGAACGCCTTTGAGCCGGTGATCTTTGACAGCCTGTGCCAGGGCATGGCGCAACTGACCAACGGCCTGCGCACGCTGACCGATCACTGCGTCAGCGGCATCGTGGCCAACGTCGCCCTGTGCCGGGAGGAGATCAACCGCTCGGTGGGCATCGTGACGGCGCTGTGCCCGCTGATTGGCTATGACGCGGCCTGCTCCCTGGCCAAGGAATCCCTGCGCACGCGTGTGCCCGTGGGTCAGCTGGCGGTGGAGCGCGGGCTGCTTACCGCCGAGCAGGCGGAGGCGGCGCTGGATCCCATGCGGATGACGATCATCCCCGAAAATGAATAATCGATCCGATTTGTAAAAACAATATACGCTCCGGCTGGTGCCGGGGCGTTTTTGATTGCGCTTCAAAAAACAAGCTAAAAACCGCCGCGGCAGCAAAACAATCTTGCGGCGGCTTGCAATTTGTGATATATTATATATGTGGAAAATTTTGCTTTATTAGTAAGCTTGGAGGAATTGCAATGAGAAAGACCAAGATTGTCTGCACCCTGGGCCCCGCCAGCGCGGATGAAAAAGTAATGGAAGCCATGCTGCGCGCGGGCATGAACGTGGCCCGGTTTAACTTTTCTCATGGCACCCATGAATCGCACCGGGAAATGATGCAGCGCTTCCGCGCCGTGCGCGATCGTCTGGGCGTGGCTGCTGCTGTGATGCTGGATACCAAGGGGCCGGAGATCCGCCTGAAGGATATGGCGGGCGGCGAGGCCATGCTGACCGACGGGGCGGAATTTACCCTGACTGCCCGCGATGTGCAGGGCGACGCCGCGCAGGTATCCATCACCTATGCCGAGCTGCCGCGCGAGGTGAAGGCGGGCGACCGCATCCTCATCGACGACGGCCGCGTATCGTTGCGCGTGCAGGAAACCACGGATACCGATATCCGCTGCCTGGTGGAGCATGGCGGCCGTATCGCTACCCATAAGGGCGTAAACGTGCCCGGCGTGCATCTGAATATGCCTTACCTGAGCGAGGCGGACAAGTCCGACCTGATCTTCGGCATTGAAAACGATGTGGATTATGTGGCCGCGTCCTTTGCCCGCAGCGCGCAGGATATGATCGAGATGCGCCGCTTCCTCAATTATCATGGCGGCCACCGCGTGCGCGTGATTGCCAAGATTGAAAACGGCGAGGGCGTGGATAACTTTGACGAGATCCTCTCCCACTGCGATGGCATCATGGTGGCGCGTGGCGACATGGGCGTGGAAATTGCCTATGAGCGTTTGCCCGGTTTGCAAAAGCGCTTTATCCGCCGCTGTTATCAGGCGGGCAAGGTGGCCATTACCGCCACGCAGATGCTGGAATCCATGATTGCCAGCCCCAGCCCCACCCGTGCCGAGATTACCGACGTGGCCAACGCGGTGTTTGACGGCACCTCGGCCGTGATGCTTTCGGGCGAAAGTGCCAGCGGCCGCTATCCTGTGGAGGCCGTGGCCGCCATGGCGCGCATTGCCGCGCAGGCGGAGTGCGACGCCTTCGATATGGGCGTGTACAAGGGCTTTGACCACGATATGGACACGAGCGACGCGACCAACGCCATCTGCGACGCGGCGTGCACCACGGCGCGGGATGTGGGCGCGCGCGCCATCCTGACGGTGACGATGACGGGTCGCAGCGCGCGGGGGATTTCCAAATTCCGCCCGGAGGAGCCCATCGTGGGCGCAACCCCCGATGAAAAGACCTTCCAGCAGCTGTCCCTGTCCTGGGGTGTGTATCCCGTGCGTTCGCTGCGGCAGAACTCCACTGAGGAGCTGTGCCGCCATGTGGTGGACTGTGCGCGCAACGCTGATGTGATCGACGAGGGCGACCTGGTGGTGATTACCGCGGGCGAACCGCAGGATGTAAGCAAGGGCACGACGCTGCTGCGCGTGCAGAATGCATAAAAGCGCTTAAGGGAAGATGGCTTCCCGCTTTGCCGCCCAGGGGGCGGCATTTTTTAATCCGGAGCAGGGGGACTACCCGGCGCTTTAGCATTGACAAAAGCAGGCGCGCGATTTACAATATATAAGGAAATTTATGCGGTTTCCCATCCGGGAAAAGCAAGGAGCGGACTGATGAAGCGAGGGCTGAAAACCTGCACTACCCTGCGCGCGGCGATCATCGCCTGCGTGATATGCGCGGCGCTGCTGGCGCTGACGAGCGCCAATATTCTTTTTCCGGGGTTGAGCCTGGCGGTGTTCGTGCTTTCCTCCATGCCGGTGCTGCTGATGATGATCGGCCTGATCGCGGGCCTGATTCCCATGTTTTTCTGCCTGCTGATGGCTTTGGCGGCGCTGCTGCGCGTGGGCGGGGCGATGCTGCTGGGCTTTGGCGCGCTGTATTTGCTGCCTATGACGGCGGTGTATGTCTACTGCCTGCTGCGCAGGCAGCCCTTCTGGCATAGCTGCGCTGCGCTGGCGCTGGCGCTCAGCGGCGCGCTGACGGTGATATATGCCCTGGTGCAGGGCATGACGGGCGGTCAGCTGTATGCCGCCGCGGGCGATGCGGTGATGCAAAGCCTGGACGGTCTGGCCATGCGCGACAGTCTGCTGTATACCCTGCATCAGATGGGGCTGCTGAGCCTGCCGCAGGCCATGCGCGAAACGGCGCTTGTGGCTGTGGAGGGCGGGTACGCCTTTTCGGCCGAGGCCGCGCAGGAGCTGACGCTGCAGTGCCGCACGCTGGTGATGAGCCTGCTGCATGACCTGCTGCCCGCGCTGCTGGTATCGGGTACGGCCACAAACGTGCTTACGGGCATGGGTCTGGGCATCTACTTTGGCCGCCGCGCCGCGCAGAAGCGCGCCTTCAAGCGCGACGAGCCCGAGCAGGATATTCCCGATCTTGGCATGCCGGAGCTGCGCTATTGGCACATTCCGCGCCCGTGGGGGCTGCGCATCGGCATCCTGGCCGTGGGTTACCTGATCATGCGTCTGCCCGTGGGGGATACGCTGTATCTGCTGGGCGCGCTGATGTGGCAGGCGTTCTGTGTGTGCTTTGCCGTACAGGGCCTGGCGGCCATCAACTTTAACCAGCACCAGCGCGGCACGCGCAAGGGCTGGCGCGTGGCGGCGATTATTGCGGCCATGACGGTTTCGCTGTTCCAGAGCGTGCTGATGATTATCGGCGTGTTCGATCAGATAAACAACGCGCGCGGGCTGCGCCCTGCGCTCAAGCCGCGCGACGGGGGAGAGGAGTAGAAATTATGAAGGTTATTTTGCTCACGGACGTCAAGGACATTGGCAAAAAAGACGATATCTGCAACGTAAGCGACGGCTATGCCCGCAATTTTCTTTTTCCGCGCAAATGGGCCATGGAGGCCAACGACAACGCCATCCGCGTGATCGAGCGCAAGCGTGAGGCCGAGCGTAAGCGCGAGGCTGAAAACCGTGCCGCGGCCGAGGAGATTGCCGCCAAGCTGAAAAACAAGGTGGTTGTTCTCAAGGCTAAGTGCGGTGAAAAGGGCCGCCTGTACGGCAGCGTGACCGGCCAGGAAGTAGCTGATGCGATCAAGGCCGGCTACGATATCGAGTTTGATAAGCGCAAGGTGGAAATCAAGGAGCCCGTGCGTCAGCTGGGCGATTATGAAGTGACCGTGCGCGTGTATCCCAACATCAACGCCAAAATGATCCTGCGGGTAAAGAACATTCAGGAGGATTGATTCCTGTGAGCGAGCAGCCAGGCGCCCTGTCCACGGCCTTTTCCGCCGTACCCCCGCAAAGCATTGAGGCCGAGCGGTCGGTGCTTGGCGCGCTTCTGCAGGATGGCCGCGCGGTGTCCATCGCCATGGAAATGCTGCAGGAGGATGATTTTTACACCCCTGCGCACCGCGAAATTTACAGCGCCATCCGCGCGCTGGCGCAGCAGAGCACGGCGGTGGATCTGGTCACGGTGGATGCGGAGCTGTCCCGCCGGGGCACGCTGAACGGCGTCGGCGGGTCGTCCTATCTGGTGGAACTGCTGCAATATGTGCCCACAACGGCCAACGTGCAGTATTACATCACCATCGTTCTGGAAAAATCCACCCTGCGCAGGCTGATTCAGGCGGCCAGCACCATCAGCCGCAACTGCTATGAGCAGCGGCTGGATCTGAAGGATATTTTAAGCCACGCCGAAAAATCCATCTTTGATATCGTCATGCGCCGCACGGGCGGCGAACAGCTGGTGCATATCCGCGAGGTGCTCTATACCACCTACGCGCAGATTGAAGAGCTGGCCCGATTGCAGGGCAAGGTGGCGGGCGTGACCACGGGCTTTACCCAGCTGGACAGGCTGCTGACCGGCATGCACGGGGGCGAGCTGATCCTGATGGGCGCGCGTCCCAGCATGGGTAAAACCAGCATCGCGCTGAACATGGCCGCAGCCGCCGCGCGCAAGGGCTTTGGCGTGGCCATCTTCAGCCTGGAAATGCCGCGCGAGCAGATCGCCATGCGCCTTTTGTGCGGCGACGCGCGCGTGGACATGCAGCATGTGCGCTCGGGCACCCTGCGCGATAAGGAATGGATCAAGCTGGCGCAGACAGTCAACCCTCTGTCCAATGAAAAGGTGTATATCGACGATACCGCCGGCCTGACCCCCATGCAGATGCGTTCCCGCGTGCGCCGCATCATGCTGGAAAAGGGATTAGATCTGGTGATCATCGACTACCTGCAATTGATGGGTGCGGACGGCAAAAGCGAAAACCGTCAGCAGGAGGTCAGCGAGATCAGCCGACGCCTCAAGGCCATCGCGCTGGAGCTGAAAATTCCCATCCTGGCCTGCGCGCAGCTGAGCCGTGCCAATACCCAGCGCACCGTCAAGCGCCCGATGCTGAGCGACCTGCGCGATTCCGGCTCGATCGAGCAGGACGCGGACGTGGTCATGTTCCTGCACCGCGAGGCGTATTATGACCAGACGAGCGAGGAAACCAACACCGCCGAGGTGATCATCGCCAAGCAGCGCAACGGCCCGCTGGGCACGGTAAAGCTGAACTGGCTGAGCGAGTTTACCCTGTTTGAGGATATGTATACCGACGACGCGGTGGAGACTTAACGCCGCAGGATAGGGAGAGAAAACCATGGAACAGGCCGTTGTGGCGAGCTTTGCAAAGGATTTAAAATTTGAAGGCTTTCTGCTGGTGCGCTCTGCCGAGCAGCGCGCCTCCGCCAATGGCAGCAAGTATCTGGATATGACGCTGTGCGACCGCACGGGCGATATCAACGCCAAAATGTGGGATGGCACGGTGCACCCCCCAAAAAACGGCTCCATCATCAAGGTGCGCGCCGCGGTGACGGAGTATAACGGGCGGCTGCAATTGCGGGTGAACAAGCTGCGCGAGGCCGAGGAGGCCGATCAGGTGGATATGTCGCTGCTGGTGCCCTGTGCTCCCTATCCGCCCCAGCAGATGCTGGGCGAAATCACCGCGACCATCGACCAGATGAAAAACGCCACCCTGCAAAAGGTGCTGCGCGAGCTGATTGCCATGGCCGGGGATAAGCTGGTGTATTTCCCCGCCGCCCAGCGACTGCACCATGCCGAACGCAGCGGTCTATTGCACCATACCACCACCATGCTCAAGGGCGCGCGGCAGATGCTGCAGGTATATCCCTGGCTGGACGCCGATCTTCTGTGCGCGGGTGTTATTGCCCATGACCTGAGCAAGATCCGAGAGATGCAAAGCGATGATGCGGGCAATGTGAACGACTATACGGTTGAGGGTCTGCTGCTGGGCCATCTGGTGCGCGGGGTGACGCAGGTGCGCGAGGCCGCGCGCCGCGCGGGCATCCCGGATGAGGATGAGTATGTGCTGCTGCTGGAGCACATGGTCATCAGCCACCATGGCGAGGCGGAGTTTGGCAGCCCGCGTCCGCCCATGTTCCCCGAGGCAGAAATGCTGCACTGGCTGGATGTGCTGGACGCGCGGATGAACGAGATGAACGGCATCGTGCGCCGCACGCCCGCGGGCGCGTTCAGCGAAAAAATCTGGTCGCTGGATCGCCGGGTGTATCACCCGCATTATCTGTCCGAAATGCCCGCCAACGCCGATGCGCCCGCTGCGGATGAAGAGACGGCGCAGCGTGCGCCGCGCCGTCCGGATGCGGACAAGGCGTATCAGGGGCTTTTGTAAGCGGAGGCTGCATGCTGGCATATCAAAACGATACCATTGCGGCGCTGGCTACCCCACCGGGGCGCGGCGGCATCGCCATTGTGCGCGTGAGCGGAGAAAACGCTCGCGCGTATTTTGAAGCGCTCTTTCGCCCGGCGGGCAGGCAGCAGGTGGAATCCCATCGCCTGCTTTATGGGCATTTGTATGATGCTGACGGCGCGATGCTGGACGAGTGCATGGCTGTGCTGATGCTGGCTCCGCGCACCTATACGCGCGAGGATGTGGCGGAGTTTCATCTGCACGGCGGCGATCAGATTGCCCGCGAAGCGCTGGCGGCGCTGTATCGCCTGGGCGCGCGCCCGGCCGAGCCGGGGGAGTTTACCCGCCGTGCCTTCCTGAACGGTCGCGTGGATCTGAGCCGCGCCGAGGCTGTGATGGATGTGATCGGCGCGCAGGGCGAACAGGCGGCGCGCGCGGCGCTGCGGCAGCTCAACGGCGGTGCAAGCGCTTTTATCCGCGATGCGCAGCAGCGCCTGACCGATTTGCTGGCCGGGGTCGCCGCGGCGCTGGACTATCCGGAGGAAATTGAGGAGGCCGAGGCCGCAGGCAGCGTGATTGCCGGGGCGCGGGCGCTGCGGGATACGCTGCTGTCCGCCTGCGATGAGCGCGCGGCGCGCCTGCTGGATACAGGCTTTGAGGCCGCGCTGTGCGGCCGGCCCAATGTGGGCAAAAGCTCGCTGCTCAACGCCCTGCTTTGCGAGGAGCGCGCCATCGTGACCGATATCCCCGGCACCACGCGCGATGTGGTGCGCGGCAGCATTCTGGTAGCTGGACTGCGCGTCAACCTGAGCGATACTGCGGGCATCCGTGAGCAGGCTGAAACAGTGGAGGCCATCGGCGTGCAGCGCGCGCGGGAGATCATGCGCGCGGCCGATCTGGTGCTGCTGGTGCTGGATGGATCGCAGCCCCTGACGGCCGAGGATGAAGAATTACTGCGCGAGACGGAAAGCTATCCGCGCCTGATCCTGTGCAACAAGGCGGATCGCGGCGCCGCCTTTGAGCTGCCCGGGGCGCTGCGCATCAGCGCTGCCACGGGAGAGGGGATGGACGCGCTGCGCCAGGAGCTGGCCCGGCGCGCGGGCATGCCCTGCGAGCTGCCCCTGACCAGCGAACGCCACATGCGCCTGGCGCGTGCGGCGGCGCAGCATTTGCAGACGGCGGCGGACGCGCTGGAAAACGGCCAGCCGCTGGATCTGGCGGCCATCGATCTGCATGCCGCGCTGGACTGCCTGGGCGAGGTGACGGGCGACCGCGTGGACGAAAAACTGCTGGACAGCGTTTTTTCCCGCTTCTGTGTGGGAAAATGACGCGGGGAGAAACAAACATGATCCTGGAAACGGAGGAGCTTCGCCTGCTGCCTGCCGATCCGGCACTGGCGCAGCAGGCGGCGGATTATTACCGCCGCAATCGCGATTTCTTTGCGCCTATCGATCCGATCACCGCTGATCCCATCGATACGGCGGAGTATCAGCGCGATGCGCTTGCCAAGGCTGCGGCGCTGCGGGAACAGCGCGCGGGCTATCGCTTTTTTATCGAGCGCAAGGCGCAGCCGGGCGAGATCATTGGCATGATCGCGCTCAACAATGTGGTTTGGGGAGCGTTCCGCTCGGCCTTTGTGGCCTATAAGCTGGACGCACGGTATCTGAACTGCGGGTATATGACCCAGGCGCTAACGCGGCTGACGCGCTTTGCTTTTGACGATTTGCATCTGCATCGCCTGGAGGCGAACATCATGCCGCGCAATCTGCCCTCCCTGCGTGTGGCCGAAAAGTGCGGCTTTGATCAGGAGGGCCTTGCCCGCGCGTATCTGTACATCGCCGGCAAGTGGGAGGATCATATTCACATGGTGCGGCTGAACCCGGACTGGCAGCCGGAGGGTTGATTCCTGAACGTCAAAAAGAAAACAGCATGGCGCTTTCCATGCTGTTTTTTGTATTATAAGTATCTGCCTGTGATGCTGTCTGGATTCGCGGCGATTTCCTGCGGTGTGCCGACCGCCACGACGCGGCCGCCGCTTTCCCCGCCGCCGGGGCCCATATCGATTACATAGTCCGCGTTGCGGATCACGTCCAGATCATGCTCGATGACAACGACCGTGGCGCCGTTATTCAGCAGCGCCTGGAACACGCCCAGCAGCACCCGCACATCCAGCGGATGCAGACCGATGCTGGGCTCGTCGAATACGAATACCGAGTCCGTCTGCGTGCGGCCAATCTCGCTGGCCAGCTTGAGCCGCTGCGCCTCGCCGCCCGACAGGCTGGGCGTTTCCTCGCCCAGTGTCAGATAGCCCAAGCCCAAATGTTCCAGCACCTGCAGGCGCTGGCAGACCGTTTTCATATCATGGCAAAACGCAATGGCCGAGCTTACGTCCATGTCCATCAGCTCGGGCAGGGAAACCGTCTGCCCCGTCTTGCTGCGCAGCTTTACATCGTAGGCAGCGCGCGCATAGCGCGAGCCGCGGCAATCGGGACAGGGAATGTTCACATCGGGCAAAAACTGCACGTCCAGACTGACCACGCCCGTGCCGTCGCAGCCGGGACAGCGCAGATTGCCCGTGTTGTACGAAAAATCGCTGGCTTTGAAGCCGTGCGCCCTGGCGTCCGGCGATTTGGCGTATAGCTTGCGCAGCTCGTCATGCACGCCTGCATAGGTAGCCACGGTGGAGCGCACGTTGATGCCGATGGGGGTTGCGTCAATCAGCTTGACGTGCGCGATGCCCTCGGCGCGGATCTCCCGAATATGGGCGGGCAGGGCGGCCCCGGCGATGCTGGCTTCCAGCGCGGGGATGAGGCTTTCCAGCACCATGGTGGTTTTGCCCGAACCCGAAACGCCGGTTACGACGGTCAGCCGTCCCTTGGGAATGTCGATTTTGAGGGGCTTTACTGTGTGAATGCTTGCGGTGGACAGGCGAATCGTTCCCTGGCTGAACATTTCATCGCGCGCGGCGTGGGGACGCAGGTTGGTTTCGGCCTTGCCGGATAAGAATGGCCCGATCTGCGAGTTTTGATTGCTTTCCAGCGCAGCCACCGGGCCCTGGGCGATCACGTGGCCGCCCTTGGCTCCTGCCTGCGGGCCCATCTCGATGATCCAATCGGATTCCTTCAGAATCTGCGTATCGTGGTCAACCAGGATGACCGAGTTGCCATCGGCCACCAGATCGTGAATCACGCCGGTTAACCCCACGATGTTGGCCGGATGCAGGCCGATGCTGGGCTCATCCAGCACATAGAGCACGCCCGTGGTGCGGTTGCGCACGGCGCGGGCCAGCTGCATGCGCTGCCGCTCGCCGGTGGACAGCGTGGCGGCGGAGCGATCCAGCGTCAGATATCCCAGCCCCAGATCCATCAGCCGCCTGGCTGTGCTTTCAAAGGCGGCGCAGATGCTTTCGGCCATGGGACGCATTTCAGCAGGCAGGCTGCCTGGCACGCCGCGCACCCAATCCACCAGCGCGCTCAGCGTCATGGCGCAGGCATCGCTTAGCGGGATGCCCCGCAGCAGAGGGGCGCGCGCGGCGGCGGACAGGCGCGTGCCGCCGCACTCAGGGCAAACGTCCTCCTTCAGAAACTTTTCCACGCGCTTCATGCCCTTTTCATCCTTCACCTTGGCCAGGGCGTTTTCCACGGTGTAAATGGCGTTATAATAGGTAAAATCCAGTTCGCCCGCCTGATTGGAGTTTTTGGCGTGGTAAAAAATATGCTTCTTTTCCGCCGGGCCGTGGAAAACGATCTCCTTTTCGCGCTCGGTCAGATCGCGGAAGGGCACGTCGGTGCGCACGCCCATCTCGCGGCAAACGTCGGTCATCAGCGACCACATCAGGCTGTTCCAGGGGGCGACGGCCCCGCCGTCGATGGTGAGCGAATCGTCCGGCACCAGCGTGCTCATATCCACCGTGCGCACGCTGCCCGTTCCGCCGCATTTGGGGCAGGCTCCCTGCGAGTTGAAGGCCAGCTCCTCGGCGGAGGGGGCATAAAAGCGCGCGCCGCATTCGGGGCAGGCAAGCTCCTTGCCCGCTGCGACGGCAAGCGTGGGCGGCAGATAATGGCCGTTGGGGCAGCGATGGCTGGCCAGGCGGGAGTACATCAGGCGCAGGCTGTTGAGCAGCTCGGTGCCCGTGCCGAAGGTGCTGCGGATGCCGGGCACGCCCGGCCGCTGATGCAGCGCCAGCGCGGCGGGCACATACAGCACGTCGTCCACCGTGGCCTTGGCTGCCTGCGTCATGCGGCGGCGGGTGTAGGTGGACAGCGCCTCCAGATAGCGGCGGGAGCCCTCGGCGTACAGCACGCCCAGCGCCAGCGAGGACTTGCCCGAGCCGGATACCCCGGCGACGCCGACGATCTGATTGAGGGGGATATCCACATCAACGTTTTTGAGGTTGTGCACCCTGGCGCCGCGAACAAGCATTTTATCGATCATGATTTTTCTCCGGATATTTTGATAACAGGCGTAAAACAGAACGGGCATCCAGACTGCGCTGGATACCCGTTCTGAGCATTCACAAAGCGGCGATTGCAGCCAAAGCGGGGACGTGCTTCGCATTTGCCGCCCAGGATCAGGGCTGCGTCACGCTTTCAGCCGTCATGGTAAAGGTCTGCGTGCCGTCCTCGGTGGTGACGAAGGCCGCGTCGTAAATGGCCAGCATCTGGCCGGCCTTTTCGCGCGCGCCCTTGGTGGTCAGCACGACCACGCCGCCCTCCTTGAGCAGCAGCTGGCTGACGGGCTTGGCGGCGGGGTTGCGCGAGATGCCGTGATGCGGGTACTTGACGATATCCGACCGCAGCGTTTCCGCGCCGTAATGGGCGATCATCCTGTCCATCGGCTCGTCCTCACGGTCGCTCTTCTTTTTCATGATATCGCCGGTGAACAGCACGCTGCTGCCGCCCAGCTCCACGCGCAGCCACATGCTGTTGGCGTTGACTACCGCCACGGGCAGGTCGGCGCGGATATCCTTATCGGCCTGGCCGGGATAGTATACATTCTTGATATAGGTCAGCGCGTCGCCCACGCCGTAATCCTGGATGGGGGCGTAAAGCGTGGCCTGGCCGCAGGCCAGGGGGAAGGTAAGCGCCTGCGCGTAATCCAGTGTGTAAACCGGGGCGTTGGGTGCGGAATCGCGCATGGTGGACAGCAGGCGGACGCGGTGTATCGCGTCGCCGTTCTTGCTGTCGTCATAGGTGTTGTCCGTTACCAGCGCGGTGGCGGGGGGCATGTACAGCGCGTCGATGGTAAAGAACTTGCAGGGGATGATTTCACTGTACAGGGCGGCGATGTGATCCTTGTGGCTGTGGGTGGCCACGAGCGTCAGGTGCAGCTGATAATCCTTGTTCTTGGCCTGATCGCTCAGGTTCAGCGCGCTCAGCAGATCCTTGCGCAGGTTCAGCAGCTCCATATAGCAGCGGGAGTTGGCCAGGCCGCCGTCCACTACCAGCACTTCCAGCCGCTCCTTGCCATAGCACAGCAGCAGCGTCGCGTCGGTTTTGGCGTTGTTTTTGCTGTCCAGGAAGCGCAGCTCGATCCGCTCGGAATCGGTCTTGATCATATCGTTCAGGCTGACAGGCGTGCCCTCGGCCTGGCACAGCGCGGGCAGGGCCAGCAGCAAAAGCAGCAGGCAGCAGAGCCAGAAACGCTTCATATCCATGCCTCCTATTGAAGATCGCAGCTTAGAAATCGGCGCTGCCCGTGGTGCGCGGGAAGGGCAGCACGTCGCGGATGTTGCTTACGCCCGTCAGGTACATGATCAGGCGCTCAAAGCCCAGGCCGAAGCCCGCGTGCGGGGTGGAGCCGTACTTGCGCAGCTCCAGATACCACCAGTAGCTGCCGCAGTCCAGCCCCAGCTCATGCATGCGCGCCTCCAGCACGTCCAGACGATCCTCACGCTGGCTGCCGCCGATCAATTCGCCAATACCGGGCACCAGCACGTCCACCGCCGCGACGGTCTTGCCGTCGTCGTTCTGCTTCATATAGAAAGCCTTGATTTCCTTGGGGTAGTTATACACGCATACCGGGCGGCCAAAGTGCTTTTCGGCCAGGTAGCGCTCGTGCTCGGTCTGCATATCCATGCCCCAGTAAGCGCCGTACTCAAAGTGCTCGCCGGAGTTTTTGAGGATCTCGATGGCCTCGGTATAGGAAACGCGGGCGAAATCGCTGTCGCGCACGTGGGTCAGGCGGTCGATCAGCCCCTTATCCACAAAGGAATTAAGAAAATCCAGCTCCTCGGGGCAGCGCTCCATCACGTCGGCGATGACATAGCGCACCATGGCCTCGGCAAGCGCCATATCGTCGTTCAGGTCGGCGAAGGCGATTTCAGGCTCGATCATCCAGAATTCCGCCGCGTGGCGCGGCGTGTTGCTCTTTTCGGCGCGGAAGGTGGGGCCGAAGGTGTACACATTGCGGAAGGCCATGCAGAAGGCCTCGGCGTTCAGCTGGCCGGATACGGTCAGGTTAGCGGGCTTGCCAAAGAAGTCCTCGCTTACCTTGACATGGCCCTGCTCGTCGCGGGGAGGATTGTCAATATCCAGCGTGGTCACACGGAACATTTCGCCCGCGCCCTCGCAGTCGCTGGCGGTGATCAGCGGGGTGTGCACATACACAAAGCCCTGATCGGCGAAGAAGCGGTGGATGCTCTGCGCGGCTACCGAGCGGATGCGGAACACCGCCGAGAACAGATTGGTGCGCGGACGCAGGTGCGCCTGGGTGCGCAGGTATTCCACGGTGTGGCGCTTCTTTTGCAGGGGATAATCGGCCGCAGCCATGCCCACAACCGTGACGCGGCTGGCCTTTAGCTCAAAGGGTTGCTTGGCTTCGGGGGTCAGCTTGAGCGTGCCTTCCACCTCGATGGCGCTGCCCAGGGTGACCTTGACCACCTCGCGGAAATCCGGCACGGATTCATCCAGCACGATTTGCAGGTTTTTAAAGAAGGAACCGTCGTTGAGCTCGATGAAGGCAAAGGCCTTGCTGTCGCGTACGGTGCGCACCCAGCCGCTGACGAGAAGCTGCGCGCCGTCGGCGGGCGTTTGGCGGAAAAGCTGGCGAACGAGAACTTTTTCCATATAAAAGAACCTCTTTTCAGATAGAAATGGCGCGAAGAAGAAAAACGTTTACCGGCCCAGCAGCGCCGCGCCGATGATGCCCGCGTCGTTGCCCAGCTGAGCCAGGGCGATTTCGGGCATGGGCAGCACGGGATACATCAGATACTTGGGCAGCAGCTCCCTGACCGCATCCAGCAGGAAATCGCCCGCGCGGCTGACTCCGCCGCCCAGCACGATCATATCCGGATCCAGGAAGGATACGACGTTGTTGATGGCGATGGTCAGGTACTTGACATAGCGGCGGAACACGCGGTTGGCGATGTCGTCGCCCTCCTTGGCCAGGTCAAACACCGTCTTGGCGGTGATCTTGTCCACATCGCCGTTCACGGCCTTCAGGATGGCGCAGTCGGGATGCAGCGCGCAGGCTTCCTTGGCCATGCGGATGATGGCTGTGGCCGAGCAGTAGCGCTCAGTGCAGCCGCACTTGCCGCAGGTGCAGGGGATACCGTCCACCTCGATGATCAGGTGGCCCAGCTCGCTGGCCGCGCCGTGCGCGCCGGACCAGATTTTGCCGTCCACAATGATGCCCGCGCCCACTCCCGTGCCCAGGGTGAGGAAAACGGAGGAGCTGGTATTGCGGCTTACGCCCGCCTGATACTCGGCCCAGCCGGCCACCGTCGCGTCGTTATCGATGAAGATGGGCAGGTCGTAGTAGGATTTCAGCTCGTCGCGCAGGGGAATGTTGCGCCAGCCGAGATTGGTGCAGAAGATGACGCGGCCGGTTTTCTGCTCGGCAATGCCGGGAATACCGATGCCGATGGCGGCGATATCCTGCGTGGTCAGCTTCGCCTCGTCCAGGAGCTTGGCGATGCACGCGGCCATATCGCGCACAATGTCGGCGTAGGGACGCTTGGCCAGGGTAGGGGTTTCGGCCTTGCGCAGGATCTTGCCATCCTCGCTGACCAGGCCGACGGCGATGTTGGTGCCGCCCAGATCGATGCCGATGTAGTACATAATCAAAGTCTCCTTTGTAACGGATGATTGAGTTACAGCTTCATATCCTGCATGCGTTGCTGCATCATTTCATTGGTGCGGCGATCCAGCTCCTGCGCGGCGGAATAACCCAGCTTTTTCAGGCTGAAGTTGCGCGCGGCCACCTCGATGATGATGGCCAGGTTGCGGCCCGGACGCACGGGAAGCACGATGCGGGGCACCTTCACATCCATGATGGAGGTGTATTCGTCCGTCAGGCCGTAGCGGTCGTATTCCTTGGTTTCATCCCATTTTTCCAGGTGCACCACCAGGTCGATGGACTTGCGCATCAGCACCGAGCCGATGCCGTACATGGCCTTGATATCGATGATGCCGATGCCGCGGATTTCCATCAGGTGGCGCACCATCTCGGGGGATTCGCCCGTCAGGCGATCGTCCGATACCTTGCACACATCCACCACGTCGTCCGCCACCAGCTGATGGCCGCGCTTGACCAGCTCCAGCGCCGCTTCGCTTTTGCCTACGCCGCTGCGGCCGGTGATCAGCACGCCCACGCCGTATACCTCCAGCAGCACGCCGTGCAGCGTTTCGCGCGGAGCCAGGCACTGGCGCATGTAGATGATGGCGTTCATGAAGAAACGGGTGGTTACTACGTCCGTCTGGAAAACAGGCACGTCGTGCTCCTTGGCCAGGGGGACCAGCTCCTCCGGCGGGCGCATGCCGCGGCACAGGATGACGCACGGGATGGGATAGGAAAAGAACTTGCGCAACCGCGCCACCCGAACCTCGGGCTCCAGCGATTCCAGATAGCCCATCTCCGCTTTGCCGATGACCTGCGGACGCTCCATGGCGAAGTATTCGTAGTGCCCGGCAAATTGCAGGCCGGGACGGTTCAGGTCGGCCGATTCGATAGGCCATTCATTTTTGGAGGAGGCGCACAGCGTGGTAAGCGACAGCGCCTTGACAAAATCATCAACCCGGATCAAGCTTCCACCTCCGTAAGCAGATAACAATCGTATCCTATATTACATCATAAAGCCAGACATTTGTCAATGCGAGAAAGAATACACATAATAGTTAAATAAATTACTTATATTGTAACAATTTCGTTGCAATTTGAGGCGAAATCCATTACAATAGAAGCAGCATTACCAAGGGAGGAACGCCGTATGCAGGACCTGATGCAAAAGCTTACCGGAAATCTGATCGATTTATTGATATATGGCGCCATCGCGGCCGTGTGCCTGACGGGGTTTATCAAGTGTACAATCGTTTGCCGCTCCTGCGCGCGGGCATTGCGCCGCGCTGTGCACCGGCTGGAAATGATGACGCTGAAGGATGGCTCCCAGCCCGTGTGGCAGGATCCGCTGTTCCTGGGCAAGCGCATGCGCACGGCGTGGAAGCGCTTTCTGGTCAACGCCGAGCAATTGGACAGCCGCGGCATGAACTGCAATGCGGAGGATTACATCAACGACGATACCGTAATCTACGAGCATTGCCACACGCAGCTGGGCGAGGTGATCCCCGGCATCCTGACCTCGCTGGGCATCCTGGGCACGTTTATCGGCCTGGTGCGCGGCCTGGGTGCGCTGAACCTGTCCGACGCGGCCAGCACCATGACGGGCATTTCGGATATGATCAACGGCATGAACTTTGCCTTTGGCACCTCCATTGCGGGCTGCTCGTGCTCGCTGGCCTTTAATATCCTCAACCACGCAGCCATCGGCTCGGCGCAAAAGGCGCTGGATGAATTTTACGAGGCCTTTACCGAGTTTGTCATGCAGCAGCCGCTGAGCGATAACGTGCAGGCCATTTGCCAGCAGGAGGATCGCGCGGCATTCCTGCGCCATGCGGTGACGGAAATCGGCGACCGCGTCAGCAGCGGTATGACCGTGGCGGTGGAAAAGAGCCTGGCTCCCGTGGCGCAGTCCATGAATCGCTTTATCGCCGGGCAAACCCAGGCGCAGATCGAAGGGCTGGATCAGATTGTGGGCGCGTTTATCAACCGCATGAACGGCGCGCTGGGCGGGCAGTTTACGCAGCTTGGGCAAACGCTGACGGCCATCAACCAATCTCAGCATATGGATTATGATACGCTCAACGCTTCGCTGCAGGCGGCTTCGGCCATCATGGGCGGCATGCAGGATACCGGCACGCTGATGCATCAGGTGGCCGATCGTATGGCCGAGTATGCTTCCGACGCGGCTTCGCTGCGCGATCAGCAGGGCGATTTTGCCCAGAAAACGCAGGAGCTTTTGAATGCCATGCATGCCGCTGCGCAGGAGCAGACGGATTATTTGATGAACCTGCGCGCCGGCCATGACCGGCTGCAGACCAGCATGCAGGAATACGCCCAGTGGAGCGGGCGCGTGCTGGAGGCTGTACATCAGCAGGCGGACGCATCGGGCGCGGACGCGCAGAAGATGGCCGACGCCATGCGCGACAGCAGCCGCGAGCTGAGCCAGAGCTATACCTCCTTTGTGGAAAACATCAGCGGCGGTCTGTCCCGCACCATGGGCCTGTTTGAAGAAAACATGCACGCCGTGGTGTCCCTGCTGGACGGCAAGCTGGAAAGCATTGAAAAAACGGCCAAGACCGCGCAAAGCGCCTATACCGATAAGGCGGATCGCCTGAACGCCGGCACCGACGGGCTGCTCTCCGCCCTGTCGCAGCTGCAGCGCGCCCTGGGCGATATGACCCGCAGCGTGCAGGCGGCGGGCGACGCGCTGGGCGAAAAGGCGGATAAGGAGGGCTGAGCATGAGCAGGCACATGAGCCGCGCGCGCCGGGGCGGCGACGGCGGCACGCACTGGATATCCTATTCGGATATGATGTGCTCGCTGCTGCTGATGTTCATCCTGGCCATCACGCTGTGTATTTATCATTATTATACGCTGCTGGATCAGGTGGGCGAGCAGCAGGCTCAATTGGAGGCGGCGCAGATTACCCTGAGCCAGAAGGAAAAGGATTTGGAAACCACCCGCGTGGAGCTGATGGGCAAGGAGGAGGATCTGGCGGCTATCCAGATTCAACTGGATACCAAGGAGCAGGATCTAAACGCCGCCCAGGTGAAATTGAGCGAACGCGAGGCTGAGAACGAGCGGCTGCTGGCGCAGATTGTGCTCAAGGAGGCTGACCTGGCCGACCAGCAGAACCGCATCGACGCATTGCAATTGGTGCTGGCCAACCAGGAAAAGGAGCTGAGCGACTACCAGGCGCAGATTGCCGACATTCTGGGCGTTCGCACCCGCATTGTGCAGGAGCTGAGCGCCCAGCTGGCCAGCGCGCGCATATCGGCTACGGTGGATGAAAAGACGGGCGATATTGTGCTGGACAGCAGCCTGATGTTTGAAACAGGCAGCAGCACCCTCAAGGCCGAGGGTCTGGCGCAGCTGAATCGTCTGATTCCCGTATACCTGGGCGTGCTTTTGCAGGATGAATACCGCGACTATGTGGCGGAAATTATAATAGAAGGACATACCGATTCTACCGGCAGCTACGAGCATAACCTGGAGCTGTCGCAGAACCGCGCGCTCAACGTGGCCAAGTACTGCCTGAACATGGGCACCCTGACCCAGACGCAGAAAACGCGGCTCAAGTCCATCATCACCGCGCAGGGCCGCAGCTTCTCCGATCCAGTCTATGATGAAAATGGCGTCGAGGATCAGGAGCGCTCCCGCCGCGTGGAAATCAAATTCCGCTTGAAGGATGCAGAAATGATTCAGCGCATGAACAGCATTCTGTCCTCTATGGAGTGAAAGCGATGAAATATGTAGCCATTTTTATGGTCGTTCTGGTGATCGCCGCGGCGGGGCTGGGCGCGTATACCTATGCCAACGCCCGGCTGCAGGTGGTATCGGTGGAGCTGAAAACGGCCGCCGGAGGCGAGCGCGTCCAGGAGTTTACCGCCCTGCAGACGGCGGTGGACCGCGGCGCGCTCAACGGCACGGCCTTTACCGAAAGCGTGCCGGGCACGGCGGCGGATTACAGCTTTTTTACCTATACCTTCCGGCTGCGCAACGGCGGGCTCATCGACGCGGAGATGGTGGAAATACAGCACATCCCCGCCAACGGCGATGTGCTGGCCTATGCCACCAGCGACGCTTCGCAGGTAAACGCCAATACCATCGTATCCGCCGGGGGCGAACGCGACGTGTGGAGCGTGGTGCTGACCAGCGCGCAGAACCAGACCGACCGCCAGGTATCGCGCAGCTTTAAGATTACCTATTACATTTGGGGCATCCCGATGAGCGTGACGGCCAAATACAACTAATAAGAATACCGGCGCCTTTCATTGCGAAAAGCGCCGGTGTTGTTTTTGCTTTTGAAAATTAGAATACCACTACCAGCAGCATCTTGAACTTTTCCTTGCCGAACACCGCGTGCGGGTGATCCTTAGGCATCACGATGGATTCGCCAGTGTGCAGGATGTATTTTTCACCGTCGATGGTGATTTCACCCTCGCCGTCCAGGCAGGTGACAAAGGCGTCGCCGCCCGCCTTGTGGGAGCTGATTTCCTCGCCCTTATCAAAGGAAAACAGGGTGATGCTTACATTGCTGTTCTGCGCCAGGGTTTTGCTGACGATCTGCCCATCCTGATAGGCAACCTGATCGCGCAGCACCAGCACCTGCGCCTTGTCGATGTTTTTCATGGGACCGTTCATTTTTAAAACCTCCTTCAAGGGTTGTTTTCCTTGCTATTGTAGCATGCCCGGATAGACGGGTCAATCAAGCAAATTTTCTTGCCGAAACCGGGCCTATATGCTATACTGATTTTATCAATCGGCTTTGGCCGGAGGAAAAACGCATGAAAATGAACGATGAAAGACGCAAGGTCATCAAGGAACTGCTGGATGTGACGGATCGGGAGTTCACCGATGAAGAGCTGATACGCCAATTGACCCTGACGGGCATCACACAAAGAGCTGCGCAGGATGAAAAAAGCACCTTGGGGCAGCGCGCGGCCGATGCGGTTGCGCGGTTCGCGGGCAGCTGGGCGTTTATCTTCAGCTTTATTGCGGTGATGGTGCTGTGGATGGCGGGCAATGTTCTGCTGGCGTCCCGCGCCTTTGACGCTTACCCGTTTATCCTGCTGAATTTGGTGCTATCCTGCATTGCCGCGGTGCAGGCTCCGCTGATTATGATGAGCCAGAACCGCCAGGAGGCAAAGGATCGCCAGCGCGCGGAGAACGATTATCGCGTGAACCTGAAAAATGAGCTGATCATCGATGATCTGTACCGCAAGCTGGATCGCATATTGGAAAATCAACAACGAATTGACCAGCGCCTGGAGCGCCTGGAACAAAACAACCAGCGAAAGGAAAAAGAACAACATGTGTAAGAAAATCATCGCGCTGCTGCTGTCCCTGCTGCTGCTATGCCTGACCGCCGCTGCCTTTGCCTCCGAGGCTGTGCTGACGCTGCGCGACGTTACGCCCGAGGACAATTACAAAATCAAGCTGACCCGCAAAATCATGCTCGCTCCTCCCAATGAGCTGGCGACCCGCAACTATCATGTGCAGCAGGGCGCTACGACGGACGGCGAGTTTGCCTATATGATCATGGAAAACCAGGTGGATCATCTGTGCTCTATCTGGAAGGTGAATATGCAGGATTGGACGGTTGCAGATACCGTATACGGCCTGGATCTCTCCCACGGCAACTGCATGGGCTACAATCCCGCCCGCAAGCAGCTGGTGGTGGTGCATAACAAGCCGCGTTATAATACCCTGAGCTTTGTGGATACCGATACGCTGCAAATTGCCGAAACCGTGCAGCTTAATCAGGATATGTACGCCATCGGCTATTGCGAAAGCCGCGATCAGTATGTGGTGGGCATCAGCGGCACCTTTAACTTTATGATCCTGGACGGTCAGCTCAATAAGGTGGCCTATTATTATGGCAAGGATACCGGCCTGGTCAAGCAGGGTGTGGACTGCGACGACAAGTATATCTATTTCCCCCAGAACAACAAAGACTGCACCGTGAACCAGATTGTCATCTACGATTGGGATGGCAACTATATCAATACCGTACGCGTCGGCTCCTTCCAGGAGATCGAGGATGTGTTCCATGTGGGCGACGATCTGTACATCGCCTTCAATGCCAGCGGATCGTATGTGTATCAGGGCAGGCTGGAAGAAATCAAGCAATAATGAACTGGCGGATAAACCGGATGAAGAAGCGGCTGCTTCCTGTATAGGGAGGCGGCTGCTTTTTGCTTAGAATCTTTTCACCCCCTCTCCGCCCCTGCATAGCATGAAAATGTAAGCCGCGACGCGGCCAATCGCCCTGCGGATCATCCCAGGGCAAATGCAAGGAGGAGAGGGTATGTCTTTCTACTCTTATAAGAACGCCGACCCTGCCAACAGCCCCGGTGAAATTTCGGGCAGCGCGCTGGACGGACTGAATGAAAAGGTGTGCATCCAGGTGCAGCGGGTGTACGATAGCTGCTTGCAGCAGGAACAGCTGACCAACAAGGATGTGACCATCACCAGCTATGCGCAGGTGGTGAACAAGTGCTGCTGCAATAATTCCAACGAGACTACGCCTCCGGCCAGTGCGCCTGTGCCGCCCATCACCTTTGAAAGCTGCCGCTCCAGCACTACGGATATCGATATCTCCAATCTGACGGTCGAGCGCCTGTGCGATCGTCCCTGCTTCGCCCGTGTGCGCGGCTATATCGATATCCCCATCGATATCCTGTTTACCGACTCCCGCTGCGTGGAATACATCGGCAAGGGCGTTGTGCGCGTAAACAAGGATGTGCTGCTCAGCGTTCCCGACGATTCCATCGTGCCCTATACGCTGGAGGGCATGGCCAGCGCCATCTGCGTATCCGGTACCTACCGCGGCGACAATGTGTTCCGCCTGACCATCTGCGTGTCCATCATCCTCAAGGTGCTGGCGCGGGTGGAAATCCTGATTCCCAGCTACGGCTTCTGCTCCATTCCGCCCTGCGAGGAGTTTGCCGACAACGTCTGCGACGAATTCTTCTCCCTGCCGCTGTTCCCCTCGCTCAATTTGTGCGAGAATACGGCATCCGATAATACGACCAACACGGGCGGCTGCGGCTGCAATAACAGCTGTGGCTGCAACCGCTGCAACGGAAATTGCAATAACTGAAATTAGAAAAATACGTGCGGAACGGTGCGCCGGGGAGCAAAAACGCTTCCCGGCGTGTTTTTACTGTGGATGGATTGTGGATAAAAAGCGAACGGAATAGTTGCTAATGATTGAGTGATATACTATATATTGCTAAAAATACGAATGTTCTATGGAATAATACTGAAGTATATACGGAATTGAAAAAACCTTCAAAAAAACCTTAAAAAACTTCAAAAAAGGTGTTGACAAGAGGAGGGGAGATGTGCTATTATATCCAAGCGCTCAGGGAACGGCGCCGAG
>SFIM01000053.1 GCA_004556155.1 Clostridiales bacterium
AGACCTGCTCTCATTATAGCAAAGGAGGCGCTTCCTGTATCTTAAGCTTTTCCCTCTCACCAGCTCCGCTGGTGGTTTTCTTCTTCGCTGAAGCGACAATAATCAAGCGGCGGCTGAGCAAATGCAGCTCAGCCGCCTTTTGCATGTATGCTTGAGTATCTTAGAAGGATTTATTCCGCATCGTCCCCGTCGTCGGGCGTTTCATCCTTGCCCTCCGCGATGATTTGCAGGGCGCGCCGGGCGATATCCGCGTCATAGCCGTGGCGCGCCAGCATCGCCAGCGTGCGGTTGTAGAGCGAACGGTTGAAATCCCCCTGCGTGCGGGCCAGGAACTTGCCCGTCAGCCGCACCGCGTCAGCCAACTGCTCCTCGTCGGATAATTCGGATACGGCGCTTTGCGCCACCTCGCGGCTGACCCCGCGGCGGGTCAGCTCCCGCTCGATGCGGGCGCGGCCATGCTTGTGCGCGCGGCTCTGCGCCCAGCGCTGGGCGTAGGCTTCGTCGTCCAGCAGCTCGGCCTCGTATAGCTTTTCAATCACCCGATCCACGCACGCGGCAGGATAGCCGCTATCCAGCAGACGGCGGCGCACCTCATTTTCGCTGCGGTCGCACAGCGACAGCAGCCGCACCGCGTGATCCAGCGCGTGCGTGTAGCCGCGCTGGGCGATAAACAGCCGGTACGCCTGGGTATCCAGCACCTCGCCCGCGCGCACGGGGCGCTCGCGCAGCAGGGATAGCGGCACGCGCAGCACACCGCTTTCCAATTGCAGCACGGCGCAGCCGCGCGCCTTTTTGATTTCCAGCACTCTTTCAATCATCGGTAAATACCTGCCTCATGATGGCTTTATTCAGGTCGGATAACACGCCGTCGCGCGCCTCGCTTGCGCCGCTGGTCAGCAGCGCGAAGCCGCGGCGCGACTGCGGATCATAAAACAGCCCGTGCATCGCGCCGTAGGCCAGCCCCTGATGCCCGTACAGCGTGTGCGGGCACACAGCCGCGTCCTGCACGATGAACGTGCCCATCCCCTCGGTTAGATTATACGCCCGCGCGCCGAAGGGTGCAATCCCCCGGCGCATATCCGCATAACGCGGCTGCATGGCCTCGCGCCCCAGCCTGGCCAGCTCCGGCGCGGAGATGTATAGGTTGCCCTGCGCGAGCAGGTAGTGCCGGGCGGGATCGGGCGCGGGCGCGGGCAGCGGACGCGCGCGGCGCAGGGCGTTGTTCAGCGTGGGCGCAGCCTGCGCGGGCAGCACGCGGAAGGCGTCGGCCACATTCTCCCCTGCCTTTTGCGGATAGAACGTGGCCGCTATGCCCAGCGGCTCAAACAGCGCGCGCTGCATGATGGCTTCAAAATCCTGCCCGAGCATGCCCTCCAGCACGCAGGCGACAACGCCCGCGCCCAGGTTGGAATAGACAAAGCGGTCTGGCGCGGGGGCGAAGCAATCGCCGGGGAACAGCGCGCTCAGCGGCGGGTTGTCCTGGCACGCGGCGATATAGGACGCGCCGTCCTGGATGCCCGCGGTGTGCGACAGCAGCCGCCGCAGGGTGACGGGCAGCTTGGGCGCGGCAGGGTGCCGCAGCGAACAGGGCAGGTACTCGTCCACGTCCGCGTCCAGATCGATCTGTCCCGTCTGCGCAAGGCGCATGACGGCCAGGGCGGTGACATGCTTGCTGACCGAGGCTGCCCGGAACACCGTATCCGGCGTGACGGGCACGGGGCGGCCGTTTTCAAAGCGCGCCGCGCCATAGGCAAGCGTGCCGGTGACAGCCGCATCGTCAAACAGCGCCACCGCCGCGCCCACGGCACAGTGAGCCTGGAGCGCGCGGCGAATGCCCTCTGCCTGCCGGGCGGGAATATTGCCCTGCGCGCTAAAGAGCTGCGCGCCCGCGCGCAGCCAGGCTGGCCGCGGCTGCAGCGCCAGCGCCGCGCGATAGAGCGAGGCTTTCCATTTTTCCACAGTTTCACCTCATACTTTCTTCACTGATGGGACATACTGTGTGCGTACCCAATCAAACAAGGAGGGATTTGTTTATGGCTTCTCAATGCGGATGCAGCCTGACCAGCAAGGATTTGACGGTCATCGAGGATCAGCTGACCCATCTGGCCACCGCCTGCCGCGTGGCGCAGGGCTATGCCGGCAGCTTTCAGAACCCGCAGCTGCGCACCCTGGCGGGCGCCATTGCGCAGCATCATCGCCAGCAGTTCGACGCGCTGTACGCCTTTTTGAACGGCTGTCAGTAACAGGGAGGGAATGAGAATATGCAAACCTATCAGAATCAGCAGGGCATGAACCAGCAGCCCGCGCCCATGGGCCTGAGCGATCAGGAATTGGCCTACGATCTGCTCTATCAGGAAAAGGCGTTGATGGCCAACATCTCCTCCGAGGTGGTGGAGGGCAGCCACGCGGGCCTGCGCAATGTGCTCAACGATATGTTCATGCAGATCGGCCAGGATCAGCTGCAGGTGTTCCAGCTCATGAACGAGCATGGCTGGTATCAGACCAAGCCCGCCCCGCAGCCTGAATTGCAGACGGCCAAGCAGAAATACCAGCAGATGCGCCAGGGTCTGTAAGGCGGCGCGGATTTACCCGGCTGGGCGGAAACGCCCGGCCGGGTTTTGCGTGGAAGGGACAAGGGGGACATTACTTCCTTTCTTGAAGAAGGCAACGTTTTCCCCGCCAGAAGTGCGCCAGCCCGCACAGGCACAGCGCCAGGCTCAGCAGCTGCGATACCCGGATGGGCCCCAGCATCAGGCTGTCCGTGCGCAAGCCCTCGATGATAGTGCGCCCCGCGCCGTACCAGAGCAGGTACAGGAAAAACACATCCCCCGCGCGCCGCGCGCGCAGACGATAGCGCCACAGCACAATAAAGCCCGCCAGATCCCAGCAGGACTCATAAAAGAACGTTGCCAGGTGCCATACGCCGTCCACCTGAACCGCCACGGGGAAAAACTGCCAGAAGGCCGACTGCACCGGGTATCCGTATGCCTCGCCATTGAAAAGATTGCCCCAGCGGCCGATGGCCTGCCCCAGGATCACCAGCGGCGCGGCCATGTCAAACAGCGTCAGGCAGGATATGCGCCGCCGCCGGGACAGCAGATACAGCCCCAGCGCGCCGCCGATGACCCCGCCGTATATCGCCAGTCCGCCCTGCCAGAAATACAGGATGCTGACGGGGTTTTGCGCATAGTAATCCCACCGGAAAATCACATAGTACAGCCGCGCGCATACCACGCCCAGGGGCACGGCCCACAGCGCCATGTCCAGCCCGATATCCTCAGGCAGTCCGCGCCGCCGCCCTTCGCGCTGGCACAGGATCACCGCGCACAGCACGGCCAGGGCAATCAGCACGCCGTAGATTGAAACAACGCCGAATAGCTTGGTTCTCATACCCGGTATTATTCGCTCTTCTGCCCGGCGGTATGCACGGTCTGCAGCCAGTCGCGGATGGGCAGATGCTGCGGGCACTTGCCCTCGCACAGCCCGCAGCGCACGCAGCGGCCCGCGTCCTGCTCGTTTTCCACAAAGCTCTGATACCGGCGCGGGAAGTCCGCCATGCGGTCGAACATCGCCGCTTCGTTGTAGGCGGCGAACACGCGCGGAATGCCCACGCCCCTGGGGCAGGGCACGCAGTAGGCGCAGCCCGTGCAGCCGATGGGCATGCGCTTGCGATAGCCTGCGCGCAGGCGGGCAATGAGCCGCTTGTCCGCGTCGCTCAGGCAGCCGGGGCGCACGTTTTCAAAGATGCGCAGATTATCCTGCACCTGCGCTTCATCGCTCATGCCCGACAGCATCACCGCCACCTGATCAAAATCGCCCACATAGCGGAAGGCCCATTCCACCGGCGAGCACTGCACGGGATAGCGCTCCATCATCGCGCGCACCTCGGCGGGCGGATTGGCCAGCGCGCCGCCGCGCAGCGGCTCCATCACCACCAGCGGCACCCTGCGCGCGCGCGCCAGACGGATGCCGCGCAGCCCCGCCTGATGGCGGATATCCAGATAGTTAAACTGAATCTGCGCCATGCGCCAGTCATAGCTGGTCAGGATATCGCGGAACACCTCGTAATCATCATGGAAGGAAAACGCGGGATAGCGGATGCGGCCGTCCTTGACCGCGCTGTCCAGAAACTCGCGCACGCCCAGCGCCTTCATCTTTTCCCAGCGCTCGCGCCCCAGGGCGTGCAAAAGATAAAAGTCCACATAGGGCACGTCCAGGCGCTTGAGCTGCTCGTCCAGCACCGCGTCCATATCCTGCCGGGTTTCCACCTTCCACACGGGCAGCTTGGTGGCCAGCTTCACGCGCTCGCGGTAGCCGTCCTTGAGGATGCGGCCCACCAGCGGTTCGCTTTGCCCATCGCAGTAGGGATAGGCCGTATCGACATAGCTCAGCCCCTGATCGATGGCCGAGCGCAGCATGGCCGTTGCGCGCGCCTCGTCCAGCGCCGTGGAGCCGTCGGGCAGCGTCACTTTAGGCAGACGCATCATGCCAAAGCCCAAGCGGGAAATATTAAAGCCCAGATCGCCAAAGGGTACATACTGCATAGAAACGCCCTCCTTTAAGAATAAACCTTTTCAAATTATATCATAGATCAAAGAAAATTGCACCGGCCACTTGCCATCCGCGCAAAAATAGGGGATAATAAACGCATCGTTACAGGAGGAATTGCAACCATGTATCAGGCGCTGTATCGCAAGTGGCGGCCCCGCACTTTTTCCGAAATGGCCGGTCAGGAGGCCGTCATCCGCACGCTGCGGCATCAGGTAGCCAGCGGGCGCATCGCCCATGCCTATCTTTTCTGCGGCAGCCGCGGCACGGGCAAAACCAGCGCGGCCAAGATCATGGCCCGCGCCATCAACTGCGAAAACCCGCAGGACGGCGATCCCTGCCTGGCGTGCCCCGCCTGCAAGGCGCTGATGGAGGACGCATCGCTGGATGTGTTTGAGATGGACGCGGCCAGCAACAGCCGCGTGGAGGAAATCCGCGACCTGCTGGAAAAGGTGGATTACCCGCCGCAGTTCAGCAAGTACAAGGTGTATATCATCGACGAAGTGCACATGCTGTCCAACGCCGCCTTCAACGCCTTGCTCAAAACGCTGGAGGAGCCGCCCTCCTACATGGTGTTCATCCTGGCCACCACCGAGCCGCAGAAGATCCCGGCCACCATCCTGTCCCGCTGCCAGCGGTTTGATTTCGGCCGCCTGACCGAGGAGCAGATGACCGCGCGCATCCTGACCGCTCTGCCGGAGCTGAAGGACGCCGAGCCTGCCGCGCTGTCGCTGATTGCCCGCGCCGCCGACGGCAGCATGCGCGACGCCTGGAGCCTGCTGGATATGTGCATAGGCTCGGGCGAGCGGCTGACCGAGCACCTGGTGCGCCAGGCGCTGGGCGCGTCCGACAGCGAGTTTTTGTTTGATTTTGCTTCCGCCATCGCCGCCTCCGACGGCACGCGGGTGCTCAATATGATTGACGATATGATGCGCGCGGGTCGCGACGTGCAGGTGTTCCTGCGCGATTTCGCCGCGCATGTGCGCCAGGTAGCCGCCTTTAAGCTGGGCGCACGTCCGGCCGCAGAAATGACGGGCGAGGGCGCGCAGCGCTATCGCGCGCAAAGCGAGGAAATCTCCATGCCGCGCCTGCTGCGTATGCTGGAGCTGGCTATGCAGGCTGAGGCTGACACGCGCTACGCCTCCTCCCCGCGCGGGGTGCTGGAGCTGTTTGCCCTGCGCGCCTGCCGCGTGGCCGAGGGCGAGGATGTGCAGGCGCTGACCGACCGTCTGGAGGACATGGAGCATCAGCTGCAGCTGCTGCAAAGGAACGGCGTGCGTCTGGCCGCGCCTGCCGATGCGCCCGCAAATGCCGCGCCGCAGGCTGAAAAAAAGCCCGCTGCTCGTCCCGCTCCCGCGCCCATGCCCGGCGCGGAGGCCACGCTGCCCGAGGGCAAAAAGCCCTCTGACGTATGGAACGCCGCGCTCAAGCGGCTGGCGCGCGAGGCGGTGGCGTGCTTTGCCATCATCAATCAGGGCAAGTTCGGCGGCTATGCCGAGGGCACCTATAAGCTGATCTTCCCCCGCAACGCCGCCATCAGCGTGGACTTTGTAAACGCCGAGGAGCGCAAGTCGCAGATTGAAAGGATCCTGACGGAAGAGGGCGGCGCGCCGGCCAAGTTTGAGGCCAGGATGGAGGAAGCCGTCGCCCGCAGCGCCGCCGGCACTGAGCGGGACGAGCAGCTGCTCATCGACACCCTGGGGCGTGATAAGGTGCAGATTGACAATGATTGAGCTGCCTGACCGCGCCGCCCGGGAGCGGCTTGCGCCCTTGCTTGGCGCTTCGCGCGATATCCTGCTCACCGCCTGCCTGCAAGGCTATGCCGGGCGCGCGGCAATCAGCCAAAGCGGCCGTTCCGCCGCGCTGCTGACGGGGGACTTTGCCTTCCTGGCGGGCGATCCCGATATCGCCGCGCTGCGTTGGCTGAGCGAAAACAAGCCCGGTCTGCTGATCATCAGCGGCGCGTCCGGCTGGCTGAGCCTGGCGCAAAGCATGGGCCGCGCCTGGGAAAAGTCCATCCGTTATGCTTTCGATACGCCCGAAAGCTGGGATATCGCGCGTCTGACCGCCCTGACCCAAGCGCTGCCTGCGGGCTTTACACTGCATCCGATGGATGGCGCGCTGTATGCGCGCTGCCGCCAAGTGCAGCAGCTAAGCGACCTATGCGGCTGCGATGGGGACGAGGCGGCTTTTTTTGCGCACGGTCTGGGCGTTGTCGCCCTGCATGGGCAGGGGCTTGCCGGCGGCGCGTCGGCCTATGCCTGGGATGATGCGGGGATCGAGGTGGAAATCGACACCCTGCCGCCCTTCCGCCGCCAGGGCGTGGCTGCGGCCTGCGGGGCGGCGCTGATTCTGCGCTGCCTGGCGGCGCATCGCCGCGTACACTGGGACGCAGCCAATCCCATCAGCGCGCGTCTGGCTGAGCGGCTGGGCTTTCTGCCCCGAGGCGAATATGCGGTGATCGAGTGGCGGTAGGGCGGAGGCCAGTCCCCGGACGCAGCCCTGAGCGTCAGATTGTTGTTGCATTTATTGGCAGCGCTGTGCTATAATAAATTGGCTAAAAATATACCGGAGGCGCATTGTAAAATGAAGATGAGCATTTAGGAGAATAAAAAGGTCCATAGCGAGGACCACTGTGTTAGAATAAGTTTGCTACAACCATCAACACAGAA
>SFIM01000026.1 GCA_004556155.1 Clostridiales bacterium
AGAAATCGAATTAGTTGGTGAGAATGCGGCGAGCATTGATGCTTATGCTGCCAGTGATCCTGCTGAATGTTTTGCCGTACTTTCTGAATATTTCTTTAGCGCCCCAGAACTTTTTGCTCCTCGTTTCCCTTCATTGTGGCAACGTTTCTGTCAATTTTATCAACAAGATCCTTTGCAGAGACTGCATCACGCTAATGATACAGACTCGTTTTCGGCGACGAATGTTCATTAATTAACAACTTTGCAGATTAATTAACCAATTGAAATGGCTTATGAAATTTAGTGTTGACAGACAAGGTACCGCTAAGTAATATGCGCTCCGTTCACACGATTCCTCTGTAGTTCAGTCGGTAGAACGGCGGACTGTTAATCCGTATGTCACTGGTTCGAGTCCAGTCAGAGGAGCCAATTTTCTGTTTTCATGCATCCTTGCAAATCTTTATCTGATGTTGATTCAACAGGTTAGTGTGAAAACTCTTCTCGGTGCATTTTGATTTTACCCTACGCATCGGGAAAAATTGGTGGTCAAATCTGGGGTCAGGTTAGTTCGATAATGGAGTGCCCCCCCATATGTTCCTTACCGACGCAAAAATCCGCACCCTCAAGCCTTCTGATAAACCCTTTAAAGTCTCCGATTCTCACGGTCTGTATCTGCTGGTCAAGCCGGGTGGCTCCCGCCACTGGTATCTCAAATACCGTATTAGCGGTAAAGAATCCCGCATTGCGCTGGGTGCCTATCAAGCCATCTCCCTGTCTGATGCGCGACAGCAACGTGAAGGTATCCGTAAAATGCTGGCGCTGAATATCAACCCGGTACAGCAGCGGGCTGCTGAACGTGGCTCACGAACACCGGAGAAAGTTTTTAAAAACTTGGCGCTGGCGTGGCATAAAAGTAACAGGAAATGGTCGCAGAACACCGCCGACCGTCTGCTTGCCAGCCTGAACAATCACATCTTTCCGGTCATCGGGAACCTACCTGTATCAGAACTTAAACCCCGTCATTTCATTGACCTGCTGAAAGGGATCGAGGAAAAAGGTCTGCTGGAGGTTGCGTCCCGCACACGGCAGCACCTGAGTAACATAATGCGCCATGCGGTCCATCAGGAGTTAATCGATACGAACCCTGCAGCAAACCTTGGCGGCGTGACCACACCTCCTGTCAGACGGCACTATCCTGCCCTGCCGCTGGAGCGGCTGCCTGAACTGCTTGAACGTATTGGGGCATATCATCAGGGCCGTGAACTGACCCGGCATGCCGTTCTGCTGATGCTGCATGTGTTCATTCGCTCCAGTGAACTGCGTTTCGCCCGCTGGTCAGAGATTGATTTCACAAACCGAGTCTGGACGATACCCGCGACGCGAGAACCCATTATTGGCGTGCGTTATTCCGGCCGCGGGGCAAAAATGCGAATGCCGCATATCGTCCCCCTCTCAGAACAGTCCATCGCCATTCTGAAACAGATTAAGGATATCACCGGTAATAATGAACTGATCTTCCCCGGCGACCATAACCCGTATAAGCCAATGTGTGAAAACACGGTCAATAAGGCACTGCGGGTGATGGGTTACGACACGAAAAAGGATATCTGCGGTCACGGCTTCCGGGCAATGGCATGCAGTGCGCTGATGGAATCGGGTTTATGGGCAAAGGACGCAGTAGAACGCCAGATGAGTCATCAGGAGCGCAATACCGTGCGCATGGCTTATATTCATAAGGCAGAGCACCTAGAAGCCCGCAAAGCGATGATGCAGTGGTGGTCGGATTATCTGGAAGCATGCCGAGAATCTTATGCACCGCCTTATACAATTGGTAAAAATAAGTTTATCCCATAGTATACTAACGAATCCCTCACTCTGGCAAATTACCACCACCTCCACAGGAGGTGGTTCTATATAGACTTTTATCAACTTCATGACGAAAAACACCTATTTTATCCCAAAAGAAGACAATAGAGTCACAGAGGAATCAAAGAGCGACTCAATTGTCTTTGGACAGTCTGGTTGTGAGGTTAGAAAACAGTTACTCCTACACCATTAAATAGGGCGCAATGCTCGCTAATTTCTCCCGGGTTTCTGTCAGTTCGCGTTCCGGCGTAGATTGCGCGATGATTCCCGCCCCCGCCTGTATCCAGCTGCGCTGGCTATCCTGAAATACGGAACGCAGAACTAGCGCCGCATCAAAGCGCGTATCGTCCAGCAGCAGGATTGCGCCGGAATAAAGCTCTCGCGGCGTCTTCTCAATTTGCATAATCGCGTTCAGAGCAGCATTTTTAGGGATACCTGAGGCGGTAATCGACGGAAACAGCACGGTAAACGCATCCCAGGCATCCTTGTTTTCCGAAAGCTGACCGCTCACGCCAGACCCCAGATGCTGAACGCTGCCGCGCTGGCGAACCGACATTAAATCTTCAACCACCACGCTGCCCGGCTGGCAAACAGCCTCCAGTTCAGCAATAGCTTCTTTGACAGAAAGGATATGCTCAAGCACCTCTTTACTGTCGTGCAGCAGTTCTGCCTCTTTCGCCTTATTATGCTCCGGGTTTCCCATGCGATCGCGGGTGCCCGCAAGCGGTTCAGTGACCACTTTATTGCCCGTCACTGACATCACCAGTTCCGGGCTAAAGCCCAGCGCTTCGCGTCCTTCCTGACGGAACATAAACGAGCGCACAGGCGTGTTTGCCTGCCGCCCGTATAACAGCGTGGCGGGCATATCAATCCGCGATGGCAGGGGAATGGCGCGCGAGACAATCACTTTGACATACTCGCCACGGCGGATCTCCGCAACGGCGCGCGCAACCTGTTGTTTATATGCCTCACCATTGAGGGCGGTATCCACCGCCAGTGGTGCGTTCTGCGTCGTTGTACCGGCCTCTTTTACCCACTCGCACAAACGTCGGCACCCGTCGGCGGAGTCCGCATAAACGGTGACATTTCCCTTTTCAAAAATAAGTTCTTCACGGGGAACGGTTAACGTCAGCAGCGGCCACTCCCCGGCGTTAAAGGCAATCCCCCGCGCATGCGCCGCAAAGTTGAACCCAACCTGTCCATATACCCGACGTCCTTTCACCTGAGGATGCGCCATAAAACGACGCGCGCAGTCGGCAATGGAATCCACCGCCCATTTTTGCTCCCCGGCATCATCAATAAATGTCGCCTGCGTTCCGTCGGCATTAATGTGCAGCCGTGCCTGGCACCCTTTGCCTAAATACCAACAGGGTTGACGCTCATAGACATAACACTCTTCTTCTGCGAACTGGCGTAAAACGCCAGAAATCGTCGGTAGCCATTGTTCCTCTGGTAACGCCAGATGTAGAAATTCACTGATTTTCATCCCTTACCTCTCTGTGTTATTCCCGGATCAATCAATTGCGCTTGTCATCAGTTCTCTTGCCGAATGCAGCCGGATATAAGCAACCCACGCCGCCAGCAACGTGAATGCCCCGGCAAACAGGAAGCAGGCCGCATAGCCAAAATGTTGAGCAACAACGCCACCGATAACGCCTGCCAGAATGGCGATTGCCGCATCAGTACATTGAAAGAGGGTGAAGTCGACACCGGCCTGCAAAGGCGATGAAAGCGACATCAGCGTGGCGTAAAGACAGACCAGCGCGCAGGCCAGCGAAATGGACTGGACAAGGACCAGACACTGGAGAATCTGCAGCAGCAGATGACCCGGCGCCATCATGAGAGTCATCACCACCGCCAGCAGCGCGATCCCCTGGACGCCATAAGCCGTCAACAGCGCTCTGCCGGGTGAGGTGTATTTCATCAGCAATCCGCCGGCCAGCGTTCCTGCTATGCCCGCTGCAATATTGCCGCCGCTGAACAGCGCGCCCAATGCGGACATGCTCAACCCATGATCCAACAACAGCGGTGCCAGAAGAGGCAGCACAAACCGCATGCCTGAATTCAGCATCAATACCAGCAGTAAGCCCAGGCGAGCCTGCTTCCTCCTTAGCGCATAACCTAACGCCGGAACATGCGGGATAGTCGCTGTTCGCGTCGGCTCCGTAATGCGCCACAGCGGGAGTGACAGCGCCATAATCAGCACCGCCATCATCAGCATGGCGACAGGCCAGCCGGATGCCGCCGACAGCATCAGGAACACCCCGCCGCCGCACATCATTCCCAGATAGCTGCCGCCGACCTGCACGCTGTTTCCCCAGCCGTAACCCGTGCGGGTCAGTTGATCGACACAAAAGCCGTCGCTGGCGATATCAATGGTGGAGGCGACCGTGCCTGCCACCATAAACAGAACAAATAACGCGACGATTTGCGTATCGGGGAATCCCCCTTCTCGCCCAAACCAGCCAATCGCTGCGACAATAGTCAGGATCGCCGCTAGCGCGACCTGACCACGCAGGATTAACATGCGGGAACGGCGTTCCTGGCTACCGGGCGGAAGCCGCCAGCGCTCGATCCACGGCGCCCAAATAAACTTCAGCGCCCAGGGCAGCATAAACAGGGTTGTCGCACCGGCAAGCGCCAGCGAACCGCCAGCAGCGCGCACCAGCGCGGGTAAGGACTGCATAGACAGCGCCGATACCAGACTCTGCGTCACATAGACGCCGGCAATAGCAAAAATCACCCGCCCGGTCGTCAACGTCAGCGGTTTCACATTCGACTGAACATCACTCATGCACCCACTCTCCAGACGCGGAAACCCCGTCGTCGCGCCACACGCGCGCGGCCATTTGCGCCTGCCACAGCGCCTGATAACGTCCATGATGTGAGAGCAATTGCGCATGAGTACCCTGCTCAACCACCTGTCCCTCTTCCATCACCAGAATGTTTCCGGCCCCGGCGATGGTGGATAAACGGTGAGCGATGATAATCACCGTCCGGTTGTGAACCAGGTTATCGATCGCTTTTTGCACCGCCAGCTCGCTTTCAATATCCAGCGCGGCAGTCGGTTCATCGAGAATGACGACCGGCGCGTTTTTCAATAACGCTCTGGCAATGGAAATCCGCTGGCGCTCGCCGCCCGATAGCTGGCCGCCCATCTCTCCCATTGGCGTCAGCCAGCCTTGCGGAAGACGGGAAATAAACTCAAGGCACTGCGCCGCGCGGGCGGCCTCTTCTACCTCCTGCCGCGTCGCCTGTGGGCGCGCGATACGGATATTCGCCAGCAGCGTGTCATCAAACAGCCAGACATCCTGGAAAACAACAGAAATCAGGCTATTGAGCTGTTCCGGCGTCAGGCGGCGAATATCGACGCCGCCAATAGAAATCTGCCCTTGCTGCGGATCGGCATAGCGCATTAACAGTTTGGTGACCGTAGTTTTGCCTGCGCCGGAGGCACCCACCAGCGCGCTCATACTGGCTGCCGGGAACGTCAAAGAAACATGATTAAGCGCGTAGCCGTCGCCTTCTTCGTAGCGATAGCTGACGTTGTCAAAGCGGATATCGTAACGTTCCGGCATCTCGCTTTGCTCTGCGACGGGAAGCGGTGCTATCGCCATAAACTGCTCAATCCGTTGCAGGGCGCTGGCGATCAGTTCCACAACCGAGGTGTAGCTGATAAACATCGCCATCGGTTCTGCGAAGCGCATAATCATCGCGACGGCGGCAATCAAAAAGGCGAGGTTCAGAGTGCCCGTCACTACCCAGACGATCCCGGATAACACCACCACCTGTAGGCCCAACTCCACGACGCTGGCGATCAGCATCGTTGCGCCAGCGCCCTGACGGTGAGTGCGGGTCTGTAAGTTTTCCAGCGCATTGAAATGCGCCAGCAGCGCCCGGCTTTTATCGGCATCGCTGCCGCAGGTGCGCAATACCATCATCCCCTGAGCAAATTCAACGATATCGCCGCTCAGACGCTGGTGCGCTTCCCCCAGCGTCTGCATTTGTCGCCGCATCGCCGGGCGGCGCCAGTAATAAAACGGCACCAGCAGAGGGAAGATCAGCAACATCACCAGCCCCAGCCGCCAGTCTATCCACAATGTCGCCAGCGACGCCGTCAGCGGCGTGACAATGGTGAGCAGCAAAATATTGGCTATCGCAATAACATAATTGAGGTTTTCATCCACGCTGCCCAGCAGCAAGGCGTTCATTTCACCCGCCCTGCCGCGCTGGAGCTTCTCCAGCGGCACGCGGCGTAACTGCTCGCCAAGTCGCAGGCGCAACTCATGGGTAGCCTGCGCCAGATGACCACGGTATTCAAAGCCCAGGCCATACCAGCGTAGCACCAGCGTCACAATTGCGGCGACGCTGAAGGCCATAGCCCAGTTAAGAAGTTGCGGCGCGTCTCCCCGTAACAGCGCATCAATGATCGGATAAAGACAGGCAAAGGCGATCCCCTGCATGAATGCCGCCAGCAACAGCGCCAGCATACTGCGTCGCAGCATCCTGGCCTGACTGCCAACGCTGGAGATAAGCTGGCGCCAGATGACGCGCCAGGCCAGGTTATCCGCAGGATTATTGTCTTTCATTTTCCACCACCTCTTCCTGTGTTCCACCCGGCACCCAATGCTGCGCCTGCTGATAGTGTTGCCAGAGCCGTTGATACAGGCCGCCCTGCGCCAACAGTTGCGTATGGTTCCCCATTTCCCTGAGCTGTCCGTCGGAAAACAGCAATATCACATCGGCCTGAGTCACCATTGAGAGACGATGCGCGACCATGATGACCGTCCGGCCACGCATGGCCGCCGCGAGCGCCTTGATAAGCGCCGCTTCGTTTTCCGGGTCAGCAAACGCCGTCGCCTCATCGAGCACCAGGATGGGGCGATCCTGCAAAAGCGCCCGGGCGATAGTAATGCGCTGCCGCTGGCCGCCGGAGAGAAATACCCCACGTTCCCCGACTCGAGTGTTGTAACCTTCTGGCAGAGCGCTAATAAAATCATGGGCCTGCGCCACTCTGGCCGCCGCTATAACCGCCTCCAGCGGCGTATCCGGCGCGCCCAGACGAATGTTATTGGCTATCGTGTCGGCAAAAAGGAAGTTGTCCTGAAACACAAACGAGAGTTGCTTCATCAGGGTGTCCGTCTGCATATCACGCAGATCCACGCCGCCAATACGGATATGGCCTTTGTCCGGGTCGGCGTAACGCAGCAGCAAGCGCGCCACGGTGCTTTTTCCGGCGCCGCTTGGCCCGACCAGCGCCACAATTTGCCCGGCAGGCACATGAAAGCTCACCTCCTGCAACGCGGCGCCAGTACGCGCTTGCGGATAATGAAAGCTCACCTGCTCAAAGGTAATGCTCGCCTCTTGCGGCTGCTGGTCAGACTGCGGCAGCGATAACTCCGGCATCGCGAGAACCTGATAAATACGCTGAATGCTTAAACGCGTTTGCGCGACCAGGTTATTGAGCATCATCATTGGCATTACGGCTTCGGCCATTCCGCTGCCCAGCAGTAAAACGGCCACCCACGCGATAAAATCGAAACTGCCATAGTGCAACAGGCCGTATCCCGACCAGATCAGGACAAACAGGGTCGGGAGAGGATTCAGAATCGAGAAGGAAAAACGCGCTGAAAAACCGGCTTTGCGATACCAGGTTTTGAGCACATCGACCCACTCTTCAAGGGCGCGTTGATAGCGCAAAAAACTGGTGCTGCCGCTATCAAACGTTCTCACCACGGGCATGGTCTGCACGAACTCAATAACCGCCGCGCTAACCTGCTCGCGCGCCTTATGATAACGCTGAGCCATATTTTCCGAACGCTGGCGGGCGAGCACGAGAATAACCGATCCAAACGCCAGTACCCCCAGCGTCGCGATTGCCAGCCGCCAGTCCAGCCAGAACAAGATAACGATTGTCGCCAGCGGCATGATGATCGCGCGGGCATAGAGCGGCGTGCTGTCGGCCACAAAAATATGTAACGACTTCACGTCATCCAGCATCACTTTCGCCACTGACCCGCTGCCCATTTGCTGTAACACGCCAGGCGGAAGCTGCAATGCTTTACGGGCTAACCTGCTGCGCAGAATGTTCTCCAGATGAAAAGCCGCGTAATGAGAGGTGTTGAACGCCTGTAAGCGCAGAACAAAAGTTAAGACCACGCAGCCGATCACGCCGCCCAGCGGCCAGGCCGGAATAGCGTCAGGCGTCGCGCGAATGTCACGCAGGCTCCACGCCAGAAAAAGGAGCGCCCCCAGGCTGGTTAATGCCGCCAGCCCCGCCAGCGCCATAGCTAAAATAACCTTCCTGCGAACCGGTGTAATCACCTGCCAGAGAGGAAATCGGGACAGCGATTCAGTATTGGATGATTGAGATGACATGGGAGTAACTGAATTTCCTGATGAATTTTTACGGACGCCAAAAACGACAATTCAGGGTGGCGTTCTGAGAATTAATGTGAATAATAACCATTATCAATAACTCATCTACCCCATTCGGTTCTATTTATACCCGCATTGGTCTAAGCCACAGGGAGATAACCAGGTCATGACGGAGTCACCGCAAACGCAATCTGAAATCTCTATTCACCAGTTGGTGGTCGGGAAACCTGCAAACGATGGCAATATTCCTGCTCAGTGTGAACTGCTGCGCTGTTCGTTGCAGGAAGGTATGGATATTTTGCTCTGGAGGGGCCATTTTGCGCGGCCAGAGACGTTGCAGCTACACGACGATCTGGGCAGGATTAACTTCTCGTGCATCCTGGAAGGCACATCGCGCTTTGCGATTCAGGGACTCCGGCGCCACACCGACTGGGAGCTTGCGCGCAATCGCCATTACATTACCCATACGCCAGACTGTCGCGGCAGCGCCTCCTATTGTGGCCGATTCGAGAGCATTACCCTCTCCTTCAGCCCTGAAACCCTCGCGCTGTGGGTGCCGGATATTAGCGCGGTCATTAAGAATAAGATCGACTCCCACTGCTGTTGCCAGCAGCAGCGTTGTAATGCTGAAACCCACTTAACGGCTCAGGCCTTGCGTCACGCGCTGATGCGCATGCACGGCGGCTTCAGTCATGAACAAAAGCCGTCGACGCTATGGTTGCAGGGGCAAAGTCTGGTCATGCTCAGTCTGGTGCTGGATGAACATCGCGAAGACGCCAGTTGCCTCTCCTGCCACTTCAACCCGATGGAACGCCAGAAACTGCTGCGGGCGAAGGATCTGCTGCTGGCTGATCTGACGCAAGCGCCGGGCGTCGCGGAGCTGGCCAGAGAGTCCGGTCTGAGCGTTCTCAAAATTAAGCGAGGCTTCCGCGTTCTGTTCAACAACAGCGTCTATGGCCTGTTTCAGGCTGAACGAATGCAGGAAGCCAGAAGACGCCTGGCCAACGGCAATACCTCCGTCATGACGGTGGCGGCCGATCTGGGCTATGCCAACGCCAGCCATTTCTCTGCCGCCTTCCAGAAACAGTTTGGCGTAACTCCTTCGACCTTTAAACGCGGGATGTAACCGGGGTCGCGCCCCCCTAAACTCCTCCCTGACAGAGGCCCGGATACCCCATCCGGGCCTCTGTTCTTTCCGCCTGTTACCAACCCGAAACGGGCATAAATAAACCCGTTTCGGGTAGCATCCAATTGTTAATAATTATTATTCTCATATGAGTAATGCTTTTCGGTAAGACGTGCCATCAGGAGGAAGAATGATTTCTGGCGCACCATCTCAGGATTCGCTGTTACCGGACAACCGCCACGCGGCTGATTACCAACAATTACGCGAGCGGCTCATACAGGAACTGAATTTAACGCCGCAGCAGTTACATGAAGAGAGCAACCTGATCCAGGCCGGCCTGGATTCCATAAGATTGATGAGATGGTTACACTGGTTTCGTAAAAATGGCTACCGCCTTACCCTTCGCGAGCTGTATGCCGCCCCCACGCTGGCGGCATGGAACCAGTTAATGCTCAGCCGGTCGCCGGAGAACGCGGAAGAAGAAACGCCGCCCGACGAATCATCCTGGCCGAACATGACCGAAAGTACCCCCTTCCCATTGACGCCAGTACAGCACGCCTACCTGACGGGCCGCATGCCGGGGCAGACGCTTGGCGGCGTGGGTTGCCACCTGTATCAGGAGTTTGAAGGCCATTGTCTGACGGCGTCGCAGCTGGAGCAGGCCATCACGACCTTGCTGCAACGCCACCCAATGCTGCATATCGCCTTTCGCCCCGACGGGCAGCAGGTCTGGCTACCGCAACCTTACTGGAACGGCGTCACCGTTCATGATTTACGCCATAACGACGCTGAAAGCCGCCAGGCCTATCTGGACGCACTGCGCCAGCGCCTGAGCCACCGTCTTTTACGCGTGGAAATCGGCGAAACGTTTGATTTTCAGCTGACGCTCTTGCCGGACAATCGCCACCGCCTCCATGTCAATATTGACCTGCTGATTATGGATGCCTCCAGCTTTACGCTTTTCTTCGATGAGCTTAACGCCCTGCTGGCCGGAGAATCGCTGCCGGCTATCGACACCCGCTATGATTTCCGCTCGTATTTGCTGCACCAGCAGAAGATCAATCAACCACTGAGAGACGTCGCGCGCGCTTACTGGCTGGCGAAAGCATCGACGCTTCCCCCCGCGCCCGTCTTGCCGCTGGCCTGCGAACCCGCCACGCTACGTGAAGTCCGTAATACCCGACGCCGCATGATTGTCCCGGCAACACGCTGGCACGCCTTTAGCAACCGGGCCGGCGAGTATGGCGTGACGCCGACAATGGCACTGGCGACCTGTTTTTCTGCCGTGCTGGCTCGCTGGGGCGGCCTGACGCGTCTGCTGCTTAACATCACCTTATTCGACCGCCAGCCGCTGCAACCGGCGGTTGGCGCGATGCTTGCCGACTTCACCAATATTCTTCTGCTGGATACCGCCTGCGATGGCGATACCGTCAGCAACCTGGCGCGTAAAAACCAGCTCACGTTTACGGAGGACTGGGAGCATCGCCACTGGTCCGGCGTCGAATTACTCCGTGAACTCAAACGCCAGCAGCGCTACCCCCACGGCGCCCCGGTGGTATTTACCAGCAATCTGGGGCGTTCCCTCTACAGCAGCCGCGCAGAATCGCCGTTGGGCGAGCCGGAATGGGGCATCTCGCAAACGCCGCAGGTCTGGATAGATCATCTGGCGTTCGAGCATCACGGCGAGGTCTGGCTACAATGGGACAGCAACGACGCGCTGTTCCCTCCGGCGTTAGTCGAAACATTGTTCGACGCCTACTGCCAGTTGATTAACCAACTCTGCGATGACGAAAGCGCCTGGCAAAAGCCGTTCGCAGATATGATGCCCGCCAGCCAGCGCGCGATACGCGAACGGGTCAACGCCACCGGCGCCCCCATTCCCGAAGGCTTGCTGCATGAAGGCATTTTCCGTATCGCTCTGCAACAGCCGCAGGCGCTGGCGGTAACGGACATGCGTTATCAGTGGAATTATCATGAGCTGACAGACTATGCCCGCCGTTGCGCGGGCAGGTTAATCGAGTGCGGGGTTCAGCCCGGCGATAATGTGGCTATCACGATGTCGAAAGGCGCAGGACAACTTGTTGCGGTTCTGGCCGTCCTGCTGGCCGGGGCGGTTTACGTTCCGGTTTCGCTGGATCAGCCTGCCGCACGGCGCGAGAAAATCTACGCTGACGCCAGCGTCCGGCTGGTGCTCATTTGTCAGCACGACGCCAGCGCCGGGTCAGACGATATTCCCGCCCTTGCCTGGCAGCAGGCCATTGAGGCGGAGCCGATCGCCAACCCGGTAGTACGCGCCCCCACGCAACCGGCCTACATTATCTACACCTCCGGCTCTACCGGTACGCCGAAAGGGGTAGTCATTTCTCACCGGGGAGCGCTTAACACCTGTTGCGATATCAATACCCGCTATCAGGTTGGCCCGCATGACAGGGTGCTGGCCCTCTCCGCCCTACATTTTGATTTATCGGTTTACGACATTTTTGGCGTACTGCGCGCGGGCGGCGCGCTGGTGATGGTGATGGAAAATCAACGGCGCGATCCTCACGCATGGTGTGAGCTGATCCAGCGCCATCAGGTCACGCTCTGGAACAGCGTCCCGGCGCTGTTCGATATGCTGCTGACCTGGTGTGAAGGTTTCGCCGACGCCACGCCGGAAAACCTGCGCGCAGTGATGCTTTCCGGCGACTGGATCGGGCTTGACCTCCCCGCCCGTTATCGGGCCTTCCGGCCACAAGGACAATTTATCGCGATGGGCGGCGCCACCGAGGCGTCTATCTGGTCTAACGCCTGCGAAATTCACGACGTCCCCGCCCACTGGCGCTCCATCCCTTACGGTTTTCCGCTAACCAACCAACGCTACCGGGTGGTGGATGAACAGGGCCGGGACTGCCCTGACTGGGTGCCGGGTGAATTATGGATTGGCGGCATTGGGGTCGCGGAAGGCTATTTCAACGATCCCCTGCGTAGCGAGCAGCAATTTTTGACGCTCCCGGACGAGCGCTGGTATCGCACCGGCGATCTCGGCTGCTACTGGCCAGATGGCACAATCGAGTTCCTCGGTCGTCGCGACAAGCAGGTCAAAGTCGGAGGATATCGCATCGAGCTGGGCGAAATCGAAAGCGCGCTCAGCCAGCTGGTGGGGGTGAAACAAGCAACCGTTCTGGCGATCGGCGAAAAAGAAAAAACGCTGGCGGCATACGTTGTTCCTCAGGGCGAGGCTTTTTGCGTTACCGATCATCGGAACCCGGCACTGCCGCAGGCGTGGCACACGCTTGCGGGAACGTTGCCCTGTTGCGCCATCTCGCCAGAGATCTCCGCAGAACAGGTAGCCGATTTCCTTCAGCATCGCCTGCTAAAACTGAAGCCGGGTCACACCGCTGGCGCCGATCCTCTCCCCCTGATGAACTCACTCGCTATCCAGCCGCGCTGGCAGGCCGTGGTGGAACGCTGGTTAGCATTTCTGGTGACACAACGGCGACTGAAGCCCGCTGCTGAAGGTTATCAGGTCTGCGCTGGTGAAGAACGCGAGGATGAGCACCCGCACTTCAGCGGACATGATTTAACGTTATCGCAAATTCTTCGCGGTGCCCGTAACGAACTGTCGTTACTGAACGACGCGCAGTGGTCGCCGGAAAGCCTGGCCTTTAACCATCCGGCCAGTGCCCCGTATATTCAGGAACTGGCGACAATTTGCCAACAGCTTGCACAGCGCTTACAGCGCCCGGTACGCCTGCTTGAGGTGGGAACCCGCACTGGCCGCACCGCAGAATCGCTGTTAGCACAGCTCAACGCCGGACAGATTGAGTATGTCGGGCTTGAGCAGAGCCAGGAGATGCTGCTGAGCGCCCGGCAGAGGCTCGCCCCCTGGCCTGGCGCCCGTCTGTCCCTCTGGAATGCAGACACGCTGGCGGCGCACGCTCACTCGGCGGACATTATCTGGCTTAATAACGCCCTGCATCGTCTGCTGCCGGAAGATCCCGGGCTCCTTGCGACATTACAACAGCTTGCCGTTCCCGGCGCGCTGCTCTACGTGATGGAGTTTCGCCAGTTAACGCCGTCCGCCCTACTCAGCACGCTCCTGTTAACCAATGGGCAGCCGGAGGCCTTGCTGCATAACAGCGCCGACTGGGCGGCATTATTTAGCGCGGCCGGCTTCAACTGTCAGCATGGCGATGAGGTCGCGGGGTTACAACGCTTCCTCGTACAATGTCCTGACAGGCAGGTGCGCCGCGATCCCCGTCAACTTCAGGCCGCCCTCGCCGGGCGTCTGCCGGGGTGGATGGTGCCGCAACGGATCGTCTTCCTCGACGCCTTACCGCTGACAGCTAACGGGAAAATTGACTACCAGGCGCTGAAGCGTCGTCATACCCCTGAAGCGGAAAACCCGGCCGAAGCGGATTTACCCCAGGGCGACATTGAAAAACAGGTTGCCGCCCTCTGGCAGCAACTCTTATCAACTGGCAATGTCACCAGAGAAACCGACTTCTTCCAGCAAGGCGGCGATAGCCTGCTGGCGACCCGTCTGACCGGGCAACTTCATCAGGCAGGTTATGAAGCGCAATTAAGCGACCTGTTTAATCATCCCCGGCTGGCGGATTTTGCCGCCACGCTGCGGAAAACCGACGTCCCGGTCGAACAACCATTCGTCCACTCCCTTGAAGATCGCTACCAGCCCTTTGCGCTTACCGACGTGCAGCAGGCTTACCTGGTGGGGCGTCAGCCGGGCTTTGCCCTGGGCGGCGTCGGCTCACATTTCTTTGTTGAATTTGAAATTGCCGATCTGGACCTCACCCGGCTGGAGACGGTCTGGAACCGATTAATCGCCCGCCACGATATGCTGCGCGCCATCGTGCGTGATGGACAGCAACAGGTGCTCGAACAGACGCCCCCCTGGGTGATACCCGCACACACCCTCCATACGCCTGAAGAGGCGTTGCGGGTGCGCGAAAAACTGGCGCATCAGGTACTCAACCCCGAAGTGTGGCCGGTATTCGATCTCCAGGTCGGATACGTGGACGGGATGCCTGCCCGCCTGTGGCTGTGTCTGGATAACCTGTTGCTTGACGGTCTGAGCATGCAGATCCTGCTGGCGGAGCTGGAGCACGGCTACCGCTACCCGCAACAGCTGCTTCCGCCGCTGCCCGTCACCTTCAGGGATTATCTGCAACAACCCTCGCTACAGTCGCCCAATCCAGATTCTCTGGCATGGTGGCAGGCGCAGCTTGATGATATTCCTCCGGCGCCTGCGTTGCCGCTGCGCTGCTTGCCTCAGGAGGTTGAAACACCGCGCTTCGCCCGCCTGAACGGCGCACTGGACAGCACGCGCTGGCATCGGCTGAAAAAACGGGCGGCTGACGCCCATCTCACCCCGTCGGCCGTACTGTTGTCGGTGTGGTCAACGGTTCTCTCTGCATGGAGTGCGCAGCCTGACTTCACGCTTAACCTTACGCTTTTCGACAGGCGACCGCTGCACCCGCAAATCAACCAGATTCTGGGCGATTTCACCTCGCTGATGCTGCTGAGCTGGCATCCCGGCGAAAGCTGGCTGCACAGCGCGCAGTCACTACAGCAGCGGCTGAGCCAGAACCTCAACCACCGCGATGTGTCAGCCATCCGCGTGATGCGTCAACTGGCGCAACGGCAAAACGTGCCAGCCGTTCCGATGCCCGTCGTCTTTACCAGCGCGCTGGGCTTTGAGCAGGATAACTTCCTCGCCCGGCGTAATCTGCTCAAACCGGTCTGGGGCATCTCCCAGACGCCGCAGGTCTGGCTCGATCACCAGATTTATGAATCCGAAGGCGAACTGCGCTTTAACTGGGATTTTGTCGCCGCGCTGTTTCCTGCCGGGCAGGTGGAGCGCCAGTTTGAACAGTATTGCGCATTGCTAAACCGAATGGCCGAGGATGAAAGCGGCTGGCAACTGCCGCTCGCCGCGCTGGTGCCTCCCGTTAAACACGCAGGGCAATGCGCAGAGCGCTCACCGCGCGTATGCCCTGAGCACTCTCAGCCACACATTGCGGCGGACGAGAGCACCGTCAGCCTGATTTGCGACGCCTTCCGCGAGGTGGTTGGCGAGTCTGTCACGCCCGCAGAAAACTTCTTTGAGGCGGGCGCAACGTCGCTGAATCTGGTGCAACTGCACGTTTTGTTACAACGTCACGAATTTTCCACCCTGACGTTGCTTGACCTCTTCACCCACCCTTCTCCTGCTGCCCTGGCCGATTATCTGGCCGGCGTCGCCACGGTGGAGAAAACACAACGACCTCGCCCTGTTCGCCGTCGTCAGCGGCGGATATAGCGCGAAGCAAACTGATTTTCCCCGGAACGCCATCGCGAACGCATGGCGTTCCATTGACTTTGTGAATCTTAGGAAACGGGACCGATTATGGATAACTTGCGCTTCTCTTCTGCGCCGACAGCAGATTCCATTGATGCATCGATCGCTCAACACTACCCGGACTGCGAACCTGTCGCGGTTATCGGCTACGCCTGCCATTTTCCTGAATCGCCGGATGGCGAAACGTTCTGGCAAAATCTGCTGGAAGGTCGTGAATGCAGCCGACGCTTTACGCGCGAAGAGCTTCTGGCCGTCGGTCTGGATGCCGCCATCATTGACGATCCTCATTATGTCAATATCGGTACGGTGTTAGACAACGCCGACTGCTTCGACGCCACCCTGTTTGGCTATTCGCGACAGGAAGCGGAGTCGATGGACCCGCAGCAGCGCCTGTTTTTGCAGGCGGTCTGGCATGCGCTGGAACATGCCGGTTATGCCCCCGGCGCCGTCCCCCATAAGACCGGCGTTTTCGCCTCTTCCCGGATGAGTACCCATCCCGGTCGCGAAGCATTGAACGTGACAGAAGTCGCGCAGGTAAAAGGTCTGCAATCTCTGATGGGCAATGATAAAGACTATATTGCCACCCGCGCCGCGTACAAACTCAACCTGCACGGCCCGGCGTTATCGGTACAGACCGCCTGCTCCAGCTCGCTGGTTGCCGTGCATCTGGCCTGTGAAAGCCTGCGCGCTGGCGAATCCGATATGGCGGTTGCCGGCGGCGTGGCGCTCTCTTTCCCCCAGCAGGCAGGCTACCGCTACCAGCCCGGAATGATTTTCTCTCCTGATGGTCACTGTCGTCCCTTTGACGCCTCGGCTGAGGGCACCTGGGCCGGTAACGGTCTCGGCTGCGTGGTGCTGCGTCGCCTGAGAGACGCGCTGCTGTCAGGCGATCCGATTATCTCGGTGATCCTCTCCAGCGCGGTCAACAACGACGGCAACAGAAAGGTCGGCTATACCGCCCCTTCCGTCGCAGGGCAACAGGCAGTCATCGAAGAGGCGTTAATGCTGGCGGCCATCGACGACAGGCAGGTAGGTTACATTGAAACCCACGGCACCGGCACACCGCTGGGCGACGCGATTGAAATTGAAGCGTTACGCAACGTCTATGCGCCTCGCCCGCAGGATCAGCGCTGTGCGCTCGGTTCCGTGAAAAGTAACATGGGCCATCTGGATACCGCGGCGGGCATTGCCGGACTGCTGAAAACCGTTCTGGCAGTCAGTCGCGGGCAAATTCCTCCCTTACTGAATTTTCACACCCCCAACCCGGCGCTGAAACTTGAAGAGAGCCCCTTTACCATACCGGTGTCGGCACAGGCATGGCAGGACGAAATGCGCTATGCGGGCGTCTCCTCCTTTGGTATTGGCGGCACCAACTGCCATATGATCGTCGCCTCGCTGCCCGACGCGCTCAACGCGCGCCTCCCCAATACGGATAGCGGCAGAAAAAGTACCGCGCTGCTGCTCAGCGCCGCCAGCGACAGCGCGTTGCGGCGGCTGGCGACGGATTATGCCGGGGCGCTGAGAGAGAATGCGGATGCCAGCTCTCTGGCCTTCACAGCCCTGCACGCGCGCCGTCTCGATCTCCCCTTCCGCCTGGCGGCGCCATTAAACCGTGAAACCGCCGAGGCGCTCAGCGCCTGGGCTAGTGAGAAATCGGGGGCGCTGGTTTACAGCGGCCACGGCGCCAGCGGCAAGCAGGTGTGGCTGTTTACCGGCCAGGGCTCGCACTGGCGCACTATGGGTCAAACGATGTACCAGCACTCAACGGCGTTTGCCGACACGCTGGATCGCTGTTTTTCCGCCTGTAGCGAAATGCTCACGCCGTCACTGCGCGAAGCGATGTTTAACCCCGATTCGGCGCAGCTGGACAATATGGCCTGGGCGCAGCCGGCGATTGTCGCGTTTGAAATCGCGATGGCGGCGCACTGGCGTGCTGAAGGACTGAAGCCAGACTTCGCCATTGGGCATTCCGTCGGTGAATTTGCCGCTGCCGTTGTCTGCGGACACTATACGATTGAACAGGTCATGCCACTGGTTTGTCGGCGCGGCGCGCTAATGCAGCAGTGCGCAAGCGGCGCGATGGTGGCGGTATTTGCAGACGAAGACACGCTGATGCCGCTGGCTCGCCAGTTTGAGCTGGATCTCGCCGCCAACAACGGTACGCAACATACGGTATTTTCCGGGCCGGAAGCCCGTCTCGCGGTATTTTGCGCCACGCTCTCGCAGCATGACATTAACTATCGTCGCCTGAGCGTAACCGGTGCGGCGCACTCCGCTTTACTGGAGCCGATACTCGATCGGTTCCAGGACGCCTGCGCGGGACTGCACGCGGAGCCGGGGCAAATACCGATTATTTCCACGCTCACCGCCGACGTCATTGATGAGTCAACGCTCAACCAGGCGGATTACTGGCGCCGACACATGCGCCAGCCGGTGCGTTTTATCCAGAGTATTCAGGTGGCGCATCAGCTCGGCACCCGCGTTTTTCTGGAGATGGGGCCCGATGCCCAGTTGGTTGCTTGCGGGCAGCGCGAATACCGCGATAACGCATACTGGATAGCCAGCGCCCGGCGTAACAAAGAGGCGAGCGATGTCCTCAATCAGGCCCTGCTCCAGCTTTACGCTGCCGGCGTCGCCCTACCGTGGGCCGACCTGCTGGCGGGCGATGGACAACGTATCGCTGCGCCATGTTATCCGTTTGATACTGAACGTTACTGGAAAGAGCGCGTCTCCCCGGCCTGCGAGCCTGCCGACGCAGCGCTGTCTGCCGGGCTGGAGGTGGCGAGTCGCGCCGCGACAGCGCTCGATCTCCCTCGCCTGGAAGCGCTTAAACAGTGCGCCACGCGACTGCACGCCATCTACGTCGATCAACTGGTACAACGCTGTACCGGCGATGCCATAGAGAACGGCGTGGACGCCATGACCATCATGCGCCGTGGACGTCTGCTGCCCCGCTACCAGCAGCTACTCCAGCGCCTGCTGAATAACTGCGTGGTCGACGGCGATTACCGCTGCACCGACGGGCGATACGTCCGCGCCCGCCCCATTGAACATCAACAGCGGGAATCACTGCTGACGGAACTTGCCGGTTATTGTGAAGGTTTTCAGGCTATTCCCGACACCATCGCCCGTGCCGGCGATCGGTTATATGAAATGATGAGCGGCGCGGAAGAACCGGTGGCGATTATCTTCCCGCAAAGCGCCTCCGACGGCGTGGAAGTGCTGTATCAGGAATTCAGCTTTGGCCGCTATTTCAACCAAATCGCCGCCGGGGTATTACGCGGCATTGTCCAGACGCGTCAGCCCCGCCAGCCGTTGCGTATTCTTGAAGTTGGCGGCGGAACCGGCGGCACCACCGCGTGGCTGCTGCCGGAACTCAACGGCGTTCCGGCACTGGAGTACCATTTCACCGATATCTCGGCGCTGTTCACCCGTCGCGCCCAGCAGAAATTCGCCGACTATGATTTTGTGAAGTATAGCGAGCTGGATCTCGAAAAAGAGGCGCAGTCTCAGGGTTTCCAGGCACAGTCTTACGATCTTATCGTGGCAGCGAACGTGATTCACGCCACCCGCCATATTGGCCGCACGCTCGATAATCTGCGCCCCCTGCTCAAGCCGGGCGGGCGCCTGCTGATGCGCGAAATCACCCAGCCAATGCGTCTGTTTGACTTCGTTTTCGGCCCGCTGGTTCTTCCGCTACAGGATCTCGACGCCCGCGAAGGTGAGTTATTCCTCACCACCGCTCAGTGGCAACAACAGTGCCGCCACGCCGGATTCAGCAAAGTGGCGTGGCTACCGCAGGATGGCAGCCCGACCGCCGGGATGAGCGAACATATCATTCTCGCCACGCTGCCCGGTCAGGCGGTTAGCGCCGTAACATTCACCGCGCCATCAGAACCCGTGTTGGGGCAGGCGCTGACGGATAACGGTGATTATCTCGCCGACTGGTCTGATTGCGCAGGTCAGCCCGAACAGTTTAACGCCCGCTGGCAGGAGGCCTGGCGTCTGCTTTCACAGCGTCATGGCGACGCTCTGCCTGTGGAACCGCCCCCCGTCGCCGCCCCGGAGTGGCTGGGGAAGGTTCGCTTAAGCTGGCAAAACAAAGCCTTTTCCCGCGGTCAGATGCGCGTTGAAGCCCGTCATCCTGCTGGCGAGTGGCTGCCGCTATCGCCCGCCGCGCCTCTTCCTGCGCCGCAAACGCATTATCAATGGCGCTGGACGCCCCTCAACGTCGCCAGCATTGACCATCCGCTTACCTTTAGCTTCAGCGCCGGTACGCTTGCGCGCAGCGACGAGCTGGCGCAATACGGCATCATTCACGATCCGCACGCCTCTTCACGACTGATGATTGTTGAGGAGAGCGAGGATACGCTGGCCTTAGCGGAGAAAGTGATAGCAGCGCTCACCGCCAGCGCAGCCGGATTGATTGTGGTTACTCGCCGCGCGTGGCGAGTCGAGGAAAATGAAGCACTCTCTGCATCCCATCACGCGCTATGGGCCTTGCTTCGCGTCGCGGCCAACGAACAGCCGGAACGGTTGCTTGCCGCCATCGATCTCGCCGAAAACACCCCGTGGGAAACGCTGCATCAAGGGTTGAGCGCAGTCTCACTATCACAGCGCTGGCTCGCCGCACGGGGTGACACCCTTTGGCTCCCTTCACTGTCGCCCAATACGGGATGCGCCGCTGAATTACCGGCAAACGTGTTTACCGGCGATAGCCGCTGGCATCTGGTGACCGGAGCGTTTGGCGGATTAGGCCGCCTTGCCGTGAACTGGCTCAGAGAAAAAGGGGCGCGACGCATCGCCCTGCTGGCGCCGCGCGTGGATGAGTCATGGCTACGCGACGTGGAGGGCGGGCAGACGCGCGTCTGCCGTTGTGATGTGGGCGATGCCGGGCAACTGGCCACGGTTCTTGACGATCTGGCGGCCAACGGCGGCATTGCCGGAGCGATTCATGCCGCTGGCGTATTGGCTGACGCGCCCTTGCAGGAGCTTGATGACCACCAGCTGGCTGCCGTTTTCGCGGTAAAAGCGCAGGCGGCAAGCCAGCTGTTGCAAACCCTGCGCAACCACGACGGACGCTATCTTATTCTCTACTCTTCCGCTGCCGCCACCCTCGGCGCGCCGGGTCAGAGCGCCCATGCGCTGGCCTGCGGCTACCTGGACGGGCTGGCCCAGCAGTTTTCCACCCTTGATGCGCCGAAAACGCTCTCTGTCGCCTGGGGCGCATGGGGAGAAAGCGGTCGGGCGGCCACGCCGGAAATGCTGGCGACGCTCGCCAGCCGAGGTATGGGCGCGTTAAGCGATGCCGAAGGCTGCTGGCACCTGGAACAGGCGGTGATGCGCGGCGCCCCGTGGCGACTGGCGATGCGCGTTTTTACCGACAAAATGCCCCCGTTACAACAGGCTCTGTTTAACATCAGCGCCACAGAAAAAGCCGCAACGCCGGTCATTCCTCCTGCTGATGACAACGCCTTTAACGGCAGCCTGAGCGATGAAACAGCGGTGATGGCATGGCTGAAAAAGCGGATTGCGGTTCAGCTAAGGCTGAGCGATCCGGCGTCACTGCATCCAAACCAGGATCTGTTGCAACTCGGCATGGACTCGCTGCTCTTCCTTGAACTCAGTAGCGATATTCAGCACTACCTGGGCGTACGCATCAATGCGGAACGGGCGTGGCAGGATCTGTCTCCTCATGGACTCACGCAGCTTATCTGTTCTAAGCCAGAGGCGACGCCTGCCGCTTCGCAGCCGGAAGTGTTGCGGCACGACGCCGACGAGCGTTATGCGCCCTTCCCTTTGACGCCCATTCAGCACGCCTACTGGCTGGGGCGAACCCACCTCATTGGCTATGGCGGCGTCGCCTGTCACGTCCTGTTTGAGTGGGATAAACGCCACGATGAGTTCGATCTCGCCATACTGGAGAAAGCATGGAACCAGCTCATCGCACGCCACGATATGTTGCGTATGGTGGTTGATGCCGACGGGCAGCAGCGAATCCTGGCGACAACGCCGGAGTATCACATCCCGCGTGACGATCTGCGCGCGCTTTCCCCGGAAGAACAGCGCATCGCGCTGGAAAAACGGCGGCATGAACTGAGCTATCGCGTTTTGCCTGCCGACCAGTGGCCTCTTTTTGAGCTGGTGGTCAGCGAAATCGACGATTGCCATTACCGTCTGCATATGAACCTCGACCTTTTGCAGTTTGATGTGCAGAGTTTTAAAGTCATGATGGACGACCTGGCGCAGGTCTGGCGCGGTGAAACGCTGGCGCCGCTCGCTATTACCTTCCGTGATTATGTGATGGCTGAACAGGCGCGCCGACAGACATCGGCATGGCACGATGCCTGGGATTACTGGCAGGAAAAACTGCCGCAACTGCCCTTAGCGCCAGAGCTGCCGGTGGTTGAGACGCCCCCGGAAACGCCACACTTCACCACCTTCAAATCGACGATCGGCAAGACAGAATGGCAGGCCGTGAAACAGCGCTGGCAGCAGCAAGGCGTCACACCGTCTGCCGCGCTGCTCACGCTGTTTGCCGCTACCCTTGAGCGCTGGAGCCGTACCACAACATTTACGCTGAACCTGACGTTCTTCAATCGCCAGCCGATCCATCCGCAAATCAACCAGTTGATTGGTGATTTTACCTCCGTCACGCTGGTTGATTTTAACTTCTCAGCGCCGGTGACGTTGCAAGAGCAGATGCAACAGACCCAACAGCGCCTCTGGCAAAACATGGCGCACAGTGAAATGAACGGTGTTGAGGTGATCCGTGAGCTGGGCCGCCTGCGCGGATCACAACGTCAACCGCTGATGCCGGTAGTGTTTACCAGTATGCTGGGGATGACGCTGGAAGGCATGACTATCGATCAGGCGATGAGCCATCTGTTCGGCGAACCCTGCTATGTATTCACGCAAACGCCGCAGGTCTGGCTGGATCATCAGGTCATGGAGAGCAACGGCGAGTTGATGTTTAGCTGGTACTGCATGGACAACGTGCTGGAACCCGGCGCTGCCGAGGCGATGTTTAATGACTATTGCGCCATCCTGCAAGCCGTCATCGCCGCCCCTGAAAGCCTGAAGACTCTCGCCAGCGGCATCGCCAGGCACATTCCCCGCCGACGCTGGCCGCTGAACGCGCAGGCGGACTACGACCTGCGGGATATTGAGCAGGCGACGCTCGAATACCCCGGCATCCGGCAGGCCAGAGCGGAAATAACCGAACAGGGCGCGTTGACGCTGGATATCGTGATGGCCGACGATCCTTCGCCATCAGCGGCGATGCCTGATGAGCACGAACTTACCCAACTGGCGCTGCCGTTGCCTGAGCAGGCGCAGCTTGATGAGCTGGAGGCGACCTGGCGCTGGCTGGAGGCGCGTGCGCTACAGGGGATCGCGGCTACGCTAAATCGTCACGGCCTGTTTACCACGCCGGAGATCGCCCATCGCTTTAGCGCAATAGTACAGGCGCTGTCCGCGCAAGCGTCTCACCAGCGTCTGCTGCGCCAGTGGCTACAGTGTCTGACGGAAAGAGAGTGGTTAATCCGCGAAGGTGAAAGCTGGCGCTGCCGCATTCCGCTCAGCGAGATTCCTGAGCCTCAGGAAGCGTGCCCGCAAAGCCAATGGAGCCAGGCGCTGGCGCAGTATCTGGAAACCTGCATCGCCCGGCACGACGCCCTCTTCTCCGGGCAGTGTTCTCCGCTGGAATTGCTGTTCAACGAGCAGCATCGCGTTACCGACGCGCTGTATCGCGACAACCCCGCCAGCGCCTGTCTGAATCGCTATACCGCGCAGATTGCCGCCTTGTGCAGCGCAGAACGGATTCTGGAGGTTGGCGCCGGAACCGCAGCCACTACCGCGCCGGTGCTGAAGGCCTCGCGGAACACGCGACAGTCGTACCACTTCACGGACGTCTCCGCGCAGTTCCTCAATGACGCCAGAGCCCGTTTCCATGATGAATCGCAGGTGTCTTATGCCTTGTTCGACATCAACCAGCCGCTGGATTTCACCGCCCACCCGGAGGCGGGTTACGACCTGATCGTTGCCGTCAATGTGCTCCACGACGCCAGCCATGTCGTCCAGACGTTGCGCAGATTAAAACTGTTGCTGAAAGCCGGCGGACGTTTGCTGATCGTTGAAGCGACGGAGCGAAACAGCGTATTCCAGCTGGCGAGCGTGGGCTTTATTGAGGGATTAAGCGGATACCGCGATTTCCGCCGCCGGGATGAGAAACCGATGCTCACCCGCTCCGCATGGCAGGAGGTTCTCGTTCAGGCCGGGTTTGCAAACGAGCTGGCGTGGCCCGCGCAGGAATCGTCGCCGCTGCGCCAGCATCTGCTGGTAGCGCGTTCGCCTGGCGTAAATCGCCCGGATAAAAAAGCCGTGAGCCGCTATTTACAGCAGCGCTTTGGCACCGGTCTGCCCATTTTACAGATCCGGCAAAGAGAAGCGTTATTTACGCCGCTGCATGCCCCGTCTGATGCGCCGACTGAGCCAGCCAAACCCACGCCAATTGCCGGGGGGAATCCGGCGCTGGAAAAACAGGTGGCTGAACTCTGGCAATCGCTGCTGTCTCGCCCCGTGGCAAGGCATCACGACTTTTTCGAACTGGGCGGCGACAGCCTGATGGCGACAAGGATGGTCGCGCAGCTACACCGGAGAGGGATTGCCAGGGCTAACCTTCAGGATCTGTTCAGCCATTCGACGCTGAGCGACTTCTGCGCCCATCTACAGGCGGCTACGTCAGGAGAGGATAACCCGATACCCCTTTGCCAGGGCGACGGTGAGGAAACCCTGTTTGTCTTCCACGCTTCAGACGGCGATATCAGCGCCTGGCTGCCGCTCGCTAGCGCGTTGAACAGGCGCGTTTTCGGCCTGCAAGCAAAATCGCCGCAGCGCTTTGCCACGCTCGACCAGATGATCGATGAGTATGTCGGGTGCATCCGTCGTCAGCAGCCTCACGGCCCTTATGTGCTGGCGGGTTGGTCGTATGGCGCGTTTCTTGCGGCGGGCGCCGCACAACGCCTGTACACCAAAGGCGAGCAGGTTCGGATGGTGTTAATCGATCCCGTGTGCCGACAGGATTTCTGTTGCGAAAACCGGGCGGCCCTGCTGCGCCTGTTAGCCGAAGGACAAACGCCTCTGGCACTGCCCGAACATTTCGACCAGCAGACGCCCGACAGCCAGCTTGCCGACTTTATCAGCCTCGCTAAAACGGCCGGTATGGTGTCGCAAAACCTGACGCTGCAAGCGGCAGAAACGTGGCTCGACAACATCGCGCATCTGCTGCGTTTACTGACTGAGCATACGCCGGGCGAAAGCGTTCCGGTCCCCTGTCTCATGGTGTATGCCGCCGGGAGACCCTCGCGCTGGACGCCAGCAGAAACCGAGTGGCAGGGCTGGATAAACAACGCCGACGACGCTGTGATTGAAGCCAGCCACTGGCAAATCATGATGGAAGCCCCCCACGTTCAGGCTTGTGCGCAACACATTACGCGCTGGCTTTGCGCAACCTCAACGCAACCGGAGAACACGTTATGATGCCGTCCGCCTCCCCAAAACAACGCGTACTGATTGTGGGCGCCAAATTTGGCGAAATGTACCTGAATGCCTTTATGCAGCCCCCGGAGGGGCTGGAACTGGTCGGCCTGCTGGCGCAGGGAAGCGCCCGTTCAAGAGAGCTGGCTCATGCGTTTGGCATTCCGCTGTATACCTCGCCGGAACAGATAACCAGGATGCCGGATATCGCCTGTATTGTCGTGCGTTCGACCGTCGCCGGAGGAACCGGTACGCAGCTTGCCAGACACTTTCTGACGCGCGGCGTACACGTCATTCAGGAGCATCCCCTCCACCCGGATGACATCAGTTCCTTACAAACGCTGGCGCAGGAACAGGGCTGCTGCTATTGGGTAAACACGTTTTATCCGCATACGCGCGCGGGACGCACATGGCTTCGCGATGCGCAGCAGCTGCGTCGCTGCCTGGCTAAGACGCCGCCGGTAGTCCACGCCACCACCAGCCGACAGTTGCTCTACTCCACTCTGGATTTGTTGTTGCTGGCTCTGGGCGTTGATGCCGCCGCCGTGGAGTGCGACGTGGTTGGCAGCTTTAGCGATTTTCACTGTCTGAGACTCTTCTGGCCGGAGGGAGAAGCCTGCCTGCTGCTTCAGCGCTATCTCGATCCTGACGATCCAGATATGCATAGCCTTATCATGCACCGCCTGCTGCTGGGCTGGCCGGAAGGTCATCTTTCGCTGGAGGCGAGCTACGGCCCCGTCATCTGGTCATCCAGCCTGTTTGTCGCAGACCATCAGGAGAACGCCCACAGCCTCTACCGCAGACCGGAGATCCTGCGCGATCTGCCGGGTCTGACGCGCAGCGCGGCGCCCCTGAGCTGGCGCGACTGCTGCGAAACCGTCGGGCCGGAGGGCGTCAGTTGGTTGCTACACCAGTTGCGCAGCCATCTGGCGGGCGAACATCCACCAGCGGCCTGCCAAAGCGTACATCAGATCGCGTTATCACGTTTATGGCAGCAGATTTTACGTAAGACCGGCAATGCGGAGATCAGACGCCTGACGCCGCCGCACCACGACCGGTTAGCCGGTTTCTACAACGATGATGATAAGGAGGCGCTGTGACGCAATCTGCAATGTGCATCCCGCTGTGGCCCGCCCGGAACGGCAATACTGCGCATCTGGTCATGTGCCCTTTCGCTGGCGGCAGCAGTAGCGCGTTTCGCCACTGGCAAGCTGAGCAACTGGCTGATTGCGCGCTTTCTCTGGTGACCTGGCCGGGGCGCGATCGCCTTCGCCATCTGGAACCGCTCAGAAGCATTACACAACTGGCGGCACTGCTGGCGAACGAGCTGGAAGCATCCGTATCGCCTGACACGCCGCTTTTACTCGCCGGGCACAGCATGGGGGCGCAGGTGGCGTTTGAAACCTGCCGACTTCTGGAGCAACGGGGGCTTGCGCCACAAGGACTGATTATTTCCGGGTGCCATGCCCCGCATCTGCATTCTGAACGCCAGCTCAGCCATCGCGATGATGCCGACTTTATCGCTGAGCTGATAGACATTGGCGGATGTTCTCCTGAACTGCGGGAAAACCAGGAATTAATGTCGCTGTTTCTTCCTCTTCTGCGCGCTGATTTTTACGCCACCGAGAGCTATCACTACGACTCGCCCGACGTCTGTCCGCCGCTGCGCACGCCTGCGCTGTTATTGTGCGGCAGCCACGATCGCGAAGCCTCCTGGCAGCAGGTCGATGCCTGGCGTCAGTGGCTGAGCCACGTTACAGGCCCGGTGGTGATTGACGGCGATCATTTCTATCCCATTCAACAAGCCCGGTCCTTTTTTACGCAGATTGTCCGCCATTTTCCCCACGCATTTTCTGCAATGACCGCGTTGCAAAAACAGCCCAGTACTTCAGAAAGGTGACGCATGAATTCTTCCTTTGAATCTCTGATTGAACAGTATCCCTTACCCATTGCCGAACAGTTGCGCCACTGGGCGGCCCGTTATGCCTCGCGAATTGCCGTCGTTGATGCAAAGGGGTCGTTAACCTACAGCGCGCTTGATGCACAAGTTGACGAACTTGCCGCAGGTCTGTCATCACTGGGTTTGCGTTCGGGGGAGCATGTAATTGTGCAGCTTCCCAACGACAACGCGTTTGTTACCCTGCTGTTCGCCTTGTTAAGACTGGGCGTTATCCCCGTGCTGGCGATGCCCTCGCAACGGGCTCTGGATATCGACGCGCTGATTGAGCTGGCGCAACCCGTCGCTTACGTTATTCACGGGGAAAACCACGCAGAGCTGGCCCGACAGATGGCGCACAAACACGCCTGCTTGCGTCATGTTCTGGTCGCTGGAGAGACCGTGAGCGACGATTTTACGCCGCTCTTCTCCCTTCACGGTGAGCGACAGGCATGGCCGCAGCCTGATGTTTCCGCCACCGCGTTGTTGTTGCTCTCAGGCGGCACAACCGGCACGCCCAAACTCATCCCGCGCCGACATGCCGACTATAGCTATAACTTCAGCGCTTCTGCTGAACTGTGCGGCATCAGCCAACAGAGCGTGTATCTCGCCGTCCTCCCGGTGGCGCATAACTTTCCGCTGGCCTGCCCCGGTATTCTGGGAACGCTTGCCTGCGGCGGAAAAGTGGTGCTGACCGACAGCGCCAGCTGTGATGAGGTGATGCCTTTAATCGCGCAGGAAAGAGTGACTCACGTCGCCCTGGTTCCGGCGCTGGCGCAATTATGGGTGCAGGCCAGGGAGTGGGAAGACAGCGACCTTTCGTCGCTGCGCGTCATTCAGGCAGGCGGCGCCCGGCTCGACCCGACGCTTGCTGAGCAGGTTATCGCCACCTTTGACTGTACCCTGCAACAGGTTTTCGGTATGGCGGAAGGCCTGCTCTGTTTTACCCGGCTGGACGATCCGCATGCCACCATTCTCCACAGCCAGGGGCGCCCGTTGTCCCCTCTGGATGAAATCCGCATCGTTGATCAAGACGAGAACGACGTCGCGCCGGGCGAAACCGGGCAATTGTTAACGCGCGGCCCTTATACCATTTCGGGCTATTACCGCGCCCCTGCCCACAACGCGCAGGCCTTTACCGCGCAAGGGTTTTACCGCACAGGCGACAATGTCAGGCTGGATGAGGTGGGGAACCTGCACGTTGAGGGACGCATAAAAGAGCAGATCAACCGCGCCGGAGAAAAAATAGCCGCGGCTGAAGTGGAATCGGCACTGCTGCGTTTAGCGGAAGTGCAAGATTGCGCGGTGGTCGCCGCGCCGGACACGCTGCTTGGCGAGCGGATTTGCGCGTTTATCATCGCGCAGCAGGTGCCAACTGACTATCAGCAGTTGCGTCAACAACTGACCCGTATGGGGCTCAGCGCGTGGAAAATTCCTGACCAAATCGAGTTTCTGGACCACTGGCCGCTCACCGCCGTCGGCAAGATAGACAAAAAACGCCTGACGGCTCTCGCCGTCGACCGTTATCGCCATTCTGCCCAATAAGCGCAAACCGACCCGAAACAGGTTGAAATAAACCCGTTTCGGGTAGCACTACTATTAGAAATAGTTATCATTTTCAATTCACCATTGTCGGTATTTTTGGCGTTTCGCCGTCTTACAGGGACTCACAACAATGAAAATGACACGGCTTTATCCTCTGGCCTTGGGGGGATTATTGCTCCCCGCCATTGCTAATGCCCAGACTTCACAGCAAGACGAAAGCACGCTGGTGGTTACCGCCAGTAAACAATCTTCCCGCTCGGCATCAGCCAACAACGTCTCGTCTACTGTTGTCAGCGCGCCGGAATTAAGCGACGCCGGCGTCACCGCCAGCGACAAACTCCCCAGAGTCTTGCCCGGGCTCAATATTGAAAATAGCGGCAACATGCTTTTTTCGACGATCTCGCTACGCGGCGTCTCTTCAGCGCAGGACTTCTATAACCCCGCCGTCACCCTGTATGTCGATGGCGTCCCTCAGCTTTCCACCAACACCATCCAGGCGCTTACCGATGTGCAAAGCGTGGAGTTGCTGCGAGGCCCACAGGGAACGTTATATGGCAAAAGCGCTCAGGGCGGGATCATCAACATCGTCACCCAGCAGCCGGACAGCACGCCGCGCGGCTATATTGAAGGCGGCGTCAGTAGCCGCGACAGTTATCGAAGTAAGTTCAACCTGAGCGGCCCCATTCAGGATGGCCTGCTGTACGGCAGCGTCACCCTGTTACGCCAGGTTGATGACGGCGACATGATTAACCCCGCGACGGGAAGCGATGACTTAGGCGGCACCCGCGCCAGCATAGGGAATGTGAAACTGCGTCTGGCGCCGGACGATCAGCCCTGGGAAATGGGCTTTGCCGCCTCACGCGAATGTACCCGCGCCACCCAGGACGCCTATGTGGGATGGAATGATATTAAGGGCCGTAAGCTGTCGATCAGCGATGGTTCACCAGACCCGTACATGCGGCGCTGCACTGACAGCCAGACCCTGAGTGGGAAATACACCACCGATGACTGGGTTTTCAACCTGATCAGCACCTGGCAGCAGCAGCATTATTCGCGCACCTTCCCTTCCGGTTCGTTAATCGTCAATATGCCTCAGCGCTGGAATCAGGATGTGCAGGAGCTGCGCGCCGCAACCCTGGGCGATGCGCGTACCGTTGATATGGTGTTTGGGCTGTACCGGCAGAACACCCGCGAGAAGTTAAATTCAGCCTACGACATGCCGACAATGCCTTATTTAAGCAGTACCGGCTATACCACCGCTGAAACGCTGGCCGCATACAGTGACCTGACCTGGCATTTAACCGATCGTTTTGATATCGGCGGCGGCGTGCGCTTCTCGCATGATAAATCCAGTACACAATATCACGGCAGCATGCTCGGCAACCCGTTTGGCGACCAGGGTAAGAGCAATGACGATCAGGTGCTCGGGCAGCTATCCGCAGGCTATATGCTGACCGATGACTGGAGAGTGTATACCCGTGTAGCCCAGGGATATAAACCTTCCGGGTACAACATCGTGCCTACTGCGGGTCTTGATGCCAAACCGTTCGTCGCCGAGAAATCCATCAACTATGAACTTGGCACCCGCTACGAAACCGCTGACGTCACGCTGCAAGCTGCGACGTTTTATACCCACACCAAAGACATGCAGCTTTACTCTGGCCCGGTCGGGATGCAGACATTAAGCAATGCGGGTAAAGCCGACGCCACCGGCGTTGAGCTTGAAGCGAAGTGGCGGTTTGCGCCAGGCTGGTCATGGGATATCAATGGCAACGTGATCCGTTCCGAATTCACCAATGACAGTGAGTTGTATCACGGTAACCGGGTGCCGTTCGTACCACGTTATGGCGCGGGAAGCAGCGTGAACGGCGTGATTGATACGCGCTATGGCGCACTGATGCCCCGACTGGCGGTTAATCTGGTCGGGCCGCATTATTTCGATGGCGACAACCAGTTGCGGCAAGGCACCTATGCCACCCTGGACAGCAGCCTGGGCTGGCAGGCGACTGAACGGATGAACATTTCCGTCTATGTCGATAACCTGTTCGACCGTCGTTACCGTACCTATGGCTACATGAACGGCAGCAGCGCCGTCGCGCAGGTCAATATGGGTCGCACCGTCGGTATCAATACGCGAATTGATTTCTTCTGATTATTGTAAAAGGGATACCGAAAAGGTATCCCTTTTACACCACTAGTTAAAACCAGTAACTCAGCAGAGTCGCAAAAAATATTAATCCATAGTGATTATTTAAACAATGAAATTGCGATTAGGGTAAATAGATTTAACTTTCTCGTTCCTTTCTCTCCATATCAAAATAAAAATTCACAACAGTGCAACATTAAAAAATACAACCAACAAACAATCCTATATACAAGGCACATCTCCAGAATATAAAAGCACAGACAAACAACCTAAAAAAAACAACCCCATACATATAAATTATTTTATAGGTAAAATAGATTATATATTCTCATAGCTACCACAAACTATACTAGCCTGAACTATATTTATTCTGCTGCAATCAATGCATACATAACACAAATATCACTCAGGTACACTACTCAAACCACGCTGGGATTTTTCCTCAAGTTATAATCATCACCCCGAAAATCATTCGGCATTTACTCATTAAATAGTCACCCCATAGGCCTGTACATGTTTACTCAGAAATATACATCCTTTTCTCTGTCATAAACCCTCTAATTAATCATAAATAAATACTTGTGACACCAATCTTTTTCCTTAACGGAACGAATTGTTGTGTAGAAGGAGATAATATTATGTCAAAAAAAATATCAGCCATTGCTTATAACTCATTATATGTCAACATGGGTCACTATAACGGAAGCAGTTGAGATCACTACCAAAGCCATAAAACAAAAAATTACTCCTAGCGATATTTATCGTCATGCCTTGAGTGGCAACATCCTACTATCGGTCTATTTCCAGTCTCCTGTGATACTTAAGAAGATACAAACTTTTAATGGAAAAATAAAATTCAGGCAGTTTGTGGGAGACCTACTTGATAAACTATGCATGCTTGACAGGGACGGTTTTATTTATGGTCAAAATTTAAGACTCTGTACAGAAGCTAGATATATTTGTCCTGTGCAACAAATTATAGATACCCCCCTGTTACGCAAACTCAACCAGTTTCGTACGTTTGTTCGTAATGTCCGCCCGGGTGATGAACTGGATGTCCCGGCACAAGTTAGTGAAAAAAATTTAACCCCGCCGCCGGGTAACAGCAGTGGCAACCTTGAGCAACAGATAGCCAGTACTTCACAGCTAATTGGATCTCTGCTCGCCGAAGATATGAACAGCGAGCAAGCGGCAAACATAGCACGTGGATGGGCCTCTTCTCAGGCTTCAGGGGTAATGACAGACTGGTTAAGCCGCTTCGGTACCGCAAGAATCACGCTGGGCGTGGATGAAGATTTCAGCCTGAAGAACTCCCGTGACGGCAACCCTCGAAAATGGCGATTCGATGCAACAAACAGTGAACTATGTGCCGAACGTCACGAATGCTGAAATCACGCTGGCAGCCTCGAAGGACCCGGTGATTGCCGACAATAACGATCTCACGACACTAACAGCACCGTCGCTGATACAGAGGGCAATGCGATAGCCAACACTGAGGTAACATTTACTCTACCGGAAGATGTGAAGGCGAACTTCACGCTGAGCGATGGCGACAAAGCGGTTACTGATGCCGATGGCAAAGCGAAAGTCACGCTGAAAGGTACAAAAGCAGGCGCTCATACCGTGACAGCATCGATGGTTGGCGGTAAGAGTGAGCAGTTGGTGGTGAACTTTACTGCGGATACGCTCACTACGCAGGTTAATCTTAACGTTACCGAGGACAATTTCATCGCCAATAACATTGGAATGACCAGGCTACAGGCAACAGTGACTGATGGAAACGGCAACCCAGTAGAAGGTATAAAAGTTAATTTCCGTGGAACCTCCGTCACGCTAAGCAGCACCAGCGTTGAAACGGATGATCAGGTTTTCGCTGAAATTCTTGTGACAAGCACCGAGGTCGGACTAAAAACAGTTTCAGCCTCTCTGGCAGATAAACCTACTGAAGTCATCTCGCGATTACTGAATGCCAAGGTAGATGTTAATTCTGCGACGATTACCAGTCAGGAGATACCTGAAGGTCAGGTCATGGTCGCACAAGACATAGCAGTTAAAGCTCACGTTAACGACCAGTTTGGCAACCCGGTGACGCATCAACCCGCGACATTCAGTGCAGCGCCATCCTCGCAAATGATCATCAGCCAGAATACGGTCTCTACTAATACGCAGGGAGTAGCCGAGGTCACCATGACGCCTGAAAGAAACGGCTCGTATACTGTAAAAGCATCCCTAGCGAATGGAGCTTCACTTGAGAAACAACTGGAGGCTATTGATGAAAAACTGACACTCACGTCCAGTCCGCTTATCGGTGTCAATGCTCCTAAAGGCGCTACTCTGACGGCAATGCTAACCTCTGCAAATGGCACTCCAG
>SFIM01000027.1 GCA_004556155.1 Clostridiales bacterium
CGGTTGCTGGACTGTTCAATGCGCCTTTAGGCGCGGCAGGTATCATTGCCTTGAAGGCATGGTGCATACCACCGGCTTAGCCGGTGGTTTTGATTTGTCGGCGCTTTTTATGCCACATGGATGCTCTACCCCAACTAACGCACCCCGCCGTGCCCGATTCCCGCACCCAACTATGCCCCCGTGGCAGCGGACAACGCAGCTTTCTCTGGTGCTTTCCTTGTACGCCCCGCGCTACTGCCTTACGGCAAGCGCGGGTTTCGGGCGGCAATTTACAAAATTGCGCGCCCTCAGCCGCCTGCGGCGGCGCTATCAGCAGCCCAACGGCGTCGGCCAGGATCCAGCCGATGGGGATGGCGGCCCAAATGCCGGCCTCGCCCCAGACGGCTGAGAGCAGATAGGCCAGCGCCACGCGCGTACCCAGGGAGATCACCGTCAGCACCACCGACATGCCCGGCTGCTGAATAGCGCGGAAATAGCCGTACAGCAGGAACAGGCAGCCGATGCCCGCATAAAATGCGCCCTCGATGCGCAGATAGCGCACGCCGCTGGCAATCACGGCCGTCTCATCAGCGCTGACAAAGACGCCCATCAGCGGCGCGGCGAAAACGCATACCAGCGCCGATGTCGCCAGGCTGAACGCCGTGCTGATCAAAAACGCCCGCCGCGTGCCCGCACGGATACGCGCGGAATCGCCCGCGCCGAAATTCTGCGCCACAAAGGTGGAATACGCATTGCCAAAGTCCTGCACGGGCAGGTAGGCGAAGGTGTCGATCTTGACCGCCGCGGCAAAGGCGGCCATCACCGTCTCGCCAAAGCTGTTCACCAGCCCCTGCACCATCAGAATGCCGAAGTTCATCACCGATTGCTGCGCGCAGGTTAGCCAGGAAAGGCTGAGAATTTCGCGCATTACGCCGCGATTGTAGCGAAAATCAGCGCGTTTGGGAAGCCATTCCTTGCATTTTGCAAGCACATAAAGGCTCAACCCGGCAGCTGATATATACTGCGCGATAACCGTCGCCCATGCCGCCCCGGCAATGCCCCAGTGCAGCCCCAGCACAAACAGTAAATCCAGCGCCATATTGAGCAGCGCCGATATGGCCAGGAACAGGAGCGGCACGGTGGAATTGCCCAGCGCGCGCAGCAGACAGGACAGATAATTATAGATCGAGGTAGCCAGCAGCCCGGCAAAGATGATCAGCAGATACGTCTGCATGCCATCCCACACCTCGGCCGGAACGCGCAAAAAGGCCAGAATTTGCGGCAAAAATGCGTAAACAGCGGCGTTTATCACAAGGGTGACGGATAGAATCAGCACCAGCGCGTGCGCAATGCCCGCGCGCAGGGCAGGCTGATCTCCGCGCCCCTGATAGATGGAAAACAGCGCGCCCGCACCCATGGACAAGCCCAAAAAGACGGAGGTCAGAAAGGTCATCAGCGTGTAGGCGGAGCCCACCGCAGCCAGCGCGCCCGCCCCCAGCGCGCGCCCGACAATCAGCGTATCGGCAATATTATAGAACTGCTGCAGCAGGTTGCCTGCCATCATCGGCAGCGCAAACAGGATCAGCGAGCGCGAAATCGGCCCGCGCGTCAGATCTCGATACATGGATTTTCCCTCCAGGGTGGCATTTTCAGCGCTCATTATAGCATGCGCAATTGCAAAACGCAAGCTGCAAATTACATATTGAAATCAATGAAAAACTGTGCTATAATCAGCCCAGCAACATCGCGGAGGGATGGCCATGTATCTGAGCGGACTGGATGAGATTGATCGCAAAATGCTGGATCTGCTGACGCAGAACGCGCGCTACACCTACTCCGAGTTAGGCGAGCGGCTGGGGCTGTCGCGCGTGGCCATCAAAAACCGCATGGACGCGCTGGAGCAGCGCGGGGTGATCGAGGGCTACACGGTCATCGTCAATCCCCAGCGGCTGGGCAGCGCCGTATCCTGCTATTATGAGATTGAAACGCGCCCCGAGGCCCTGCCGCGCGTGATCGCGGCGCTTCAGGATTGTCCGAGCATCACCCAGATTTACCGCGTGACGGGTGCATGCCGCCTGCATGTGCACGCTGTGGCCGCCAGTCAGGAGGAGCTGGAAACGCTGACGCGCGAGGTGCTGGATCAGCTTTCCGGCGTGGAGCGCATTGAGAGCAGCGTCATTTTATCGCGCGTGAAGGATGTGAAGGGCCTGCGGCTATAAGCCGGAAGGGGCGTTTTTGCAGGAAATTCGCCGCAAAAGCACAAGCTTTACAAAAATTTTAAGGAAAGACTTGCAATTGTTCTATTCCTATGGTAAAATGGTCAAGCTGTCATAAGAGGCTTTCCCGCGGCCCTGCCGCGTGACGTAAGGCAATCTCCGACAGGGAGGTGTAAAAAATGGGCAAGTACTGTGAAGTCTGCAACAAGGGTTTGATGAACGGCAATCGCGTCAGCCATGCTGAAAACAAGACCGGTCGTATGTACGCTCCCAACGTTCAGCGCGTTCGCGTGCTGGTCGATGGCCGTCCTACGCACCTGAATGTGTGCACTCGCTGCCTGCGCAGCGGCAAGGTTGTCCGCGCGCTGCCCAGCGTCAGCGCAAGCGCCGAGGCCTAATAATAGTGCCCCAATAAAAAAGCCGATCCGCATAAAAGCGGCGGCTTTTTTATTTTACAAAGGAAGAAAAATCCTTTCTTACGTCAAATCGCCCGGCAGGAGCAAGGCTCCAGGCCGGGCGATTGGTTGTTATCTGGGGTTAGCGCGCTCCGGCCATGGCCTGGGTCAGCGCGCCCATGGCGGCGGACAGGGCGGCCGCGTCGGGGGCGGAGTTGATGACCGTGTTCAGGTTAGAAATGGCTGCCTGCAGCGCGGCGTAGCCGGGATGATCGGGGCTGAGGGCGGCCAGCTGCGACTGGGCGGAGCTGAGCAGCGTCCGCGCGTCGGGCAATAGCTGATCGCGCACCAGCGGATCGGTCACGGTGGGCGCGCCGCCGCCCGTGCTGCCCGCATTGTGTACCGTGCAGGTCAGCGAGGACAGGAGCACATTGTTGTAGTTGGTATCGTTTGTCAGGCGCAGGGCGGCAAAATCGCCCAGATACTTGGTCAGCACATCGTCGTACTGCGTGCCGATAAAATCATACAGCGGGTGTCCCTGCGGCAGGGTGATGATGCCCGCCGTCTGCACCGAGGGGCAGTACTGCGTGGCCAGCCCGCCCGATACCGTGCATAGCGATACCTCGTGGTGCATCTGGCAATAGGTGGTGGGCGCGCCCTCGCGCGGCCAATAATCGGTGTACACCTTGTAGCCGTTGGCGTCCTTGCGGCAGGCGTCGGTGGCCAGCTGGCCGCTTACGCCGCAGGTGGTCACGCGCACCAGCCCGTAATCGGAGGCTGAGCCCTCCAGGATATCGCGGTTGGACAGCCCCTTCTGCTTGTGAATCTGGCTCATGAAGGCTTGCCACAGGGCCGCGGCGCTGTTGCCGCCCGTGGTCTTGGAGGACAATGCCTTGTAGTTGTCGTGGCCGATCCACACCGTGCCGCAGTACCAGCCCGTCATGCCGGCAAAGAACACGCCCTTCTGGTCGGAGTTGGTGCCCGTCTTGCCCGCCACGGTCTGGCCGCTGATCTTGGCCTTGGTGCCCGTGCCGCTGCTGACGGCCTCCTTCATCATATCCACCGTCAGGTAGGCCGTCGCGGGGCTGAACACCTGATAGCTGGTCTGGTTGGCGTGCGCGTCATAGATGACGTTGCCGCTGCTGTCCGCGATGCCAAGGAAGGTGATGGGCGATTGATACACGCCGCCGTTGCCCAGCACGCCGAAGGCCACGGCCATTTCCACCGGCGACAGGCCGCTGGAGCCCAGCGCCAGGCCGAAGGGCGTTTCGTTGATGTGCTTATCCGATACGCCCAGCGCGCGCAGGATATTGGCGGAGTTCTGCGTGCCCACATAGTTCATCAGCGCATAGGCCGCGGCGGTGTTATCGCTTTTTACCAGCGCGGTGCGCAGCGTTTCGGGGCCGCGATAGCTGGAGCCGCCGTAGTTCTTGGGCCAGGTGGGGCGGCGGTTGGCGTCCAGATACCCCTTGATGGGCAGGGGCATGTTGTATACCACGGCGCTGCCGCCCAGCTTGCTGATTTCAATGGCCGGGGCGTACACCGAGATGGGCTTGATGGACGAGCCCACGGGCATGTTCATATCCGAGGCGCGGTTCAGCGTCTTGCGGCGGGTGGGCTGCGTGCGGCCGCCCACAATGGCCTTTAATTCGCCCGTGCGGTAATCCAGCACCACGGCCGCGGCCTGGGGCTGGAGGATCTCGTCATAGGTGCCGTCGGCGTTGCGGGCGCGGTAAATCTTATCCGCCGGGTCGCGCAGGGAAGGATAGCTCTGGTAGTTGTACAGCGTATCCTCCACCGTCTTTTGGATTTCGGTATCCAGGCACAGGTACACATGATAGCCGCCCGTGCGCAGCTCGTTTTCCATCAGGTTGCGGTTATAGGAGGTATTTTCCAGGTTGTTGAGCTTGAGCAGCGTCTGCACCACATCGTTGACGGCGTATTCCACATAATAGATGTAGTTATAGGTGCTGCCCGCGTCGGGGGACTGCCGCAGCACTGTGGCGGTGGAGGGCTCCAGCGCGGCTACATATTCCTCATAGGTGATAAACTGGTTTTCGTACATCATCCGCAGGGCGTAATCCGTGCGGGTATTGGTGATGGCCGCGTAATCGGTGGTTTCGGAGGTGCGGGTGTAGTAATTGCGGCGGGGATTGTAATAGTAGGGATTGGTGCACAGCCCGGCCAGCATGGCGCACTCGCGCAGGGACAGCTGATACAGCTCCTTGCCGAAATAGCCGCGCGCGGCGGTATACACGCCGTAGTAGTTTTCGCCCAGGTAGATGGTGTTCAGGTAGCTTTCCAGAATCTGCTCCTTGCTGTACTGGGTTTCCAGCTGCATGGCCAGGTAGGCCTCCTGGATCTTGCGCTTATAGCTTTGCTCGCTGGACAGGATGGTGTTTTTAATCAGCTGCTGGGTGATGGTGCTGCCGCCCTGCTGGCTGCCGCTGACAAAGTTTTTAACAAACGCGCCGATAATGCGCTTGACGTCAATGCCGTTGTGGGTGTAAAAGCGCGCGTCCTCCACGGCCACAAAGGCGTTGCGCAGGCGCATGGGCATCTGCGATATGGACACCATCACGCGGTCCTCGGTGCCCTTGTAATCCGTAATCAGGTTGCCCTGCGCGTCATAGATAAACGAGGTCTGCGCCTGATCGTCAATCAGCGTCAGATCCAGCGACGGGGCGGTATCCACATACGCGCGGGCAATGCCCACCACCGCGCCTGCGCCCGCCAGCATGAGGATGAGCACAATCAGCGCCAGCGCGCGGATGGTATTGACCACCACGGAGGCGAGAAAATTGGGCCGGCGCATGCGGGGCTTGAAAATGCTGCGCGTTTCGCGGGTATCAGCAGGGGAGGGCGCGTCATATGCTGAATGGACGCGGGAAAGAAATTTTTTCATAAAAGGCCGCAAAGCCTCCTTTAAAATCAGATGATTTGCCTATCTATCATAGCATATTTCCCGCCGCACCGCAATGTCACAGACTGGAAGGGAAGGTAAAACATCATGGCCAAACGCTCCGCCCGCCGATTGCGCCTGCGCCGCGCGCTGCGCATCCTGCTGCTGATTGCGCTGCTGGGCTCGGTGCTCTACCTTTTGCTGGAAAAGAGCCTCACGCAGGTGATTTTAAATACGGCCTACGCCAAGGCCTATGCCATTGCGGTGGAAACGATGAACGAGGCTGTGCGGGAATCGCTGCAATCGGGCGCGGCGTATGAGGATTTGATCACCGTGCGCACGGACGGCGCGGGGCGCATCACGATGCTGGCGGCCAACACGGCGCGCATGAACGAGCTGGCGGTATCCGTGGCGCTGCGGGCGCAGAGCGCGCTGGAAACGCGCGACAGCGCGTCGATTGCCGTGCCGCTGGGCGCGGCGCTCAAGGCGCCCTTCTTTTCCTCCCTGGGCCCGCGCGTGCCCGTGCGGCTGTCGCCCGTGGGCTCGGTCAGCGCGGCCTTTGCCACCGAGTTTGAGGCCGCGGGCATCAACCAGACCCGGCACAAGATCTGGCTGGAAATGCGGGCGGTGGTGCGCCTGGTGCTGCCCACCGGCGCCAAGGCTGTGGACGTGCAGACGCAGATTCTTATTGCCGAGAGCATCATTGTGGGCGATGTGCCTGATTCCTTTATCAACATTCCCGACCCTGACTCCGCGCTGAACTTTGCGGAGTGAGGAGGAGGAGGGGGACGGGGGAGGACGTTACTTTCTTGGAGCCCAAGAAAGTACCAAAGAAGGCTGCGTTGTGACGTGAAAGTCAAGTTAATAAAACTGGAAGGCGGCAGTGCCGCCTTCCAGCTTAAAATAAGTATCTTTTACGTCTACAACACAGGTTTTTTGTTACTTTCTTCACTGAAGAAAGTAACGTCCCCTTTGTCTCCTCGTCCCCCGTCCTCCATCATCCATTCCCGGCCCACAGGTATTTCTCCTGAATGTAGCCCGAAATGCCATCGCGCAGCGAGAGAACGTGAATCCATCCATCCCCGGCAGTGCCGCAGAACAGCTCGCCGTCCCAAGGCATATGGCCAGGATTGTGCACCTGAGCCACCACGGCCGAGCTTTCATCGGGCTGGGTATAGAGCGGAATGTCCTGGCCAACCAGCTCCTCGCGCACAGAAAGCTGCACGCCCCGCACCTCCACGCCCTGATCACCAGGGGCCAGGTAGGCCGACATCATGTAGCCCTCCACATGGCCGATGCGCACATGCGACCACTCGCCCTCCTCGCCCAATACCTGCACGGGCGTGCCGTTATAATAGCGTCCCAGCTCCTTACCGCCCGGCGCGTCGCGCAGGCGCAGCCGATCGGTAGGAATGGGATTGTTGACCACGCGCCAGTTGGTGCTGTCCATGGCGGCAAAGACTTCAGCCTGCGATTTGGGCAAATCGGCCAGATCGACCGTGCTCAGATCAAAATCGGGCAGATCGCCGGCATAGAGGATAGTGTCATCAATAGAAGGTATAATCGCATTGGGGAATACAGAAAAAAGCTCATCTGTTTGCACCCAAGCCAATTTCCAGGCGCTATTGCAGTATAGTGCAAACGCGCAGGTAATATCCATAAAATTGCTGATGTTCATTTTAGACCAGGAATGAAAATCATCCAGAATCCAGCCCTCCGGCAGTGGCAGCGAGCTGACCGTGCGATAGCCGTCCTTTTCATCATAGCTGCATGCAGCGACACGGCGCGTGCCATCCGGCGCAAAGTACTCGGCAAACAGATACGGGCCATGCAGCGTGCGCTCCAGCGCCGCGTCCTCGGGCAGGCTCAGCGCCGCGCGTATCATTGCCTCGGGAGGATTGGCATATTCACTGGTGGGCAGCAGGGAGATGTCGAAGTCCGCCAGCGTCAGCTGATCGTCCAGCCCAGCCAAGGGCATGGGCAGGTAGATATTCTGGCGGAAAAGGTTATCCCCTTTATCGAAGCGCGAAACAGATCGGCACAGCTTGCCATCCTGTACCCAGGCGGCGAGTTCTTCGTGAGAGTAGCGCATGGTCGTATCCACCGTGCCCCACGCGCCATTCTGCTTGACGGCGTGATAGGTGTATTCGGCGTATTCGTATTGACCGTCTTCTCCGCCGTGATAGGTGTAAAACAGCGCGTCCCCGGCGGTGTCGATCAGGAGCTCGGGGATATCCTCACCCTGCCGCAGCGCGGTGGGATTGTCGATGGTCAGCGCGTAATCCCCGCCCGCTTCGCGCTCGGCGATGCACAGGCGGTTCTCGCTGCCGTTGGTCAATACCAGCGCGTACTGCCCCGCCGCCCCGTCGGCCGCAGCCACGGTGTAGCCCGGATGCGCAGTGGCGCACAGGTCAAGCACCTCCTGCGGCACGGTCGCGTCCGCCAGCGCGCAGGGCAGGGCAAGGGCGAGCAGCAGCAAAATGAACAGGCATAGATGCTTTTTCATGGAAACCCTCCTTTGTTTGGCTGTGTTTTCCAATATGAGCAAAGTGTCGGGTTCTCTCTCATCCCTCGTGCTTGGGAGAAGCCTTTTGGTGGATGCTCTTGCCAACTGGCACCAATCATTGCGCTCGGTTTCCGCACTCAACTTTCATCTGCGGGGCAGCAGACAGCGCAACTGGATGCCGGGGCTGGCGAAGCCAGACCGAAGGGGGAAAGCAGGAAGCGAACGGAGGGAAGCTTGCTTTCATCCGGGCGGTTCAGGCTTTCACCTGCCCCGCAGATGGCTAGAGCCACACCCAGTTTAACACAAGCAGCTTTTACGTCACAGACAGGTTCTTTGTTACTTTCCTTGTACGCCCCGCGCTACTGCCTTACGGCAAGCGCGGGTTTCGGGCGGCAATTTGCAAAATTGCGCGCCCTCAGCCGCTGACCGAAGAAAGTAACGTTCCCCTCGTTCCCCTCGTCTTCCGCGTTATTACATCGTCCGGGCCAGACGGCCCAGCGCGGTGGGGTTCAGGCAGTATCCCTTGCGGTATACCGTGCTGATCACATCGTTGCCCAGCTTGGCGCGCAGGCGCTGCACGTGCACATCCACCGTGCGGGTCTCATAATCCGACGCGCTGCCCCAGGCGGTGCGCAGCAGCTCGCCCCGGCTCATGGCGCGCACGGGCTGCCCGCGGCTGCACGAGGTCAGGGCGCTTTTAAGCAATTCATCAAAAAGCAAATACTCCTGCTGCGTCAGGCGGTAATCATGACCATAAAGATTGACACAGCACATAGCGGGATCCATGCTGATTCCTCGCCGGTAATCAAAGGGATACTGATACAGCATTTTCATCACCTCACCCATATAGACGAAATACATGATAGATTTGTTGCATTCGTTCACAAATTATTAACAAAATTTTCTGTTTCGTCTTTTTTATGTCGTATGATTACGCATATCCGCCCGGGCAGGTGTGCATACTATGTGGAGTAAGGACGCCATAATGGAGGGGAAAACAATGGAACAGACGATGGTGAGGGGCCCGCGCTCCGGCTGGCGCGAGGATGAAATCGATCAGCTGTGGCGCGAGATTCAGCGCGCCAACGCCAGCGGTCAGCCGCTGCGCAGCGTGTTTGAGGAGATGGGCGGCCGCCTGGGGCGCAAGCCCAACAGCGTGCGCAATTACTACTACATGCAGCTGCGCGGGCAGGAGGGCGATACCCTGCGCCGCGCCCAGCCCTTTGAAACCTTTACCGAGGCCGAGGTGCGCAGCCTGCTCAAATCCGTGCTGCGCGCCCGGGCGCAGGGGCAATCGGTGCGCGCGTGCGTGATGGCGCTGTCGCAGGGCGATCATGCGCGGATGCTGCGGTATCAGAACAAGTACCGCTCCCTGCTGAAAAAGCGCCCGGAGCTGGTGGCGGAAATCTGCCGGGAGCTGGAAGCCGAGGGCGTTGCCTGCGAAAGCCCCATCAGGCCTGCGGGCGAGGACGCGGCGGCACTGCGCAATCAGATTGCCGTCAAGGCGGGCGCGCTGGGCGATCCCGATGTGCAGCGCATGCTGACGGGCATCAACGCGCTGCTTGACCGCGCGATTGGCAACGATCCGCAGGTGCAGGGCGATCGGCTGCGCGTGCGGCTGGATATGGCGCTGCTGCGCTACGATGAGCTAAGCCACGCGGTGGGCGATATGCTGCTGTGCTGCAAGGAATATCTGGGGCAGGAGGACGCCGTGCGCACGGCTGCGCTGCCGGCCTTTTTGACCTCGCTGAGCCAGCATGTGAGCCAGACCGAAAACGCGCTGGCAAAGTAAGGCGCGGGGCGTACAAGGAAAGCAACAAAGAAGGCTGCGTTGTGACGTAAAAGTCAGTTGAATTAAAGTGGTTCTGACCACCCGTTGTCTCCGTAAAAAAACTGAAGCTGCCTGGTTAGGAGCAAGCTCCCACCCAGGCAACTTTTCGTTTTCCATGATGGTTGTGCCGCGGGGTACACAGCGGCAGCGCTATGGCTCAAGAATGAAACGCAAGCCCTTTCCGCTCCAATATTTCGCGGTTCACGGCGGCGCGCAGACGGGCAAAGAAGTCCGCGCTGCGCGGATAATCCACCAGCGTCAGCGGGCCGCCCGCGCAATCGGACAGGAGCGAGAGCACATGCGCGCGGCTGGTCAGCGATTCCAGCCAGCGCAGCGCGCGCAGATCCTGCATGGCCATGTGGCATAGCAGCAGGCGAATGGATTCCTCCGGCTCCCCGTTTGCGCCGGGATAAACCTGAAACGCATCGCCCGCCGGGAATACCCCATCCGCATCCGTCACCGCGTAGGGATCAATGGGGTACAGCGAGTATTGTGAATTGTAGAAATTGTAGCCCCATTGCAAAAAGCCCTCGATATCATATTTATATAGCTGCGCGCCCAGCATGCGCGTGCGCGCGGCAGGCATGGCCATGAACAGATTGCTTACAGCTTTATATTGGCTGACGCAGTAATACGTCCATAGCCCAGGCACGCCCGCATCCACAAATTCCTGCAGGTGGTTGATGCCGGGGATGGGCTTTTTGACGATTCCCGAGGCGTAGAATTTGAGGCTCGACAGCGCGTCGATGATGGGGCAGCCATCCACATAGGGCGCCACCAAAGCGCGCGCCGCGGCGTAATCCTCCAGCATGAATTCGCACGGCTCATCCGAAATATGAAAATAGGTATGATCCGCAATGCCCAGCGCCCGCAGCTCGTCCATCAGCTGCGGCAGCAGCGCACGCAGAAAGCCCGCGTATTCCGGGCTGCACGCGGCGGTTTCCCAGCCGAATACGCGCACCGGGCCCGCGTCCGTATCCGCCATGATCTTGGGCGCATGCAGCGCGCCCCACTGCGTGAACAGGTGCGACATTTCAAAGTATTCCATCCCCGCGCGCCGCGCCGCGGCCACCCAGCGGCGCAGAAGCGAAAAATCAAACTGCCAGCCCTCCGGGCTTTGGCGCACGCCCACCAGCTGCACCGTGGGGCGCTCGCCGCCCACGGCGGTATCCAGCGGCGGGGTGAACAGCGGGGTCAGAATCATATTGACGCCCCGGCGCGCGGCCACGGCCATAAAGCGCTCGATCAGCTGCCAGTGCTCGGCGGAAAACACGGGCACGCGATAGTATTGCGCCAGGCAGTCGCTGTGAAACCAGCTGGTGCGCCGCAGCGTCTGCTCGGGCAGAAAGCCGGGCAGAATGCGCACGCACGCGCTGGCCTGGCTGAGCACCTCGCCCGTGTCCGCGTGCAATAGCTGCAGCTGGATTTCATAGTCCCCCGCGGCCGCGCCCTCGGGCGTTACCTCCACCCAGAAGGCGTGCCACAGCCCGGCTTGCAGGTGCGTGCGCAGCCGGTCGCTGAGCAGATCGGGGTACAGGCCGGGGGTTTTGCGCAAATAGTTATCGTCCGCGCCGGGCAGGGTGGCCAGTGTGACGGGCACGCTGCGCACGCTCCGCACGCGCACGCGGCTGCCCAGGGGCGATTGCGCCCGCAGCATCACCGGAAGGCGAGCGGGCGCGTCGTCGCTCATCACCGCCGCCTGAAAGGAAACGCACTCGTTTTGAAAGCCCTCAAAGCGGGTTTGCCGCGCGTCCGCCGCAGGCGCGGTATCCAGAAACACCTTCTCCATCGGGGATAAAATACGAAAATCAATCATTTTTTCTCTCGCCTTCCTGCAATCGCTAAGCATAGCATAAAGCACAAAGGCGGCCCTGTCAAGAAAAACGATACACTTACCATACGGTGCAAAATAATAGATAGCGATCGGCAAAACAAAAATTAAAGTTGTGCAATGTGGAATAAAACGATTGACATATGTAAATGAAACCAGTATAATATAGCCAATAAAATGCGCGACAAGCGCCGATCATAACAATGTAAAGGAGCTTCTCAAAATGAAAAAACTGTTGTCCCTCCTGCTCGCCGCGATCATGCTGCTGGGCATGGCCGGTATCGCCGCCGCCGATGAAATCAATTACGACGTGACCGAGCCCACCAAGGTGGTCTTCTGGCACACGCTCAACGATGACGACGACGCCGATCTGCTTCAGCGCATCATCAAGGAATTTGAAGCCGAGCATCCCCTCATCACCATCGAGCCGGTATACTATGCCAGCTACAACAAGGTAAACGAAGCCCTGGCCGCCGCCAACGTGGCCAATGTGGACGTGCCTGGCTGCGCCTTCATCAACGTGCCCCGTCTGAAGGCCTATGCCGACAACGGCGTGATTGAAAACCTGAATCCCTATATCGCCCATTACGGCGTGGATATGAGCGACTTCGTGCAGGGCTTCCTGGACGCCATGCAGGTGGACGGCCATCAGGTGGCCTTCCCCGTGATGCAGTCCGGCCAGGTGGCGTACTACAACGCCGACCTGCTCAAAGAGCTGGACATCACCTTCCCCGAAAAGTGGGAGGATATGGACGCTTACCTGGAAAAGGTGTTCACCGCCACCGGCAAGCCCGCCATCTCCCTGCCTGAGTGGGACAACGCCTACTTCTATCCCATCTACAGCAACCTGAACGCCTACATGATCACCACCAATGAAAAGGGCGAAGAAGTGACCGGTCTGGACACCGAGGACGCGCTGGCCGTTACCCGCCAGATGCGCGAGTGGACCGATAAGGGCTGGATCAACTGGTTCCATGACGCCTCCTCCTGCCGCGCGGCCTTCACGGGCGGCGACAGCGCCGGCATCATGCTCTACACCACCGCCAACTATGACAACCTGCAGTCCAAGTCCGAGTTCACCGTGGCCATGGCGGTTCCCCCGGCCATGAAGACGGGCAAGAACAACCAGCTGGTTGCCGGCGGCACCTTCATCATCCCCGCCAACAACGATCAGCAGATCAAGAACGCCGCCTTCCAGTTCATCAACTGGTTCACCAGCGGCAAGTACACCATCGATTTCTGCATCGCCACCTCCTACTTCCCCACCCGCATGAGCTGCCTGGAGAACGAGGCCGATATGGCGCGCTTCTACGAGGCCATGCCCGCCATGCCGCCCGTGATCAAGTATCTGAGCAGCTTTGAGAAGAAGCCCCAGAGCGCGGCCTTTGACAGCGTGGGCGACATCTTTGAAAACTACATGGGTCAGATCATGGTGGAGCGTCAGCTGGACGTGGATACCGCCTGGGAAATGATGATCGAAGAAATGAACGAATACCTGGCGGATCAGAACTAATTTAATCGCCTGCATCCTGGCGGCCCTGCCCTGTTCAAGCGGGGCAGGGCCGCTTTTATGCGGGGGAGGGGAAACGAGGGTGACGTTTCTTTCTTGAGTCATAGCGCCGCCGCAGGCGGTGGTGAGGTGTAGGCTACGAAGTAGCCGTTATCATGACTAATTAAAAGGCAACGCCGCTTCGGCGGCTACACCTCATCAGTCGGGACAGGCCCGACAGCTTCTCCTCAAGGAGAAGCCTTTTGCTTGGCCGCAAGAATGTAATCACATACTGCATTGCTTGCCAGCCGCACAGCTATAAAAGCCTTCTCCCTCGGGACAAGGTGTCGAGCCGCAGCGAGACGGATGAGGAAACTTCCTTCCATCAGACTTTTCCTGTGTTTTCATCCCCACCCCAAATTTTCACTAATTAACTTTTTGGAGAACACCATGAAAAAGAGCAATCCCAACCGCGTAAAGATCGGCGACCATGAGGTCGTGCTCAAGGAGCGGCATTCCTGGTCGGATATGGCCTGCGCCCTGCCTGCCGTGCTGCTGCTGGCGGTGCTTACCTATTATCCCCTGTGCAAGCTGGTGCAGATCAGCTTTACCAACTGGAACCTGCTCAAGCCCACCTGGGAATATGTGGGCTTTAAAAACTGGAACTGGCTGTTCACCAGCACCGTGGGCAAGCGCTACATGTTCAACACCCTCAAGGTGACGGGCATATACACCGTTTGCCACATTGCCATGGTGCTGATCTTCGGCATGCTGCTGGCGCTTTTATACAAAAAGCTCACCAAGCCCTACAGCGTGATGCGCGCCATCATCTTCATGCCCCGCTACATCGCCATGTCCACCTGCGGCGTGATCTTCCTGTGGATGCTCAACGCCGATTACGGCATCATCAACGTCACCCTGCGCAAGATGGGATTGCAGGGCGTGCCGTGGCTGGAGGATCGCCGCATGGCCATGGTATCCGTGCTGGTGCTTACCGGCTGGCACGGCGTGGGCTACGGCATGATGATCTATCTGTCGGCCATGCTGGGCATCTCCCGCGATTACTTTGAGGCGGCTGAGCTGGATGGCGCAAGCGGCGTGCAGACCTTCCGCTATATCACCCTGCCGCTGCTGTCGCCCACCACGCTGTTCCTGCTGATCACCACGTTCATTTCCTCCATGAAGGTGTTCCAGTCGGTAGACGTGCTGACCGGCGGCGGCCCCTACAATTCCACCGAGGTGTTCGTGTACTATATCTATCGTCTGGCCTTCCGTGATTTCCGCATTGATCGCGCGTCGGTCAACGCCCTGCTGTTCTTTGTGATCCTGCTGGTGGTCACCGCGTCCACCATCCGCATCACCAATAAGAACGTGCATTACGATGCGTAAGGGGGGCCGAAGCATGACTGTAAAAACCGTAAACGACCGCAACGCGCTCAACACCCACGTGCGCGCCGTAAAGCAGGCCAAAAACACCGTGCGCTTTATCTTTGCGCTGCTGATTACGCTGGTCTTTATCTTTCCCATCTTCTGGATGGTGTCCACCTCGCTCAAGCCTGAGGATGAGGTGCTCAACGCCACCCAGACCCTGCTGCCCGTTAAATGGCAGTTTTCCAACTATGCCACCGTCATGCGCAAGGAGCCCTTCCTGCGCTATATGCTCAACACCGCCATCGTCACGGCCGGCAGCATGCTGCTGGAGCTGAGCACGGGCATCCTGGCCGCGTATTCCTTTGCCCGCGGCAGGTATCGCGGCAAGCACGCCATGTTCATCTTTGTGCTGGGCGCGATGATGGTGCCCATCCAGGTGACGTTTGTGCCCCTGTATGTGATGATTGCCCGCGCGGGGCTCAAAAACACCTACCTGGGCCTGATCATCGTGGGCGCGGTATCGCCCTATACCATCTTCATGCTGCGCCAGGCGTTCATGGGCGTGGATGAAAGCTATCTGGACGCCGCGCGCGTGGACGGCATGGGCAAGCTGGGCGTGATCTTCCGCATCATGGTGCCCATGTGCAAGCCCACGCTGGTCACGATGGTGCTCATGTCCTTCATCGGCGGCTGGAACACCTACTTCTGGCCCAGCATCATCGCCAATGACAGCGTCAATGTGCGCGTGCTGACGCTGGGACTGATGCACCTCAAGCAGTCCTTCTCGGGCGAGTCCATCCGCAACTACCATGAAATCATGGCTGGCGCGCTCATTTCCATCCTGCCGGTGCTGGTGATGTTTGCCATTTTCCAGAAACAGATGCTCAGCGGCTACACCAAGGCCGCCATGAAGTAACCGGCGCGAAAGCAAAATCAGGCAGAACTACCCAAAATGCTTGACAGAATGGCTGCATGAATGTATAATGAGACCAGAAATTGACCGTTTAATTGAATGATTGAAATGGCCAATGCAGTTCTATCAAGAAAGGATGTAACTCAATATGAAGAAACTCGTATCCCTCCTGCTGGCTCTGGCCCTGCTGGTTTCCATGTCCAGCGTCGCTTTCGCCGCCAAGGAAGATTTTGACCCCGAGCTGGTCGCCGCCGCGCAGGCGGAGGGAGAGCTGACGGTATACGGCTCCTGCGAAGAGCCTTACCTGGCTGCGGCCGCCAAGAACTTTGAAAAGGAATTTGGCATCAAGGTATCCTACCTGCGCCTGTCCACCGGCGAAGTGCAGGCCAAGATCACCGAGGAAAAGGGCAACCCCTCCGCTGACGTGTGGTTCGGCGGCACCAACGATCCCTACAATGAGAGCGCCAAGCTGGGCCTGCTGATGGCCTACGAAGCCAAGAACGCCAAGAACCTGGCCAGCCCCATGTATCGCGATGCGGACGGCTACTGGTACGGCATTTACAAGGGCATTCTGGGCTTCATGGTAAACACCGAGGAGCTCAAGCGCCTGAACCTGGAAGCCCCCAAGGGCTGGGACGATCTGCTCAAGCCCGAATACAAGGATAAGATCTGGCTGTCCAACCCCAACACCGCCGGCACCGCCAAGCTGGTCATCAACACCCTGGTGCAGCTCAAGGGCCACGACGAAGCCATGAAGTACTTTGTGGAGCTGGACAAGAACATCGCCCAGTACACCAAGTCCGGCTCCGGCCCCTCCAAGAAGGTTGGCATCGGCGAGTGCGTCATCGCCATCGGCTTCCTGCATGACGGCATCACCCAGATTCTGGATGGTTACGACAACATCGCCCTGATCATCCCCGAGGAAGGCACCTCCTTTGAAATCGGCTCCACCGCCATCTTTGAAGGCTGCGCCCATGAAAACGCCGCCAAGCTGTGGATCGAGTACGCCCTGAGCCCGGATTGCGTTGAGCTGGCCGACGATGCGCAGAGCTATCAGTTCCTGGTCATCACCAACGCGCAGCAGCCCGCTGTGGTTGAGCCCTTCGGTCTGGATCCCGACAACGTGATGAAATACAACTTCGAAGATGCGAAGGCCAACACCTCCAAGTATGTGCAGGACTTCTTTAATGCGCTGGGCGCTGCCGCCGACAGCCGCTTCAAGACCGAATAATCACGAAGGAATCAACGATAAGGGGATAGGGCAAACGCCCCGTCCCCTTCTTCTTTGCTGCACTTGCTTGATTTTCTGGCGCTTCCGTTGGCTTTGTCAATGCAGCGATGTATTTTCGCAGATCGACAAAAGCACGCGACCATAAAAGCCTTCTCCCAAACGGGACAAGGTGTCGAGCGAATAGCGAGACGGATGAGGGGGAATGCGCCACGCAAACATTGCTTATACGCCTGTCAATGCCCCTAATTCCACACCCCGGCCATCTTTTTCTCATCACAAAAGCATACAAATAAACAAAAAGGAGGGAGCGCGGATGAATCGCCGTCAAAGCGCGCGGCTTGACCGCAAAAAGTTTTTTGCCGATCCGGTCATGCTGGGCGCGATCTTCGTACTGATCGTGTTTTTAAGCCTGTTCATCCTGTATCCGCTGGCGATGCTGATGATCGACAGCGTATATGTGCGCGATACCAAGCTGTTAGGGGCGCAAAGCCTGCTTAGCGGCGAAAAAATCGTCTATTATCTGGAGGACGGCTCCCCGGCTGCCGCGGACGCCAAGCAGCCCGCCTATGTAAAGCTGCTTTCGGAGGATGGCGAGCAGCTGGTGCCTGTGTATGACGCGGCCCAGAAGGGCTTGTTCCCGTGCGCCATGCAGGTGCGCCAGGCCGATACCGCCACCCCGGCGCTGCGCATTGTGAACAATAAGGGCAAAACCGTACTGGCGCCGCTGAGCGACATGCAGGCGCAGCTGACGCTGTTTAAGCAGAACGGCCGCGCCATCAAGGCTGCCGACGCGCTGGAAATGGACAACGTTTACATCAAGGTGAACGACAACCATCTCACCTTCGCGGCCTTTCCGCGCATCTTCCAGGATTACACGTTCAACCAGGCCTTCCGCAATACGCTGCTGCTGGGCGTGATCGTGGGCTTTGGCTCCACGCTCATCGGTCTGCTGTTTGCCTATGTGGATTGCTATGTGCGCGTGCGCTCCAGGGTGATGAAAAAGCTGTTCGACGTGGTATCCATGCTGCCCGTCGTGTCGCCGCCCTTTGTGCTGTCGCTGTCGATGATCCTGCTCTTTGGCCGCGGCGGCCTGATTACCCGCCAGCTGCTGCACATTTATGATTCCAATGTGTACGGCCTCAAGGGCATCGCCATCGTGCAGATCATGACCTTCTTCCCCGTGTGCTACATGATGCTCAAGGGTCTGCTCAAGAACATCGACCCCTCCATGGAGGAAGCCGCGCGCGATATGGGCGCGTCCCGCTGGAAGGTGTTCACCACCGTCACCCTGCCGCTGATGCTGCCGGGTCTGGGCAATGCCTTCCTGGTTACGTTCATTGAGTCCGTGGCGGACTTTGCCAACCCCATGATGATCGGCGGCAGCTTTGACACGCTGGCCACCACCATCTATCTGCGCATCACCGGCGGCACCTACGATGTGACGGGCGCGGCGGCCATGGCCGTGGTGCTGCTGTCGCTGACAATCTTCCTGTTCCTGATCCAGAAGTACTATCTGGAAAGCAAGACCACCGCCACCCTGACGGGCAAGGCCAGCCGCGCGCGCATGCTCATCACCGATCGCAGCGTGCGGGTGCCGCTGACGACCCTGTGCTGCGTGATCTCGGTGTTCGTCATCATGATGTATGTGGCCATTCCCTTCGGCGCGTTCTTTAAGCTGTGGGGGCGCGATTACTCGCTGAGCACCAAGTGGTTTGCGCAGCTGTTCCGCGATGATGGCTTCAAGGCCTTTAAGGACTCCTTCATCCTGTCCCTGATCGCCTCGCCCATCACGGCGCTGCTGTCCATGGTCATCTCCTACCTGGTGGTCAAAAAGAAGTTCAAGGCCAAGGGCTTTATCGAGTTCACCTCCATCCTGGCCATGGCCGTGCCCGGCACGGTGCTGGGCGTGGGCTTCATCCGCGGCTTTGCCAACGGCGTGTTCCGCACGGGCTTCCTGCAGGGGCTGTACGGCACGGGCGCCATCCTGGTGATCGTGTTTGTGGTGCGCTCGCTGCCGGTTGGCACGCGCAGCGGCATTTCGGCCTTGCGGCAGATTGACAAGTCCATTGAGGAATCAGCCTACGATCTGGGCGCGGGCAGCGGGCGCGTGTTCATGACCGTCACCCTGCCGCTGATCAAGGATTCCTTCTTCTCGGGTCTGGTGACCACCTTTGTGCGCTCCATCACCGCCATCAGCGCCATCATCCTGCTGGTGACGCCGCGCTACCTGCTGATCACCTGCCGCATCAACGAGTTTGCCGAGAAGGGCGCTTACGGCGTGGCCTGCGCCTACGCCACCATCCTGATACTGATCGTATACGCGGCGATCCTGATCATGAACCTTGGCATCAAATACTTTGGCACCAGCAAACAGGTGCGCCTGAGTCAAAAGGGAGAGTGAAGCAACATGGCGGATAAGGAAAAGAAAGGCGTTCGCCTGGATCATATTTCAAAGATTTATAAGGATCCCAAGACTGGCAAGGATTTTTACGCCGTGCGCGACGTATCGCTGGATATTGAGCCGGGCAGCTTTGTGACGCTGCTGGGCCCCTCCGGCTGCGGCAAGACCACCACGCTGCGCATGATCGCCGGCTTTGAAAGCCCGGACGAGGGCGAAATCTACCTGGGCGGCCAGCCCATTAACGAGCTGACCCCCAACAAGCGCGATACCGCGATGGTGTTCCAGAGCTACGCGCTGTTTCCGCACTACAATGTATACGACAACGTGGCCTACGGCCTGAAGCTGCGCAAGGTGCCCAAGGCCGAGGCACAGCAGCGCATTGAAAGGATCCTCTCGCTTGTGGAGCTGTCCGGCATGGAATCGCGCATGACCAATCAGCTTTCCGGCGGCCAGCAGCAGCGCGTGGCCCTGGCCCGCGCCCTGGTGGTGGAGCCCAGCGTGCTGCTGTTTGACGAGCCGCTGTCCAACCTGGACGCCAAGCTGCGCGTATCCATGCGCACCGAGATCCGCCGCATCCAGCAGGCGCTGGGCATCACGGCGGTGTACGTTACCCACGATCAGTCCGAGGCCATGTCCATTTCGGATAAGATCATCATCATGCACGGCGGCGTGATCGCCCAGATGGGCACGCCGGAGGAAATCTACTATCACCCGCAGAGCGAGTTTGTGGCGGATTTCATCGGCGAGGCCAATTTCCTCATGGGCGACATCGTGTCCGTGCAGGGCGATAACTGCGTGCTGGCCATCGGCAATCACAGGGTGACGGTGGATAACCCCAGCGGCTTCCCCGTGGGCAAGAGCTGCAAGGTGGTGCTGCGCCCCGAGGCAGGCGTGCTGGCCGAGACGGGCGATCTGCCCTGCAAGGTGGTGCTGTCCTGCTTCATGGGCGCGTATCAGAACTACCACGTCATGGTGGGCGATACGCTGGTCAAGCTGGCCGATTACTGCCCTGTTGGCCGCCGCGTATTCAGGGTGGGCGACACGGCCTATCTGTCCTTCCGCGAGGGCTGCGTGCATATGCTGTAAGGGCAGCGCCTTCTACTGCGGCTTCCAGTGCAAATTCATTGCGCCCGGCGCTGATGCGTCCGGGCGCGTTTTGGTGCGGGGAAACGAGGGGAGAAACGGGGATTACGGTACTTTCTTGAGTCAAGAAAGTACCAAAGAACCTATGTGTGACGTAAAAGTCAATTGGATGAAAACAGGGAGTGGCCCTGGCCACCTGCCGCCCCGTCCCCGTGGCAGGGAAAATTCTGCGTGCCCGGATCGGCGCAAGCGCCATCCGTCCCCTTGAATATTTCCCCCTGGGTCTGGCTTTGCCAGCCCCGCGCTGATCTGCGATCAGCGTGCCACGGGGTACGTTGAGTGGGTGTGTGGCTTTTGCACAGCGATTGGCAACAGTTGGAGAGTGCACTCACCAAAAGGCTTCTCCCTCAGAAGAATATAATAAACCTGATGAAGCGTAGGCTGCGCAGCAGCCGTTAACATACTGCCCCCGTGGCGTGCGCGTTTTGAAAAAACAGGCGCAACCGTGGCGCTGTCGCGCTTTATCTTGTAAAATTCGCGAAAATATGCTATAATTTTTGAGATTTAAGGAAAGAAGGATGGTGAGCGCAGTTGACGCGCATTTATCTGGACGCGATGGGCGGGGACAACGCGCCCAAATGCACGGCGGAGGGCGCCATTGAGGCCCTGCGCGCGGACAGCGACCTGCGGATTACCCTGGGGGGTGACGCCGCACAGCTTACGCCCCTGCTGATGGACTGCGACGATGTGCGCGAGCGCATCACCGTGGAGCATACCACGCAGGTGATCACCAACCACGATTCCCCCGTCATGGCCGTGCGCACCATGAAGGACAGCAGCATCGTGCGCGGCATGATGGCCGTGCGCGATGGCGAAGCAGACGGCTTTGTGTCCGCCGGTTCCACCGGCGCGATGCTGGCCGCGGGCATGTTCCGCCTGGGTCGCCTGGATGGCATTGACCGCCCCGCCCTGGCCCCGCTGATGCCCAACGGCAAGGGCTATTTTCTGCTGATTGACAGCGGCGCAAATGTGGACTGCAAGCCGGAATACCTGCGGCAGTTTGCCATCATGGGCGATATCTATATGCGCCGCGTGCAGGGCATGAAGGAGCCGCGCGTGGGTTTGCTTAATATCGGCGCGGAAAGCGAAAAGGGCAACCAGCTGACCAAGGAAACCTACCCCCTGCTGGAAAAAGCGCCCGTTCACTTTGTGGGCAATGTGGAAGGCCGCGATGTGACCAACGACGTGGCCGATGTGATCGTGGCCGACGGCTTTGCGGGCAACCTGATCCTCAAATTTATGGAAGGCATGGCCGGGACGCTGCTGGGTATCATCAAAAAAGAGCTGCTCAGCGATTTCCGCGGCAAGCTGGGCGCGCTGATCGCCAAGCCCGCCTTCAAGCGCGTAAAGAAACTGATGGACTATACCGAGGTGGGCGGCGCGCCGCTGCTGGGCGTAAAGGGCGCGGTGGTCAAGGCGCACGGCTCCTCCAACGGACATGCCATCGCCTGCGCCATCCGCCAGGCCGCCGTCATGGCGCGCACGGGCGTGGCGCAAACCATCGAGGAAACGTTAAAAACCATGCCGCAGGCGGATGAATAATCCCCCGCGCGCATAGCATCCATACATAAGGAGGAAAATAAAATGACGACCTATGAAAAAGTAAAGCAGCTGATTTCCGTGCAGCTCAAGGCCCCCGAAGACAAAATTACCCCCGAATCCCGCCTGGTTGAGGATCTGGGCGCCGACAGCGCCAACGTGATGGTGATGATCATGGAGCTGGAGGATCAGTTCAACATCATGGTGGAGGACGATATGATCATGAAGCTCAAGACCGTGGACGACGTGGTCAAGTACATCGATTCCAAGGCCTAACCAATTTTCACGCCCGGAAAACAGGCTGCCAGCTTTCGTGCAGCCCGTTTTCTGCGCGCGGAGAAGGAGTTCTTTATCCGTGAATACTGCCCATCTTGAAGAAGCGCTGCAATATCATTTTCATAATCCCGCGCTTTTGCGCCTGGCGCTCACCCACCCCTCCTGCGGGGCTGAAAACAATCAGCGGCTGGAGTTCCTGGGCGATGCGGTGCTGCAATTGGCCATGAGCGATATCGTCTTTGCCGCCCACCCCGAGCAGGAGGAGGGGGGCATGACGTTTTTGCGCGCGCGCATGGTGCGCGAGGAAACGCTGTGCGCCGTGGCGCGGCACCTGCAGCTGGGCCGCTACCTGCGCATGGATCATGGGTGCGAGATCACCGGCGGGCGCGAACGCCCTGCCGTGCTGGCCGACGCCATGGAGGCCGTGCTGGCGGCCGTTTATCTGGACGCGGGCTTTGATACCGCAGCCGCGCTGGTGCGCGCCCTTTGGCCGCGCGAGCAGGAGGTTCCCCTGCCCGTGACGGATAACAAAACCGCCCTGCAGGAGCTGCTGCAGGGGCAGGGGCTGCCCTCGCCTGAATATCAAACCCTGGCTGAGGAGGGCCCGGCGCACCTGCGCATATTCACCGTGGCTGTCTATACCCAGGGTCAGGAGGCCGGGCGCGGGAGCGGAAACAGCAAAAAGCGCGCCGAGCAGGCGGCTGCGGGTGAGGCGCTCAAGCGTCTGCGCGCGGCGGAGGAAACCAAATGAAGCTGAAAAAGCTGGAAATTTACGGCTTCAAGTCCTTCGCGCAGCGCACCGAGGTGGTCTTTAACGGCGGCATCACCGGCATCGTCGGCCCCAATGGATCGGGCAAAAGCAATATCGGCGACGCGGTCAAGTGGGTGCTGGGTGAGCAGAACCCCCGTGAGCTGCGCGGCGGCAGCATGCAGGACGTCATCTTCAACGGCACCGAAAAGCGCAAAAAGCTGGCCTACGCCGAGGTTACGCTGGTGTTTGACAACGAGGATGGCGCGCTGAAAACCAAGTTTACCGAGGTGGCCGTCACCCGCCGGCTGTACCGCAACGGCGACAGCGAATACTATCTCAATAAAACCGCCTGCCGACTCAAGGATATCAAGGAGCTTTTCTACGATACCGGCGTGGGCAAGGACGGCTATTCCAATATCGGCCAGGGTCGTATCGACGATATCCTGTCCAATAAAAGTGAGGATCGCCGCGAGGTGTTTGAAGAAGCGGCGGGCATCAGCACTTTCCGCGTGCGCAAGGAGGAAGCCGAGCGCAAGCTGACCCGCACGCTGGAAAACCTGGATCGCGTCAACGACATCCTGGAAGAATTGGGCGGCCGCATCGAGCCCCTGCACGAGCAGGCGCAGTCCGCCCTGAAATATCAGGAGCTTTCCGGCAAGCTCAAAACGCTGGAAATGAACATCTTCCTGCTGAAAAACGATAAGCTGGCGCAGCGCATGAAGGAGCTGAGCGAAACCATCGAGGCGCTGCGCGACGCGCTATTGCAGCATGAGGCGCGGCTGCATGAAAACAGCCAGGAGCGCGCCATGCTGGATCAGGCCGTGCAGCAGCTGGATGGTGAAATCAGCCAGGCGCGCGCCGAAAGCCGCCTGCGCACCGAGGAGCTGCATCAGCTGGAAAGCGCCCGCGACCGCATGGAGCAGCGCAGCGAATCGCTGCAAAAGGACGTGCAGCGCATGCAGGAGGAGGAGCAGTCCCGCGCCGCCCGCCTGGACGAGCTGGCCGCCCTTACCCAGCAGGGGCAGGGTGACGACGAGGCCGCCAGCCGCGCGCTGGAAAAGGCGCGCAATGCGCTGGACGCGCTGGTGCGCCAGGCGGACGAAGCCGCTGCGCGGGCGGACGAAGCCGAGCAGGCGCTCAACCAGCACAAGACCGATATCCTGTCGGCTGTCAATCGCCTGAGCGACGCGCGCAACACCCAAACCCAGAAGCAGGCCATGTGCGCCCAGATGGAGCAGTACCTGAGCCAGCTTCAGGGCAACGAGGCCGAATTGAAATTGCAGTCCGTCGCCCTGCAGCAGCAGTACGACGATGCGATCGGCCAGCAAAAGGCCGCGCAGGACGCGCTGAGCGGCGCGCGCGACGAGGCGCAGCGTCTGGAGGCCGGGGTGCGTGCCCTGGCGCTGGAAAATCAGCAAAAGTCCGAGCGCGCGCAGCAGCTGGCCATGTCCATGCAGTCCGCCCGCAGCCGCCTGAAGGTGCTGCGCGAGATGGCTCGCGATATGGAGGGCTATGCCAACGCCGTGCGCCGCGCGCTGCAATACGCGCAGAACGATCCCAATGTGTGCGGCGTGGTGGCGCAGCTGATGCAGGCGCCCAAGGAATTGGAGGCCGCGCTGGACGCGGTGCTGGGCGGCAGCCTGCAAAACATCGTTACCACCGATGATGTAACCGCCAAAAAACTGATTGAATATCTCAAACGCAGCGAGTCGGGCCGCGCCACCTTCCTACCGCTGTCCAACGTGCGCTCCTATACCCTGAGCAACGAGGAGCGCCGCGTGCTGTCCATGCCCGGCTGTCTGGGCGTGGCCAGCGAGCTGATTACCTACGATCAGCGCTATCGCCCGGTGATGGAAAACCTGCTGGGCCGCACCGTGGTGGCGCAAAATCTGGATGCAGCCCTGCCCATCATGCGCGCGGGGCGCTACGCCTTCCGGCTGGTCACGCTGGACGGCCAGGTGATGCACTCCGGCGGCTCCATGACGGGCGGCTCCATGCGCGGCAAAACCAGCAATTTCCTTTCGCGCGAACGCGAAATCAAGGAGCTGACCGCGCAGCTTGCCCAGGATGAGCAGGCGCTGTCCGCCTTGCAGCAGGACGTCGCCGCCATGCAGGAGCGCCAGGCCGAGGCAAAACGTCTGCGCAACGAGGGCATGGAGACCATGCATCAGCAGGAAATTGCCGTGGCCCGTGAGCAGGAGCGCGTGTTCAATGCCTCCTCCGAATTGCAGGCGCATACCCAGCGCCTGGAAAAGACGCAGCAGGCCATCACCCAGCTGACCGAAAGCATCGCCGAAATCCGCGCCGATCTGCAATTGCTGACCGAGGGCACGCAGTCCGCGGCGGTGGATCGTGAAGCGCTGGATCAAAAGACCGAAGAACTGCAAAACGCCCTGCGCGCCGCCCGCGATCAGGCCGACGGCCTGCGCGACCAGGTGACGCAGCAGCGGCTGCAGTTTGCCGAGATGGAGCACAGCATCGAAACCCTGCGCCGCGATAAGGCGCGCTGGGCTGAGGAAAGCGCCGCCCTGCAGGGCACGCTGAATGCCCTGCGGGAGAAAATCGCCGCGCAGCGCCAGCAGGCGCAGGAGGCGGAGGGGCAGCTTGCCCAGCTTCGCCAGGCCGCGCAGCAGCAGGCCGAGGCCGCCAGGCAGGCCGATGCGGATACCGATCAATTGGAGCAAAAGCGCCAGGCGCAGCTTGCTCATCAGCGTGAGCTGGTGGAGGAAAGCGAACGCCTGCATGAGCGCCACACCCAGGACGGCGATCAGCTGCACCGCACGGAGATCCTGTACGACCGCGCGGACAACGAGCAGAAAACGCTGTCCGAGCACATGTGGAATACCTACGAGGCCACCCTGGCCACGGCGGAGGAGTTTCGCCTGCCGCCGGGCGAGTTTGCCCTCACATCGGGCGAGCGCGACGCCAACGGCCTGCGCCGCGAGATCCGCGAGCTGGGGCCCATCAACGCCCACGCCGTGGAGGAATACGCCCAGACCAAGGAGCGCTTTGACGATCTTTCCCGTCAAAAGGAGGATATGACCAAGGCCGAAAGCGATCTGCGCGGGCTGATCAAGCGCCTGCTGTCCCAGATGGAAAAGCAGTTTGTGACGGAGTTTGACCGGTTGAACGGCTACTTCCAGCAGACGTTTGTGCGCCTGTTCGGCGGCGGCCAGGCGGAGCTGAAGCTGACCGACCCCAACGATCCGCTCTGCTGCGGCATCGAGGTGGTGGCGCAGCCGCCGGGCAAAAAGCTGCAGCTGCTCTCGCTGCTTTCGGGCGGCGAGCGCGCGCTGACGGCCATCGCTATCCTGTTCGCCATGCTCAAGGTGAAGCCCTCGCCGTTCTGCATTCTGGATGAAATCGAGGCGGCGCTGGACGACGCGAACATCAGCTATTTTGCCGACTATCTGGTGGAGTTTGCCAAGACCACGCAGTTTGTGGTGGTTACGCACCGCAAGGGCACCATGGAGCGCTGCGATTCGCTGTACGGCGTGGCCATGGAGGAAAAGGGCGTATCCAGCATGGTCAGCGTAAATCTGGAGAATTATCATTAACAATAGATCAAAGGAGGCGCAGTTATGGGCTTTTTTGACCGGTTGAAGAAGGGCCTTTCCAAGTCGCGCGGCAACCTGACCGAGCGCGTGGACGAGCTGGTGGAAAACACCGCCGTGGTGGACGATGATTTTTATGAGGAGCTGACGGACATCCTGCTGCTCTCCGATGTGGGCGTGCGCGCCAGCACCGAGATCATTGATGAGCTTCGCCGCCGCGTGGAGGAAAAGAAGGTAAAGGACGCGCGCACCGCCCGGCAGATGTTCAAGGATCTGCTGGTGGAGGAGATGAACATCCCCCGCCCCGCGCTGCACTGGCCGATGGTCATGTTTGTGGTGGGCGTAAACGGCGTGGGCAAAACCACCACCGTGGGCAAGCTGGCGCTGCGCTTTCAGGAGATTGGCCGCAGCGTCATCCTGGCGGCGGCGGATACCTTCCGCGCCGCGGCGGACGATCAGCTGTCCGTGTGGGCCGAGCGCGCGCATGTGCCGCTGATCAAGCATCAGATGGGCAGCGACCCTGCCGCCGTGGTGTTCGATGCGGTGCAGGCCGCCAAGGCGCGCAAGGCCGACCTGCTGATTATCGACACCGCCGGCCGCCTGCACAACAAAAAGAACCTGATGGAAGAGCTGTCCAAGATGCGCCGCATCATCGACCGCGAATACAGCGAGGCCACGGTGCGCTGCATGCTGATTATGGACGCGACCACCGGCCAGAACGGCCTGAACCAGGCCAAGATGTTCAAGGACGCGGTGGAAATCAACGGCATCATCCTGACCAAGCTGGATGGCACCGCCAAGGGCGGCGTGGCCATTGCCATCCGCCGCGAGCTGAATGTGCCCGTGTGGTATATCGGCGTGGGCGAGGGCATCGACGATTTGCAGGCCTTTGAGGCCAAGGCCTTTGTCAACGCGCTGTTTGGCGATAACGAGCCGGATAAGTGATAGGGTGAAGGATAGCCAAACCGCGCTGATGAAAGCAACACCAAATGCTTGGCGAAAACCGCGTGACCATAAAAGCCTTCTCCCAGATGGGGGAAGGTGCTGAGCGAATAGCGAAGCGTAGGAGGGGGAACGCGGCATATATCGCCGCCTGCTTTTTCAGCACCGCCATCCTCAACAAATACGCAAAAATTGACAAGCTGCATATCGGGGTGTAAAATAGGAAATCATGATGCTGCGGAGGGGAACGTATGGGAATTATTGAATCTCGCAATAAGGAAGAAGCCCGCCATGAGGAAAATGGCGTTGTATATTATGATCGCGGCGTGCTGACGGGCCGCGACGGCCGCAAGTACCTGCGCTATGCCATCCAAACCCACTTTATCGAGGTGGGCGAGGATAAGTGCGCGCTGATCGAGCGCTATGTGCGTCCGCTGTACCGCGAGGGGGACATGCTGTCCTTCGGCGCCAAGGTGATGGCCATGTGTGAAAAGACCGTGCGCACGCGCGATGAGGTGAAGCCTGGCTTCTGGGCAAACCTGCTGTGGCGCTTTGCGGGCATCAACCATACGGGCGTGGGCATGCACGAGCCGCGCAAGCTGCAATTGGTCATCGATATCTGCGGCCTGCCCCGTGTGCTGCTGGCGGTGTTTTGCAGCGCGGTTACCAAGCCCTTTGGCATCCACGGCGTGTTCTACAAGGTGTGCGGCAAGGGCGTGGCTGGCATCGACGGCTTCTACTTCCGCTCCAGCTTCGATCGCTATAAGGAGCTGGCGCTGATCAACCCCGATAATCCCGTGGAGCTGTGCGATGAGATCATGCAAAAAACCGGCATTCCCACCGTGCTGATGGACGCCAACGACATTGACCAGAACCAGCTGGGCAAGTGCCACGGCTTCCCGCTGACGGACGAGCAGATTCAGGACGCCATGGCGGACAACCCCTCGGGTCAGGGGGACGAGCTGACTCCCTTCATCCTGATCCGCCCGGTGGAATAACCGCGGGCTGTGAATTGAACCATGGATATTAAGCTGTTGGATAAAGCCGCCTACGCGGGCCGCAAGTTTACCGCGCGCTATCAAACCACCGGGTATTATGATATCCGCCCTTCCGGGCAGGGATTCCAGCTGGCCTATGTGCCCTTTGACGCGCCGGAGGAAAGATCCTTTGACGATACGTTTTACGGCGAATGGCTGGAGGATCCCATCGCATACGGCGCGTTTGAGGGGGAGCGGCTGATTGGATTTGTCGAGGGCTCCATGGAAACCTGGAACAATCGCTTCCGCATCAGCAATATCTGCGTTTTTGAGGATGCGGCGCGCGGCAGCGGCGTAGGTACCCAGCTGATGGCCGCTATCCAGCAGGAGGCGGCGACCCGCAGGGCGCGGATGATCATCCTGGAAACGCAAACCTGCAATGAAAACGCCATCGCGTTTTATAAAAAGAATGGGTTCGATATCATTGGATTCGATTTGTATTCCTATTCCAATACCGATCCCGAACGGCACGAAGTGCGGATTGAAATGGGAAAAAAGCTGTGAGCGTAATTCCTGCAAATAACTTAAACCGCCTCGGACAGTGTGTCCGGGGCGGTTTAGATCATTATGAAAGCTGCGCCAGGCACAGCGCGCTTTGCCGCTTGCTGGGCGGCGTTAGGCTTCGACCTTTTGCTTGGGCTTGACAAAGCGCGCAACCTGCGCGGCGATTTCATACAGCAGATACATCGGCAGACCCAGCATGCACTGGGATACCACGTCGGGCGGGGTCAGGATGGCTGCCACCACGGCGATGACCAGGATGACGTATTTGCGGTTCTTGGACAGGGTTTTGTAGGTGACCTTGCCGTGCCGCGCCAGCATGTAGATGACCACCGGCAGCTCAAACATGACGCCGAAGGGCAGCACAAAGGAGAGTACAAAGTTAAAGTACTCCTTCACCGACCACATGGCCGTGGCCACACCGTCGCTGGCCTCCCAGAACAGATCAACCGCCAGCGGGAACACATAGACGTAGCAGAACACCACGCCGGTGATAAACAGCAGCAGCATCACAAAGAACAGCCCGGCGAACAGCTTTTTTTCGTTTGCGTACAGCGCCGGGGATACAAAGGACCAGATTTGCTGGACAATCACCGGCATGCCGATCACTACGGCCGCAACCAGGCAGGATTTGAACTTGAGCATCAGCGCTTCGCTGACGGCGGTGGAGATCACCTCGATGCCGCGCGAGCGCACGGGCTCCAGCACAAAATCCACCAGCGGGGTGCAGAAAAGATAAAACAGCACCATAAAGGCAATCAGCACGGCGCTGGCCGACACGATCAGCACCCTGCGCAGCGCCCTGATGTGCATGGACAGCGCCTGCTTGCGCGCTATGCGCGCGGCGTCCTGCGCCTGCTTTTCCTCTGGCGTGAGCGTCTTTTTTTCATTTGCCATGGACGATTACTTTTTCTCCGCTTCGTTGGTCTCGCTGGCCGCGGCCTCGCCGTCCTTATCGTCGGTCTTTACTTCCTTCTTGAACTCGCGGATGCTCTGACCCAGGGCCTTGCCTACGCCTGCCAGCTTGCCGCCGCCGAAGATTACCAGCACCAGCACCAGGATCAGCAGAATTTCGGTTACGCCAAGTCTCATTTTTTGTCCTCCTTGCGGTTACTTGTCGGATTTTACTTCTTTTTCGGCCTCTTTGATGACCTTCTGCGCGTCGCGCTGGACTTCGCGCAGCTCCCTGCGGGGATCAGCGTCGCGCAGGGTATTGCTCAGATCGCGGGAAGCGTCCTGAAATTCGTTGATGGTTTCGTCCAGGCCGGTTTCTTCCTTGAAATCCTCGTACATCTGCTTTAGCATTTTCACAAACCGGCCGATGGCACGAGCCACCTTGGGCAGATCCTTGGGGCCGACGATCACAAACGCGACAAGCAGGATCAATATCAGTTCTTCAAAGCCAATGTTAAACATGCAGCCGAGCCTTATCCTCCTATCGTGGTCTGTGATATATAGCATAACAGATTTTTGCGGGAAAAGCAACTGCTTTGCCGAAAACAGACGAATTGTATAGCTTTATATGCCAGTTAAGGATTTGCAGGCTCTTCCACTTCAATCCATTCCAGCAGGGATTGCGCGTAATCGCGGGTTAGATACTTGGTGGAAAAGAAAGCCTGCGCGCCGTTGGAGGCTTCGATCAGTTGAACGTCCTCATATTCGGGCTCAAAGCGCATGCGCGCGGCCGCGCCCAGCAGCTCATCGCGGCTGAAGCGGAAGGGAACGTCCTGGAGCTTGGAAAACTGCGTCGGGCGCGGATAAATGGCCGAGTCCGAGCGGGTGACGCTGGCGATGGTGCGCAGGATGTCCTTTTCCTGCAGCAGGGTATCCAGCTCGGCGTAATGCTTGGTCATGATGGAGCCGTCGTAGTAATACACGTCCTTGCGGCCGGACAGGCTGGCAATGTCCTTCAGCTCCTGGGGCGCATCCTCGGTGCCGATCAGGGCCAGGAGGGCGCTCAATTCCTCCTTATCCAGCCCTTCGGGGGGATGCATCAGCAGCTGCTTTTTGCCAGTCACCCTGGATTCAATGGTGTGCGCGCGCAGGTGCTCATAGAGCACCTGCGCGCGGTTGATGGTTTGCTCGCTCATTTAGGGCAGCAGGTTGAGCGCTTCCAGATCGTCGGCCACATCCTTGAGGTCGAACTTTTCAAGGGTCTCGCGGGTGGGCGCGCCGGTGGTGGGATCCCAGCCGAACTGCTGATAGAACATGGTCAGAGCCTTCTGCCAGTCCTCGCGCTCCAGCTTGACGGTGCCGGGGGTGAAGGGCTGCTTGTCGGGGTCCATATCGAAGATGAAGTTGGAGATGACATCGTGGTTATTGCGCATATCGGTGGTGCCGGCGGCCTTAACGGTCATGGCGCGGTGCAGCTGAATGCAGCGCTCCACGGCGTGATCCAGCTCCTCCTCGCTCCACTCCTGGCCGGTGATGGCGCTCATGTACTGCGCCTCCACGCTCAGGTCGCCCTTATAGCCGCGCTCCTTGCGGGGGCTGAAGGTCATGGGCCACACCCAGTTGCACAGGGTGAAGCTGTCATGCAGCACCTGACGCATGATACCGAACTTGGCAAAGCGGGCTTTGCTCTCGTTCATGGGGGTGTAATCCTTGGGCGCGTCCAGGCAGCCTTCGCCGAACAGATCCTCTACGATGGTCTTCTGGATGGCATAGGGCAGGCCGGAGCCGGTGATGTTGACGATGGTGTGGCACATGCCGTCGCGGTTGTAGATGATGTTGGTCAGCTGGCCAACCTGCGCCGCGCACTCGTTGCCGTGATGGCGCTTGCCGCCGATGGGGCCCCACAGACCCAGCGCCTGGCTGTGCAGATAATCGTCGCCCAGAATGTCATGGTACTTCTGATCCACATAGTAAGCGCCCATGCCCAGGTTATGCAGGGAGTGGTTGGGGTTGAGGATGCAGGCGATGAAATCGTTGATGAAGGACAGATCGCCGTTCTCGCGCTTGGACCAATCCAGCGCGTTGTATTCTTCCTCAGTCATGATCTGCTTGAGCAGCTTGGCGTCGTCCTTCAGGAAGTAGGTCAGGGTGGCGTTCAGCTCGCCGTAGTTATCCCACAGACCCATATCGTCGGCAAAGATGGCGGCGTAGGTGTTGGCAATCAGCTTGCCGTCGCCCTCTTCCTCCACGTCCTTCACATTCTTTACCAGGCTGGCAATGCCGCAGCCGCGGTTGCCCAGGCAGGTATTGGAGTGGGAGCCGACCACGCCGGTGGCCTTTTCCATCTGCGGGATGAAGAGACTGCCGTAGCAGCGGATGGGGCACATGGCGCAGCCCGTCATCTTGACGGTGTACTTTTCAGCGATCGCGCCGTGATCCTTTACGGCCTTCTGGCAGCGATAGCCGATCAGCGTGGGCTGGCCGGGGGCGGATTCGCCGGTATCGATGGGGCCGCCTTCGGCCGCGCCCCAGGTCATACCGGGATGGCCCGTCCAACGGGTAGACGTGTTTTCGTATTCAGACCAGGACTGCGCCACGGTGGGCACAACGTGGTTGTTGTTGGAGCCCATCAGGTCGCCGATGACGTACTTGTTCAGCTCCACCACACGCTTGGGATCGGCAATCTCGGTGCCCTTGGTGCCGTTGAACACCACGGCCTTGAGCTTCTTGGAGCCAAACACCTTGCCCAGGCCGCCGCCGCCGCAGTGACCGATGCCGGTCATCACGCAGCTGAGGTTGAGCAGCGCCTCGCCCGCCGGGCCGATGGAGACAACGTTGGAGGAGGGATCGGTTTCCTTGGTCAGGATCGCGGTGGTGTCGCTGGTGGTCTTGCCCCAAACGTGGGACGCGTCGCGGATTTCGATCTTATCGTCGTTTACATAGATGTATACGGGGGCGTCGCTGGCGCCCTCGATGATCATGGCGTCAAAGCCGCAGTTCTTCATGCGCACGGCGGTGTCGCCGCCCATGTGCGCATCGACGATGGCGTTATACTTGGTGAAGGGGGACAGGGACGAAATGGTGATGCGGCCGGAGCAGGGCGCGCTGGAGCCGGTGTTGGGGCCCACGGCGAAAACGATCTTGTTTTCGGGCGCGGCGGGATCGGTGCCCACGGGCACTTCGTCATACATAATGCGGTTGGCCATGCCCTTGCCGCCGATATATTTGAAATACTTTTCGCTGCTTTCGATGCTGCTGGTTTTGGTCGTCAGGTTGACGCGCAGCAGATTACCCATCCATCCGTTCATGGATTTTACCTCCTTTTAATCGGTGATTACAGCGCCTTGGCTACATCTTCCCAGGGGATCATGCGCAGGGCGCTGGTGGGGCAGCCGGCAACGCACGCGCCGCAGCTGATGCACTTGGTGGACTTATGCTTTTCCACGTCCACGCGGGGCATATGCCAGGGGCAGGCGTTGACGCACGCGCCGCAGCCGACGCACTTATCCTCGTCAATGACGCGCGCGCCGGTGACGGGATCAGCGGAGATGGCCTTCATGGGGCAAGCGTTGACGCACGCGGGGTCGGCGCACTGCTTGCAGGTGTCGGGCTTGAAGCCCCACAGGCCGAAGAAGCCGTCGCCGTGCTTATAATCGTCGGTCGGGCCCTGATCGCCAAAGTTCACGTTCTGGCGAACACGGATGCGGGCCATGTAGGGGTGGGCGTCCCCATCATTGGCCAGGGTGCAGTTGACCTCGCAGCGCTGGCAGCCGGTGCATTTGGCACGGTTGGCAACGAGCAGGAAGTCGGGGGTAGCGATGGTATCCACCAAACCTGCCTCCGCCTGAGAGCGGGTGCATCCCATCAGGGAGAGCAGGGTGCTGGAGAGGGCGACGCCGGCAAGACCTTTACCCGACAGTTTCATGAACTGGCGGCGGGTATACTCGCGATCCATCAGCGTCTTCTTGGTGTCAGACATAACCTTTTCCTCCTTGCTTGTCGTGCTTATGGGTAAACACCGCCAAGGGAGCCCGCTGTTTGCAAGTAAAGCAAACAAGCATGCTCCCCTCTCTCCTTTGCAAAATGGCAGGCGTGCGGATTGCTCCCCACACCAAATGGTCGCTGGGGCCGCGTGGGTCCCAGAAACTCGGAGTCTGGCACGATTATAATTATAATAGCATTTGATCACCAATTTTTCAATGTTAGATTGGGCAAACATTTTTACCGGATTCAACTGCTTTGATATCGATATTGCGCATTGACAATAAATAAACCCCTATGCTATAATGCAACCGGAAAAGGCTGCGGCCGGTGAAGTGAAAATTGCTTGTATGCTGCTGCGGCAAAGGAGATTGCGAACATGCATGTATTTCTGACCGGCGATGTGCAGATCGGCAAGAGCACCGCTATCCGCCGTGCGATTGCCCAGCTTGGCCGGCCCGTTTACGGCTTTCGCACCTTCTTTACGGATCGGGAAAGCGCCGAGAAATCGCTGTATATGCTGCCTGCCGCGGCGGAGCGCGCGCCTGGGCAGGAGGATGCGGTGGCCGTGTTCAGCGGCGGCCGTCCCACCCCGCTGACAGCGCGCTTTGACGCGCTGGGCGCGTCGCTTTTGCGGGCGGCGCAGGCGCACCCCGAGGGGCTGATTCTGATGGATGAGTGCGGGCGCTTTGAGCGCGAAGCCTATGCCTTTCAGCGTGAGATTGCCCGCTGCCTGGATGGCGATATCCCTGTGCTGGGGGGGGTGCGCCAGGGCGTGCTGGGCTGGACGGAGCTGATCCGCAGCCATCCGCGCGTGACCCTTCTGACTGTAACGGCCGAGAACCGCGACGCGATGCCGCAAACCATCGCGGCGCTGATTGCGAAAGGAGATTCCCATGCCTGATTTGATGATAGAGCGCATTGTGCCCTGGCAGCTCAACGGGCAAAAGCAGAGCGCGTTTTTGTGCACGCCCGAGCATCTGGACGAGCTGGCGGCGGGGTATCTGTACACCCAGGGCATGATTGCCGGGCTGGGCGATATCGCGGAGATTGCGGGCGATGAGAACGGCCTGAACGTAACGCTGCGCGAGGGCGTTGCGCCGCGGCGCACGGATATTTTGGAGCGGCTGCAAGCCTGCCCTGCCTGCAAAAGCGACTTTCAGGCGCCGCTTGTGCAGATTCAGGCGATGTGCCGCCAGCTGCTGAGCGAAAAAAACTATTTCGGCACGCACCGGCTGGCGCTGCACTGCGGCGATCAGGTGGCATACCGCGAGGACGTCGGCCGCCACAACGCCGCCGATAAGTGCATTGCCTATGGCCTGCGCCAGGGCTGGGATATGAGCCGCTGCATCCTGGGCTCGACCGGGCGCATATCGCTGGAGATGCTGGTCAAGGTGGCCGTCGCGGGCATACCGGTGTTCTTCAGCCGCAAGTATCCTAGCGATATCGTGGCCGATTGGGCCGAGCGCCTGGGCATTGCGCTGGTGATCCGCGCGCATAGCGACGCGCCCGGCGTGTACGGTGCGCGCGAGCGCGTGGTGTAAAAGTGGCTGATAGTCGCTTGCCCGCGCAACAAGCCCCTTCCTTAGGTTTATTGCATTTCCTGCCGCCTGTCGGGCGGCATTTTTTATTCCAAACGGCGCATGAAAACGCCCTCCCCGAAGAAACGTCAACTTAGGGATTTCGAGAAATTGAGTTTTTAAGAGCGTTTCCCGAGCGGCAAGCCAGAACCACTGATGGAGAAGCAGAAATGCTAATTCATCGGTGGTTTTGTCATTGTGAAAAATACAGGGATACGTTGCGCAATTTGAGTTAAAGCGCACTCTTGCAGAGATTTTCTTTTGAGGATCAGGATAAAAATGTGCTATGAGTAATGGCGTTCTACAGTCTTGTGTAACGCGCTGTGCATAGCAATAATAGACAAAATAGAAAGCAGTATTCGGCGGTTATTTGTTGATACTGCTTGCTTTTTGCTATATTATGTTCATCTCGTACCTGTGCCACGATTCGTGGCTAATCGATGGAAGATGATTTTTACCCCACTTGAGATTATGGTCTCAAAAGATAAAATATGGCTTTGAAAAATTTCGGGAAATAGCCACAAAACCCATGTGTCGTGATTGATAGTGCGTCAAAATTTTGCTATAATAGTGACGATAACGTAGAAGCTCGCGAAAGGAGTATAGCATTAGAGGGCTCAAGCAAAAAATGGGCAAATCAAGTCAAAGCAACGAGTCGCCGATCACTGTGAGGTGTTTATCTCCGAGCGCGAAGTAAATGCTATGCTTGATTTAGTGAAGCAAGAGACAGAACGTGTAGACTCAACATTTCTGAATCCTGCCACCAAGAGCGGGGTGTTTTTGCGCGAAGTTGCAAAACGATTAATGAAAGGACTTGAGAAGCAAATCCCGGATTTGCAGGAGCGTGTAGATTATATCTTTCAAAAACAGCTATTTGGTATTGCAATTACTGAGATAACCAGTTTGCTGGCGCGGCGAAGCCTGTATTGCAGCAAATATTCAAATAGCAATTTTTCGGTAACGAAATTTAGTACAGCTGAAGGAAATATACGTTTCCGGCACAGTAGCCATACATGGAGCGACGGAAAATGTATATTTTGTGGTGCAGCAAAGAGTGAGTATGATCGTAGAATAGAACTCGAAAACTACGCATCGAGCACCGACAATCAGCCGAGTGCCGTGCAACCCCCGATCTTTTAAGGATCGCAGGAAGCAAATCCAGCTTTCCTTGTCTTCTCGACCGCCCTCGGCGGCTCCGATTACCTCGCGATTTCCATCGCTGTTGACGCCAATTGCGACTAGAATAGCGATGCTCTCAATCACGCCGCTCAGTTCTTTTTCAGGTAGATGCCGTCCATGTAAACGTACGGATATTCCGCCACCAGAGGCCGGTTCCGCCAGTCTTCGATCTGCCAGTAGACCTTCTTGTTCAGATTGCTGATTGTCCCCGGCGATACTTTCGTGCCCCACAGGACCTCAGTGATGTCTTCCACTCGGCGCACGGACGCGCCGGCCAGATACATCTCAATCAGCGCTTCTTCAACTGATTCCTCGCGGCGACGGTAGCCGTTCGATGATGGCTGTCTCGAACGGCAATTTCCGCAGCTTCGGAATCTTCAAGTCGACCTCACCGGCCTTTGTCATGAGCTTACGATGATAGTGTCACACACGCGTGTCGGCACGGCTCTCTGTGCGTTCGTACTTGTGCGCCTGCGTGATTTCGTCCGCTTCAGCATCCAGCATGGCATTCAGCGTCTGCTCTACCGTTCCCAATACCATCTCCCCGAGTTGCTTTTTGACTTCTGCCGTGTCTAGGCGTATAATCTCTCCCATGGAAGTCCCTCCTGAGTGTTAGTTTGGTTCAATTCTATTCTACACGCCGGGGCTTCCTTTTCAATTGTGCGAAATTTATTATACCTTATCTACGTTAGGAACCAGTTCTAGCTGCTTTTAAGTTGTATGTAAGCAATGTGGCGATCACAATTACGCAGCCAACTATTGCAAGTGGTGTAATTGTTTCATGCAAAAAAACAAATGTCCAGATTGGGGCCATAACAGGCTCGGATATCGTGATGAAGCTCGCCTGTAGCGCGGATGTGTGTTTGATTCCTGCAGCAAAGCACAGCCACGCAGCAATACCCGTGAGAGTAGCAAACACTAAAAGAAACACCCATTCGGATGAAGTAGTGCCGCGTACTGCTTGGTTTGTAAGCATTGCGGGAACAAAAATGAGATAGCATAGATTCCCGATAAAGAGTGACTCGAGCGGATTTGCACTTTTATCCTTGCTGAGGAAAAAAACACCTGCATAGAATATTGACGATGCGAGTGCCATGGTATTTCCTTTTGTTCCGCCCCCATCCAGATTTCCCACAAATGCCAATGATACACCTACGAGTAAGCAAACGCATGTAACACATTCGGATTTGCTTGGCTTCTTTTTGTATATTAGCGCATTGAATAGAATAATGTAAAATGGAGAAGTGTTCTGAAGTACAGTAGCATTTGCGGAAGTAGTGTATTTGTTGGCAGACATAAACAACACTCCTTGCGCAAAATAGCAAATTCCAGCAAGCACTTTTGCGAAACTCAGCTTGATTTTATGGTTCAACAGCATTAACCCGGACACGACTATAGCAATCAGGCCACGAAGCGTTGCTAAGCAAATGCCGTTCCAAGCAACACTTTTTGTGAAAATGCCTCCCAAGCTCCACAGAAATGCAGAAAAAAACAGGAAAAGCGGCGCGATTTTCTCCATCTTAAGTTTCAATATATTGCCTCCTCTTATGTATGACGCAATATAGATCTTAAAAATCGATGAGCTGTAACAGACATAAGCGTAATCAAAACCTGAGTTGCTGTTAGCTAAGTTTGTGATGGCAAGCCACACAGTGTCCATTGCAGATCTCTGTCAGTTCCGGTTCTGTGGAACGACAAATGTCTGTTGCATAAGGGCACCTTGGGTGGAAGCGGCATCCTTTGGGAATATTCATTGGGCTAGGCGTTTCACCTTGGATCATGTACTCCCGACTTTTAGAATCTGGGTCAATCTCTGGCGCTGCCTTCATCAAGATGTCTGTGTAAGGATGAAACGGGTCGTTGAACAATTCTTCGGTTTCACCAGTTTCCACGACTTTGCCAAGATACATTTAGGCGAATAGAATTACCAAAGTCCAGATGAGCCAGATCTCGTAAGTAGAACAAATACTGTTTCCAAATTGGTTAATCCAACCCCATCTTTTTTTCCATCGCTTCAATGGCGGATTGTGATGCTTTTTCGCCTAATACCGTCAATGCAGGATTACCTGGAATAAGACGAATTCCCCAGAATATAATAATTGTGACAGCAAACAGCACGGGGATCATTTGCAAAATACGCTTGAGAATATAATTTAGTTGCTTCATTATACCACGCCACCTCCCCATTTAAACAATGGACATCGAGAATGAAACTGAGCCGCCGGTAACAGGACTGGCGGCTCAGTCAATTTAGCTAACTCAGTCTGTCAGTGTTAACTCGTTAAACATATAGGTTCCCAGAGGATTCTGGATAAAGCCCGTCACATTGCTGCGCATAGCTACGGTCTCAGGCACACAGCAGACAGGAATAATCAGCGCATCCTCGGCGAAGATCAACTGCGCTTCTTGATACTTTTCAAGACGTACTGCCTCATCATTGGTGGCACCAGCCTCACGGATCAACTGTTCTGCCAACTCCTGACGCTCGCCGTTCCAACCGAGATGCCAGCAGTCATAATTCTCTTTGATGCAGAACATTTCCAAGTTTTCGGAGGTGTCTATGATGTCACTAGTGAAGTAGTTCAGCAGTATTGGCTCTTCAAGATGGTAGCCATCATCAGATCAGACGGAGAACCAGCAGTGATAATAAGGTTTAATTCCAGATTTTCTGCTCCTGCTTCAGCAAGAAGTTCCTTGGCTTTCTCAAGGTCATAATTATAAGTAGGTAAATCAGGGTTGTAGTGCGGTGCAGCCGGCCAGACGATGGACGTGCAGCGCGTGCCTTGCCCGCCGTATACAGCCTGGATGATTGCGTCACGGTCAGTCGCATAGTTCAATGCTTGACGTACACGGGTATTATTTAACTTTTCGCTGGTATAGTTCATGGAAATATATTCCACATGGGTGGACTCAAAATCAACTACATTGATATCTGCCTGTCCTGCAATCATAGCTTTCATCTGCGCATTGATACCTGTGGCGATATCTACTTGTCCAGCCTGTAATTGCATGATGCGGGTGTTGTCGTCTGGCACCACAAACGGGCCGGTTCCGATGGGATTCGAGGCCAGAGTATCATCATCGGTGGAAGAATAGTAATCCTTGGGAACAACAGCGCAGAAGAAGGCTGCTAAGCTCGCCAGCAGTGATCCGGAAGGATTCTTCAAAACGATGTCGATAGTTTTCTCATCAACGGCTTTCACATCGTCAATAGAAGAGATTAGCGAATTCCATGCACCTAATTCCAAGGAACGTTCGAGGCTGTATTCCCAGTCCTCAGCGGTTACAGGAGTGCCGTCACTAAACTTTACGTCCTCTCGAAGGTGGAAAGTATATACCAGACCATCATCGCTGATGTCCCAGCTCGTAGCCAAGCACGGTTCAATTGACTTGCCATCAGCAGTGGAACGAACAAGCCCTTCAAACACCAAGTTCATCACCCAGATGTCGACATTATCACCGGCATAGATCGGATCCCCGATAATTCGCTCGACTTCCGCCCGATAGAGAGGTATTATGCTGATGCCGTTCGGGAGACTGTCGGAGAGGAAGATTTTTCATGATGAAACAGAATAACAGGCAGTCTCTCACAAACACGCTGCTCAGCAGCAAAATCACCGCGCTGTATTGCAGGCTTTCCCGTGATGACGAGCTTCAGGGGGACAGCAACTCCATTCGCAACCAAGAGTTACTATGTAGAGGGTGGTTTCTCCCACCTAATACATATGACTGCGGCTCATTTGTGGTGAATGGAACAGCAGTTGTAGGAAAGGAGCAGAATAATCCTTATAACCGCTGCAAATCAACACAAAAAGGAGCTGAACTTTATGAAATCTCTATTTGAGGAAATGGGCGGCACTTACCGTCAGGAGGGTGATTATCT
>SFIM01000028.1 GCA_004556155.1 Clostridiales bacterium
GCCCCGCGCTACTGCCTTGCGGCAAGCGCGGGTTTCGGGCGGCAATTTACAAAATTGCGCGCCCTCAGCCGCCTGCGGCGGCGCTATGACTCAAGAAAGAAACGTACCCTTCGTCGCAATAAGAAACGCCCGCCTGTCCGGTAGGATGGCGAGCGTATAAAAGTGAAAGCCTGTAAGCGTCCCGCGGGGTTAGCCCTCGCACGCACCCAGGCTGTCGATCACATCGCCGGTCAGCGCGGCGCGTACACCGCAGCGCTTGCCCGCGGCAATGCCCGCCAAACCCAGCCATAGGCAGGCCGCGCGCATCGCGTCAAACATGGGCAGACCCTGCCCCAGGAGCGATGCCAGAATGCCCGCCAGCGCGTCGCCGCTGCCGCCCTTGGCCAGCGCGGGCGAACCCACCGCGTTCAGCGCGCACTGCTGCCCGTCCGCCGTCAGCATCACCGTTACCGCGGACTTGAGCACCACATTGCAGCCGTATTTCGCCCGCAGCGCCTCCGCCGCGCCCAGCTTGTCCGATAGCACAGCGGGAATTTCCCAGCCAAGCAGCCGCGCCGCCTCGCCCGCATGCGGGGTGATCACCGCGCGCGCGCCCAGTTGCTGCGGATGCCCGGCCAGCAGGTTCAGCGCCCCCGCGTCCCATACCTGGTAGGCATCGGTAGCCTTCAAACGCATCATATCCGCATAGGTATCATCATTTTCGGCAATACCGCAGCCCATCAGCAGCGCATCGCACTTGGGCGTGGGCTGATCCTCCGCCGCAAGACACGTGGCGTTGGGCACCTCCTGCTGCAAAACGGGCATCGCAGCGCGCGGGCAAATCACCGTCGTCAGCCCCGCGCCGGCATGCAGCGCCGCGCGGGCAGCCATCATCGCCGCGCCCGCCATGCCCAGGCTGCCGGCGTAGATGACCGTGCGCCCGCAATCGCCCTTGTGCGCGGAGGCCGGGCGATCGGGCAGCAGCGTGTGCAGATCGCCCTCCTCATTTACCAGCAGCCCGCCCTGCGGGTCAAACTCCCGCGGCAGCCCGATGGGCGCCACCGTGATTTCGCCCACGCAGTCGCGGCGCTCGGTCAGGTACAGGCCGGGCTTGGGGCGGTGGAACGTTACCGTCCAGATTGCCCGCGCGCACACGCCCTCCACCGCGCCGGTGGCGGCGTCCATGCCGCTGGGCACGTCGATGGACAGCATCGGCCCGCAGGTGTTGGCCCAGGTCAGCAGCCGGCCCGCGGGCGAATCCGCCGCGATGCTGCCCGTAAAGCCCGTGCCAAACAGCGCGTCCACCACCGCGTCGTATTCATCTTCCAGCAGCTCGTCGGGCACGGCTTCAATATCCGCGCCCATGGCTTGCAGATGGCGCAGGTTGATCTGCGCCTCGGCGGTCTTGGGCGTATCCAGCAGGATGATGCGCGCAAAGCCCCGCGCCTGCAGCAGCAGGCGCGCCATCACCAGGCCGTCGCCGCCGTTGTTGCCCGGCCCGCACAGGAACAGCACGTTCTTGCCGCGGCAATCGCAGCCCAGCAGATCCAGCAGCACGTCAAAGGCAGCGCGCGCGGCGGTTTCCATCGTCAGCAGCGGGGACAAGCCCGCGGCGAAGGCGGTCTGCTCGGCCGCTTGCATCTGGGTAGGCAGAATCGTATGTAGCATTGTTATCCCTCCAATATAGCAGTTGCCATGGCGTAATCGCCATCATGGGTGACGCTTAAAAAGGCGCTTTGTGCCCCGCGCGCTTGCAGGGCGGAGCGCGTTTTTTCGTTGATCAGATAGGCAGGCGCGCCGGATGTATCGTGGGTGATCTCTACATCGGCGGGCGCAAGGGAGCCAAAGCCCGTGCCCAGCGCCTTGACCAGCGCCTCCTTGGCGGCAAATATGCCTGCCGCCGTCTGCGCGCCGCGTGCGCGCGCGGCGATGTACGCGCGCTCCCCCTCGGTGAAATACCGATGGAGAAAGCGCCCGTCCGCCATGATTTTTTCCATGCGCGATATCGCGCACAGATCGCACCCCAGCCCGCGGATCATGCGTCCAGCGAGAACAGGATGGCGTTTGCGATGGCGCGGGCCGTCACCTCGGCCGCGGCGGCGCAGAGCTTGACAAAGTTCACGTCGCTGCCCACCCTGCCCGTGGCCAGGGCAAACATCGTGTCGCCGTCCATTTGCGTATGCACGGGGCGAATGGCGCGCGCCAGGCCGTCGTGGGCAACATCGGCCAGGCGGTTGGCCTGCTCCTTGGTCAGGGCGCAATCCACCGCCACCACGCCGATGGTGGTATTGCTGCCCGGCGCGGGAATGCGCAGCTGCTGCGGCGCGGGGGATTGCCCGCACAGCAGCCCCTCGGCGCGCACGCGCGTGCCATCCTCCAGGCTGGCGCAGGCAATGCACTCGCCCGTGACGGGGTGGTAGACGTCGCCCACGGCGTTGACCGCCACGACCGCGCCCACCGTTACGCCCTCGGGCAGGGTGATGCTGGCGCTGCCCACGCCGCCCTGCTGGGGATGCGCGCCCACCACCAGCTTTCCCACCGTGGCCCCGCAGCCCGCGCCCACCGCGCCCTGCGCCATGCCCTTGGCGGCGCTCATGCAGGCGGATATGCCCATGGAAGCGTCCGGGCGCACGGCGGAATCGCCCACGCCCAGGTCAAACAGCACGGCGGCGGGCACGATGGGCACGCGCGCGCCGGCCATTTCCAGGCCCACGCCCATCTGCTCCAGATACCGCATCACGCCGTCCGCGGCGGCCAGGCCATAGGCGCTGCCGCCGGACAGCACCACCGCGTGCGCGCGCTCCACCAGATTGCCGGGGCGCAGCAGATCGGTTTCCCGCGTGCCGGGGGCCGCGCCGCGCACGGACACCCCGCCCACCGCGCCCTCAGCCTGGGGCAGCACCACGGTAACGCCGGTCATGGCCTGGGCGTTTTGCGCCTGGCCCACGCGGATGCCGTGCACGCGGGTGATATCGCCGGGGAAGGGCCGATAAATATTGGCCATGGAAAATCACTCCTTTATTTCATGTGACGATTCAGCCAGTCGATCAGCTCGGCGGTGATCTCGTCGCGGTTGGTTTCGTTAAACAGCTCGTGCCGCGCGCCGGGATACAGGCGCACGGTTACATCGCGCACGCCCGCATCGCGGAACTGCTGCGCCACGGTGTTCACGCCCTTGCCCTGCGTGCCGATGGGATCGGCGTCGCCGGAGATGAACAGCACGGGCAGGTTGCCCGGCAGCGCGGCCAGGCGGTGCAGGCGGGACAGGCTTTTGAGCCCCGTGAACATATCGTAGTAGCCGCGCGCGGTGAACAGGAAGCCGCAGCGGAGATCGGCCATGTATTTGTCCACCTCGGCGGTATCGCGGCTGAGCCAGTCAAAGGGCGTGCGCGCGGGGGCGAAGGCCTTGTTATTGTCCTTGGACATCAGGCGGTCAACCAGCGGCGCGGGCTTTTGCCAGCCGCCGAAGACGCCGCACAGCGCCGCCGCCGCGCGGGCCACGCTGCACAGGGGGCCGGGGAACCAGCCCGTGCCGCAGATGACGGCGGCGGTCAGATCGCCGCCATAGCGCAGCAGGTATTCGCGGGTGACGAAGCTGCCCATGCTGTGACCCAGGATGGCGAAGCGCTGGCCGGGAAAGCGCTTGAGCAGCATTTCATGGGCGGCGTGCACATCCTCCACCAGGTGATCCCAGCCGTCCTTGCGGCCAAAGAAGCCCAGCTCGTCCTCGCGCGCATCCTCGCCATGGCCCAGGTGGCTATGCCCGGCCACGGTGTAGCCCGCCGCGCACAGCGCGCGCGCCAGCCGATCATAGCGGGCAATGTGCTCAGCCATGCCATGCACCAGCTGAATCACGCCGCGGCAGGGCGCATCCGTCTGCCACAGGTACAGGGTGAGCGGCTGGCCCGCGACCGAGGTGAAGGGGATTTTCTCAAGCGTAATCATGCAAAAGCTCCTTTCAGGGCAAAAGCGGTGGAAATTTGATTTGATACCTTTATTTTATCACAACCTGCCTAAAAAGTATACGGGCAGGAAACGGGGAGGCGGGGGAGCGGCTTGCACGCAAAAAAGCCCCGCCAGCTCCTTGCGGAACGGGCGGGGCGAAGATCCATTGATGCGCTATGATCAGCGGTTCAGGATGGTTTCTTCGGTTTCCTTATCGAAGAAGTGCAGGCGGCTGGTATCCATGGCCACTTCGATGTTGTCGCCGTTGCGGGTGGCAGTGCGAGGATCAACGCGAGCGATCACGTTTTCTTCCTTGCCGGAGGTGGACAGGTACAGGTAGGTTTCGGAGCCCATCAGCTCGGTCACTTCTACATGAACCTTGAACTTGGCGTCGGCATGCTCGGCCACGTATTCGGGCGCGTCGTCAAGGTTTTCGGGGCGGATGCCCATGACAACCTGCTTGCCGATGTAGCTTTCATCCTTGAACTTGGCCAGCTTTTCAGCGGGAACCTTGATCTTGTTATCGCCGAACACAGCGTACACGCCGCCGTTTTCCTTGCGCAGCTCAACATCGAAGAAGTTCATCTGCGGGCTGCCGATGAAGCCGGCCACGAACTTGTTGGCGGGATAGTCATAGTTGTTCTGGGGGGTATCAACCTGCTGGATGAAGCCATCCTTCATGATGACGATACGGGAGCCCATGGTCATGGCCTCGGTCTGGTCATGGGTTACGTAGATGAAGGTGGTCTGCAGGCGCTGATGCAGCTTGGTGATTTCGGTACGCATCTGCACGCGCAGCTTGGCGTCCAGGTTGGACAGCGGTTCGTCCATCAGGAAGACCTTGGGCTCACGCACGATGGCACGGCCCAGGGCAACGCGCTGGCGCTGGCCGCCGGACAGGGCCTTGGGCTTGCGGTTGAGCAGGAACTCGATGCCCAGGATGCGGGCAGCTTCGTTTACGCGGCGCTTGATTTCTTCCTTGGGGGTCTTGCGCAGCTTCAGGCCGAAGGCCATGTTATCATAAACCGTCATATGGGGATACAGCGCGTAGTTCTGGAATACCATGGCGATGTCGCGATCCTTGGGCGCGACGTCGTTTACCAGTTTGTCGCCGATGTACAGCTCGCCCTCGGAGATTTCTTCCAGGCCGGCAACCATGCGCAGGGTGGTGGACTTACCGCAGCCGGAGGGGCCGACCAGAACGATAAATTCCTTGTCTTCGATATCCAAGCAGAAATCGCTTACCGCGGTAACGCCGCCGGCATATACTTTGTAAATGTGATTAAGGGATACGCTTGCCATAATAAAATTCCTCCTTTGAGTCGTCCATCGACGCAAGCGCTGGGCATTTCAGCGATGTGCTTTTATTATACGGAAAAGGCCATTTAATTACCAGTCGCGGTTTACCCAAATATTCAATATCACATTTGTGCACTTATTGTACCAATGGGCCAGATTTTAACCGTTGAATCCAACTGAAATTTGCGATTTTATAGCCTCTGTGCCGGTATTTTATGTTATAATATGAAAGAACACATACCAAACCGGAGAAAACAGGCATGCAAAACGATCTGCGGGCGCTGATTGCGCAAAGCCGCCGCGTGGTATTTTTCGGCGGCGCGGGGGTATCTACCGAAAGCGGCATCCCCGATTTTCGGGGTGAAAACGGGCTGTATCGCCAGAAATTTGCCTATCCGCCCGAGGTCATCCTGAGCCACAGCTTTTTTATGCGGCACACGGAGGCGTTTTTTGATTTTTACCGCCAGCGGATGCTCTGCCCCGGCGCGCAGCCCTCGCGGGCGCACCGGATCCTGGCGGATATGGAGCGCGCGGGCAAGCTGACGGGCATTGTGACGCAGAACATTGACGGCTTGCATCAGGCGGCGGGCAGCCAGAACGTGCTGGAGCTGCACGGCTCGGTCAAGCGCAATTACTGCATGCAGTGCCGCCGTTTTTATCCCGAAACCGCGGTGGCGGACAGCACGGGCGTGCCGCGCTGCGCCTGCGGGGGCATCATCAAGCCCGACGTGGTGCTCTATGAGGAATCGCTGGACGAGGGCGTGATGACCCGCGCGCTGCAATTGATTGCCGACAGCGATCTTTTGATCGTGGGCGGCACATCGCTGACCGTTTACCCTGCGGCGGGCTTTATCACCTATCGCGGCGGCAAGCTCGCGGTGATCAACAAGACCCCCACCGCTGCGGACGCGCAGGCCGATCTATGCAGTCACGGCAGCGTGGGCGACGCGCTGGCAGCCGCGTGGGAGTAAGGAGACGAAGGGGGACGGAGGAGGACGTTACTTTCTTGAGTCATAGCGCCGCCGCTAACTATCGCAGTCAGCCAAGTCTGATTCCCGCACCCAACCACGCCTCCGTGGCACGCCGATTTTAATCGGCGCGGGCTGGCGAAGCCAGACCATAGGGGAAAAATGAAGAATCGCCCGGTTGGAGTTTACTCCAGACCGAGCGATTCAAGTTTTTTCCTGCCACGGGGCAGCAGTGCCGCCTTCCAATTTTATTCAAGCAGCTTTTACGTCACACACAGCCTTCTTTGATTCTTTCTTGGGCTCCAAGAAAGAATCGTACTTCCTCGTCTCCCGTCCTTACTGTGCGGAAACCGTCAGCAGCGCCACGGGCAGCTCGCCCGCGCTGAAGGCGGAGCGGGGCAGCTCAAAGCTCACAGTGCCGTCCGCGGAGACGGTATCCAGCGCGTTCTGCGCGCCCACGATGGTGCAGGCGGCGCCCATATCGGCAGGCAGCGTCACGCGGATGGCGCCCAGCGGGCAGCGCAGGCGGCCGCCGTATTCAAAGGCAACCGTCAGGTATTGCTGGCCGTTCCACTCGCCCGCGCGCACAATGGCCTCGCCCTGGGGCAGCGCGCGGTCAACGCCCGTCACCTGCGCCGCAACGGCCGCAAAGCCGCGCACGCCGTCCACGCCGCCGCATACCGGGCACAGCTTGGCCGTCGTAGCCTCGCCCGCGCTCAGGGTGATGCGCTCGCAGCTGGTCTCGCGCTCCTCGCCGCAGCCGTCATAGCGGCAGAAGGCCGTATGATGCTTCACGCGCGTGGGGAACCATTCGCCATACCAGTGGCCGTGCAGCTTGCCATCCTTGGTGGGCTGCTGGCAAACGGGCGCGGCCGCGGATTCGGCCAGGGCGGATACGCAGCACAGCGCCAGCAGCGCGGCCAGCGCCAGGCAAAGCAGCTGATTCTTTTTCATTGCAAATGTCCTCCAATTCCATACTGGATGATCTTTCCATTTATAATAGAATACAAACAAAAAGCAAGCAAAGGCGGGAAAAACTCTTTCCGAACATTAGACGCTTCGAAAAGCCATTTGGTTCGCACTTTTGCAGTATTTTTAAAAATAAATTTACAATTGCGCTTGACGTGTTCGCTTTTTCTGGTATAATAAAGGCTGTTTTTCCGCGCAAGACAAAATTGAAACGGAGGGCGTTCCTATCATGCAACTGCTCGAGAAGACCTTCAAGCTCAAGGAGCACAAGACCACCGTGCTGACCGAGGTCGTGGGCGGCATTACCACCTTCTTCGCGATGGCCTACATCATCTTCGTCAACCCCAACTTTCTGTCCCAGACGGGCATGGATCACACCGCTGTGATGCTGGCCACCTGCATCAGCGCCGCCATCGGCAGCCTGCTGACCGCCTTCCTGGCCAACGTGCCCTTCGCGCAGGCGCCCGGCATGGGTCTGAACGCCTTCTTCACCTACACCATCTGCTTTGGCATGGGCTACACCTGGCAGCAGGGCCTGGCCATCGTGTTCATCAGCGGCCTGATCTTCCTGGCCGTCACGGTTTCTCCCCTGCGCAGCAAGATCATCGCCTCCATCCCCGCCTCGCTCAAGGCGGCCATCAGCGCGGGCATCGGCCTGTTCATCTGCCTGATCGGCCTGCTGAACGCGGGCATTGTCACCGCGGGCAACAACCTGCTGGATCTGAGCAACATCACCACCGGCGCGCCGCTGCTGGCGCTGATCGGCCTGCTGCTCACCGGCGTGCTGATGGCCTGGAAGGTCAAGGGCGCGCTGTTCATCGGCATCATCCTGACCACGCTGATCGGCATCCCCATGGGGCAGACCAACGTATCCAACATCAGCATCAGCTTTGAGGGCATCTCCATGGCGCCCACGTTCTTCAAGCTGTCCTTCTCCGGCCTGTTCGCCATGGGCGTGCTGCCCCTGCTGACGGCTGTGATCACCTTTGCCATGTGCGATTGCTTTGACACCGTGGGCACGCTGCTGGGCACCGCCGGCGCCTCCGGCATGCTGGACAAGGACGGCAACCTGCCCGGCGGCGACCGCGCGCTGATTGCCGATGCGGCCGCCACCTGCGTGGGTGCGCTGCTGGGCACCTCCACCGTGACCACCTTCGTCGAGTCCTCCACCGGCATTTCCGAGGGTGCGCGCACCGGCCTGTCCAGCGTGGTCACCGGCCTGCTGTTCCTGCTGGCCTGCGTGCTGGCGCCCATCGCGGGCATTATCCCCAGCGCTGCCACCGCCCCCGCGCTGATCATTGTGGGCATGTTCATGATCGGCAACGTAGCCAAGATCGATTGGAAGGATCCCGAAGTGGCGCTGCCCTGCTTCCTGACCATCGCCATGATGCCCTTTGCCTACTCCATTTCCGATGGCATCGGCTTTGGCATCATCAGCTACACCGTGATCAAGGTGTGCCGCGGCAAGGTCAAGGAGGTGCCCGTGCTGATGTACGTGCTCAGCGTGCTGTTCGTGGCCATGTACGTGCTCAGCGCGCTGTAATGCGCGGCTTTCCCCGCAAGAATTTCATACTGTAAGCTGGCCGGCCCGCTCAACCGCGGGCTGGCTTTTTTGATGGGAAGAGGGGGCGGGGGGGGACGTTACTTTCTTCAGTGAAGAAAGTAACAAAGAACCTGTGTGTGACGTAAAAGCTGCTTGAATAAAATTGGAAGGCTGGGCTGGGGGGTGAGCCCCGTGGCAGGGAAAATTCTGCGTGTCCGGATCGGCGCAAGCGCCATCCGTCCCCTTGAATATTTCCCCTTCGGTCGTGCTGCGCACGCCCTTGCGTCCAGCTGCGCTGTCCGCTGCCACGGGGGGGCGGGGCGGCAGTGCCGCCTTTCAGTTTTATCAACTTGACTTTTACGTCACACACAGGTTCTTTGTTTCTTTCCTTGCACGCCCCGCGCTACTGCCTTTCGGCAAGCGCGGGTTTCGGGCGGCAATTTACAAAATTGCGCGCCCTCAGCCGCCTGCGGCGGCGCTATGACTCAAGAAAGAAACGTATCCCTTCGTATCTTTCGCATCCTTCGTTCCCCCTTCCTCATTTTCTTGTCAATATCCGCTGGCGGATATTGACAACCCGCACAATTTCGGGTATGCTATATATGTTACAAAAGTGTTAAACTATGTCATAATTACCAATGCGTACAGAAAGGAGTGATCCCCATGCTTGACCGCACAGCCTATGAGCAGCGCACGGCGTGGTACCGCCAGGCGCGGTTTGGCATGTTTATCCATTGGGGGCTGTATGCCATTCCCGCGCGCGGGGAGTGGGTGCGCTCCACCGAGCGTATGCCCGAGGCCGATTACCTGCCCTATTTTCGGGAGTTTTCCGCGCCGGATTTCAATCCCCGCGCCTGGGCGGCCATGGCGCGCAAGGCCGGCATGAAATACGCCGTCCTCACCGCCAAGCACCATGACGGCTTCTGCCTGTTCGATAGCCGGTATACCGATTTCAAATCCACCAACACCCCCTTCGGCCGGGACGCCGTGCGCGAGTTTGTGGACGCCTTCCGCGCCGAGGGCCTCAAGGTCGGCCTGTATTATTCGCTGCTGGATTGGCATCATCCCGATTATCCCCACTATGGCGATCAGCACCACCCCATGCGTGACGACCCCAGCCAGGATAACGCCGGGCGCGATTTCAACCGCTATCTGGATTACATGCATGCCCAGGTGCGCGAGCTGTGCGAGAATTATGGCCAGATCGACCTGTTCTGGTTTGACTTTTCCTATGGCGAGCTGCGCGGCGAGGCCTGGCGCGCGGGCGAGCTGGCGCGCATGGTGCGCGCGCTTCAGCCAAAGGCCCTGCTGGATAACCGCCTGGAGGTCAGCGGCGAGGGCTTCGGCAGCCTGGTCACGGATCAGCCCAGCGATTTCTGCGGCGATTTCGTCAGCCCGGAGCAGATTATCCCGCCCCAGGGCATCCGCGATGCGCAGGGGCGCGAGGTGCTGTGGGAAAGCTGCGTCACCATGAATAACCATTGGGGCTATTGCGGGCGCGATCGCTATTTCAAGCCCGCCGGCATGCTGATCCGTAAATTGGTGGAGTGCGTAAGCAAGGGCGGAAACCTGCTGCTCAATGTCGGCCCCGACGCGCGCGGATGCATCCCGCCGCAATCGCAGCAGATCCTGGCGCGCATCGGCGCATGGATGGAAAAGAATGGCGACAGCATCTATGGCTGCGGCCGGGCCGATGTGCCCAAGCCGGATTTCGGCTATGTTACCGCCCGGGGCGATACGCTGTACTATCATGTCATCGACGCGCCCATCGGCTATTTGCCCCTGCATAAAACGCCGGGGCAGCAGCTTTCCGCGCGCCTGCTGGCCACGGGGGAGGAGCTGGATACCCGCGCCAACTGGATCACCGGCAACTACCCGGACTACGCCTTTGTCAGCCTGGGCCCCGACCCCGTGCTGCCCGACGCGGACGACACGGTGATCGCCGTGGAGGCAAAAAAGTAAAAATTTTCACTTTTACGGGATAAAAACGCGCGGCTAATCCGTCTAATATAAAGAAACGCTTTTTTTCAGGGGAAAGGAGGGTATTTGTTACAATTGCGGGCTTATTTCATCAAATTGTAGCATATTCGTTCTATAATGTTCACGCGCGTTGGTTGCATTCCAAATCCGGAATGCCGTATAATAAAACCGTAGCCTTTACTCCGCTTTTGCGGAAAACCAATACAAAATAAAGAAGGATGGAGCTATGAAACAGTTGAAACTTTCCCGTTTGTTCTCACTGCTGCTGGCCCTGACACTGGCGCTGACCCCCTGCCTGGCCGGCCTGGCAGAGGAGGGGAATGAGAGTCAGAATTCGATGGACATTGTGCTTATGTCTGGCACCGAAGACGGCGCTGGCGAAGGTACCGGCGAAGGCGGAGGTACCGGCACTAGCACTGGTACTGGCGGCACGACTGATCCGGGTGCCGATCCTGATCCCGATCCGAACCCTGATCCCGATCCTAGCGAAGTGGCGCTGACAGATATCGCTGTTTCGCCTGCGTCTATGACGCTCGAGGTAGGCGGGACTTCTACGATTACTGTAAAGCCTGTGCCGGATACCGCGACGCTTCCTACCTGGACTGCCATTCCCAGTAATACGGTTGTATCGATTAGTGATAATAAGACTGTCACGGCAAACTCGGTCGGTAAGTCTGTTATTACCGTTACGGCCGGTACGTATTCGAAAACGATTCAGGTAGAGGTTATCCAGAAAGTAAACGTAATTACCGTAACTCCCTCCAACAGGACGCTTACGGTTGGCGATACGCTTACGTTCACTGCGGCCGTTTCGCCTGAGAATGCCAATCAGTCGGTCGAGTGGTCTTGCTCTCCCGCGACGGCGGCTACGCTGACGGCGAGCGGCAAACAGGCGACTGTAAAGTTCGAGTCTGCGCAGGATCAGGTAACGATTACTGCCAAGGCGACGGACGGCAGCAATGTCACCGGCAGCGCGACTGTAAAGGTGCTTCCGAAGGTCGAAAGCGTTTCGCTCGATAAGAGTGAACTGAAAATGACGGTCGGCTCTACTGATTCGCTGAAGGCCACTGTTCTGCCTGAAAAGGCGACGCAGCAGCTGAAGTACGAATCCAGCAAAACCAGCGTTGCGACGGTTAACGACAATGGCGTTGTGACTGCGGTAGCCGCTGGCACGACTGTCATTACCGCTACTTCTACCGATGGCACGAACAAGTCGGCTTCCTGTACGGTAACGGTTGGCGAGGTTAGCAACGTACCTGTAACGGGCGTGAAAGTATCTCCCCCCGAAGTTACTTTGGATGTTGGCGGTTCGCAGCAGTTGAAGTGGACGGTGGAGCCTTCCAACGCCACCAATAAGAAGCTGATTTTCAAGAGCAGCGATGACAGCGTAGCGACGGTTAGCAATACCGGCTACATTACCGCCGTAAAGAACGGCAACGCTGTTATTACCGTTACTTCCGATGATAACAACACGATTTATGACTTTTGCAAGGTAAAGGTTGGCAAGCCTGTTCTGGTTGCTTCCGTTTCTGTAACGCCTGAAGAAACGAAGCTGAAGGTTGGCGCTACCTGCCAGCTGAACGTCAGCGTTCTGCCTTCCAATGCGGATAAACGCAGCGTAAGCTATGAATCCTCCAATCCCAATGTGGCTGCTGTCTCTGACAACGGCCTGGTAACTGCCAAGGCTTCCGGCGTGGCCACCATTACCGTGACGGCCAAGGATGGCAGCGGTAAAAAGGCTACCTCTACTGTGACTGTATGGCAGCCTGTCACTGGCGTTACTGTAAGCGAGAAAACCATCGTTATCCCCAAGGGCAATGTGAAACCCATTTTCGCTTCCGTTGTGCCTGCTACTGCGGATGAAAAGGGTCTGGTCTTTAAGACCAGCAATGCGACTGTTGCTACCGTCAGCAATGAAGGCGTAGTGACCGGCGTGAACGAAGGCTGGGCGACCATTACCATCTGTGCGAAGGAAAACGAAGCTATTTATACCACCTGCACCGTCAAGGTTGGCTTGCCTGTGTATGTGGAATCCATTACGTTGGATATCGCTACCGCGGATATGTGGGTTGGTTCTACCCGCCAGCTGGGCGTGAGCGTTCTGCCCGCGAATGCCGATATCAAGGATGTTTCCTACGGTTCCAGCGATAATACCGTGGCCACTGTTTCTTCTACCGGCCTGATCTCTGCCAAGAAGTCTGGTACGGTCAAGATTACCGTTACGGCTACTGACGGCAGCGGCAAGAGCGCTACCTGCACCGTGAACGTTAAGCAGCGCGTGACCAGCATCAGTATTTCGCCCAACGGCTATACCCTGACCAAGGGTTCTATCAAGCAGCTGAAAGCTAATGTAGGCCCTGATGATGCTGCTAACAAGGAAGTTACCTGGTCTTCCAGCAACCCTGCGGTTGCCGCGGTTTCTGCTGATGGCCATGTGACGGCGGTTAACGAGGGCAGCTGCTTCATCACCGCCACCAGCAAGGACGATCCCTCCATCAAGGCCAGCTGCACCATCGTGGTGGGCACGCCCGTCACCTCCGTGTCGCTCACGCCGCAGACCGCCTCCATGAAGACGGGCGAAACCATCACGCTCTTCGCCTCCGTGCTGCCCACCAACGCGTCCAACAAGGGCGTGACCTGGAGCTGGGAATCCAAGGACGGCGCGTCCATCATCCTGACCAACGGCGTTGTCAAGGCGATGAAGAAAGGCACCGTCACCGTGACCGCCAAGGCCGCCGATAATAATAACGGCGCGCAAGCTACTTGTATCATTACCATCTCCGGCGATCCCATCGCCACCCCCACGCCCACGCCCGCGCCCACCGTAACGCCCACCCCCGGCCCCATCGGCGGCATCTGGTGCCGCGTGAACACCGAAAAGGGCGCGCTGAATGTGCGCGATAAGATCGGCGGCGCGGTCATCGATAAGATTCCCGAAAACGGCACCTTCCTGGTGGTCAACTGGGGCGATACCTGGTGCCAGGTGTATTACAACGGCCGCTATGGCTATGTAATGACCAAGTTTGTCAAGAGGCTCAGCAGCGAGCCTACCGCCGCGCCCACGCCCGCGCCCACTGCCCCCATGGGCCAGACCGCGCAGGTGAACACCGCCAAGGGCGCGCTGAACATGCGCGATAAGATTGGCGGCGCGGTCATTGCCAAGATTCCCGAAAAGGCGTTCTTCATCGTGACCGAGTACGGCGCTACCTGGTGCAAGGCCTGGTACGATGGCAAGACCGGCTATGTGATGACCAAGTTTGTCAAGCTCACCGGCGGCAGCATGCCCACGCCCACCCCCGTGCCCACGCCCGAGCCGATCATCGATTACGCCCGCGTGACCACCGCCAACGGCGGCCTGAACCTGCGCGACGCGATCAACGGCACCCGCGTTGCGGTGATCCCGCAGGGCGCTACGGTATCCGTGCACAGCAAGGGCGCGGATTGGTGCCGCGTATCCTACAGCGGCAAGACCGGCTATGTGATGACCAAGTTCCTCAGCTTCGGCTCTGCCGCCCCCACCGAAACGCCTACCCCCGCCCCCGAAGTGGTAATCTCCTATGCGCGCGTCAACACCGTGACCGGCGGCCTGAACCTGCGCGAGACTCCCAACGGCACCCGCATCGCCGTCATCCCGCAGAACGCGGTGATCGGCGTGATCACCAAGGGCGCTGACTGGAGCCGCGTCAAGTATGGCGACAAGGTTGGCTATGTGATGACCAAGTTCCTGGCCGATACCACCGCCACGCCCGCGCCCTCCACGCCCGCGCCCGGCAACACCCTGCAGTGCTACGGCAAGGTGACCACCGCCAACGGCGGCGGCCTGAACATGCGCAGCGGCCCGGCCACCACCTATGGCCGCATCGCCAGCATCAAGAACGGCGGCGTTGTGGAGGTGTATGACAAGGGTGCGGTGTGGAGCCGCATCAAGTACAACGGCACCTTCGGCTATGTGATGAGCCAGTACCTCACCTTCAGCGCGGAGCGTCCCAGCGAGAATCCCGATCCGGTGATCCCCTCCGGCGCGAAGGCGCAGGTGAACACCACCGCCGGCAGCCTGAACATGCGCGCCGGCATGGGCAAAACCTATGCCGTGGTAACCCAGATCCCGCAGAAAGCCTATGTGGAAGTGCTCACCTACGGCCCCTCCTGGTGCTATGTATCCTACAACGGCCTGAAGGGCTATGTGATGACCACATACCTGACGATGATCAACTAAGGCTTAACGCCACAGGCAAAGCCCCTCCCATCGGGAGGGGCTTTTGCGTGGGACGGGGAGGGACGAAGGGAAGGAGGGACGAAGGGGAACGATTCTTTCTTGGAGCCCAAGAAAGAATCAAAGAAGGCTGCGTTGTGACGTGAAAGACGATTGGATTAAGCTGGAAGGCGGGGCCGGTGAATAGGCCCCCGTGGCAGGGAAAATTCGCGTGTCCGGATCGGCGCAAGCGCCATCCGTCCCCTTGAATATTTCCCCTTCGGTCGTGCTGCGCACGCCCTGCGCTGATCTGCGATCAGCGTGCCACGGGGGCGGTGCACTCACCAAAAGGCTTCTCCTTGAGGAGAGGCTCCGCCGGAGGCGGTGGTGAGGTGTAGGCCATAAAATGGCCGTTATCAAAACTATATAAGATAACGCCGCCGACGCGGCTACACCTCATCAGTCGGGACAAGCCCGACAGCTTCTCCTGAAGGAGAAGCCTTTTGGTGGCCGCATTTTCCTACATTATAAAAAAGTGCATTCCCCCTCATCCGTCTCGCTATACGCTCGACACCTTCTCCCGTTTGGGAGAAGGCTTTTATCGTTATGCACTTTGCAAGAAACTTGGCTGTTCTTGCCAACTACCGCACTCAACCACGCCAGATTCCTACATCCAACTATGCCCCCGTGGCACGCTGACCGCAGATCAGCGCAGGGCGTGCGCAGCACGACCGAGGGGGAAAAATGAAAAGTTGCCTGGGGGGAGCTTGCTCCTAACCAGGCAACTTAAGTTTTTCCCTGCCACGGGGGCGGGGCGGCAGTGCCGCCTTCCAGTTTTATCAGCTTGACTTTTACGTCACAACGCAGCCTTCTTTGGTACTTTCTTGGGCTCCAAGAAAGTACCGTCCCTCTTCGTCCCTTCCCCGTCTTCCCCGCTTACGCCATTTCCTCCATCTCGTATTCGCGGGTGCCGATGCCCAGCTTTTCGCCCTGCTCCAGGCCAGCCTGCCAGTTGGTTTCGGGGAACAGCGCGGTAAAGTGATCGGCCGCGCCGGGCTTTTCGCGCTGATACAGCAGGCTATTGCGCAGGGGTTTGCGGGCGTTGGCCATGTCCACGCAGCACTGATCCATCGCCACGGGGTCGAAGGAGGCGAACATGCCGATATCCTCCAGGATGGGCGCGTCGTTGAGCGCGTAGCAGTCGCAGTAGGGCGAGATATCGCAGGCCAGCGCCACATGGAAGCACGGGCGGCCGCGCACCACGGCGGCCGTGTATTCCGCCACCTTGCGGGACAGGATCTCGTGGGCGCGGTCATCCATGGGGTGCACGCACTTCTGCGGGCACTTTTCAATGCATCGGCCGCAGCCGGCGCACTTGGTTGCATCAATGTGCGCGTGCTCCGTCACCGTGATGGCCCCGTGCGCGCAGTTCTTGGCGCATACGCCGCAACCCACGCAGCGGGACTGATCCACCGCGGGCTTTTCGGAGGCGTGCATATCCTTCTTGCCCAGGCGGCTGCCGCAGCCCATGCCCAGGTTCTTCAGCGCACCGCCAAAGCCCGTGCCATCGTGCGCCTTAAAGTGCGTCAGCGATATCACAATGTCCGCGTCCATCACGGCGCGGCCAATGTAGGCGTTTTCCACATAATCGCCGTGCACGGGCACCGCCACCTCGTCGTCGCCCTTCAGGCCGTCGCCGATGATGACGTGGCAGCCGGTGGAATAGGGGTTGAAGCCGTTCTCATAGGCAGCGTCCAGATGATCCAGCGCGTTGCTGCGGCGGCCGATGTAGAGCGTGTTGCAGTCCGTCAGGAAGGGGCGGCCGCCATGCTCGCGGATCAAATCGCACAGCGCGCGGGCATAGTTGTGGCGCAGGAAGGCGATGTTGCCCGGCTCGCCAAAGTGCATCTTGACGGCCACGTACTTGTCCTTCATATCGATGGAGCCAATGCCAGCGGTTTCGCACAGGCGGCGGAATTTTTGCAGCAGGTTTTCGTTGCCCTCGCAGCGGAAGTTGGTAAAGTATACCTTGGAGGCCATGGGGATACTCGCTCCTTTCATGGGCAAAAGCCGGCGATATACCCGCATTATACAGCTTGCGCGCAAATTTGCAACGGCTAATTTGCGCCCTTGCCCGCCGCCCCGGCGGGGACGGCTGTTGCAGAATTGTAACAGGTGTGTAAATTGATGAAATAACTGTTGACGAGTTTGCTTAGAAGCGGTATAATATGTGCACGGTCGCCATCCGCCGTGGATCACGGCGATTGCCAAGGCGAGATAGGCGAAGGGAGGGAAAACAAGTGTCTGAAGTACGAGTCAAGGAAAACGAATCCTTGGAGAGCGCTCTCAAGCGTTTCAAGCGCCAGTGCGCGCGCGCGGGCGTTATGGCTGAGGTTCGCAAGCGTGAGCATTATGAGAAGCCCAGCGTAAAGCGCAAGAAGAAGGCGGAGGCCGCTCGTAAGCGCCGCTATTAATTCTGTGGCTTAAAACAGCGCTTTGCCGTCATCCGGCAGGCGCACAGAAAACGCCTCGCAGATGGAAAACCATCCGCGGGGCGTTTTTTTATTGGCGCTGCCTGCCGAAAAAATGAATACGCTTTTGGGCGCTCTTTATTGTCCCTTGCGCAGCTTTCCCCATTTGGGCACGCACGCCGCCGCGCACAGCGTGCCCAGCAGCGCTACGCCGCACCACAGGCTTTCCGTAACCGTCCAGCCAAAGCGGTCGGCAATCAGCGCCACGCCGTACATGCTCAGCGCGCTGCCAATGTAGGTGCAGGCGTTCAGCAGGCCCGAAATCATGGAGATCTTGCCGCTGCCCGCCAGATACTTGGGGGTCATGCAGGTCATAATCAGGTTTACGCCGTGCATGCTGGCCACCGCGAAGGCCAGGATCAGCACCGACAGCGCAAAGCTGTGCGCGTGCAGCAGCCGCAGCGCCAGCAGCGATACCAGCCCCACGCCAAAGATGATGGCCGCGCATTGCAGCTCGTTCTTTACCAGCTTGCGGTTCATCCACAGCACAATTTGATAGCACACCATGCCAAACAGCGGAAGCAGCACGCCCGTCAGGATGGATTTGCCGCTTTCCATATGATAGGTATCGGCCAGGTAGGTGGGCATCCAGGTGGTAATGCCGTCGCGCAGCGTGCCCTGGCAGATGATCACGCCCATCATGATGGCCAGCAGCGGCATCAGCGTGCGCAGGCCGCCGCCGGATTTGCCCGCGTCGCCCGGCTCGTCAGCGGGCGCAGCCTGCTCCTGCAGGGGCAGCGTGCGCTCCACACGGCCATAGCGGGCCATCCAGAAGGCCGCCATGCCCATGCCCACCGCCGCCGCGCAGTAGAACACCCCGCGCCAGGAGCTAACCTTGAGCAGCAGCGGGATCATCAGGTAAATGACAATGGTGCCCAGGCTGCTGCCCCAGCTGACGTGCACCGTGGCCACCTTGTATTCGCTCTCGGTCATATGCTGGCTCATGATGCGCACCAGCGGCGGCCACATCATGGCCTGCGCCAGGCCGTTCACGCTCCACACCACGGTCATCCACGCGGGCGAGGGGCAGAAGGGGATCAGCAGGTTCATCAGCCCGCAGGCGATCAGCCCCAGGAAAATCAGCAGCTGCGGCCTGACCCGGTCGCCCAGGTAGCCGCTGATGAGCTGCCCGAAGCCGTAGGTGATAAACAGCCCGGTCAGCGCCGCGCTGGCGTCCACGCGCGAGAAGCCCTCGGCGCGCACCATTTCCACCATCACCGCGCCGTAATCCAGGCGCGTCAGATAGCTGCAAAAATACACCGCGGCGCACAGCAGCGTCAGCCGGCGGGCCTCGGCGCGGCGTTTCGCGGGAACGACTGTCATCGGTACGTCCTCCTTCAATTACACCTTGATGCGCTCAAAATAATGAATCAGCCCCAGGCCGGCGATGTCCGCCACATCCCTTTCGGCAAAGCCGCGGCGGCGCAGGCCGTCGATCAGCTTGGGGAAGTCGGCGGGGTTGTTCAGCCCCTCGGGCTTGCGCTCGATGCCGTCAAAGTCCGAGCCGAAGCCCACCTTGCCCTCGCCGCCGATATCGTACATATGGGCGATGTGGTCGATCAGGTGGTCAATGTTGGCCGGTTCGCCGATGATGGTGGGCCAGAAATTGACGCCCACAAAGCCGCCGGCCTTGAACATGGCGCGCAGCTGCTCATCGCTCAGGTTGCGGGGATGGTCGACCAGCGCGCGGCAGTTGCTGTGGGAGGCCATGGGGGGCTTGTCGGTCTTGTTCAGGATGTCAAACACGCCCGCCTCGTTCAGGTGCGATACGTCGGCGGCGATGCCCAGGCGCTGCATCTCGCGGATGGCCTGCACGCCGTAGGGCTTGAGCCCCTGCGTGCTGCCGCTCATGGCGGGATAGCCCAGGGTGTTTTCGTGGTTCCAGGTGATGGCGGCCATGCGCACGCCGTGGGCGCGGTATTCCGCAATGGTGTGCAGGCCGGGATCAAAGGGTTCGCAGCCCTCGATGGACAGCATCACGGCCACCTCGCCGTCCACGGCCTGGCTGGGATCGTCCACCTGCTTCCAGCCCTGGCTTTTGAGCAGCTCCAGCTTTTGCAGCATGCCCTGCATCAGGGCTTCCACATCGCCCTTGCGGCCGGGGCCCACATACATGGCCATGGTTTGCAGGCTGACGCCGCCCGTGCGCAGGTTTTCCATGGTCACGTCCAGGTGCTGGTCGCGGCCCATCTGCATGCTGTACAGGGTATCGCAGTGGCAATCGCAAATGATCATATCGTTATTCCTCCGTTTCCTGATGGTCGATCATTTCATAGCGGGTGCGGAACTCGCCCGCGCCCAGCCCGCGCGTATCGGTTTCGATCTCGCCCCGCTGGTTATCATAGGGATCGCAGCGCGCAAAGCGCTTGCGGGGGCTGAAGGGCGCGTAGTAGCTGCGATTGGCGACCATGCGCCAGGGATCGAGGTTGCCAAAGTAGAAGCGCCACCGCAGCTGCGAGCCGTGGCGGTATCCCGAGCCGCCAAAGGAGCAATCCACCGGCAGCCAGCCCAGGCGGTCGCTGTAAAACTCCGCCCAGTCGTGGCTGCCCACATCGCCGGGCGCGGCGTACAGCCCGCTTTGCCAGCGCGCGGGGACGCCGCTGATGCGGCACAGGGTGATGAACAGCAGCGCCTGCAGGCCGCAATCGCCGCGCAGGTTGACGGCGGTATACTCCGCCCCGCCCTCGATCAGCAGGTAGGGGCGCTGATAGGCATACATCACCTGGGTGGTGATAAAATCATAAAACCGGCGGGCAATGCGGACGGGGTCGGTCTCGCTGCCGCGCAGCTCTGCGGCCAGGCTGCGCAGGTAGGGCGTAAAGCAGATGTGCGGGGCCTGCTCGGCCAGATCCTCGGCCTGCACGGGGCGCGCGTCCGGGTAGACCGGCCCGCGGGCGGCTTCGTCCAGCGCGTTCACATAGCGCGGGCGCTGCGTCCAGGTATACTCGGTCACGATGGGCGCGTTCTCGTGCGCGCAAAGCTCCATATACGCGGTGCGCTGGGGCGCATCCGCCGCGTCGGTATACAGGATGGGCAGCGTGGCGTGCAGCTCCTCGGCGGCGGACTGCTGCATGCTTTGCGCCGGGATGGGCAGGTGGATGCGATAGCGGGTATCGGGGGCGAAGACGTCGTCCGCGATGCTGGTCACGGCGCGCAGGCGGAAGCGATAGGCGCGCCCGCCCGCCATCACCTGGCGGATCACGGCCTCAAGCCGGGGCTTTTGCTCATCATAGGGCGCAAGGGCGCGGGCGTTGAGCGCGCGCTGGGTTTTCAGCAGCGACGCGCAGGTATCCTCATGGTACAGACGCTGGCCGTTCAGGTAAATAAAATCCAGCTTGCCGTCCAGCAGGTATTCCTGCCACTCCTGGGCGGTAAAATCAGGCACGCTGCGGCGCATTTCGGCCACCGCGTCGGCCTCGGTCAGGGTATAGGCGCGGGGCAGGCGGTGCAAAAAAAGGCGCTCTGCTTCCAGCCTTGCGCGCAGCATGGCGGGAAGCTGCCCGGCCAGGCGGCGGTCGATGAGCCGCAGGGCCAGCTCATACTCGCCCGCGCCCTTCAGGTGCGCGATATCCTCCGGCAGGGGGCACGAAAGCGATTGCAAAAACGTATCCGGCACCGTAAACACCTCCAGTGCGTAATTGCCTTTATGTTACCGCAATTCGCGGCAAAAGGCAACCTAAATTTGCGAGGGGATGGGGGACGAGGGGGGACGAAAGGAGGGACGAGTGGGGGACGGTACTTTCTTGGAGCCCAAGAAAGTACCGTCCCCCACTCGTTCCTCCTATCCATCCCCAAAAAAACGAACCCCCGCCATCCTGCGATGACGGGGGAGTGTTGTTAGCGATTATTCCTGGGTTTCGGCGGGCTGCTCGTCCACGGGATATTCTTCCTCGGGGATGCCCTCGCCGTAATCGAAGGCCTTGTCTTCCAGGGCTTCGCGGATGCTCAGGCTGATGCGGTGCGCGGCGGGATCCACGCCCAGCACCTTGACGGTGACTTCCTGGCCAACGCTGAGCACGTCCTCCACCTTGTTCACGCGGGTGAGCGCCACCTGGCTGATGTGCACCAGGCCGTCCACGCCGGGCTCCAGCTCCACAAAGGCGCCGAAGGGACGGATGCGAACCACCTTGCGCTCCAGGATCAGACCGACGGGATACTTCTCCTCGATGTTGTCCCAGGGCTTGGCCTGCAGCTGCTTGTAGCCCAGCTGGATGCGCTCGCGCTCGCGATCAACGCTGAGCACCTTCACCTCAACCTCCTGGTTGATGGAGAGCACTTCGCTGGGATGGCCCACGCGGTGCCAGGCCAGATCGGTGATGTGGATCAGGCCGTCCACGCCGCCCAGATCGACGAACGCGCCGAAATCGGCAAAGCGGCGCACGATGCCGTGCAGGATCGCGCCCTCTTCAATCTTCTCCCAGGCAGCGGCCTTCTTGGCGGCCTCTTCCTCAAGGATGACGTCCTTGCGGGAGCAGACGATGCGCTTCTTGGCGGCGTCCACATCGATGATCTTCAGCTTCATGGTCTGGCCCACAAACTGATCGATCTTCTCAACATAGCGCTTGCTCAGGCGGGAAGCGGGCACGAAGGCGCGCACGCCGTCCACCATGCAGATCAGGCCGCCCTTAACGGCTTCCTTGCCAACGCCTTCAACGTACTCGCCGGCCTCGTACTTGGCCATCAGCGCGTCCCAGGCCTTCTTGTTGATGATATTGCGCTGGGAGAGGATCACATTGCCCTCGCCGTCGTTTACCTTAACAACCTCGACCTCGATCTCGTCGCCGATCTTCACATCCTGGTCTACCAGGTCGGAGCGCTTGATCAGGCCGTCGGACTTATAGCCGATGTTGACGCACACTTCGTCGTCAGTCACCTGCACCACGGTGCCGGTCACGGTTTGGCCGGTATGGATGCGACGCATGGAGGCCTCAATGCTGGCCATAAAATCGTTATCGTCGATGGTTTTCGCAGCCTCGTTGGCGGCGGGCTCGGTTTCGAGCACTTTGTTTTCGATGTCGTTCATTGCAGTGACAACCTCCTTAAATGACCAATCCGGTGTGGATGCGCCGGCGGCTATTCCTATGTGATGCGCGTGGATATCTGCGAAGCGGGGCGGGATATCCGCCGCGCGTTCGACCCAAATGGTTTGTGGGCACAGCGCCAGGCAGGCCTCATACAGCTTGCGCGTGTTGGCGCTTTGCCGCCCGCCGACCACGATCATGCGGTCGCAGGCAATGGCAAGCTCCCGTGCGGCCTGCTGCCGCACGCGCGTTGCCGCGCAGATGGAGCAGTAAAAATCCGGCTGGGAAATCCTTGCCCGCAGGGCTGGCAGCAGCGCTTGCCAGCGCTCCATGGGCAGGGTGGTCTGGCTGGCCACCAATGCGCGGGGCAAAGGGGGCAGGGCGGCCACATCCTCGGCGGTATACACGGTGTATACCGGCCCCTGGCACCATCCCGCCGTGCCGCGCACCTCGGGATGCTCGCCGTCGCCCACCAGCACCACGGGCAGCCCCCCGGCGCTGTAGGCGGCCGCGCGCTCATGCAGCGCGCGCACGCGGGCGCAGGTGCAATCCACATAGTCCACGCCGTTTTCACGGCAGGCGGAAAGCACCTGGGGTGCAACCCCATGGCTGCGCAGGATCAGCAGGCCGCCGCGGGCGTCCTCCACCCGCTCAACCACCTGCACGCCCAGCTGCTGCAAACGGCTGGTGACCAGCGGGTTGTGCACCACCTCGCCCAGGGAATAGCAGGGGATTCCCCGCTCCTGAGCCTGGGCGGCTGCCCGCTCGGCCTTTTCCACCGCCTGGCGAACGCCCATGCAGAAGCCGGCATGCTTTGCCACGGTACAGGGCATTTGGAAAATCCCCCTACTCCTGGCGAATAGAAATTTATTCGCCATCCTTCCTGTTTTTCCTGCAAAAATTACAGAAATTTTCTGTCAAAGATCAAATTCTGCAATTTGCACAATCGGGAGACGCTGATTTTGCACACTGTGCATTATTTGCTTGCGTGAACCTCATCGCGCATGGCGTAGAACACATCATGGATGCGCTGGCACAGCTGGTGGGCGGTGTCGTTATTGACGCCCTGGGCGTACAGATCGTCCAGCTCCATGGGCTTGCCATAATAGATATGCGTGATATGGAAGGGGCGGATCTTGCCGTCGATATACACCGGCAGCAGGGGCACGCGGGCGCGCAGGGCGATGATGGCCGTGCCGCTTTCCACCTCCTGCATCATTTCGGGCTGGTGGCGGGTGCCCTCGGGGAAGATGCCCAGGATGTGGCCATCCTTGAGCGTTTGCATGCACTGGCGCATGGCGGCCATATCGGTGGCATGGCGGGACACCAAAATCATATGCAGGCCGGAGAACAGCCAGCTTTTCAGCCTGCCGTGCGCCAGCTCGCGCTTGCCGATGAAGCGGATCTCGTACCTTTTCACCTTGATGGCCAGCGCCATGGGATCGGCGAAGCTGCGGTGATTGGCCATGATGATATAGGGCGGCTGCATTTCCTCCACGATCTGCGCGTTATGAAAGCGCAGGGGGAAGATGGTGTGAAACAAAAAGCCAAAGATGATGCGCGCCACGGTATAGATGGCTGTGCGCTCACGCTTGGGCGCGGTTTCCGATGTGTTATTCTGCATGCGCTGCCTCCACAATATCCAGGATTGCCTGCACGGTTTGCTCAAAATTCATATTGGTACTATCCACCACCTGCGCGTCCGGAGCCTGGCGCAGGGGATCCACCGCGCGGGTCATATCCTGATGGTCGCGGGCGTTGACCTCGCGCAGGATATCCTCAAAACTCGGGGATTCGCCCTTTTCCTGCAATTGGCGCAGGCGGCGGCGGGCGCGCGCCTCGGCGGAGGCGGTCAGGTAGATCTTGACCGGCGCGTTTGGCAGCACCACGGTGCAGATATCGCGGCCATCCAGCAGCATGGGCTGGGCGGCGGCGATATCCTGCTGGCGGCGCACCAGCATCTGGCGCACGGCGGCATAGCGGGATACGGCGCTGGCGGCGGTGCCTGCCTGCTGGGTGCGGATGCGGCCGGTCACGTCCTGGCCGTTCACCAGCGTGCGCTGCGCGCCATCCTGATAGCGCACGTCCACATGCGCGCGCCCGGCGGCGCACAGGGCGGTCACGCCGGCCTCATCCTGGATATCCAGGCCCGCGTCCATGACGGCCAGACCTACGGCGCGGTACATGGCGCCCGTATCCAGGTGCAAAATGTGCAGGCGGGCGGCAACCTCGTCCGCGATGGTGGATTTGCCCGCGCCCACGGGCCCGTCGATGGCAATGTTCAGCATGCAAAAATCACCTTTTGTTTTTTTGATGGTGCGGGGGAGACAGGGGGACGAGGGGATACGGTACTTTCTTGGAGCCATAGCGCCGCCGCAGGCGGCTGAGGGCGCGCAATTTTGTAAATTGCCGCCCGAAACCCGCGCTTGCCGTAAGGCAGTAGGTAAAAGTCGATTGAATAAAACTAGGAGGCGACATTGGCGCTTGAGACCCCGTGGCAGGGAAAAACTTGAATCGCCCGGTCTGGAGCAAGCTCCGCCCGCGCGCTTCTGCCTTTTTCCCCTTCGGTCGTGCTGCGCACGCCCTGCGCTGATCTGCGATCAGCGTGCCACGGGGGCATGATTGGGTGCGGAAATCAGGCGTGGCGATTTGTGAAAGTTGGGGAGAAAGCCTACCAAAAGGCCTCTCCTCAAGGAGAAGCCTTTTGGTGGGTGCATTCAACCAACCATCGCTAAGCGCTGCGCAAGGCTTCCCGCGCCCAACCATGCCCGCAGGGCAGCGGACAGCGCAGCTGGACGCAAGGGCTGGCGAAGCCAGACCGAAGGGGGAAAGCAGGGAGCGCCCGGAGGAAAGCTTGCTTTCATCCGGGCGGTTCAGGCTTTCACCTGCCCTGCGGGGGTCAGTGACCCCTTCCAGTTTTATTTCAGCAGCTTTTCCGTCCACAACACAGGTTCTTTGTTTCTTTCTTGACGCAAGAAAGAAACGTAACCCATCGTTCCCTCCGTCCTTTAATACCCAATCATGCTCTGGGTTTCCTCCCAGCCGCGCAGAATTTCGTTCTGATGGCGGGTGGCGTAGGGCATGTTGCGCTTTTCAGTGTCGCTCATTTCACGGGGGAAGTGAATGCAGATATGCCCCTGCAAATCGTTGCTGGCGTTGTGATCCACGGTGTGCCCCTTGCTGTGGGTGCTGGCCATGTACACGCGCCCATCGGACAGGATGACCCATACCGCGTGCGGCGTCCAGTTGTCCGCGCCCATGATCTGGCGCATGATCGCCGTGTCGCTGGCCGTCACCGGCTCGGCGTCGCAGTGCTTGCCAAAGCTGAACATGTGCACGTTGTAGTGCAGCCCCGTGGTGTAGTCGTAGATGATGGCGTTGGGCAGCTTGCGCACCACATCGCGCGTCTCGCGATACCAGTCGGCAAAGCGTACCTCGCTGGCCTGCGGCGCCTTGAAGGTGGTGCCGCTGACGTTGTTGCCGCCATTGCCGGTGCTGCCGTTGTCCGCGCTGCCGCTCTGGTTCACCAGCAGGGTATAGGTTGCCGTGCCCACCACGCCGTCGGCCGAGAGCCGGTTGTCGCGCTGGAAGGCGCGCACAGCCAGGTACGTCTTGGTGCCGTAAATGCCGTCCGCCGCGCCGGTCAGGTAATCCAGCTCAATCAGCATGGCCTGCACCGCGCGCACCTCGCTGCCGCGATCGCCAATGCGCAGCGCGGTAAAGCTGGGCTTGGGCGTGGCCGTGGGGGTGATTACGATGGCGCTCTTGGCGGTGGAGGCGTACAGCGCCTTGAGCGTCTGCGCGCCCGCAATGCCGTCCGCCGACAGGCCGTTGACGCTCTGGAACTCCGCCACAGCCAGCGCCGTCGCGGTGCCAAATCTGCCGTCTATGGTGGCGGTAAAGTAGCCCAGGGTGGTCAGGCGCGCCTGCAGCAGGCTCACCTGCGTGCCCGAGGAGCCAATCTCCAGCCGCGCGGTCAGGTCAGGCTTGGGCGTGGCGGCAGGCTTGGGCGTGGCCGTGGCCCAGGCGGATACGGCCGCGTCGGAGTACAGGCGCACCTGCGTATCCAGGCCCGCGATGCCGTCGGCCTTGATGCCGTTCTTTTTCTGGAAAGCCTTCAGCGCCGTCACATCGTTGGCGTTGAAGATGCCGTCCGGCTCAATATCATAGTAGCCCAGCGCCACCAGCCGCTCCTGCAGGCGGGTAACGACCAGGCCGCGCGTGCCCTTCTGGATCACGATCACGTTATCGGCAGTGATGGGCGCGGGCGTGGGCGTGACCACGGTGATCTTGGGCGTGGGGGTGGTCAGATACCGTTCGATCTGCTTCAGGGTGGCCGCGCCCGCGATGCCGTCGGCCTTCAGGCCGCTGGCCTTTTGCAGCTTTTTAACGGCCGCGGTGGTCTTGGCGTCGTAGGTGCCCGAGATCGCGCCCTCTAAGTAGCCCAGGTCAATCAGCGCGGCCTGCAGCTCTTCCACCTGATAGCCCGCGTCGCCCTGCTGCATGGCAATGCCCGCGATGGGCGGCAGCACGGCCACGCTCACCTTTTTGCCCTTGGCGTTGACGGGCTTGCCCTCGTAGATCAGCTTTTGCAGCTCGGCGCTGACGGCGCCAGTTTGCAGCAGGCCGTTTTTGCGCTGGAAGTCCTTTACGGCCTGAGCCGTTTCGGTATCGAAGGTGCCGGTGATATCGCCGTCATAGAAGCCCAGCTCGTGCAGGGCCTCCTGCAGGGTGGATACGTTGGTGCCCGACGCGCCTGCGGAAATGCCGGTGTATTTCAGCTGGGCCTGCCGGTCGGAGGCCAGCTCCTTGCCGCCATAGTAGATGGCGGGGATATCGATATACTTGGCCATGGCGTAGCCGGTGAAGGTGCGCTTGCCGTTGAAGTATTCCAGCTGCGCCCAATCGCCGGTCAGCTTTTTAACGCTGACCGTGGCCCCGGCGGGGATGGTCAGCAGCCGCTGGGAGCTGGTGCGGGCGCGCTGGCGCAGGTTCACCGCGTCCAGCGTGGTGGTGTCAAAGGGGTACACCTTTTTGCTGGCAGACTGGCCGTTTTCCCAGCCGATAACGGGCGGCACGGGCGTGACGGTGGGCTTGGGGGTGGCGGTAGCCTTGGCGTTGACGGCCTCGCCGCTGTACAGCAGGGTCAGCGTTTCAGGGTCGGCCACGCCGGTGGATTGCAGGCCGTTCTTGGTCTGGAAGCGTTTGATGGCGCTGACCGTGCCGCTGGCGCACTTGCCGTCGATCTTGCCGGTATAATAGCCCAGGTCGGTCAGCGCGGCCTGCAGGCTTTCCACCGGCGCGCCGGTCTTGCCGCTGGATACGCTCAGCCCGTCCACCGAGGGCAGGATGGTCACGCTGACGGCCTTGCCGCGGCTGTTGGTGATCTTGGTTTCATACAGCGTGCCCTGGGTGGCGATATCGGCATAGCCCGAATTGTTCAGCCCGTTGGCGGCCTGAAAATCGGCCACGGCCTGCGCCGTGCGCTGGCCGTACTTGCCATCGGCGCTGCCGGACAGGAAGCCTGCCTCAATCAGCGCGGACTGCAATTCGCGCACCAGCTGGCCCTCGTCGCCCTGGCGCAGGGCGGTATAGGCGCCCAGCCACGCGCCGTCTGGGTTATTGACAAGCACTTCGCCCGCCAGGCGCACGGCGGACTTGGCGGCGTAGCCCGGCTGGCCGTCGTACTCGATGATATAGTAATCGCCGCTGTCGCCGGTGATATACACGGCGTCGCCCGCGGGCACGGTATACAGCGTCTCGCCCGTGGCGGACGCGCTGCGCGTGACGGTCAGCTTGCGCGCGGCAAAGCCCACGCAGGGATACTGCGCGCCCGCCGCGCCCAGGCACAGCGAGAGGAGCATTGCCATCGTCAGCAAAAAAGCAAATGAGCGTTTCATACGGTTGTGATGCATGAGCGGCCTCCTGAAAATACATACCTATACAGGAATATTTTATGTCAAATTGTTTACAATGTCAAGCTGCAAGCCCTGAAAAGCGTAACAATTCCGTTAAAAACTTGGCGGCGCGGGTGTTGACGGAGCGCAAGAAATGAATTATAATTGAATAGTTCAATATTGAACTATCTATCTATGGGAGGCGAGGGGCAATGAAAACGGCTTCGCAGCTATACGCGGCGCTGCGCAGATTTCAGGATGCATACGCCGCGGCGCTGCGCCCGCTGTGTGAGCGGACGGGCATGGCGCAGGGGGCGGTGGATATTCTGCTGTTTCTGGCCAACAATCCGGGGCTGGACACGGCGCGGGACATCTGCCTGTACCGGCGTTTAAAGCCGGGCATTGTATCCCTGCATGTGGAAAGCCTGGCGCGCGAGGGGTATCTGGAGCGGCGGCCCGTGCCGGGCGATCGCCGCAAGTGCGGCCTGCGCTGCACCGAGCTTGCACAGCCTATCATTCGGGAGGGGCAGGCGCTGCAACAATCCTTCATGCAGCAGATTGCGGCCGGCATGACGGAGGCCGATCTGGAGGTGTGCCTGCGCTGCATTCGCACCATGGAAGCCAATCTTGCCCGCATGGCGGGGGAATAGGGAAGGAAACGGGGGAGAGGAGGATACGTTTCTTTCTTGAGTCATAGCGCCGCCGCAGGCGGCTGAGGGCGCGTAATTTTGTAAATTGCCGCCCGAAACCCGCGCTTGCCGCAAGGCAGAAGCGCGGGGCGTACAAGGAAAGAAACAAAGAACCTGCCTTGTGGCCGTAAAAGCTGCTGGAATAAAACTGGAAGGCAGAGCGCACATTGCGTGGCAGGTGAAAGCCTGAACCGCCCGGATGAAAGCAAGCTTTCCTCCGTTCGCTTCCTGCTTTCCGGTTTTATTCAATCGACTTTTACGTCACACACAGGTTCTTTGTTACTTTCTTCCCTGAAGAAAGTAACGTTCCCTTCGTCCCCTATATTAAAGGAAAGGATCATCACTTATGACGCAGGATAAAACCTTCCTGGGCACGGAGCCCATCGGCAAGCTGCTGGTTAAGCTGGCGGTGCCCACAGTCGTGGCGCAGCTGGTGAACATGCTGTATAACATTGTAGACCGCATTTACATCGGCCACATGCCGGGCGACGGCAGCCTGGCGCTGACGGGCGTGGGCGTGTGCCTGCCGCTGATCATGATCATTTCGGCCTTTGCGGCGCTGGTGGCCTCGGGCGGCGCGCCGCGCGCGTCCATCGCCATGGGCAAGGGCGATCACGACCTGGCCGAAAAGCTGCTGGGCGGGTGCTTTACGCTGCAAATTGTTATCTCCGCCATCCTGACGGCCGTGATGCTGATCTGGAGCCGCGACCTGCTGCTGATGTTTGGCGCCAGCGAGAATACCATCGGCTACGCCGCCGATTATATGCGCATTTACGCCATCGGCACGCTGCTTGTGCAGCTTACCCTGGGCATGAACGCCTTTATCACCGCCCAGGGCTTTGCCACCACCGGCATGCTGACCGTGCTGATCGGCGCGGTGGCCAACATCGCCCTGGATCCGCTGTTTATCTATGGACTGGGCATGGGCGTGCGCGGCGCGGCGCTGGCCACGGTGATCAGCCAGGGGCTGTCCTGCGTGTGGGTCATCTGCTTCCTGCGGGGCAAAAAGACGCTGCTGCGCCTGAAGCGCGAAAACCTGCTGGTAAGCCCCAAGCTGATCCTGCCCTGCGTGGCGCTGGGCCTGGCGGCGTTTATCATGCAGTCCAGCGAGAGCATGATCTCGGTGTGCTTTAATTCCTCGCTGCTCAGGTATGGCGGCGACGTGGCCGTGGGCGCGATGACCATCCTGTCCAGCGTGATGCAGTTTGCCATGCTGCCGCTGCAGGGCATTGCGCAGGGCGCGCAGCCCATCAGCAGCTACAATTACGGCGCGCGCAACGCCGATCGCGTGCGGCAGACCTTCCGGCTGCTATTGCGGGTATGCCTGGTGTACTCCATGGTGCTGTGGGCGGGCATTATGCTGTTCCCGCGCGGGTTTGCGGGCATTTTCACCCCGGATGCGGAGCTGCTGGATTTCACCGCCCGCGCGCTGCGCATTTACTGCGCGATGCTGTTCCTGTTCGGCATTCAGATTGCCTGCCAGATGACCTTTGTATCCATCGGCAACGCGCCCTGCTCCATTCTGGTGGCGGTGCTGCGCAAGTTTGTGCTGCTGCTGCCGCTGATCTTCCTGCTGCCCAGTCTGCTGCCTGACAAGGTGACGGCTGTTTACCTGGCCGAGCCTGTGGCGGACGTCATTGCCGTTACCTGCACGGCGCTGCTGTTCTCCCGCCAGTTCAAAAAGGCGCTTGCCGTGCTGGAAGCGGGGAAGTGAGGGGCCGAAGGGGGACGAGGGGAACGTTACTTTCTTCAGGGAAGAAAGTAACAAAGAACCTGTGTTGTGGACGAGAAAGCTGCTGGTTTTAAACTGGGAGTGGCCCTGGCCACCCGCCCCCGTGGCAGGGAAAAATGAAGTTGCCTGGGTAGGAGCAAGCTCCACCCAAGCAACTTTTCATTTTTCCCCCTTGGCCTGGCTTCGCCAGCCCGCGCCGATTAAAATCGGCGTGCCACGGGGGCGTTTGTTGGGTGTAAAAATCAGACTTCGCTGACTGCGATAGTTAAGCAGAACAGCCAAGTTTCTCAGATAGCGCACAACCATAAAAGGGGGCTGTGGAAGAATTTTTCGTTCTTTCATACCCCCTTTTGGTGGCCGTTCTCCCCAACTTTTACAGATTGCCACGCCTGCTTCCCGCACCCAACCATGCCCCCGTGGCACGCCGATGCAATCGGCGCGGGCTGGCGAAGCCAGACCATAGGGGAAATATTCAAGGGGACGGATGCCGCTTGCGCCGATCCGGACACGCGAATTTTCCCTGCCACGGGGCACAAAACGGCAGTGCTGCCTCCCATTTTAATTCAACTGACTTTCACGTCACACACAGCCTTCTTTGGTACTTTCTTGGACTCCAAGAAAGTACCGTCCCTCCTCGTTCCCCTCGTCCTCTTCTTCCGCGATTGCGCGGCGGCGGATTTTGTGGTATACTATAAGCTGGTCTGCCTGGTGCGGGCGCGCGCGGCGGCTATTACTTTGGGTATGATCTCGATTGGAGAAAACAGGTATGCAGTATGACGTAATCATCGTGGGCGCGGGCCCGGGCGGTATCTTTACCGCCTATGAACTGAGCAGGCTGAACAGTGAAATGAAGATCGCGGTGATGGAGGCCGGGCACCCGCTGGAAAAGCGCCGCTGCCCCATCGACGGCGATAAGGTGAAAACCTGCATTGGCTGCAAAAGCTGCTCCATCATGAGCGGCTTTGGCGGCGCGGGCGCGTTTTCGGATGGCAAATATAACATCACCAACGATTTCGGCGGCACGCTCTATGAGCATATCGGCCGCCAGCGCGCGCTGGAGCTGATGCGCTACGTGGACGAAATCAACATGCAGCATGGCGGCGAGGGCACCAAGCTCTATTCCACCGCCGGCACACGGTTCAAAAAGCTGTGCATCCAGAATAAGCTGAACCTGCTGGACGCCTCCGTGCGCCACCTGGGCACGGATATCAACTATGTGGTGCTGCAAAACCTGTATGAGGAGCTGCGCCATCGCGTGGATTTCTACTTTGAAACCCCCGTGCGCAGCATCGAGCGGATTGACGGCGGCTACCGCGTCAGCAGCGACCGCGAAAGCTGGGAGTGCCGCCAGTGCGTGGTGTCCGTGGGCCGCAGCGGCAGCAAGTGGATGGAAACCGTGTGCCGCGAGCTGGATATCGGCACGCTGTCCAACCGCGTGGATATCGGCGTGCGCGTGGAGCTGCCCGCCGTGGTGTTCAGCCACCTGACGGACGAGCTGTATGAAAGCAAGATCGTGTACCGCACCGAAAAGTTTGAGGATAACGTGCGCACCTTCTGCATGAATCCCTATGGCATCGTGGTAAACGAGAATACCAACGGCATCGTCACCGTCAACGGCCACAGCTATGAGGATCCCGCCAAGCGCACGGAGAATACCAACTTTGCCCTGCTGGTCAGCAAGCATTTTTCCGAGCCCTTCAAGGATAGCAACGGCTATGGCGAAAGCATCGCGCGGCTCAGCAATATGCTGGGCGGCGGGGTCATCGTGCAGCGCTTCGGCGATCTGGTGCGCGGCCGCCGCAGCAACGACAAGCGCCTGGAGGAGGGCCTGGTGCGCCCCACCCTGGCCGCCACGCCGGGCGATCTGAGCCTGGTGCTGCCCAAGCGCATCCTGGATGGCATTATGGAAATGATCTACGCCCTGGATCGTATCGCCCCCGGCACGGCCAACGACGATACGCTGCTGTACGGCGTGGAGGTCAAGTTCTATAACATGGAGGTTGCGGTCAACGAGCACCTGGAAACCAAGCACCCCGGCCTGTATATCATCGGCGATGGCAGCGGCATCACCCACTCGCTGTCCCATGCCTCGGCCAGCGGCGTGCACGTGGCGCGGCAGATTGCGGGGGAATAAGCCATGGCTGTGCGAGTGGAGCTCCTGCGGGAGGCATTGCCAATATCATCTCCATCGTCACCGGCAGCAGCGAGCGCTCCTGCGCCTTCCATGAGAAGAACGGCTTCGTGCTGGAGGGCGTGCGATTCTATCGGAAAAAATATAATGGAAAAAGCATTGGGCTGCCAAAATTGCTTTGGCGGCCCGATTTTTTCATCTTTTTTTTAAAATAACGGCACACTTTCGTTAAAAATAACCGTTCATGTAACCGTCGATCTCTATAATGAGGGTGTAATCTGAGTTTTAACGAGGAGGAACCCTCTGATGATGAAGAAAGTGCTGTCCCTGCTGCTGGCCGTGATCCTGCTTGCCAGCCTGACCCTGACTGCCTCTACCGCCGAAGAAGAAGTGTTTGACGGCTATGTGATCGTTCGCCTGTGCAACGAGGGCGAGCTGTATTACGGCGACGATATCTATCTGTACGCCTCTGTCAAGTCTGCCAACATGCCCTACACCATCACCTGGCAGCGCAGCACCGGCACGGGCTGGGAGGATATCTCCGGCCAGCATGACGAATACTATGTGTTCACCGCCACGCCCGAAAGCGTCAACTGCGAATACCGCGTGGTGCTGACCGCGGAGTGATTCATTGCAGATTGATAAAAGCGGCCATCCTGGGATGGTCGCTTTTTTGTGCGCTGAAAAAGGCTTCTTACCGCTGCCCGCCCATCTCGCGCATCAGGCGCAGCAGCATTTCCTGCTGGTCGCGGCGCAGGCGCATGGCACAGCGCCAGAACTCCTGCAAAAAGGGATCGTCCTCCTGGGCGGCGGCCTGCGGGGCGGCAGGCTCGGCGGCCGCGCCATCCTGCCCCAACAGATAGGCGGGCGTGGTGCGCAGGGCGGCGGCCAGCGCGTCCAGCCTGTCCATGGGAACCTGGTTGTCCCCCGATTCAATACGCGATATGGTGGAGCGCGTGGAGTAGCCCATCGCGCGGGCCAGCTCCAATTGCGTCAGCCCCGCCGCCACGCGGGCAGCGCGCACGCGCACGCCAAAATCATCCATACAAAACACCTCAGGGTGATTATAACGCAAGGGTGAGGAAAAAACAACATTTTTCCCAGGGTGGTTGACAATCCTGCGCGAGTGATTTATAATAAACACGAGAACCGGCCATGCGCGGCGGCGGACTGGGGCGGCAGCCTGCCTGAAAAGGGGAAAACCCCCGGCCGCGCCGGGCGAATAGCGGGCTTTCGGCAGAGGATCGTACCTTCATCAAAACGGGCGGCGAGCGTCCGGGCGAACGCGCGCCGTTTTTTCTGCCATTGAGGGTTACTAAAGATCACGAATCCGAAGCGCGACAGCCTGCCTGTTCGCCCTGCCGGGGATCGCCGCATATCAAAAAAGGAGGCAAGGCATGATTACCATTCAAGCGGAGTTTACGCAAAAACAGTGCGATCTGGGGCTGATTGGCCGCGTGGGCGAAAACGCCAGCCGCCAGATTGTGTTTGACTGCGCCGAGGCGCTGCGCGCCTTTCCCGGCGCGGATATCCTGTGCATATATCAGCGCCCCGGCGAGGGCGCACCCTATCTTGCGCCGCTGAGCGGCGAAAAGGGCGTGTACACCCTGGTGCTGGCCGATACCGATGTGGCGCTGCCGGGCTTTGCCCGCATGGAGCTGCGCGCCGAAAAGGGCGGCAAGATCGTTAAATCCGCCTACTTTACCGGCGAAATTGCCCCGGCGCTGCGTGCGCCCGGCGAACGCCCGGACGCGGCGGCGGCCGATACGATGGATCGCATCGCCGCCCTGCTTGCCCAGGCGCAGCAAAGGCTGGATGAGCTGGCGGGGCTGACCGGGCAGAGCGTCAAGTGGGAGAGCATCGCCGATAAGCCCGGCCTTGCGCCCTCGCTGGCGCTCAAGGACGGCCAGCTCGCCGTGGTTACGGCCGCGGCGGCGGAGCAGGATAACCCGCTGCCCATCACATCGGCGGCGGTGCATGCGCAGCTGGGGCAGGTGAACGCCCTGCTGGCCAGCATTTAAGGGGGGCGAAGCATGAGCACCTATACCGAAATTTCGCGTCTGATCGCCGCGCGCGGCAAGATCCGCGATAAGCTGACGGCGCTGGGCCTGGCCACGGCGCAGGATAAGCTGGATACCCTGGCCGGCGCGCTGGACGGCGTGGCCGATTGCGGCGCAGTGGAAAAAAACCTGCGCGAGGGCGAAACCTATCAGATTCCCGCCGGATACCACAATGGCGCGGGGCGCGTGGTGGGCGTGTCGGGCGGCGGCAGCTACGATTTGCAGCAAAAGCAGGCAACGCCTGATCTGCAGGCGCAGCGCGTTACCCCCGACGCGGGCTATTACGGCCTGTCCGCCGTGACGGTGGCGGCCATCCCGGCAAGCTATGGCGACGTATCCGGCGTAACCGCCGGGGCGGATGATGTGCGCGCGGGCAAGGTGATTGTCAGCGCCGCGGGGCAGCAAACCGTGGGCACGATGCCCGATCGCGGGGCTGTCAGCGCGCAGCTGGACGGCCTGACCGCCGCGCGCTATGTGATCCCCGCAGGCTATCACAGCGGCGCGGGCACGGTGACGCTGACGGACGATATCGAGGCCGCGCTGGCCCTGATTTAAGGAGGAAACCATGAGCATTCAAAGCGAAATTACCCGCCTGAGCGATGCGCGCGCGGCGCTGGACGCGGCCATTGCGGCCAAGGGCGTGCAGGTGCCGGGCAGCGCGCGGCTGGGCGATCTGCCTGCGCTGATCGCCGCCATCGCTGGGCAGAAGCCCGAGCAGAGCAAGACGGTATCGCCCGCGCTTGCCCAGCAGATGGTTACGCCGGATGCGGGAAAGACACTATCCGGTGTAACCGTGGAGGCGGTCACCAAGGAGCTGCTTGCCGCGCTGGATGAAAGCTTCAAGGCCGAGAACATCAAAAATGGCGCAAGCATCCTGGGGCTTCCCGGCACGTTTTCGCCCTTTGGCGCGAATGCAGGCATTTCCAACTATCTGATTGAAATGTTTGACTTTACAGACGTTGGCACTTCTGGTGGAAACGCTATCGTAATCCGGCGCGAGGGCCTTGGCTGGATTCCGCACGCGGCCATTCATGTGCTTGTAGGAGATTCAGAAACGGGAAGCCCCATCGCGCCCAATAACCATGCTGTATTCGCGGGCTTTGTGGATTTGCGCCATTGGTGTCCCACATATACAAAAGTGCTGTTTTATAATTTCAGCCTGTATAACAATGGCTCCGATCACGCCTGGTGGCTGCCGTCTGTTGATATGCTCAATCCAGCCAATTCCTTCTATACGGATAGATGGACGGAAAACAACTGCTGCATGGCGCGATTCCAACCAGAGCGCTATCACTTGATTAGCGGCACGCGCTGGCTGCGCATCCTGCTGCGCTTTAACGAGCCCACCGTCACGCTGACCGCGCCCACGGGGCTGACCATCAGCAACGGTACAAATAGTGGCGACAGCCTTACCGGTTCCGGCTTCACCCTGGCCTGGAATCGCTCAACCATCACCGGCAGCGACGACTGCGTATATCTGATTTACCGCGACGGCGCGCTGATATCGACCCGCGTGAAGGACGCTGGCTTCACGGGCAATCAGGCCAATATCACGTGGTCAAACATCACCGAAGCCGATAGCGGCACGTATACCGTCCGCGCTTACAACAGCTATGCGGGTCTGAGCGAACCCAGCAATAGCGTAACGTTTACCTATCAGGCGTAAGGAGAAAGAATATGAACGAAAAGGCGCTGAAAGTCATCGAGGCCGCGAAATCGCAGCTCGGCAACCCCTATGTATTCGGCATGTGGGGGCGGGAATGCACGCCCTCTGTGCGCCGCCAGTACGCGGGCTATAACCCCAGCCACAAGCGCGCCATCTTTAAGGCGTGCCCCGTGCTGAGCGGCAAGCAGCCCAATTGCGACGGCTGTAAATGGCAGGGGAAGTTAGCCTTTGACTGCCGGGGCTTTATCTACTGGTGCTTGTCGCAGGTGGGTATCAAGATCAAGGGCGGCGGCGCAACGTCGCAGTACAATACGGCAGCCAACTGGGTGTGGCGCGGCGAGATCGGCGACATGCCCGATGTGGTCTGCTGTGTGTTCCAGCGCCGAAACGGCAGGATGCAGCACACCGGATTGCACATCGGCGGCGGCAAGGTGATTCATTGCTCCGCTGGCGTACAGTGGGGCGATACGTCCGATAAGGCGTGGACGCACTACGCTATCCCCGCTGGCTTGTACACGGCGGACGAGCTGGCGGCGGCGGGCGCGGTAAAGGCAGACAAGCCGTCCGAAGTCGTTGTGTTCAACCTGCGGCGCGGCAGCAAGGGGTCAGACGTGACCAGGCTGCAAACCGCCCTGAACGCCCTGGGCTATGCCTGCGGCGCGGCGGACGGCATTTTCGGCGTAAAAACCGAGGCTGCCGTGCGGCGCTTCCAGCGGGCGCAGCAATTGGCCGTGGACGGCGTCGCGGGCAGAATGACCTGGGCGGCCATCGAACGGGCGCTTGCTTGACAGCTGTGCTATAATGATATTGTCCCTGAGAGGGGGATAATACATAAAAAGGAAGACAAAACCATGAAAAAGCTGATTGCCCTGCTGCTGTGCGCCGCGATGCTGTGCACCGTCTCCGCCGCCTTGGCCGAAGCGCCCGATACCTATACCAGCGCTTCCGTGGCCGATTATTATGGCGCGGCTGCCCTGACCGGCGACGATCTGATGAACGCTATCAATTCCTTCTCCGGCTTCTATCTGGTGTGCACCACCAATCCCGATGGCAGCGCCAACGCGGGCTATTTCATCTATGGCTGCGTGAAGCACGAGGATAAGTACTACCTGAAGATGGGCCTGGCCGCCAACCAGTCCAAGCTGAACCTGGAAACCAACGGCAAGGGCCTGGCCGTGTACGCCGCCGTGCCCGGCGATAAGCCCTACGCCACCGCCGGCGCGCGCATGGAGTTTACCGTGGTAACGGACGCCGAGCTGCTGACCGCGCTGGGCGTGGAAGCGGGCGGCTCCTCGATCATGTGCGAGGTGACCAGCGTTCGTCCGCTGGGCTAAAGGCTGATTTACGCGTTTGCGGGGCGCGCCGGGAAACCGGCGCGCTTTTCATTTGCATTCGCTAAAAGCCGCCGCTTGCCATCCGGCGCGCAAGATGTTATAATAGGAAGCGGTAAAGAATCGCGATTGCGCGTTTTCTATGCAAATTTCTATTCAGAGGAGGCACTATACTATGAAATTGATCATCGCTATCGTGCAGGATGAGGATGCCTCTCGCCTGGTTTCGGCATTGATGAACGACGGCTACGGCGTGACCAAGCTGGCCACCACCGGCGGCTTCCTGCGGGCGGGCAACACCACGCTGCTGGTTGGCGTGGACGACAACCGCTTTGAGGGCTGCCTGCACATCATCGAAAAGCTGTGCAAGAGCCGCCGCCAGATGGCCACCTCGCCCATCACCGCGGGCGGCGCGGTCGGCATGTACACCCATATGCCCATTGAGGTCACTGTCGGCGGGGCCACGGTGTTTGTGCTCAATGTGGAGCAGTTTGCCAAATTCTAAGCCCGAAAGGAACCGCTGCGCTTGATCACCCTTGACAGCTTTTCTTCGCTGGGCGAAGCGCCACGCGCCCTGGTTCAGGATGTGCTGGGCGGCCGCGCGCCGCACGCCGTGCTGATCACCGGCATTGCCGGTACCGGAAAGCGCACGCTTGCCCGGCTGCTTGCCTGCGCCCTTTTGTGCGTGGGCGAGGGGCAGCGCCCCTGCATGCAGTGCAAGGGCTGCCGCCGCGTGCTGGCGGGCACGCATCCGGACCTTCTGACGCCCTCCTGCACGGATAAGGACCGCACCATCAAGGTGGATCATCTGCGCGAGGTGCTGTGCGCGCTGTCCTTCCACGCGCTGGAGGGCCGGCGCGTGATTCTGCTGGAAAATGCCCAGCGCATGACCGTGCAGGCGCAAAACGCGCTGCTGAAATCCCTGGAGGAGCCGGACGGCGAAACGCACTTTATCCTCACAGCTTCGGGCGAAACGGGCATCCTGCCCACCGTGCGCTCGCGCTGCCGCGTGGTGCGCATGCCCCCCTGGCCGCGGGAGCGGCTGGAGGCTGAGCTGCTGGCCAGGCAGGCCGATGCGGACAAGGCGCGCGAGATTGCCGCGCTGTGCGGCGGCAGCCTGGGCGCGGCGCTGGATATGCTGCAAAATCCCGCCTTCTTTGCCCTGCACGAGCTGTGTGAGCGCACGTTTTTTTCCGTGCATGGGGCGCGGGATGTGCCGGTGCTGTCGTTTTTGCTGAAGGACAAAAAGGACGATGCGGACGAGCTATTATCGCTATTATCCCAAAAGGCGCGGGAATACCTGCTATACGCCATGCGCGCGGGCGAATTGCCCCAGCGCGCGCGGGAGGCTGCCTGCCAGGAATGGTGGGAGCATGCCGCCCCGGCGCGCATCGAGCGCGTGCTTGCGGCCGTGCTGGAGGCGCGCAAGCAGCGCGCCGCCAACGTATCCTGGCCCGCGATTGCTGAAAATCTACTATTTATCATATCGGAGGAAATTGTTCCATGGCAACCATCGTAGGCGTGCGTTTTCGCAACGCAGGCAAACTGTATTATTTTTCCCCCGGCCAGCTGTGGCCCACGGCGGGCGACGCGGTCATTGTTGAAACCGTGCGCGGCGTGGAGTACGGCGAGGTCGTCACCGGCGTGCGCGAGGTAGCCGACGCCGAGGTGGTGCAGCCGCTCAAGCCCATTATCCGCATCGCCACGGTGGAGGATGAGCGCCATCAGCGCGACAACCAGCGCCGCGAGCGCGAGGCGTATGATATCTGCCTGCGCAAGATCGCCGATCACAAGCTGGAAATGAAGCTGGTCAGCGTGGAATACACCTTTGACAACAGCAAAATCCTGTTTTACTTTACGGCCAACGGCCGCGTGGATTTCCGCGCGCTGGTGAAGGATCTGGCTTCGGTGTTCAAGACGCGCATTGAACTAAAGCAAATCGGCGTGCGCGACGAGGCCAAGATGATGGGCGGCCTGGGGCTGTGCGGCCGCCCGGTATGCTGCGCGCAGTTCATGGGCGATTTCCAGCCCGTGTCCATCAAGATGGCCAAGGAGCAGAATCTATCGCTCAATCCCACCAAGATTTCCGGCGTATGCGGCCGCCTGATGTGCTGCCTCAAGTACGAGCAGGATCACTACGAGGCCACGCGCAAGCGCATGCCGCGCCCTGGCCGCGAGGTGGGCACGCCCGATGGCGTAGGCACGGTGCAGGAGATCAACGTGCTGCGCGAGACGGTGCGCGTGCGCATTACCAACGGCGACAGCAGCGAGCTGAAGGACTACCCGCTGACGGATATTACCCGCATTCTGGGCGGCAAGCGCACCCCGTCGGAGACGATTGCCGAGCCGGAGGATGATTCCGACGTGAACGAGGAATTCCTGGGCGTGGCGGAAAACGAGACGCACGTGCAGGATGCGTCCGTTCCCCTGGACGACGAGTAAGGGGGAGGACGGTACTTCGAGTAAGGAGTACGATTCTTTCTTGGAGCCCAAGAAAGAATCAAAGAAGGCTGCGCTGTGACGAAAAAGTCAAGCTGATAAAACTGGCAGGCGGCACTGCCGCCCACCTGCCACGGGGCAGCGGCGCCACCTTCCAGTTTAATTCCAGCAGCTTTTACGTCACAAACAGGTTCTTTGGTACTTTCTTGACTCAAGAAAGTACCGTATCCCTCGTTCCCTCGTTTCTTCCCGTCCCTCTCCGTCCCCCAATCTTGCCAAAGAGGTGCAGCATGGATACCAGCCGTAAGGACGAAATCATCCGCTTGCAAAACGAAATCATCCAGTCCATGGCCAAGCGCAACCTGCGCTCGGTGTATAACGATTTTTATCCCGACGCGCAGCCCGATGCGCCCGCGCCCAAGCAGCCGGACGCGCCGGCCAAGCCCGCCGCCACCGCGGCGTCCACGGGCGACGGCAAGCCCAATACCACCGCCAAGGCCGAGGAAACGCCCAAGGAATCCATGGACGACCTGATGAAGGAGCTCAACGGCTATATCGGCCTGACCACCGTGAAGGAGCAGGTGGATCAGCTGGTGCACTGGATTGAAATTGCCAAGCTGCGCAAGGAGCATGGCCTGCCCCAGAGCGACCTGTCGCTGCACATGGTGTTTTCCGGCAACCCCGGCACGGGCAAAACCATGATCGCCCGGCTGATGTCGCGCATTTTCCACTCGCTGGGCATCCTCAGCAAGGGCCAGCTGGTCGAGGTGGATCGCGGCGATCTGGTCGCCGGTTATGTCGGCCAAACCGCTATCAAAACCAAAGAGGTCATCAATAAGGCCATGGGCGGCGTGCTGTTTATCGACGAAGCTTATGCCCTGACCAACCGCGGCGAGAACGACTATGGCACCGAGGCCGTGGACACGCTGCTCAAGGCCATGGAGGATCACCGCGACGATCTGGTGGTGATCGTGGCCGGGTATATCGAGCCGATGAAGAAATTCCTGCACAGCAACCCCGGCCTGGAATCCCGCTTCAACCGCTTTATCGATTTTCCCGATTACACGCTGGACGAGCTGATGGCCATGTTCGATATGCGCTGCGAAAGCAAGGGCTACACGCTGGATCCCCAGGCCCGCTGCGCCCTGCGCCAGGTGATCGACCGCGAAAGCACGGCGGATGTAAAGGGCTTTGGCAATGGCCGCGGCGTGCGCAACCTGTTTGAAACCGCCATCGCCCGCCAGGCGGATCGCCTGGGCGAAACCGCGGGTGAAATCACCCGCGAAATGCTTATGTGCCTGACGGCGGAGGATATCACCGGCGAAAAGCCGCAGGATGCGCCCCAGCAGGAGGCGTCCCAGCCCGACGCGCAGTAACGCCCCAAAATGGGCGAAAGCGCCCTGCGCCGCTTGACGCAGGGCAAAAGCTGTGCTATGATAACTTGGTAAATTTCCCGTGAGGGAGTAGTAAGCGCGCTCCGGCGCGTAGCAAGTCAACATACCGACACGGCAGGGTCTGGCTTGTTTTAAATTACGAGACTCATGTATGGCCTCAGGGCATACGTGCGTCTTTTTTTACAAAGGATTGCTCAGGTATGGCCAGCCATGCCTGGGTTTTTGTTCATTATGCAGCCGGAGGATGAAAAACATGCAGTGGAACCTTCTCTTCTTTGCCAACAGCGCGCTGCTGGGCGTGGGCCTGGCGATGGACGCCTTTTCCGTATCCCTGGCCAACGGCCTGAACGAGCCGCGCATGCGCCGCGCCCGCATGTCGGGCATCGCCGGGGTGTTCGCCTTCTTCCAGTTCCTCATGCCCATGCTGGGCTGGGTGTGCGTGCACACGGTGGTGGGGTATTTTTCGGCGTTTGAGCGCTTTATCCCCTGGATTGCGCTGGTGCTGCTGTGCTACATCGGCGGCAAAATGCTGATAGAGGGCATCCGCAACAGGGCTGGCGAAGACGCGGAGGAGGAAGCCGCCAAGGGCCTGTCCCTGGGCGGGCTGCTGATGCAGGGCGTGGCCACCTCCATCGACGCGCTGAGCGTGGGCTTCACCATTGCAGAGTACGATCTGAGCATGGCGCTGGTCAGCTCGCTGATCATCGCCGTGGTGACGTTCTGCATTTGCATGGGCGGGCTGATCCTGGGCAAGAAGGCCGGCACGCGCCTGAGCGGCAAGGCTTCCATCCTGGGCGGCGTGATCCTGATCGCCATCGGCCTGGAAATCTTCATCAGCGGCCTGATCGGCTGATAAAACACGGAGGCGTCTGATGCGTTTTGAGCGATTGACCAGCCCGCAGCACCCGCTCTACAAGCGGGCGATGGCGTTGTATGCCGATAGCTTCCCGCCGCATGAGCAGCGCGAGAACGCTTCGCAGCTGCGCATTCTGGGCGACGAAGCCTACCGTTTTAACCTGATTTAAGCAGCGGCGCTTCCTGTTTTCGAGGAAGCGCCGCTGTTTTATGCTTGTTTTATTTCCGGTTCCTGCCGATCATTTCCCGCCAGGCGGCGGGCAGGGGCTCGTCGCAGATCACCTCGTCCACATCGGCCAGGCTGCCGTAGGTGTAAAAATACTCGCGCCCGATCTTGTGCGAGGGCACCATGAACACAATCTTGCGCGCGTGCTGAGCCATCATGCGGCGCACCTCGATTTCCTCAATGCAGGAGCCGCAGATGCGCCCGTCCATGGTGACGCCCCGGCAGGAGAAAAACATGGCGTCCGCCACCACGTTGCGCAGCAGCGGCTCGGTGTGGCTGCCCACCATGGAGTAGGAATTGTCCATCACCGCGCCGCCCGTCACCATGGTGCGGATGTGCCGCTCGCTCAGCGCCAGCGCGGTTTTCAGGCCCGATGTGATGGCCAGCAGGTCGGTGTGCTGCGGCAGGTAAGGCACCATATAGCTGCAGGTGGTGGAGGGATCCAGCAGGATCACATCGCCCGGATGCACCAGCTCCGCCGCGCGCGCGCCGATGATGTTTTTGATATCCGGGGCTTCGTTTTCGCGGATCAGGCGCGGCACGTCGCGGTTGTTGGCGGCCAGGATCGCGCCGCCGCGGATGCGGCGGATCAGCCCCTCCTTTTGCAGGGCGGCCAGATCGCGCCGCAGCGTGGATTCGCTGATATACAGGGCCTTGGACAGGGTGTGAATGGACACCGCCTGCCCGTCCTTGAGCATCTCCATGATACCGTCCAGCCGTTCAACGCCCAGCATGCGCGCCGCCTCCCTTATACCTATTATGCAATAATTATATAAAAAAACGGACGGTATGGCAATGCTTTGCGCAAATTCTGTCATATGCTGCGCACTTCTGGCGTATTTTTCGCGCATTGTGAAATATGCTGGGCAATCGCCGCGCGCGCCTTGCAGCCAGGGCCTGGAAGGCGTATACTGAACATGTATTGTTGTACGGAACATACTTTGGAGGAATACGTCATCATGAAAAAACAGCCAAATGTGATCATTCTTCTGACGGACGACCAGCGCGCGGGCACCATCCACGCCCTGGGCAACGACGTCATTCAAACCCCCCATATGGACGAGCTGGTGCGCCGCGGCACCTCCTTCACCCGCGCGCACATTCCCGGCGGCACGCTGGGCGCGGTGTGCATGCCCAGCCGCGCCATGCTCAATTCTGGCCGCACGCTGTTCCACCTGTCGGGCGAGGGGCAGGATATCCCCGCCGAGCACATCACCCTGGGCGAGTGCCTGCGCGGCGCGGGCTATCATACCCACGGCGTGGGCAAGTGGCATAACGGCCCGGATTCCTATGCGCGCTCCTTCTCCAGCGGGGCGGATATCTTCTTTGGCGGCATGTGGGATCACTGGAACGTGCCGGTGTGCGATTATAACCCCAACGGCCAGTACGAGCACCGCATTCACTTTACGCCCAACTTCTCGGCCTCGGGCGCAAGCATGCTGGTGCGCGCCGACCGCATCAACGCGGGCGTGCACTCCACTGATCTATTCTCGGGCGACGCGGTGCGCTTCATCCAAAGCTATAACGAGGAAAAGCCCTTCTTCCTGTACCTGTCCTTCCTGGCCCCGCATGATCCCCGCACCATGCCGGAGGAGTTTAAGCACATGTACAAGGCGGAGGATATTCCCCTGCCGGATAACTTTGCCGCCATGCCCGTGGTCAATTGCGGCTGGTCGGCGCGCGGCCGCGACGAGACCATCGAGGCCTATCCGCGCGATCCCATGAAGGTGCGCCAGCACATTGCCGATTATTACGCCATGATCAGCCACATCGATTACCGCATCGGCGAGGTGATGGACGCGGTGCGCGAGAAGGGCCTGCTGGAGGATACCATCGTGGTGCTGATGGGCGATAACGGCCTGGCCATCGGCCAGCACGGCCTGATGGGCAAGCAGAACATCTATGAGCACAGCGTGGGCGTGCCGCTGGTGATGGCCGGCCCCGGCATCCCCCAGAACGAGCGCCGCGAGCAGCTGTGCTATCTGCTGGATGTATACCCGACGCTGTGCGAGCTGTGCGGGGTGGAAATTCCCGCCTCCGTCGAGGGCAAGAGCCTGCTGCCCGTGCTGCAAAATGCCGATGCGCGCGTGCGCGAAGAGCTGTACCTGGCCTTCCAGGCACGCATCCGCGGCGTGATGGACGAGCGCTTTAAGCTGCTGGAATACCGCACGGAAAACCTGAAGCTGACGCAGCTGTTTGACCTGCAAAACGACCCGTGGGAGAAGAACAACTGCTTCGACCTGGCAGGCTATGAGGAGATCACCGCGCGCCTGCGCGAGCGCCTGCTGGCTCTGCGCGACGAGTGGGACGATGCGAAAAGCAAGCACGGCAGCGTTTATTGGCAGGCCTGGGAAAACTATGAGAAGGCCGTGGTGGTCAATCCCAGCCGTCCCACGGGCAGCGACCCGGCCAAGCAGCTGGCGCTGTCCAAGTAAAGGGTGAATAATCAATATCACGAGGCGGAGCTTCTATGGAGGCTCCGCCTTTTTGCATACGGTGAACATTCTTGGTACCGGCAGAGGAATGGGTCAGCGCGATTGACAGCGCCAATGCCAAATGGTATGCTTTGGGGGAAAAGCTGTTTGGAGTGATGGAGATGACGATTCAGGAAATAGAGAAATATATAAAAACGCATGATTATTTGGTGTTTAAGTACCAATCGGAATACTACTCGCTTGTAAAAAAGTCTTCTCTGCTGGGCGCTTCATATTGCTTGATTGCCACGGATGGCGGGCAGCAGCAGCGCAATTCGCTTGAAGCATTGTGCGGGCAGGCACGCATCAGCGGCACGTTGCTGGGCGAAGCCATCAAACAGGCTGAAATTCCAGAGGCGGATGATCCAGCCTGGCAAACCTATGAGGCCATCCGGCATTGCGCCATCGTGCATGGTAGCGAGATTCATTTTTTCTACCATCAAAGAGAATATTGGATCGCCCATGCGCCTGAGGGCTTCTCGCATTTGAGCGATGATTTGGGCAACACGCAGATGTTCAGCTCCTGCAGCGATCTGTTTGAACGTGCCCGCATTGAGGGAAAGCCGCTGAAAGAGATATGGGAAGATGTAATGATTGACGCTTATTAACCGCTGCTGAAGCAGACGATAACGGCTTTTTACAGCACCATCGCGTCCAGCGGCGAATCGCCGCGATACACGCACTGCGCGTCCGTCAGCGCGGCGGCCACGCGGGTGACGCAGCCGTCCAGCGCGTCGGCGCACAGCAGCCCGCCGGGGCAGGGGCGCAGGCACGCGGGCAGTCCGCAGGGCAGGCAGCGCGCCACGCGGCCGTCGGGGCGCAGCAGCAGCAGCTTGCCCAGCACGCCGCATACGATCATGCCGTCGGGGTGAATCAGCAGCGCGCCCGGCAGCCCTTCCCAGCAGCCCAGGGCGCTGACCACCCCGTGGATGGAAATGCGAAACAGCCGCGATTGCAGCCGCCCCTCGTCCACCGCGCACAGGGCGAGCAGCTCGGCCCCGGCAAAGGCCGCCGCGCTGACCACGCCGGGCAGGGGCAGGCTGCGTATCAGCGTCAGCTCCCGCGCGCGATATACCAGCACCGCGCCCGCCGCGCCGCCCGCCACAGCCAGCATGCGCCGGCAGGGGCTTAGTGCCAGATCGCGCGGGTAGCATCCCGCCTGGGCGCACAGCAGCAGCCGTCCCGTGCGCGGGCATAGCAGGCTGATGCTGTCCGCATCGCTGCTCAGGCAATACAGCGCGCCCGGCAGCGCGCACATGCGCCGCGCCCCCGGCGGCAGCGGATACCGCTCCAGCGCCGCGCCCGTATCGGCGGCATAGACCGCCGCCTGCTGCGCCTGCGCGCATACCAGCGTATTCCCACACGCGCACAGGGATAACGGCTGGGCGCAAAGCCGCCGCTCCCCATCCGCGCCGCTGCGAATCAGCCCCGCGCCCTCATCGGCAATCCATAACGCCATGCGCGCACCCCCTCTTGTTCATTAGGTATGACGCGGGGCGCGGGAAGGTGAAGAAGCCGCAGAAAGTCAGCTAAAGCAGACTTTCTGCGGGAACGTCATTTTCTTGTGAGCCTGCGGCTCACGGGCAGAAAATGACATAGGAAGCAGCCTGACGGCTGCTCCTCGCACCGCGCATGTCGCTGCTGCGGATTACATATGAAGGGGCTGCGGCCCCTTCATGCATCCCAGGAACTTTAATGAGACTTTTTTGACAGCCTGAAAAAGCCGCCCAAGGCGGCTTTCATTGATTTTTATCGGTTTTTATATGATCAGCGCCAGCGCCAGCAGGAACTGCCCCGTAAAGTACGCGCCCAGGCTGATGTTATCCAGCCGGCGGCTTCTATGCTCCATCATGCCCAGGTAGGCCAGCGTCGCGTCCGAGAAGGCAAACAGCGCCGCCCCCGCCAGGAACATCGGGCGCTGCGCGGCGGCCAGCGCGACCATTACGCACAGCACCGTGGCATAGGCATAGGCGGGGAAGAAGCGCTTGGGATTTACCCGCGTGCGGAAGCGGCTGAACAGCCAGGTGGCCAGCAGGATCAGCGCGATAAACAGCGCCAGGCTGCCCCAGCCGGGGCGATTCATCATGCAAAACGCAATGATATACAGCAGGTGCCCCACCGCAAATACCGCGCCGCCCACCATGAACCGAACGCACAGCAGGCCGTCGGCCAGCATGCAGGCGATCAGCCCGGCGGTCATCACCCAGTTGGAGGGCAGGCCGCTGCGCGCCGCGCCCAGCACGCCCACCAGCACCGCCATGCCCGTGGCGGCGCATTTGCAGGCAATGGTCAGCGCCTTGCGCCGCTTGGGCTGACGCTTGAGGTGCTGAAACGCCCCGTAGAAGCCGATCATGGCAATGAACGCCGCGCAGATGACATAATACATGCTGTTATCCTCGCTTTTTTGTGTAGACAGGCAAATTGTTCTACTTCATTTTACACAGAACAGGCGCGCTTGTCCACACAATTTTGCGGCCTCTTCTGCGCAACTTTGCATCTTCCATTTTTCGCTTTGGTCTGGTATGATATAGATACGGACAAAAATCAACCGAAAAGGAGGGCGCAGCATGCTGTACTCACCGCCGGACGGCGCGCGGCGCGCGGCGTTTCACCAGGGGGAAGGATACGACGCCTATCGCTGGATGGGCGCGCACAAGACCACGCTGGACGGGCAGGCATGGCAATTTACCGTGTGGGCGCCCAACGCCCTGCGCGTGTGCGTGACGGGCGAGTTCTGCTCCTGGCGCTATGAGGATTATCCCATGCAGAAGCAGTATGACGGCACATGGGAGCTGCGGCTGCCCGCCGCGCTGTTTGATGCAAAGGCCCAGGGGCGCACCGATCCCGATGCGCAGCAAAAGCTGCGGGCCTATAAATATGCCATTCTCTGCGCGGACGGCCAGTGGCATCTGCGGGCCGATCCCTATGCCTTTGGCAGCGAGCTGCGCCCCGCCAACGCCAGCCTGCTCACCGATATCGGCGGCTATGCCTGGCAGGACGCGGACTGGATGGCCCGCCGCGCCCAGGGCGATCCCGTGCACGAGCCGGTCAATATCTATGAAATGCACCTGGGCTCCTGGCGGCGGCACAAGGACGGCTCCTTCTATACCTATGAGGAAACGGCGGCCGAGCTGGTGCCCTACCTGAAGGACATGGGCTATACGCATGTGGAGTTCCTGCCCGTCATGGAGCATCCGCTGGATATGAGCTGGGGCTATCAGGTAAGCGGCTTTTTCGCGCCCACGGCGCGCTACGGCACGGCGTTTGGGCTGATGCGCCTGATCGACGCGCTGCACCAGGCGGGCGTCGGCGTGATCCTGGACTGGGTGCCCGCGCACTTCCCGCGCGATGAAATCGGCCTGCGCCGCTTTGACGGCACGCCCTGCTATGAGCATCAGGATCCCCGCCGCAGCGACATGGCGCAGTGGGGCACGGTGCTGTTTGATTTCGGGCGCGGCGAGGCGTGCTCCTTCCTGATGGCCAGCGCGTGCTACTGGCTGGAGTGGTTCCACGCCGACGGCCTGCGCTGCGACGCGGTCAGCGCCATCCTGTACCATGATTTCTGCCGCGAGCCGGGGCAGTGGGTGCCCAATATCCACGGCGGCAATGAAAACCTGGAGGGCGCGGCCTTCCTGAAAAGGCTCAATACCACCGTGTACGGCCGCTATCCCGGCGTGATGATGATCGCCGAGGAATCCACCGCCTATCCCAGGGTGACGCACCCCGTGCACGCGGGCGGCCTGGGCTTTGGCTTTAAGTGGAACATGGGCTGGATGAACGATATGCTGTCCTATATTAAGCTCGATCCGGTCTATCGCAAATACCACCACGATAAGCTCACGTTCTCGCTGATGTACGCCTTCAGCGAAAACTACATCCTGCCATTCTCGCACGACGAGGTGGTGCACGGCAAGCACAGCATGCTGGACAAGAACCCCGGCGACCTGTGGCAGAAATTCGCCGGCCTGCGCATGCTGCTGGGGTATCAGCTGTGCCACCCCGGCAAAAAGCTCAACTTCATGGGCACGGAGTTTGCGCACTTTATCGAGTGGAAGTACGAGGATCAGCTGGACTGGTTCCTGCTGGTGTACGAGCGGCACCCCGATGTGCAAAAGTGCGTGCGCGCCCTCAACGCCCTCTATCGCAGCCATCCGGCGCTGTGGCAGCAGGATGACGGCTGGGCAGGCTTTACCTGGCTGAACGCCGATGACAGCGAGCGCAGCATCCTGTCCTTCCTGCGGTGGGATCGGGCGGGCAACGCGCTGATGTGCGTAACCAATTTTACCCCCGCCTGCTATGCGGATTACCGCGTGGGCCTGCCCGCATATGGCTATGTGAAGGAAGCCCTCAATACGGACGATCCCGCCTACGGCGGCAGCGGCAAGGGCAATCCCCGCGCCGTCCGCGCGCAGAAGCAGCCCTGCGGGCAGTTTGCCTACAGCGCCTCCATCGCCGTGCCCCCGCTGTCCACCGTGATCTATACCTACACCCGTCCGCAGCGCAGGGCAAAGCGAAATATAAACAATCCGTGATAATTGCGGATTTGCTTGCCATACTTGGCATGGTTATGATATAATCTGTAATCAGCGATCTATCCTACGCTTGAAAGGAGCTTTCTCAATGAAATCCAAGCTGTCCCGCATCGCTGCCTTCGTTATGTGCCTGCTGCTCACCCTGTCCGTGGCCGCCTTCGCCCTGGCCGAAACCACCGGCGATGCCGCCGCTGCCGCCGGCGCCGCCAATCCGGAGGTGAGCCCCGTCGCCGCCCTGCTGTCCACCTTTGTGCCCATGGTGCTGATCGTGGTGGTTTTCTGGCTGTTCCTGATCCGTCCCCAGCGCAAAAAGGATAAGAAGATCAAGGAAATGCTGGCTGCCCTGAAGGTTGGCGACCGCGTGTGCACCATCGGCGGCATCTACGGCACCATCACCAACATCCGCGATGAAAACACCATCACGCTGGCCGTTGGCCCGCAGGACGTGCCCGTTGTGTTCGCCCGCTGGGCCATCCGCAACGTGGAAGAAATCACGGTGGAAAACGATACCGAAGTGCTGGCTTAAACGCAGCAGTATCAAAGACCGACCAAGCATTCTGTTGGCCGGTCTTTTTTTGCGCGCAGCTGCACCTTTTTCGGTTTTCCGCGCGTCTATGGATAAAGGGGGTGGGAGATATGCGCAATCGCGTGGCGGCCTGGGCGCTGGCGCTGATCTGCCTGCTGGCCGCGGGCGCGGCGCGGGCGGAAGCCGTTTGGGTGCGGGAGGATTGGCAGCAGCTTACGGGCGAGTACGACTGCGGCGGCGTGCGGCTATCGGTGGACGCGCGGGCGATGATCCTGCCCGCGGGCGCGACGGTGCAAAGCTATCGCGCGCCGAGGCTGAGCCGGGCGCGGCTGATTGCCTTAGGCGAGGCCATCGATTGGGCGGCGCTTGGCCTGGATACCGCGCAGGGCAGCTGGCGCAATCCCACCGCAGGCTTTCCCGAATACGCCTTTTTCGCACGCAGCGGGTATCCATACGCCGCCGTCGGCGCGCCCGGCTCGGTGCAGCTGGCGCTGTGTCCGCCGGAGCAATACGGCACGGACGGGGTGAATCTGTACGCGGCCGGGCTGTATGATTTTGCGCAGGATCCGGTGGCCGCGCAGGCCGGGCTGGCGGCGCGCGTCTGCAAGCTGCAATTGGGCGACGCGGTGCGCGTGCGCATCATGCCAAGCGGCGCGGCGGACGCCTGGTATCCCGTGTATGTGAACGGCCTGCGCCTGTACGCGGGTGTTGAAATGGGCAGCGACCCCGGCAATACCCGCGAGGTCTGGTTCAGCAGCCTGCGCGTCACGGTGGATCCCGCGGGCAGGCTGATCGCCCTGGATGGCCCGCTGCTGGACGCGGCGGCGATGACCCCGATTACGCCTGCGGCCGCGCCCATTGCCGCTGCGGACGTTATCCCGCTGCTTCAGCAGCGCTACGCGGCGTGGCCGGGCGAAGGGCTGGCCAGCGTGACCGTATACGAAATTGCCCTGGAATATGCCCTGACCAGCAAAAACACGTCCTCCGCCGCCAAGCAGGGCTTCACCCTGCGCCCCGTATGGGCCGTGCGTGTGCTGGTGCGCTACCACGACGGCTTTGAAATCATGACCCATGTGCTGCTGGACGCAGCGACCGGGCAGGCTTTGTAAAAATCAGCCTTTACCGGCAGGCAAACGGCTTTGCGCGTTTTTTACCCTTGCAATATGGTCAAAACTGTGCTATACTTCCCTTTGTGGCTCATGGTTGCGCGCCATGAATCCCATAAGCATGCGCAGAAGAGGTGAAAATCATGAAGGAAGGCATCCATCCCAAGTACGGCGAAGCAGTCGTCCGCTGCGTATGCGGCGAGACCTTCACCACCGGCTCTACCAAGAAGGAGCTGAAGGTTGAAATCTGCTCCAAGTGCCACCCGTTCTTCACCGGCAAGCAGAAGCTGGTAGACAGCGGCGGCCGCGTGGACAAGTTCAAGAAGCGCTACGGCGATCTGCTCAACAAGTAATCGCTGCGGCATAAATAGGCGATATCAGCACGATATCGCCTGTTTTTTATTTAACCGTTGCGCTTTGGCGCGTTTTGCGCTATACTCGCCAAAAACACGCATGGGAGGTGGGGCCATGCAGCCCACGATTTTGGCCTTTCGGCTTTCGGATGAACGCCTGCACACGCTGCGAGCCGTGGCGAGCGCGCAAGGGCTTGCGATCATCGCCGTGCCGCCGTCGGATTTTAGCCAGACGCTGGGCGCGCTGTGCGCCCTGGATGCGCGCAATCCGCTGGCTGCGCCCTGCGATTTTGCGGGCGAAATGCTGGTGATGGCCGGGCTGAGCGACGCGCAGAGCGATCGTCTGCTGGCCGCGCTGCGGCTGTGCTTACAGCCCAATATTGCGCTCAAGGCGGTGCTGACGCCCGCCAATCGCCGCTGGACGGCGGCGTATCTGTATCAGGAGCTATGCATGGAGCACGCGGCGCTGCGCGCCGGGAAGGGAACGAGAGGATGACGGCGATGATGGAAGAAATCCTGATCGAACCGACCGAGGAATGGCTGCCCGAGGCTGCGGCGTATAAGCGCGCCTTTGAGGCCGCAGGCGATTCCATGGACGGCACGGGCAGCCTGCGCCGTGCGCAGGATATGGCGCAGTGGCTGCAAACGTGCCGCGATTTCAAGCGCCGGGAGACCACTCCGCCGCAGCTGGTGCCCGCCACGCAGCTCATATATGTGCGCCCGGCGGATCATGCGCTGCTGGGCATGCTGCAGGTGCGGCACGAGCTGAACGACTATCTGCGCCTGTACGCCGGGCATATCGGCTACAGCGTGCATCCGCTGCATCGCCGCCAGGGCGTGGCCACGCGCATGCTGGCCGCCGCGCTGCCCTATTGCCGCCAGCTGGGGCTGGAACGCGTGATGGTTACCTGCAATGTGGAAAACGAGGGCAGCCGCCGCACCATTTTGCACAACGGCGGCGTATATGAGGGCGACAGCGTGGAGCCGGACGGCCAGCGCGTGCAGCGCTACTGGATTACGCTGTAAGCGGCGATTTTTAGTGATAGCTCAGCCAAAGCAGGCGATTGACCTTGCGGACATTAAAATCCTTCGTGCTGTTGAACCAGGAGTCCGTGCCCTCTCCAAAGCCCGAGGTTCGAGCGCTGCCGTCTTCATTAATCCAGAGCCGTTCAGGATAGCCGTTAATTTCAAGGCGAATCCATACGCAATCGTTATTTGCGCCGACCGTTCCGCCCCTGACAACGACCGACGAGGGCTTTTGATAATAATAGCGGCTGATGTACTTTTTTGTCAGCCGGTATGCGGCGGCGTCTTTTCCATATGGTATAAAAAGGAAAAACAACGCTGCAACCAGAACGACGCTGACGATGATGATCCACTTTTTCCCAGTTTGCTGCATTTACCGCGCCTCCTATCTGTTTGGACGTTTTGGGTTTCAGCAAGAAGCAGCCCCTCTCTTCAGCAATGAAAAGAAGGGCTGCTTCTCATCAGGACATGGCGATGACAAGCATCACCCAGCACCACAGCGCGCCAATGACGCCAAGAATGATTCCCGCTGTGCCTAGGCCGCTCTTTTGCCCGTTATTCTCCGCCTGCGATCTGCCGACAGCGGACAGCGCGACGCCGACCAGACCCGTCAGTCCCCACAAGCCCAGGAACAGCGACCCCAGCGAAACGACAAAGCCGGCAATGCATAAACCGTTCGTTTTCCCTTCTATTTGCCTCTCCTTTCTTTTTGCTGACGCAATGGTGATATTGTCATGCAACATACAATATAATATATATTGTAGTTAAAATTATAATATATATTTCCATCATTTGTCAAGCTATAATTTCCCTGATTTTAAGGGGTGATGGGATGAAGCGTGAAATTCTGATCAGCAGGAAAAAAGGCGAGGACGGCCATAAGATTGTTTCCGTGCGCATGCGGGATGAAACGCTCGCCCGCCTGGACGATCTGTCCGCGCAGACAAACCGCTCCCGCAATGAGCTGATTAATCTGCTGCTGGAGGAAGCGCTCCAGAATGTTACGGTCATTGACGAGGATTGAAGCATATGGCAGGGAACGCCCCGCCTTCTGATTAAAAAAGGCGGGGTACGGCATTGTCGTTTATGAGCGCCGGTACAGGGGCTTTATCGCTTTATCAGCGCGCGGCATCATCGCCGCGATTTTTTGTAAACCGCCTTCCCGGCAAAAAGGAAAACGGCCTGCGCCGTCGAATCTGTTCAGAAAGCCGCGCATTCGCGCCCTGATTACAGAAGGATTTGGAGGGCTTATTATGGCGAACGTTACCCTGGGCCGCACAGGCATTGTTGTGGAGCAAAACGGCTTCGGCGCGCTGCCCATTCAGCGCGTGGGCTTTGAGGAGGCGGGCAAGCTGCTCAATCGCGCGCTGGACGGCGGCATGAACCTGATTGACACCGCCCGCGCCTACAGCGACAGCGAGGAGAAGATTGGCCGCGCCATCGCGCACCGCCGCCGGGAATACACCCTGGCCACCAAGACGGGCGCGACCACGCCCGAGGGCTTCCGCCACGATCTGGATACCTCCCTGCGCCTGCTTAAGACCGATCATATCGATATTTATCAGTTCCACTGCGCCGGGCAGTGCTATCGCCCGGGCGACGGAACGGGCATATACGAGTGCATGCTGGAGGCCAAGCGGCAGGGCAAGATCCTGCACATTGCGGCCACGGCGCACAAGATCGGCATAGCCGAGGAGATGGTGGACAGCGGCCTGTACGAGTGCATGCAGTTTCCCTTCAGCTATCTGGCGGGCGAGCGCGATATCGCGCTGGTGGAGCGCTGCAAGCGGCAGGATGTGGGCTTTATCGCCATGAAGGGGCTGTCGGGCGGGCTGATCAACAATTCCCGCGCGGCCTGCGCCTTCATTGCCCAGTATGCCAACGTGGCGGCCATCTGGGGCGTGCAGCGCGATTGGGAGCTGGAGGAGTTTTTGAGCTATATCAGCAATCCGCCCGCCATGACGGCGGATATCCGCGCGCTGATCGATCATGACCGGCAGGAGCTGTCGGGCGATTTTTGCCGCGGCTGCGGCTACTGCATGCCCTGCCCGCAGGGAATACAGATTAACAACTGCGCGCGCATGAGCCAGATGATCCGCCGCGCGCCCTCCGCCGACTGGCTGACCCCCGAATGGCAGGAGCGCATGCTGCGCATTGAAAGCTGCCTGCGCTGTGGCAAGTGCATGAAACACTGCCCCTATGGGCTGAAGATTCCCGATCTATTGCAAAAGAACCTGGCCGATTACAAGCGGATCCTCGCCGGCGAAGAAAAGGTGTAACGGGGGATGGGGGTACGAGGGAACGTTACTTTCTTCAGTCATAGCGCCGCCGCAGGCGGCTGAGGGCGCGCAATTTTGCAAATTGCCGCCCGAAACCCGCGCTTGCCGTAAGGCAGTAGCGCCTGTGTGTGACGTAAAAGTCGATTGAATAAAACTGGGAGTGGCCCTTGCCACCTGCCGCCCCACCCCGTGGCAGGGAAAATTCTCGTGTCCGGATCAGCGCAAGCGCCATCCGTCCCCTTGAATATTTCCCCTTGGGCGTGCTGCGCACGCCCTGCGCTGATCTGCGATCAGCGTGCCACGGGGACGTGGCTGCGTGCATTCGTCTTGCACAGTGATTGACGACAGTTGGGCAAGATATGCAGCTCTGCGCTTCTCATATTTTTCTAAAAATACAAAACCCCCCATCCACCACAGGTGATGGATGGGGGGGCAGTTTGTCAAAAAAAAGCACCGGTCTTTTTGTAGTCCGCTGTCAAGAAATGTGGCAGAGATGATTTTCATCGCTGAGGCAATGATTTTAAATGGTAAGCGTCGTCCGCCATGAAAAGCGTTTCTTCAGGCAGATTGGTGTACACATTCAGCGTCTGTCCATCCTCCTGGCAGACAATCACTGTCTGCACTTCGGAATGCGTCGCCATAAATGCTCTTGCGCCGTCCTTTCCCATAACGCACAGCGCAGTGGTCATCGCGTCGTCATAAGCAGCGCCTTCGCCCAATATTGTGGCTGAAATCACGCCCTGCTGCATGCCGTTTTCATCAGGGCGGTTGATGGGCCAGCCCGTGCGAGGATCAATCAGATGGCAGTAGCGCACGCCGGAAATCACATAGGCATGGCGCGAATCGCTGCTGGAGGACAGGGATACGTTCGATGCTCTCAGTGAAGCATAACAAGCTTCTTTGCCCAAGCCGGGTCGGGGTTTTCCCAACTCGATCCGATAGCAGCCGTCCTCTGCGGCGCTTTGCAAAAAGGTGATGGAGCTTTCTCCGCATATAAACACGCCGCGTTCAATGCCATGATTCTTAAGCAGCGTTCGCACACAGTCGCAGGCATAGCCCTTGGCGATGCCGCCCAGATCCAGCATGGCCTGATAGGTTACGCCATCCACAGTAACCGGCGGAATATCCTTGCGCAGGAAGAACTGCCCGTCGCGTTCCGTCAGCGTCACGCTGCGCAGCTGCACCAGCTGGCGAAGCGCTTCTATATATTTTTCCTCCGGCAGCGGTAAAAGCCCGTTCACATATGCGCGATCATAGGGCATGGATAGGGTATATACCTGCTCGTTAAAACGCGGCGAAAAGCCCCACAGATCAATCAGCGGATAAACCGTTGGGTCGTATAGACCGTCTGTCTGTTCATGTATCAGCATGGCGATCTTCAGCATGGCTGCCGTATCGCTGCTGACAGCCGTTTCCTCGCCGAACTGAAGGGTGTTAAACCTTGCCACATCGGAGGATGCGTCCGATACGGACACCGCCTGCTCGATGCGCGCAAGCGTGGCCTTTACCTCTTGCCAAATTGTCTGGCCATCCACGTTATTCTCCGGATAGATGGTCAGCATGCATACGGTGGAAAAATAGTCCATGGTCTGGCGCCGAAAGGCTTTCCCCTCCGCCTGCGCATGAACGCTCAGCAAGATCACCGCCATCCACAGCAGCGTCCACCGCCGCAGTACTCGTCTCATGCGCTCTACCTCCATGCTTTTTACCTAGTATTATTATAATGAAAAACCGCCGTTTTTGCAAGCCTCGCAGCGATTGACAAGCGCATAACAAGGTGCTATACTTCTGCTGTATGCGGAAGCAAAAGCTTCTGAAAACAAAGGAGGAAAACCCATGAAGAAATTCCTGCGTGTACTGTCTGTGCTGCTGGTTCTGGTCATGCTGCCCGTGTGCGGCCTGGCTGAGGACACGTCTTTCAACTCGGAGGATTTCATCGACTGGTTCAATGAAAGCTACGGCTGGATGACCGTTGCCAACGGCCACTGGTCCAGCGATCCGGCGGATCAGGTAACGGACGAGCAGCTGGAGAAAATCTTCAGCATGGCCACCAAACAGCAGAACGCTGTGCACTGGACCCCCTACTATTTCATCGTTGTGAAGGATGTTGACGAGCAGCGCGGCCTGATCGGCAACTACTGGGGCCCGGCTGAGGACATGGCTACCGAAGGCACCGTGACTATCATCGTCATGGCGGATCAGATTCTGACCCAGGAGCAGGGCCATGTAACCCCCTACGCAGGCAACTATATGCCCACCACCTTCGCCTATTATGACTCCGGCCTGACTTGCGGCATGCTGGGCGTGGCCGCCGCTTCCCTGGGCTACAAGACCCACTATTTCGGCTCCATCAACGGCGAATATGCGCCCAAGGATCTGGCGGATGGCAAGTATCAGTCCATGAGCCGCTATATCAAGGACGAATATCAGCGCACCTGGGGCTTCCGCAGCGCCTATGGCTCTGACGAAAGCGAAGCCACCAAGTATCCCGTGTCCGGCAACTGCGTGTTCGTATGCGCCATCGTGCTGGGCAAGGAAAAGGCTGACGAAACCGTGGAGACCTGGGGCACCAACCATGCTCGTCCTCACAACTGGGTAATTTGGGACGGCGTTCCTAACACCGAGCCCTCCCCCGCTGCCTCTCCTGTGACTGACACTGCTGCGGACGCTGAGAAAGTGGAAGAAGTGACCGTCGAGCTGGCCGAAAACCAGTATCTGGGCACAGGCACCGGTATTGGCGGCGACGTACTTGTGCGCGTAACCATGGACGGTGATAAGATCGCCAACGTGGAAGTAGTTGCGCAGAACGAAACCGAAGGTATTGGCGACAAGGCTATCGAAGCCATTCCCGCCGCTATCGTGGCTGCCAACAGCGCGGATGTGGATGTTGTTGCCAGCGCCACCGTCACCAGCAAAGCTATCATCGCGGCTGTAAAGGACGCGCTGAGCCAGGTAAAGTAATCCTGCACCAACCATTTTAACTAAAAAGCTGGAAGGCGATATTTTCGCCTCCCGGCTTTTTTGCTATTTACAAACAGCTCAGGTACCGTTCGCCCGTGTCGGGCAGGATGGCTACCACCGTCTTGCCGCGCATGGCGTCCTCGCGCAGCACGTCGGCCGCGGCGCTCACAGCAGCGCCCGAGGAAATGCCGCAGAACACGCCCTCCGTTTCGGCCAGCAGGTGCATCATGGCAAAGGCCGCGTCGTTTTCCACCGTTTGTACGCGGGAAAGCAGGCTGCGATCCAGCACGGCGGGCACGAAATTGGCGCCGATGCCCTGAATCTTATGCGGCCCGGCGTGACCCTGGGAGAGAAGCGGCGAGGAGGCAGGCTCCACCGCGATGAGCTGCACATCGGGCTTGCGCTCACGCAGATAGCGGCCGATGCCCGTGATGGTGCCGCCCGTGCCCACGCCCGCCACCAGCGCGTCCACATGGCCTTCCGTCTGCGCCCAGATTTCGGGGCCGGTGGTCAGGTAGTGCGCGTTGGCGTTTTCAGGGTTGTCAAACTGCGAGGGGATAAAGGCGTTTTCGTTTTCGCGCGCCAGCGCCTCGGCCCTTTCCACCGCGCCGCGCATGCCGGCCGAGCCGGGGGTGAGCACCACCTGCGCGCCATAGGCGCGCATCAGCTTGATGCGCTCGATGCTGGCCGTTTCAGGCACCACGATGATGGCGCGGTAGCCGCGCGCCGCGCACAGCATGCACAGGCCGATGCCCGTGTTGCCGCTGGTGGGCTCGATGATCAGCGCGCCCGGGCCGATGCGGCCCGCCTGCTCCGCCGCGCGCAGCATTTGCAGGGCGGCACGATCCTTGATGCTGCCGCCGGGATTGAAATATTCCAGCTTGGCCAGCAGCTGCCCATGCAGCCCCAGCCGCTGCTCCAGGCGCGTCAGGCGCATCAGGGGCGTATTGCCAATCAGCTGATCGATGCTGGTTGCGATGTTCATCGTTTATGCCTTCTTCCTTATATCAGCCCTGGGACAGGTCGTTGAGATCGACGAAGGCGATTACCTTGCCGTAGCGGATGGCGGCAAAGCCATCCTGGGTATAGAACACATCCACCACCTCGCCCGCGCGCAGGGTGGCCACCTTGCCGTAGCGGGTGCTGGCGTAGCCGTACACCTTGGCGTTGTTGGTGCTGACGGTGTACTGCGTGTAGGCGCCGTTGACCAGGTAGGCGATATCCTCCTCCACCCAGTAGCGGTTGCTGTCCATGGGCAGGTAGCACACGGCGTTGCGGAAGGATACGATGTAGTAGTTGCCGGTGGTGGCGATGACGGTGAAGCGCTGATAGCTGCTCACCGTGCCCACGCGCTTATCGGTGTTGTAGGGCGCGGCGTAGGCATAGATGCCGTTGGCGTTGCGCAGCACGATGTGCGTGGGGTTTTCCACCACATAGTAGCTCATTACATAGCCGTAATCATAGCTGCCGTTGTCGTTGGGCACGGCCACATAGAACCAGTTGCCCTCCCGGCTGAGGATATAGAATTCCTCGCCGTTTTTCACCTTGCGGGAGGAGCCGCTGGAGCTGCTGGCCTGGTTGTACAGGCTCACCTGCATGGAGATGACCTCGCCCTTCCAGGAATCGGAAATAGCGCCGTCCGCGCGGGCGGTCAGCGACGCGCCAAGCAGCGTAATGAGCGCCAGGAGCAATGCCGTTAATTTTTTCATAGGGGTTAACCTCCTTTACTCTCTTCGTCTATTATAACGCAAATGGGCGGCGTTTCCATCCCGAAACGCAAATTTTTTTGCTAATCGGTGGAAAAAACGAAGGGGCGAGGGGGGACGAGGGGTTACGTTTCTTTCTTGAGTCAAGAAAGAAACAAAGAACCTGCGTGCGACGTGAAAGAAAGGTGGATTTAAATTGGAAGGCGGCAGTGTTGTGTGCCCCCGTGGCAGGTGGCCAGGGCCACTCCCAGTTTTCATCCAATAGACTTTCACGTCACACACAGGTTCTTTGTTACTTTCCTTGTACGCCCCGCGCTACTGCCTTACGGCAAGCGCGGGTTTCGGGCGGCAATTTACAAAATTGCGCGCCCTCAGCCGCCCCTCGTCCTTGCGCCTCTTTCCCCCTCTCAGCCCGCTTTTTTTGCAAAATTCGCCGTTCGGTTATTGACTTTTAATGCAATCATGTTATGATATTGGCAATGGTTGTTTCAATCATTATCGAAGCGAGGTGTTCTCATGATCGTTACCATAACATTAACTCCGGCGCTGGACAAGACTGTGACCCTGCCCGGCTTTGCCGTGGATAAGGTGAACCGCGTGCAGTCCATGCGGCTGGATGCGGGCGGCAAGGGCATCAACGTGTCCAAGGTGCTCAAGGCGCTGGGCACGGATAGCGTGGCCTGCGGCATCCTGGGCGGCGGCACGGGCCGCTTTATCCAGAATAGCCTGACCGAGGCGGGCATTGCCTGCGATTTTGCGCAGGTACCCCAGGATACGCGCACCAACCTGAAGGTGATCGACCCCGTGAACCATACCAATACCGATATCAACGAGGCGGGCGCGCCCGTGAGCGAGGAAACGCTGGAGGAAGTGTTTGCCCGCGCGGCCGCGCACCTGCACAAGGATGATATCGTGGTGCTGGCGGGCAAGGCGCCCCAGGGCACGGCGGATACCATCTTTGCCGATTGGACGAAGCGCTTCCGTGAGCTGGGCGTAAAGGTGTATATGGATGCGGACGCGGCGCTGCTGATTGCGGGCGCGGCGGCCAAGCCCGCGCTGATTAAGCCCAACGACGAGGAGCTCTCCCGCCTGATGGGCCGCAAGTTTGCCGGCATCGACGAGATGGCCGCGGCCGCGCGCGAGCTGGTGGCGGGCGGCATCGAAACGGTGGTCGTATCGCTGGGCGGCGACGGCGCGCTGTTTGTGCGCAAGGATCAGACGCTGCGCGGCAAGGGACTGAAAGTGCCGGTGCTCAGCACGGTGGGCGCGGGCGACAGCATGATGGCCACCCTGTGCCACGGGGTGGAAACGGGCATGTCCTTCATCGATACCTGCCGCCTGGCCATGGCCGTCAGCGCGGCCACGGTGATGTGCTCGGGCACGCAGGCCGCCTCCATGGATACCGTGCGCGAGCTGCTGCCCAAGGTGGAAATCGAAACCCTGTAACGTGATTATATAATTGGAAGGAGTTTATCATCCATGAAAACCAAGGCTCTGCGCCTGTACGGCGCCAAGGATCTGCGTACCGAGGAATTTGAACTACCCGAAATTACGGACGATGAAATTCTGGCGGAAGTGATTTCCGACAGCATCTGCATGTCCACCTACAAGTGCGCCATGCTGGGCGAAAAGCATAAGCGCGTGCCCAAGAACGTGCATGAAAACCCCGTGATCATGGGTCACGAGTTTGCGGGAAATATCGTCAAGGTTGGCAAGAACCACCAGGATAAGTTCAAGCCCGGCATGAAGTTCACCCTGCAGCCCGCCCTCAACTACAAGGGCACCATGTGGTCCCCCGGCTACAGCTATCCCTACTTTGGCGGCGACTGCACCTACACCATCATCCCCTCCGAGGTGATGGAGCTGGGCTGCCTGTTTGAGTATAAGGGCGACGCCTACTTTGAAGCCTCTCTGGCCGAGCCCATGAGCTGCTCCATCGGCGCGTCCCACGCGGCCTTCCATACCAAGATGGGCGTGTACCATCATGATATGGGCATCAAGGAGGGCGGCAAGATGGCCATCCTGGCTGGCGCAGGCCCCATGGGTCTGGGCATGATCGATTACACCCTGCACGGCGATCGCCGTCCCAGCATGCTGGTGGTGACCGATATCAACGAAGCCCGCCTGGCCCGCGCGCGCGAGCTGTTTACCGAGGAAGACGCCAAGAACAGCGGCGTGGAGCTGCGCTTTGTTAACACCGCCAATATGGAAAACGCGGCCGAGTACCTGCGCGAGATCAGCGGCGGCGGCTATGACGACGTGTTCGCCTACGCCCCCATCACGCCCGTGGTGGAAATGGCCTCCGATATCCTGGGCCGCGACGGGTGCCTGAGCTTCTTCGCCGGCCCCACCGATCCCACCTTCAGCGCAAGGCTCAATTACTACGACGTGCATTATAACTCCACCCACGTTATCGGCACCACCGGCGGCAACACCGCCGATATGCTTGAATCCCTGGCGCTGACCGCCGCCAACCGCATCCACCCCGCCGTGATGGTCACGCATGTGGGCGGCCTGAACTGCGCGGGCGAAACCACGCTGAACCTGCCCTCCATCCCCGGCGGCAAAAAGCTGATCTACACCCATGTGGAAATGCCCCTGACTGCCATCGAGGACTTTGGCAGGCTGGGCGAAACCGATCCGCGCTTTGCCAAGCTGGATGAAATCTGCAAGGCCAATAACGGCCTGTGGTGCAAGGCGGCCGAGGATTACGTGCTGGCCAACTGGAAAGCCGAATAAGTGCGCTGAAAAGGGACAAAGGATATGGACGAGGCCTACATTCTCACATTGGACGCAGGCACCACGGGCGTAAAGTGCGCGGCCTTCTCCCCCAAGGGGGAGGCCGCGTGCAGCGCCGTGGAAGCGTACCCCACCTATTATCCCTTTTCGGGCTGGGCACAGCAGAAGCCCGGAGAGCAGCTGGACGCTGCTCTTCGGGCTATTCGTATTGTATTGGAAAAGGTGCCCGCGGAGCAGGTATGCGCGCTGGTCTTTTCCGGCACGATGAACGGCTGCATTCCCATCGACGAAAAGGGCGAAGCCCTGCATGAAAATATCATCCACTCCGATCTGCGCGCCGAGCCGCAGACCGAGCAGCTGCGAAAGGCCATTCCCCTGCGGGATTATTACGCCGTCACCGGCAACCGCATCGACGTGCACTCGGGCCTGCCCAAGTATATCTGGCTGCGCCAGCACCGCCCCGAGGTGTACGGGCGGGCGTGGAAATTTGTCAACATCAAGGATTATCTCTACGGCCGCTTTACCGGCCTGCCCGGCCGCACTGACCGCAGCGACGCCTCCCTGTGCAACTGCCTGAACATGCACACGGGCGACTGGGCGTGGGATATCCTGCGCGAGGCCGGGGTGGATGCCGGCAAGATGCCCGAGCTTCACGCCTCCACCGATGTGACGGGCACGCTGAGCACGGAGTTTGCCGCCCTGACGGGGCTGCCGCAGGGCCTGCCCGTGGCCATCGGCGCGGGCGACGGCGCATGCGCCGCCCATGGCGCGCGCCAGCATGTGGTGGGGGACGCCTATATGAACATCGGCTCCTCCGCCTGGGTCAGCTCCATGAGCAAAAAACCCGTCATCGACCGCGAAATGCGGCTATTTAACTATTTCGATCTGGACGAAACGTGCTATAATGTGTGCGGCACGGTGCAGTGCGGCTCGGCCGCGTCCAACTGGGCGATTGAAAACCTGATCTATCCCGGCACCCGCGCGGCGGACTGCGACTTTGCAAAGCTTGAGGCGCTGGCGCGCACGGCTCCGGCGGGCGCGCAGGGCGTGATGTACCTGCCCACGCTGATGGGCGAGCGCACGCCCTGGTGGACGGCCAAGGTGTCGGGCACGCTGATGGGCTTTACCCTGTATCATGGCCCGCAGCACATCGCCCGCGCGGTATACGAGGGCGTGATGCAGTCGCTGCACATGTGCGGCGACATCCTGGGCGAAAACGGCCTGCCTGTGCGCCGCATGACGCTCATCGGCGGCGGGGCCAAGAGCCGCCTGTGGGGGCAGATGGCCGCCGATATGTTTGATGCGCAGGTGCGCGTTCACGCCACCCCGCACGAGGCCACATCGCTGGGCGCGGCGTTTGCCGCGGGCGTGGGCATCGGCTGGTATCAGGATTTTGCGCAGGCTGCGCGGCAGATTCATTTCAGCCGCGAATATACGCCCGATCCCGCCGCGGCGGCAGCCTATCAAAAGCATCTGGCCGTGTATAAAGCCCTGTATCCCAACATGAAGGGCGCGTATGAGGCGCTGGCGGATTACCAGTCGTCTCTGAATGAACAGAATCAACCGGCGCAATAAGCCAAAGAAAAAGGAGGTCTTGCATATGGGCAAGGCAAAGCATCTGATCGTCATTTCGGAAGACGCCATGGTTTACGAGGATCTGCAAACCCTGCGTCAGCTGCCCAGCTTTGGCAGCATCTGGGATAAGTGCGCGTTCGTCGATCGCGTGCGCTCGGTCTATCCCACCATCACCTATCCCAACCACACCAGCATGCGCACCGGCGCGTACTGCGGCAAGCACGGCATCATCAACAACGAGCAGACGATCCTGGGCGAGGTGTCCTCCAACTGGGAGTTTTTCAATTCCTCCGTCCAGGTGGGCGATATCTTTGACGCGGCCAAGCAGGCCGGCATGACCACCGCCGCCGTTTTCTGGCCGGTTACGGGCAAGCACCCCAATATCGATTATCTGGTAGACGAGTATTGGCCGCAGACCCCCGAGGAAACCACGCTGGAGTGCTTCGCCGCTTCCGGCTCCTCGCCTGAGGTGATTGAAAAGATCGTCAAGCCCAACATGCACCTGGTGGACGGCATGCACCGCAAGCATCCGCAGGGCGACCTGTTTGTAAACGCCTGTGCCTGCGCGATGATCCGCGAGTTCAAGCCCGGACTGCTGATGATCCATCCCGCCAACATCGACGCCTATCGCCATCAGACCGGCATCTTCTCCACCAAGGTCACCCATGCCCTGCATGAGGTGGATCTGTGGCTGGGCGAGCTGCTCAAGGCCGTCAAGGACGCGGGCATCGAGAATGATACCGATATCTTCATCGTCAGCGACCATGGCCAGATCAACATCACCCGCGTGATCGCCATCAACGCCCTGCTGGCCGAGCGCGGCCTGATCACCGTGGGCGCGGACGGCGAGGTGGCGGACTATGTGGCCATTTCCAAGTCCACGGGTCTGTCCGCTCAGATTTATCTGAAGCATCCCGAAAACAAGGCTGATTATGATAAGACCTACGCGATCCTCAAGGAGATGTGCGACGACGGCCTGTATGGCTTTTCCCGCGTGTATACCGCCGAGGAGGTCATGGCGGAGGAAGGCCTGAGCGGCAAGTTCTCCTTCGTCATCGAGACCGACGATTATTCTTCCTTTAATAATGACTGGCGGCGCCCCTTCGTGCGCCCGGCCACCAACAGCGATTACAAGTTTGGCCGCGCCACCCATGGCCACAATCCCGATAAGGGCCCGCAGCCAACGCTGCTGGCCTTTGGCCCGGATATCAAGCCTGGCGTGCATGTGGCGCGCCGCCCCATCGTGGATGAAGCGCCCACCTACGCCAAGATCCTGGGCGTGGAGCTGCCCGATGCCGATGGCAAGGCCATTGACGAGATTCTCATTTAAATCCGGCTTTTTAATCACAATCAAACACAGTCAATCAAAATGCAGGGGGAAGCGTGCTTTCTCCTGCATTTTTGTGTTATCTGGTTGCCAATCGGTATATTATTTATAAAATTATCCTTGACAAAGCGAATGCTTCCCGGTATGATAATATTAATTCCAAGCAGAAAACAGTATGCGGCATTATCCCAAACAAAGCTCTAAACGCGAAAACGATCAAAGATGCGCAAATGCGCAGCTGCTTTTGTTCTTTGTTTCCCTGATCCGGGAAATCAGAATAAATTAAAGGAGGAACTCTCAAATGAAACGGATCGTCACACTGCTTCTGGCACTGATGCTGGTGCTCGCGTCCATCCCCGCCGCGCTGGCCGATACGGCCGCGCCCCTGGTGATCGAATTCTGGCATACCCGCGGCAGCGGCGCCAACTACGAGGTTACCAAGGCTTCTGTGGATGAGTTCAACGCCACCATTGGCAAGGAAAAGGGCATCGAGGTGGTGGAAATCTACAGCGGCAGCTATGCCGATATCGTTACCAAGCTGCAGCTGGCTGCTCAGACCGATTCCAAGCCCGCCGTGGCCGTATGCGCCGGCGACTACATCAGCACGCTGCTGGACGACCAGATCATCGCCGATATGGCGCCCTACGCCGCCGAGACCGGCTTTGACTTCAGCGTTTTCTTTGACGCGCTGCTGGAAATGCCCGGCAACGGGGACGGCATGATGCACTCTGTGCCCTACGTCAAGTCCACCCCCGTGCTGTACTACAACAAGGGCATGGCGGACGCCAAGGGCCTGGCTGCTCCGCGCACGGTGGAGGAGCTGGAGGCGTTCTGCAAGGCGCTGAACACCTACAATCCCGCCACGGGCGACGGCTGCTGGGGCTTTGAGATGTTTAACAACATTAGCTATATCCAGGGCAACTGGCTGTGGCAGCTGGGCGAGCCCTTCCTGGGCGAGGGCGGCAAGGCGCCCTGTCTGCACAACTCCCTGCTGCATATGCTCAAGGATTGGGAGCGCTGGCTTAAGGAGGGCTGGTGCCGTCCCTTTGACAGCACCAACGCCGGCACCATCATGAAGGAAATGTTCTACCAGGGCAAGCTGGCTGCGTTCGTTGAATCCTGCGGCTCTCTGGGCAACGTCGTGCGCAAGTCCGCCGAGGCGGGCGTGGAGCTGGGCGTGGCGAACTTCCCCACCTACGATGTGGATAACCCCGTGGCCGTCATCGGCGGCGGCGAGCTGGTGCTGATCGACTGCGACAACACCGACGCGGTCAAGCGCGCCGGCTGGGAGTTCATCCAGTTCCTGATGAGCGACGAGCAGATCGCCCGCAACGCCATCAAGACCGGCTACCTGCCCACCACCAAGGACATCTCCGAGAACAAGACCATGGCCGACTTCTGGGCGGAGAACCCGCTGTACAAGGTGGCCTACGAGCAGCTGTCCTGCGCGCGCAGCGAGGCGTATCCCTACTTTGAGAACCGCGCCGAGTTCCGCACCAACTGCCAGTCCGTCATCTCCCTGATGGTGCAGGAGGGCAGCATCACCGCCGAGCAGGCTGTGGAGCGGATCAAGCTCGAAAACGCCCATCTGTTTGAAAACGGCTTCTAATTCGATATTGTAGCTGTACATTTGATCAATCTAAACGCGCCGCATACGATGGCACAACCCGCCGTATGCGGCATTTTGGGTGAATTGGCAAAAATTTTTCCGAAAAACCGTGCAAAACGTATTGACGAAGCGGAATTATTCAGCTATAATCTGATTATTCCAAACAACCACTGTTAAAGTTAACACGCCGTTGTGGTTGCAGCGTCATCGTCATTCACATGTTGCGCGCCTTGCCATGATTCGCATGCGAACGGGATTGTTCGCTTGTAATTAGAAAGGAGAAGATACGATGAAAAAGCGCATTTCTCTGGTTCTGGCTCTGATGATTCTCCTGTCCCTTTGCAGCTTCGCCCGCGCGGAGCAGGAACCCCTGCATATTGAGTTTTGGCATACTCGCGGCAGCGGTGCCAACTACGAAGTGCTCAAAAACTCCGTGGATACCTTCAACGCCACCATCGGCAAGGAAAAAGGTATCTTTGTAGAAGAAATCTTCCAGGGCGGCTACGCCGATATCGTGCCCAAGCTGGAAATGGCCTCTCAGTCCGGCAGCATGCCCGCCGTGGGCGTTACCAGCGGCGTGCGCGCCTCCATCCTGTTGGATGACGGCCTGCTGGCCGATATGGCCCCCTACGCGGCCAAGACCGGCTTTGACTTCAGCGTCTTCTTCGAGTCCCTGCTGGATGTGCCCGGCAACGAGAACGGCCAAATCCGCTCTCTGCCCTATGTGCGCTCCACCCCCGTTTTCTACTATAACAAGACCATGGCCGACGCGAAGGGCCTGAAAGCCCCCGAAACCGTGGCTGAGCTGGAAGCCTTCGCCAAAGCGCTGAACACCTATGACCCCGCCACCGGCGATGGCTGCTGGGGCTTTGAGCTGCTCAACGACACCACCTACCTGCAGGGCTCCTTCCTGTGGCAGCTGGGTCAGCCCCTGGTTGGCGAGGGCGGCACCGCTCCCTGCCTGGAAGGCTCGCTGCTCAAGCTCTTCACCGACTGGATCCGTTGGATCGACGAGGGCTGGTGCCGTCCCTTCGATAGCACTGGCGCGCAGAACACCGCGACCGAAATGTTCTATCAGGGCAAGCTTGCCTGCTTCGTAGCCTCCTGCGGCTCCCTGTCCAATATCTACAAGTTCTCCAAGGAAGCCGGCATCGAGCTGGGCGTATCCTACTACCCCACCTATGATATCGACAACCGCGCGGTATCCATCGGCGGCGGCAACATCATCCTGATGGCTGGCAACAGCGAAGAAGTGACCAGCGCCGGCTGGGAATTCATCCAGTTCCTCATGAGCGACGATATGGTCGCGGCCGAGGCCATCGGCTCCGGCTATCTGCCCACCACCAAGACCGTGGAAAACAACGAAGCCATGGCCAAGTTCTGGGAAGAGAACCCCCTGTTCAAGGTTGCCTATGATCAGCTGGCCTGGGGCCACTGCGAGGAAACCCCCATGTTCCTGGATCGCACCGAGTTCAAGACCAACGTGTCCAACGTTACCTCTCAGCTCATCCAGGAGCGCAACATCACCCCCGAACAGGCCATTGAGCAGATCAAGAGCATCAGTGCTCACCTGTTCTAATCCACCGCTCCGCACGCAGACGGCAGTCTGCTGCAAATAAAAAGGAGGAGAAACCCAAAATGAAGAAGCTCGTATCTCTTGCTCTCGCGCTGATCATGGCGCTGTCCCTGTGCAGCTTCGCCAGCGCGGAAGAACCCACCCTGGTTCGTTTCTGGCACAACCGTTCCTCGGGCGCCAACCTGGAAGCCTGCGAAAAGGCCGTTGACGAATTCAACAAGACCATCGGCAAGGAAAAGAACATCTTTGTAGAAGCCACCTACATCGGCGGCTATCCCGAGCTGTACTCCAAGTGTCAGCTGGCCAGCCAGACGGACGAAGTTCCCACCGTGGCTGTGTTTGGCAACACCTACATCGTCAGCCTGCTCGAGGATGAGCTGCTGGCCGATATGGCTCCCTACGCCGAGAAGACCGGTTTTGACATCAATAACCTGCTCGACTGCTTCCAGCAGATCGAAGGCAACACCGACGGTCACCTCTTCTCCCTGCCCTACGTTCGCTCCACCCCCGTCCTGTACTACAACAAGACCATGGCGGATGCGAAGGGCCTGACTGCCCCCGACACCCTGGCCGACCTGGAAGCCTTCGCCCGCGCTCTGACTGAAAAGAACGAAAACGGCGAAACCACCGTGTACGGCTTCGAACTGCTGAAGGACTTCGGCTACATCAACGCTGCCTGGCTGTGGGAGATGGGCGAGCCCATGCTGTCCACCGAAGGCACCTCTCCCGCTCTGGATGGCACCTCCATGCTCAATCACCTGACCTGGTGGCGCAACATGGTTGACGAAGGCATCTGCCGTCCCTACGACAGCACGCAGGCTTCCACCGTTGCCGCCGAAATGCTGGTTCAGGGCAAGCTGGGCTGCTACATCGCTTCCTCCGGTACCATGAAGAACCTGCTCAAGAGCATGACCGAAGCTGGCTACGAGCTGGGCGTTGCGTATCAGCCTTCCTACGATCCCTCCAAGCGCACCTGCGAAGTGGGCGGCGGCCAGCTGACCCTGATGGCCACCGGCAACGACGAGAAGACCCTGGCTGCCGGCTGGGAATTCCTGCAGTTCCTGATGAGCGACGAGCAGGTGTACAACAACTCCATGGCTACCGGCTATCTGCCTGTCACCAAGTCCGTTGCCAACTACGACAAGATGCAGGCCTTCTGGGCTGAGAACCCCACCTACAAGGTTCCCTTCGAGCAGATGATGAACTACGGCGTGTGCCAGGAATACCCCACCTTCACCGATCTGCAGGAGTTCATCGTGAACATCCAGGAGCAGGGCGACTACCTGATCCAGGAAAAGAGCATCACCCCCGAGCAGGCCGTTGAGCAGATCAAGACCAACACTTCTCACCTGTTCTAATCCTTAGATTCTCTTAAAAAACAGGCGGGGAGGCATACGCCTCCCCGCCCTCCGATTATATTAACTATCTACGTCAGGGGGAAACAGCAGTGGCTGAAATTCAATTTGTTAAAGTTACCAAGGCATTTGGCAGCAACAAGGTTATCGAAGATCTGGATCTGACCATCCAGGATGGCAAATTTACCGTATTGGTCGGCGCGTCCGGCTGCGGCAAAACCACGCTGCTGCGCATGATCGCCGGTATCGGCCCGGCTACCAGCGGCCATGTGCTGATGGATGGCAAGGACATTACCGACCTTGACCCCGCCAAGCGCGATATTGCCATGGTGTTCCAGAACTACGCCATTTACCCGACCATGACCGTAAAGGAAAACATCGAGTTTGGCCTGAAAAACCGCAAGGTTCCCAAGGAAGAACGCGAAAAGCTGATTAAAGAATACGCGGCCGTCGTAGGCCTGACCGACTATCTGGATCGCAAGCCTGGCACGCTGTCCGGCGGCCAGCGCCAGCGCATCGCCCTGGCCCGCGCCATGGTAAAGAAGCCCAAGGTGTTCCTGATGGACGAACCGCTGTCCAACCTGGACGCCAAGCTGCGCGTGGCCATGCGTACCGAATTGATTGAAATGCACAACCGCCTGAAGACCACCTTCATCTATGTTACCCATGACCAGACCGAGGCCATGGCTATGGCGGATCAGATTGTGCTGATGGATAAAGGCAGGATCATGCAGGAGGCCTCTCCCGAGGTGATCTACCACGACCCCAACAACGCCTTCACCGCGCAGTTTATCGGCACCCCGCCGATGAACATCCTGCCCATGGGCGAGGATAAGCTGGGCTTCCGCCCCGAGCGCGTGCAGCTGGGCACCCAGCGCCTGGAGGGCGCTCCCTTTGTCCGCAAGGGCCATATCCTCACCCGCGAAATGCTGGGCAGCGATACCACCTATAAGATTCAGATGGGCGACGAGGCCATCATGGTCAAGTCCCCGGACGATACCTTCCAGTACGATCAGGACGTGGTGCTCTCCGTGCGCGCGGACGATCTGTACTTCTTTGACAAGGACGGCCAGCGCATCCGCCGCGGCGATGTGAGCAATTACGACCAGTATATCCAGCGCGCGGGAGGAAACAACAATGCCTAAAACCACGCTTGCGCAGGCGCAGACCGATCTGCGGCGCAGGAACAAGATCCGCAGCACCCTGGGCTCCTGGGCCATGGTGTTCCCGGCTATTCTGTTCCTGTGCGTGTTCACGCTCTACCCCATGTTCAACCTGGTTCAGATCAGTATGTACAGGGGCAACGCGGCCAACGCCTACAAAAAATACATCGGCCTTGAAAACTACCGTCAGCTGCTGTTTGTGCGCCGCGAGTTTTTAATCGCCCTGAAAAACACCGCTTACTACACCTTCATCCACATGTTCCTGCTGATTGCCCTGTCGGTGATCTTCGCCGTGTGGCTGCAGAAGGATCGTAAGATCAACAACTTTGCCCAGACGGCCTTCTTCGTGCCCCACCTGGTGGCCTCCGTATCCTGCGCCTTTATCTGGAGCTGGATCTTCTCCACCGATACCAGCGGCCTGATGAACACCGTGCTGCGCGCATTCGGGCTGCCTGCCAGGAACTGGCTGGGCTCCACCAGCACGGCCATGAACTGCGTCATCGTGATGAATACGTGGAAGAGCATCGGCTACTACGCGCTGATCATCCTGTCGGCCCTGAAGGCCATCCCGGCGGAGATTTACGAGGCCGCGCGCCTGGACTCCTCCTCCACCTGCAAGACCTTCTTCAAGATCACCCTGCCCATGCTGAGCCCGCAGCTGTTCATGCTGCTGATCACCATCACCACGGGCTCCTTCAAGGTGTTCGATTCCATCCGCATCATGACCAACGGCGGCCCCGGCACCTCCACCCAGGTGCTGTGCATGTTCATCTATGAGTTTGCGTTCAACCGCAACAACTCCCTGGGCATGGGCGCTGCCGGCGGCGTTATGCTGATGCTGATCCTGATCCTGATCACGCTGTTTGACTTCAAGGGTCTGGAAAAGAAAGTACATTATCAGTAAGGAAAGGAGGTTATGGACAAAATGAAGGATCTTCAAATCAAGCGCCGCTTCAAGAATTACCTGCCCAACCTGGTCAGCGATATTCTCAAGCTCATCTGCGTGATCATCTTCGTGTTCCCCTTCTACTGGATGTTCATTACCGCCTTTAAGACCTATAATGAAGCCATCCTGACCCCGCCCACCCTGTGGCCGCGCAATTTCACCTTCCAGAGCTTTATTGACATCGTCAATATGGAAATCAGCTTCGGCAGGTTCGCCTTCAACAGCGTGGTCGTCACCGCGTCCATCATCGTGATGCAGCTGCTCATCATGGTGCCCGCCGCCTATGCCTTCGCCAAGCGCAAGTTCTTCGGCAAGGGCCTGTGCTGGTCCATCGTGCTGGTAGCCTTCATGATCCCTGGCCAGGTGACCTACATCCCCATCTACCTGATGATGGCCAAGGCCCGCATGATCAACTCCCTCTGGCCGCAGATCCTGCCCTTCGCCACCAACTCCTTCGGCATCTTCATGCTGCGCCAGGCGTTCAAGCAGATTCCCGACGAGCTGGTTGAATCCGCCCGCCTGGATAACGCCAGCGAGCTGCAGATCATGACGCGCATCATGCTGCCCATGGCCAAGTCCTCCATGGTCACCATCGCCATGTTCTCCTTCGTCAGCCACTGGAACGCTTACTTCTGGCCGTTGGTCATGACCAACAACGATAAGTACCGCCCCCTGACCATGTATATTGAAAAGATCAAGGACGCCGAGTACGGCCTGATCTGGAACAACATCATGGCCGCCAACGTGATCCTGGTGGTGCCGGTGCTGATCGTGTTCCTGTTCGCCAGCAAAAAGATTATCAAAGCCTTTGCCTATAACGGCATGAAATAATAAGCGCACCCTGCTGATCTCCCCCGATCAGCCGCCCGCCGGAACGCCGGCGGGCATTTTTGGTGCCGCTGAAAGTCAGCTAAAGCAGTCTTTCAGCGGGAACGTCATTTTCTTGTGAGCCTGCGGCTCACGGCCAGAAAATGACAGAGGAAGCAGCCTGACGGCTGCTCCTCGCACCGGCAAAGCCGGTACTGCGAATTATATATGAAGGGGCTGCGGCCCCTTCATGCATCCTGGGAGAGGAAGCGGGGCTTTTTTGACAATCGGGAAAGCAGATTTTCTTGTGCAGCCAGGGCTGCACGGCCAGAAAATGACAGAGGAAGCAGCCTGACGGCTGCTCCTCGCACCGGCAAAGCCGGTACTGCGGATTATATAGGAAGGGGCTGCGGCCCCTTCATGCATCCTGGGAGAGGAAGCGAGGCTTTTTTGACAATCTGAATTACGCCGCGAATTTTAAATGTAAAATATGCTTTTGGCGGGCGGCGCGGCAAAAATCGGCTATGGACGCAGGGGGCGGATTATGATATACTAAGGCGAGATGCCCGCGGGCAAAAAGGCGCGGGCGGAAGGGAAATGACGCATGCTGAAGAAGATTTGGAAGGTTGTGGCGATTGCCGTGCTGCTGGCGCTGCTGCTGGTATTTGTGCCCTCGCCGCTGAACACCTACGACGCTTTTGCCGAAATCGTAACCCTGCCCATCGACCAGACGGGCGGCCTGAAGTACGACCCGGCCAACTATACCTCCGACACCCATTACGAAGATCCCTCCATCACGGTGGATATCTACTGGGGCGGCCGCATCTATGATACCAACTATGTGTACGCCGTCATCAAGATTGCCAATGCCAGCCAGCTGCGCACGGCCTTCGCCTTTAACTATTCCAGCCCTGGCGATGGCAAGCGCGTGGCCGATATGGCCAAGAAGATGAACGGCGTTTTTGCCATCAACGGCGATTATTACAGCCATTCCTGGCATACCAACGGCTATATGGTGCGCCAGGGCAAGGTGTACCGCAACCGCCCCAACAAGACCTGGGATTTGCTGATGGTGGATCAGTACGGCAATTTCCACGGCATGGTGGAGCCCAACAAGGAAAAGGTGGAGGCCTTCCTGGCCCAGGCTGAAGCCGAGGGCCTGCAGGTGGTCAACAGCTGGAACTTCGGCCCCATCATCATCCAGGATGGCGAGCGCACCCGCGAGGATTTCAACACCCTCAAGCAGAACCTCAACACCGATTACATCGGCACCTATAAAGATGCGCAGCGCATTGCCTTCTGCCAGCTGGACGAGCTGACCTACCTGTGCGTCACCAGCGAAGGCCCCGAGGATAAGGACAGCGAGGGCCTGACGATGAATGAATTCTACGATTGCCTGCGCGAGGTGGAGAGCAAGCTGGATGGCTATAAGATCCAGACGGCCTTCAACCTGGACGGCGGCTCCTCCTGCACCTTCGCGTTTAATAATCAGAAGATCAACGCCCCCACCAACCCCAAGAAGCGCAGCGTGCCGGATTGTATTTACTTTGCCAGCGCGTGGAAAGCTGAAGAATAATCAGGCTCTTTCAGCCGTGCGCTTGTTTCAGCGCGCGGCTTTCTCGCGTTTTATACCATGCGATAGGAGTTGCTGCCCCTGATGAAACGGCCGCTTTGCGTGCTGCTGCCGCTGCTATTCTGCCTGATGGGTCTATGCGCCCAGGCGGATGTGGCGGCGCTGGATATGAACAGCCCCGCCCCCGCGCCGGGAGAACAATACTACCTTTCCGATACCCAGTATCAGGATCCCACCCTGTCGGTGCAGGTGTATCCCGGCGGGCGCATCTACGATACGGGCTATCTGTACGCGGTGATCACCATCACCCAGCCGGGGCAGCTGCGCACGGCCATGGCCTTCCGCTATAACTCCGTCAAGGCGGTGCCGGGGCAGATGATCGCCCAGGCCAACCGCGCGGTGCTGGCCGTCAATGCCGATTATCACACCATGTATGAAAACGGCTATCTGACGCGCCGGGGCGTGAACTATCGCAACCGGCCGGAGCGCAACTGGGATCTGCTGATCATCGATCAGCACGGCGACCTGCACGGCATTGTGGAGCCAGGGGAGGAAAAAATCGCCCAGTGGCAGCAGGAGCATCTCGCACTGCAAATGGTGGATACCTTCAACTTTGGCCCCGTGCTGGCGCAGGATGGCCAGTGGCGCGAGGTATCGCGCGAGAATATGCAAAATCTCTATCGCATCGAGGGCGATAAGCTGGCCTCCCGCCTGGCCATCTGCCAGCTGGACGCGCTTACCTACCTGATCGTTGCCTGCGAGTGCCCCGAGGATAAAGGCAGCCGCGGCATGACGCTGAGCGAGTTTACCGATTGCCTGCGCGAGGTGGAAGGCAAGCTGGACGGGCGCAAGATTCAATTTGCCTACAACCTGGACGGCGGCAACTCCACCACCGTGATCTTCCACAACCAAAAGATCAACGCTACCGGCAAGGCCCGCGGGCGCGAGCTGAGCGATATCATCTACTTTACCACCGCATGGGAGGAATAACACAATGCAATTGACAAATGCCGCCCGGCGCACGCTGGCGGCGCTGGCCGCGCTGGCGCTGCTGCTGGGCTGCCTGCCCGCGCTGGCGGAAATAAAGCCCCTGTCGCTGGAGGAGGTTGCTCAGGCGCCTGCCGAGCAGTACTATACCTCCGATACCCACTATGAGGACCCCTCCCTGACGGTGGATATCGGCGAGGGCCGCATCCACGAAACCAACTATGTGTACGCGGTTATCAAGATTGCCGATCCCAGCCAGATCCGCACGGCCATGGCCTATAAGTACAATTCCAGCCGCACGGTGCCCGGCGAAACGATGGCCACGGCCAATAACGCGGTGCTTGCCATCAACGCCGATTATCATAACTATTATGATTACGGCTATCTGGTGCGCCAGGGCGTGGAATACCGCATGCGCCCCCGCAAGGAGTGGGATGTGCTGATGATTGACCAGCACGGCGACCTGCATGTGATCATCGAGCCCACCAAGAAAAAGGTGGAGGATTGGCACGCCGCGAACCCCGATCTGACGGTGGTGAACAGCTTTAACTTTGGCCCGGTTATCAAGATCGACGGCGAATGGCGGCGGATGCACCAGGATACCGTCCAGAATTTCTTCCAGATCGCCGGGGCCAAGCAGTACGCGCGTATGGCCGTGTGCCAGCTGGATACGCTGACCTACCTGATTGTCAGCTGCGAAAGCGTGCTGGATGAAAACAGCAGCGGCATGACCCTGAAGGAATTTGAGGAGTGCCTGCAGGAGGTGGAGGGCAAGCTGGATGGCTACGAAATCAAGCTGGCCTATAACATCGACGGCGGCGGCTCCACCACCATGGTGTTCCACAACAAAAAGATCAACAGCCTGACCAACCCCAAGGTGCGCGATCTGAGCGATATCCTCTACTTTGTATCCATTTACAGCGAATAACGATCCCCGCGAAATCTGCCCTACGAAAGGAAGGAATTTTCCGTGTTTGAATTTCAGGAGCTGACCAAGCCCGCGCTGTTTACCCTGTTTGGCCGCGATGTAACGGCCTATGCGCTGTTTCTGACGCTGGGCGTGCTCATCGGCGTGCTGATGTCCATCAACCGCGCCAAGCGCACGCATTATGACGTCAACGCGGCGCTGCTCTTCCCCGTGCTGGCCATCCCGCTTTCGGTGATCTTTGGCCGCCTGGTATATTGCCTGTGCAGTATCGTGCTGCTGCTGGATAACGGCTTTGGCTTTATCTTCCGCATCGATTACGGCGGGTTCTCCATCATGGGCGTGACCATCGGCCTGGCCCTGGCCGCCCTGCTGACCGCCAAGATCGAGAAGGTTTCCTTCCTGGATACGCTGGATTGCGTGGTGCCCGGCCTGCTGATGGCGCTGGCGCTGTCGCGCTTTGGCGAGGGCTCCACCATGAATGGCACGGGCTTTGAGGTGACCGTGCCCGGCCTGCAGTTTGCCCCCATCGCGCGCGTGGGCCTGTATGGCGAAAGCACCTACGCCGTGCACATGGGCGAGGCGCTGGTGGCGCTCATCGCCGCCGTGTATACCCAGACGCTGGGCAAGCGCGGCCGCGGCTTTGTGGCGGGCGTGGGCATCGTCATTGTGGCCTGCGCGCAGATCTTCTTTGAAAGCGCGCGCCGCGACGAGGTGCTCAAGATCGACTTCCTGCGCGATGTGATGGCCTTTGCCGGCATTGTGCTGCTGTGCGTGCTCATCCCCAGCCTGCGCCATAGCGGCTGGAAGCTGCCGCGCCGCATCATCGCCATTGTGGGCTTTGTGGCCCTGCTGGCCGTGTGCGCGCTGGTGGAGTTCCTGCTGGATGGCAAAATCTATCAGAACATGCCCTTCTGGTTTGGCTATCTGACCGACGCGGTCTGCCTGACGGCGGCGGCTGCCATCTGCTGCCGCGCCCTCAAGGCGGCCTGTGAAAAGGAATAATGAAAAGAATCATGCTGTTTCTGCTGGCGCTGGCGGCGACCCTTCTGCTGTGCGCCGCGGCGCTGGCTGATACCGCGCAGGATGTGACGGCCAGCGCGCAGATTACCGTGCCGCAAAACGGCGGCACGCTGGGCCGCATGCTGGATCGCGACCGCTCCACCGCCCTGCAGGCCGAAAAAAACCGCGAGCCGGTGGTTGAAGTTTCCATGCAGGATGGCCAGGTATGCTCGGCCGTGTACATTGAGTTTGGCAATAACATCATGCCCTTCACCGTGCAGATTGACTATAACGGCGAGTGGGTGGATCTGGCCAGCTGGAATCAGCCCTATGCCCAGGCCTATGTGCAGTTTGAGCCGCTGACGCAGTTTCGCCTGCGCTTTGATACGGGCGATAAGCCGCTGCAATTGTTCATCCGTGAGCTGTACCTCTTTGGCCAGGGCGAGCGCGACGACAGCCTGGTGAACATCTGGGAAAGCAGCGTGCAAAAGGCCGATCTGCTGGTGCTGGCCGGGCATCCGGGCGACGAGCTGCAATGGTTCGGCGGCCTGGTGCCCTACTACGCCGTGGGCAAGGGCTACAGCGTGGCCGTGGCCACGATGACCATGGTCAATTCCTGCCGCCGGCTGGAAATGCTCAACGCCATGCATGCCTGCGGGCTGCGCAGCTACCCCGATATCGGCATGTTTGAGGATCTCAAAACCACCCAGGCATCCAAGGCGTTCAGCCAGTGGGGCGGCATCGAGGCGACCGACCGCTATGTGGTGCAGCTGCTGCGCCGCTATCAGCCCGAGGTGGTCGTCACCCACGCCATCGAGGGCGAGGACGGCCACGGCGTGCATATGGCCTGCGCGCGCTCGCTTTTGCGCGCGGTGAAAAAGGCCGCGGACGTCAATTACGACCCCGCCAGCGCCAGCATGTACGGCGCGTGGCAGGTGAAAAAGCTGTATCTGCACGAGGGCGACAGCCCCATCCGCATCAGCTGGAGCACGCCGCTGGAAAGCCTGGAGGGCAAGACGGCCTATCAGGTGGCCTGGGAAGCCTATCAAAAATACGAAACCACCACCGCCGGGGCCATGGTGGGGGAATCCGCCAAGCATTCGCCCTGCCTGTACACGCTGGCCTACACCGCCGTGGGCGAGGATAAGGCCGGGAACGATCTGTTTGAAAACATCCCGGAGAGCGATCTGACCACTGCCCAGCCATAAATACGAAAAGGACTGACCCTGATGAAAAAATCCGCCCTGTGCCTGCTGCTGTGCCTGCTGCTGGCCCTGCCTTGCCTGTCCGTGGCCGAGCAGAGCCGGCAGGTTAACCGCTCCTGCCGCATCTACTTTGCCAATGGCACCGAGCTGGCCAGCCGCCTGAACGACGGCCGCCTGCTGACCGAGGTGAACGGCGCCGAGGCTGTGGAGCATACCTTCTATATCGATCCCAACGGCCAGACCGTGGACGCGGTGTGCGTGCAGTATGGCGAGCATATCCTGCCCTATGTGGTGCAGGCGCAGGATGCGCAGGGCGATTGGCAGCAGATCGGCGCGTACACGGGCGATTATGCCCAGGGCTACGCCGCCTTTCCCGCCCGCAGCCAGCGCTTCCGCCTGGTATTTGCCAGGGACGGCGAGAAGCTGCCCCTGTCCCTGCGGCAGATCAACGTGTTCACCCCCGGCGATACTCCCGCCATCGAGGCGCGCGAATGGCAGCCTTCCTGCGAGAAGGCGGATCTATTGCTGATCGTGGCGCACCCGGACGACGAGCTATTGTGGTTTGGCGGCGCGCTGCCCACCTATGCCGGTGAGCGCGGTATGGCCGTGCAGGTGATGTACATGGCCTGCAATAGCTATCTGCGCCGCCTGGAGCTGCTGTGCGGCCTGTGGGAGTGCGGGGTGCGCAGCTATCCCGATATCGGCACCTTCAGCGATGGCCGCAATAACGATATGAACGGCGCTTATGCGCGCTGGGGGCGTGAAAATACCTACACGCGCATCGTGCGCGCCATCCGCCGCTATCAGCCCGAGGTGATACTGACCCAGGACGTCAAGGGCGAGTACGGCCACACGCAGCACCTGGTGGTATCCGACGCGGTGTACACCGCCGCGGTGGAGCTGGCCGCGGATGCATCCTATGATCCCCAGAGCGCGCAGGAATACGGCGTGTGGCAGGTGAAAAAGCTGTATCGTCACCTGGGCAGCCAGCCCACCACCGTGATGGATTGGTCGCAGCCGCTGTCCGCCTTTGGCGGGGATACGGGCTTCCAGGTGGCGCGCCGCGCCTTTGCCTGGCATGAATCCCAAACCAAGGATGACCGCTGGCAGGTGGCCTATAAGGGCTCGCGCTTTGACAGCACGCTCTACACCCTGGTGTTCTCCACCGTGGGCGAGGATGAGGCCGGGAACGATTTCTTTGAGCATATCGAAAAGTAATTGAACGCATTGAAAAAGGGCTTTCTCTGCTTGAGAGAGCCATTTGTTTGTCTTCAAAGCATAGCTTACTTAGTCGAGAAGTAAAGAAGGGGCGCAGCTCCTTCTTTTTTACGCCCCGCGCTACTGCCTTGCGGCAAGCGCGGGTTTCGGGCGGCGATTTGCAAAATCGCCTGCCCTCAGCCGCCTTTGGCGGCGCTATTAATCCGCAGCGGCGGCGCAGGCTTCGCCTGATCTGCGCGGCATCGGCAGTCAAGCAACTTGGCGAAGCCACGAAAGCGGCGATGCCGCCGGCGCGAGGAGCAGCCGTTAGGCTGCTTCCTATGTCATTTTCTGCCCGTGAGCCTTTGGCTCACAAGAAAATGACGTTTTCCGCTGAAAGACTGCTTTAGCTGACTTTCAGCGGCAGGCATTGCTTTAGCTTGCTGCGGTGCTTTCTAAAGGGTCTTCCACTGTGATCACCCCGCGGATCATGCCCATCCAGCAGGTATAGGGCAGCGTGCCGGAGTGCTCCGTGGTGAAGGTGATCACGTTCTTGCCCGTGTGGAAGGTGTATTCCATGCCCAGGGCGGGGATGATCAGGCGGTTGTTGCAGCCGTTGATGCTGCCGCTGGGCGCGTCGATCTCCCAGCGCACGGGCACGCCGGCCTGCACGGTGATGCTGGGATAGCTATTGGGCAGGAGCGTGCTGCGCACCACCTGCACCCCGGCCTCGGCTTGCGCCTGCACGCCCGGCTGGGCGGCGGCGGGCAGCATGCCGGCCAGCGCCGCGCCCTGGGAGAGCATGGATAGCCCCATCACGGCCACCAGCACCGCGCCGCCCACCGTGACGGCACGCCGGAAGCGCTGCCCCAGCAGCGATACCTGCGACCCCAGCCCCAGCATCAGCGGCACCGTGCCCAGGCTGAAGGCCAGCATGGACAGCGCCCCGCGCACCGGGCTTGCGCTGGACAGCGCGGCTAACTGCATGGCTTGCAGCGGGCCGCAGGGCATCAGGCCGTTGAGCAGCCCCACCGTCAGCGGGCCGCGCGGGCGCAGCCGCTTTGGCAGGCGGGGCAGGCGCAGCCGCAGCCTGCGCAGGGCGGGAAACAGCCCCAGCAGGTTTAGCCCCATCGCCAGCATGCATAGCCCCGCCACGACCTTGAGTGCCGCCTGCGCCAGCACGGATAGCGAGGTATCCAGCCCCGCGCCAAACAGCATGCCCAGCGTGCCGAAGATCAGCCCCGTGAGGGTATAGGAGATCACCCGCCCCGCGTTGTACAGCAGCGCCGGGGTCAGCGCCTGCCGGGTGGAGGACTTGGCTTGCGCCTGCCCTCCCGGCAGCGATTGCGACAGGCTGATGCCGCCGCACATGGCCACGCAGTGTACCGAGGTCATCAATCCCACCAGGAACAGCATGCCATAGCCCATGCCACTTTGCGCCAGCTGGCCGGGGGCCAGGCGATTGAGCAGCCCCGTGGCTTGCAGCAGCATAAACAGCGCCGCCATCAGCAGCAGATACCCTGCCGCGCGCAGCAGGCTTGTGCGCTCGGGTGCGTCCAGCAGGCGATAGCCCGCGCCCTCGATGGCCGCGCACAGGGTGGCAAGCGTTGCTTCCTCCGGATCCAGCGTCACATCGGCCGTGCCGCGATCATAGCTCACCTGCGCGCGCGCCACGCCGGGCACGCCCAACAGCGCCTGCTGCACGCGCGCCTGGCAGTGGGGGCAGGTCATGCCGCCGATGATCAGGCGTTTGGTCGTCGCATTCATTGCAGGCCCTTCTTCCAGTTGGCAAAGGCGGCGCTGGCCTGCTTGAGCGCCGCAGCGGGAATGGTAATGGTGTCCGCGTCGGTCTGGTAATCCGTCACGGGCAGGGGATTGCAGCCGCCCGTCGCCTGGCCGACGGAGGACAGGTCAAAGGCGTTGCCGCAGTTCTGGCACACCAGCGCGCCCTGCTGATAGGCAAAGTAGGCGTAGGGCGAGCCGGCGCACACCTGGCAGGTATTGTAGGCCAGGCGGGGCGTGCCGTCCGCATCCAGCAGGGCGATGATCTGCATGGCCGTTTTGCCCTGCTTCACATCCGCAAACAGCGGCTCGGCGGTTAATTGATCGCGTGAAATGGTAAAATCTGCCTGCGTTTGCTGCGCGGAGCAGCCGGTCAGGGCCGTCAGGATCAGCAGCAGGGCAAGAGCAAAATACTTTTTCATGGCGTTCCTCCCGTAGGAATAATGCGTTGCGCGCGGCCCGAACCGGCGGGCTGCCGCAATATTATAGCACATATGCCTATTAAATCAATAGGCTTTATAGGATTTGCATGCACTTGCTAATCCGGCCAATCTATGGTATGATAATAATTGAGTGATTTGTTCGGGAGTTGACCGATATGAAAATCTCCACCAAGGGCCGCTATGCCCTGCGCATGATGCTGGACATCGCCGTCCACCAGGGCGAGGGCTATGTGGCCCTGAAGGATACGGCGCAGCGCGAAGAAATATCCAAAAAGTATTTGGAGCAGATCGCCCTTCAGCTCACGCAGGCCGGGCTTCTGCGCGCCGTGCGCGGGCATCAGGGCGGGTATCGCCTGCTGAAGGCGCCGCAGGAATACACGGTGTATCAAATTCTGTGCGTCACCGAGGGTTCGCTTGCCCCAGTTGCCTGCCTGGAGCACGCGCCAAACGCCTGTCCCCGCAGCGGACAATGCCCCACGCTGCCGCTGTGGCAGGGGCTGGAGGATGTGGTGCGCGGATACCTGAGCGGCGTAACGCTGCGTGAGCTTATGCTGAAGGACACTAAAGCACAATCAACCGATTGCTGAAATCGGAAAGGAGTATAGCTTTTATGCATCAAATTATCAACGCTGCCTACTGTATCCATTATGACGACTATGATTTCCTGCTGGACGTGGTTCGCTCCGTCCGCGAGGCAAGCACGGGCGTGGAGCTGGCCATTTACACCGATAAGCCCGATTTCATGGCCAAGCAGGCGCTGCAGAAGGCGCGGCTGGCCGATGTGCCGCTGACCTTCCACGGCCCGTTTGTGGATTGCGAGGCTGCCTCCGGCCCCGATAGCGAGGAGCGCCGTCATTTTCTGGATTGCTGGCGGCGCGCGTTTGATGTGTATCAGGAGTTTGGGGCGCGCTCCATCGTGCTGCATACCCACCATATGCAGAACATCCCCGAGGCCGATAAGGATACCCTGCGCGGCTATGCCACCGAGGCCATCCAGGCCGTAGCCAACATGGCGGTGGAGCGCAAGATCAACCTGACGGTGGAAAACGTGGGCGTGCGCACTAAGAGCGGCGTGCTCTTTGATCAGGATCAGTACCTGGCGCTGTTTGAGCAGCTGCCTGCCGAGGTGGGCTCGCTGATTGATATCGGCCACGCCTTTATCAACCACTGGGATGTGCCCCATGTGCTGCGCACGCTGGGCACGCGCATTCATTCCTTCCATCTGCATAACAACAACGGCAGCGCCGATAGCCATCGCCCGATGTTCGAGCCGGGCAATTACTACACGGCTGAGGAAATGTGCGAGCTGCTGCTGCTGACCAACCGCACCGCGCCCAACGCCGAGTGGATCCTGGAATACGCGCCGGGCGAGCATATCAGCAAGGAGCTGATCATGGGCGACCTGCGGACGCTGGCGGCGCTGAACTGCAAATAAAAGAGCTGAAAAAATGGTTAAAAAAACGCTGTTTGGTTTTATCCAGACAGCGTTTTTATTGTCGCTTCAGCGAAGAAGAAAACCACCAGCGGAGCTGGTGAGAGGGAAAAGCTTAAGATACAAGAAGCGCCTCCTTTGCTATAATGAGAGCAGGTC